>NZ_JBMFNE010000010.1:0-122349 GCF_049970315.1 Chloroflexus sp.
CTCCGCGCGACCTACCCGTCACACGACCCCATTGTCATTTCGAGGGCGCACCAGCGCCCGAGAAATCTGCGTGTGGGGAAGAATGACGAAGATTTCTCGCTACGCTCGAACTGACAAAGATGTCTCGCTGCGCCCGAACTGACAGTGGTTTGCGCACAAGAACCGTACTCCGCGCGACCTACCCGTCACACGACCCCATTGTCATTTCGAGGGCGCACCAGCCCCCGAGAAATCTGCGCGTGGGAAGGAGAGCACCGCACCGGTCATTTCGAGGACGCGCCAGCGCCCGAGAAATCCTGTGTGTAGGGAAGAATGACGAAGATTTCTCGCTACGCTCGAACTGACAAAGATGTCTCGCTGCGCCCGAACTGACAAGAGGGAGCTGGTGGCAACTGGATTTACACGATGGTTTGGTGAATATGTTGCTAAGGGTTTAAGTATAGTTGAAGGTGTAAATGGCTTGACGACAGGGTATGTAGTCCTTTTAGATTAGTGTGGGTTATTTATGAGACAAAGCACCTAATTTCTCAACAAAGCAACAGTCAAATTATAAGGAAATTATCAGCTATCTGATGAGCAAACTGTCACGATGACCGATATAGAGCATGGTATACTCTGAGCATCAAAGGAGCCGGTTATGGTTGCGCGGGGGCGCAACCGGGAGGAAAGAAACACCCGAACGTACTACTAATAAGTCTAGCGCATGGACTTCACCACGGTGAAGTTGACGAGGACGGAGGTTCCCGGTGCGAGCCGGAGCTAACGGGTGATAGCCACCCGAAACATCGAGAGATCAGCGGAAGCCTCCCCGGTGCAGGGCGCCACCGGTAAACCGATGGGGCAACGCCTCCCGGTAACGGGCAAGGACAAAGCCATCGGTAGCGACCCACCACCTAGCCTTCCCCCACCCAAGCTTATCTCTCGTGACTGCATCACCACAGTAACGGCGTTTTACTCAGAGGTGTTCGCCGTACCGCTTGATGATGCCGACGAATGGTGTAGGGCCGCACTATGTGCGGCCTAGACGAGGAGTGTTTGCAATGTGTGGCATTGTTGGCTATGTTGGTACACGTGACGCGACCGAAGTCGTAATTAACGGCTTGCAACGTCTGGAATATCGCGGATACGATTCGGCAGGTATTGCGATCTACGACCCTACCATCGGCTTGCAATTACGCCGTAGCGTCGGCAAGTTGCACAATTTGCGGCAGCGACTGGTCGCTGAACCAACTCGCGGGCATATTGGGATCGGCCATACCCGCTGGGCAACCCACGGTGGTGTGACCGAAATCAATGCCCATCCGCATCGTGACGCGAGCGGTGGCATTGTGGTCATTCAGAACGGGATCGTCGAAAATTATCTGTCTCTCAAGGGACGGCTGATCGAGTTGGGCTACCAGTTCGAGTCGCAGACTGACACCGAAGTGATTGCTAAGCTAGCCGGGCATTATTACCATCAGTACCGCGATCTAGTTACTGCGGTGCGCCAGACCCTCCAGGAATTGCGTGGTGGTAACGCTATCGTCGCATTCTGCATCCACGAGCCGGACACCCTGGTAGCAGCACGGCTTGGCAATGCGGGTGGTGTAGTCATCGGCCTTGGCGATAATGAGCAGTTTATTGCTTCAGACATTCCGGCTATTCTCGACTATACCCGCAATTTGATCTTTCTTGAGGATCGGGATGTTGCAGTGGTGCGCCGCCATGAGGTCACTATCACGCACCTCGATGGAACTCCGGTCGAACGCACAATCCACGCCATTCCATGGGACCCGGTCGCGGCTGCGAAAGGCGATTATCGCCACTTTATGCAGAAGGAGATCGATGAACAGCCACGCGCACTGATGGACGTGTTACGTGGGCGGATTGACCAAGAGCACGGACGGATCACACTGACGGATATTCGCCTGAGCGATGCTGATCTGCGTCGGGTGCGTCGTATTTATGCAGTTGCCTGTGGCACTGCGTGGCATGCCGGCTTGGTAGCGAAGTTTTTAATCGAGCAACTCGCCAGAGTGCGGGTTGAAGTCGATTACGCCAGCGAGTTTCGTTACCGTAACCCAGTTTTGCAGAGTGATGATGAGCGTGACGCCTTGCTCCTGGCGATCACGCAAAGTGGTGAGACGGTTGATACCTTGGCTGCGATGGAGGAGGCGCGTAACCAAGGGGTACCGAGCGTGGCAATTGTGAACGCCATCGGTAGCCAAGCGGCGCGGTTGGCCGACGGTGGCCCGATCTATCTCCACGCCGGCCCAGAAATCGGGGTAGCTTCGACCAAAGCCTTTACCTCAATGCTGGTAGCGGCCTACCTGTTTGCGTTACGGCTCGCGCAGGCGCGCGGTACACTCACCCCGGCCCAAATCCGCGAACACATTCAGGCCCTGATCGAATTGCCAGGTAAGGCTGCCCAAACTATCGAACAGACAACGCCGCTCTGTATTACCCTTGCCGAACGTTACCACAAGGCGAATAATGCGCTCTTCCTTGGCCGCCAGATCAATTATCCGATTGCCCTCGAAGGCGCGCTCAAGCTGAAAGAAATTAGCTACATCCACGCCGAAGGGTATCCGGCAGGCGAAATGAAACACGGCCCCATTGCGCTGATCGATGAGCAAATGCCGGTCATCTGCATCACCCCGCGTGACCACATCTACGAGAAGATGGTGAGTAACATTGAACAGGTGCGTGCGCGTCACGGTCAGGTGATCGCTATCGGTCACCTTGGCGATGAGTTGCTCGCCGAAAAAGCTCATCATCTGATCGGTGTACCGGCGACGTTGCCCCTCTTGCAACCGGTACTGAACGTCATCCCGTTGCAGATTTTCGCCTACCACGTCGCCGTACTACGCGGATGCGATGCCGATCAGCCGCGCAACCTCGCTAAAAGCGTCACCGTTGAGTAGTGACCGATTAGGCAACACCGTCAAAGACGGGGGATCATACCGATCCCCCCCTCATCACGCCGTATCTGATCTTTCTGATCATACAACGCTTGCGCTGCCTGCTCCGCCCGCCCGGCCTCTGCCGCATCAACACCATCAGGTCGGTATCGCGCCTGCTCGTAAGCCGCTGTCAAGTCGGCTAGCGGTGCTGGGTCGGATAAAGTTGGCGCAACAGTAGCGTACCATTCCGCCGGAGTTTGGGCTGGCGCACGACGCAAACCACGCTGTTCTAGCACTAACAACACCTGCACATACGCACGGCGGACTCGCGTTACCGGATCGTTCCCACGCAATGCCGCTAACACAGCCTGCAACCCACGCAACCGACGCTGAAAAGGATTACGCAACAAACCCAACAAATCGCGTAGATCGTTCAACACGCTTTGCCCGACATCCAGCGATTCGCGCTCTTCATCTATAGCAACAAACCGTCTTCGGCGCTGCCACAGCAACACAGCAATCAACAGTGCAGCCAGTGGGATCAACGCTAACACAAATGTTGCCTGCTGCGCCAACGTGATCACTGCCGATACCGAACTCTCATCGACCGGTACTGTATCAGGTGTTGGTGGTGGCTCAGGGCGAAGATTCATCTGCACCAATGCCTGTCCTAACAACGCAAAGAGTGAGCGGATCAGATCACCAAAGACGGTTGTGAAGAGGTAGACAAGTCCCGCACCGACAAGCGCAAACGGCAACAGCAACCAGCGCAAGACGGTCACGATCGCATCTAGTGTCACATCACCACTGAGTGTTGCAGTCAGTACAACACTTACTAGCAAGACACTGCCGATAATCCCAACAAGCAACATCGTCCAGCGCAGATCGAGTTTTTGCCCGTGAACGGTTGCCGTCTCAACCAGGTGGGTAAGTGCTAAAGCTGCCAAGCCCGTTCCGACCAGCGTAACCACATACCCCAGCAGCAACTCACGCTGTGGGACAGCACCGGCGCGGAGCAGCGGGCCAAGCAAGAGTGCAGCTACCACCACGATCCCTACTTTACCGGCCAGTGATAGCAGTGTGGCACTGTCGTGTTCGGCCAACCTAACCCCACGCCAAACCAGAACAAAGGCACAAAGGACGGTGAGATAGACAAGGCCGCTCTGTGGATGGCCCGGCAGCAGCGCGGCCCATACGGCCACCGGCGCTAGCCCGAACGCCAACCCGACTAAGCCGGTTGCAGCCACCGGAGGAGCCACCGCCAGGACGAGGCGATGCCATGGCCAACGCAACCGCCGACTCGCAGTATCGGCCAGCCAACCGACCAACACTGCACCGGCCAATCCCAGCCACGGCAAAGCGACACCGGTGAGAGACAACAACGGTAGCGCAACCACGGTGGCTTCAAAAGCTACCAGCGAAACGATACGTACAAGACGGAGCATCATCTAGTATTCAAAACTCGGCGGGGGCGCAGCATCGCTGTGCCCCCGCAGTACCGTTGACGGACGAACCTGTATCCACCTACTTCGTCTCACGATAGAGCACGTGGCGGCGCACAATCGGATCGTACTTGCGCAACTCCAGACGGTTCGGATCGTTGCGCCGATTCTTCTCGGTGGTATAGGTGTGACCGCTTTCGGTGCTCTTCAGCTTAATCACGATGCGGTTACCCTTCTTGCTGGCCATAGCGATCCCTCTTCCCAGAACTACACACGAAATTGCGCCGCTACGGCGCACTGGCATCTAGTATACCATAACTGGGCTAGCGCAAGCAACTGTAGCAACAACGACACGTATCAAGCCGCCGCTTCGCGTCGGAAGACCACCCGCAGCGACGAGTCCTCGAAGAAAGCATCTTGGGCCCGCAGCCGCGCCAGCGACTGTGGTAACACAATACGGTGCCGATGCCAACCAACGGATATCAGCAACTCATCATCGCTTTGGGCTAAATGCACCTGATCTTCCGAAGCAAACGGCAATGGCACGATCAAGTCGTACCCATCCGGCGTCTTCTCGAGACGCTGCGTTGGACCCTGGTATAGGAATGCCGCCGGGTCACGCCGCCCAAACAGATGATCGGCCAACTGCGATAACAATTCTACGCCGACAATCTCTTGCGAAAAATGCGGAGCACGTAAGATCGGCAACGGCTCAAACATCTCTTGCACCATTGGTGCATACTGTTGCTGCATCTCGCGCCACTGCCCAAAGTGAGCATCAACGTTCGGCGGTAAAATTCGATTGACGATAATCGCATCGACGGCGTAGCCAAACAGACTCAGATAGGTCAATGAGCGCTGCGCCTCACGGATAACCATCTTTTCGAGGTTCATCACGATCCGCGCCGTACAGATTTGCTGGTTGGTCAGCAACTGACGCACATCGATCAAGGCATCAATTGCTTGCTGCGCCGAAGCCAACACATCATCATCGGCAATCGGCATGTCGGTCACCCGTCGCGCCACCGGACGAACGACGCGCAACAGGGCCCGTGCAATCGGAAACAGGCGGGCAATCCACCATCTCATTACATCGGGCAAAGACAGCAAGCGTAGCGTTTCGCCGGTTGGAGCCGCATCGACTACGATCACATCGTACTTCCCTTCATCGTAGTGACGCTTGATCTGAAGTAAACTAAAAAGTTCCTCGGTACCGGGAATAACCGATAACTCGCCCTGTGCAATCGTTTCTACCCCTTGCCATGCCAATAGATCGGCTAGATAGCGCGAGACGACACCCCAACTCGACTCAAGCTCGTGGAGGGCATTGATCTCTTGCGCCCATAAATTGGGCGCTACTTGTAAGGGTTCTGCGCGCAAATCGACCCCTAGCGAATCGCCCAATGAGTGAGCTGCATCGGTCGAGAGCACAATTGTCCGATATCCGAGTTGGGCGCAGCGGAGGGCGCTAGCCGCTGCAACACTCGTTTTACCAACACCACCTTTGCCGGTATAGAAGAGGATGCGCATACTCGACCGTTCATTCTAAAAGCGACTTTACTTTATAATACCGCTAAATTGTCTTTTATGCAAAACTGTGCAAAGCGAGATTTAAGCCCAGCCGAGATCATCGGGCTTACCGGTCGAACCACTGTCGTCCTCGTCCTTCTTGCCACTTAGCTCTTCTTCGAGCATCTGATCGACCATCTCGTCCCAATCTTCACCGGCATCTTCACCTAGCTCCTTCCCCAGACGTTTTGCCCAACGGGCAATCGATCGCGGATCACTTTCGTCAAGCCCCATAAAGTTTGCCGGATCGGCCAGTGCTTCGATCCGGTCATCTTCTGACTTGAGCGTCGCAAAACGCGAAATCGCCCGGCGAACCTCGGTATTCCCACAACGCGGGCAGGCCAAACCGGCCGGATCGCTAAACCCGTGTACTAATTTTTGAAACTGCCCATTACAAGCCGGGCATATGTATTCATAGATCGGCATGGGTAACCTCGCACGACTCAGTGTGTGGTTGCGATCAGCAGATGCTCACCAACAATCACGCACTTCACCGGATAATCTCCTCGACGAGTGGTAACGGTGGTGGTGGCGTGTCATGAATAGTATAGGCACTGACAAGCCGTTCGGCAACTGCGTCTACATCACTCTGACGAGCTGCATGGATGGTCACCAATGGCTCACCGACGGCAACGCTCGCTCCGACCTTTGCCCGCAAAACTAGTCCGACTGAGTGGTCAATCGTATCTTCCTTCTGCGCCCGACCACCACCTAATGCATTCACGACTAACCCCAATGTTTGACCATCAATTGCAGTGATAAATCCAGCGCGCGGTGCTGCCAGATCAACGTGAACCGGTGCATTTGGCAATCGATCAGGATGGTCAAGCGTTGTCACATCACCACCCTGATTGGCGACCATCGCCCGGAACTTTTCCCATGCTGCACCATTGTTCAACGCTTCGACCAACAAGGCACGCGCTGTATCAGTGTCATCCCGCAAACCGGCCATGCACACCAATTCACTGCCAAGTACGAGACACAACTCCACCAAATCGGAGGGACCTGAGCCACGCAATGCCGCCACTGCTTCCCGCACTTCCAGCGCATTACCGACGGCGAAACCGAGCGGCTGCTGCATACTGCTGATCACGGCCGTCACCTTCCGGCCGGCGTGTCGCCCAATCGCGACCATTGTGCGTGCCAATTGCCGCGCATCGTCGAGAGTATGCATAAAGGCGCCACGCCCATACTTTACGTCAAGTACAATACAATCGGCCCCGGCAGCCAGCTTTTTGCTCATCACACTTGCCGCGATCAGAGGAATAGACTCAACGGTTGCAGTCACATCACGCAACGCATACAGCTTTTTATCGGCCGGTGCCAGATCACCACTTTGCGCAGCAACGACCAAACCTAGCTCGCGGACGGCGCGGCGAAACTCTTCAGCGCTCAGGTTGGCGCGAAACCCGGGAATACTTTCCAGCTTATCAATAGTACCGCCACTAAAGCCAAGCCCGCGACCGCTCATCTTCGCCACCGGCAACCCGACCGCCGCCACCATCGGCACCAACACGAGCGTTGTTTTATCACCGACCCCACCGGTTGAATGCTTATCAACCGTTAGCGGTGCGACATCGTGTAAATCGAGCATGTCGCCGCTACGAGCCATTGCCATCGTCAAATCGGCGGTTTCGCGATCATCCATGCCGCGCAACACTATCGCCATTGCCAAGGCCGCCATCTGATAATCGGGAATCTCGCCGGCAGCGTATCCTTGCACGAGCCACTCAATTTCCGCCGTAGTCAATGCGCGACCATCACGTTTCGCGGCAATAATCTCAACCATCCGCATAATGATCATTCCTTTCCACCGTGCTTACCCGGTGCTTGCGTTTGCACGCAAATCACGGATCGCTTGCGGTAAGAGCGGGAGTAGATCGCCAGCCACAACACCGGCATCACCCAACATCAACCGGGCCTTTGCACCGGCAGCACCATGCAGATAGACACCCAACACTGCTGCATCAAATAGTCCACATCCTTGGGCGATCAGACCGGCAATTGCACCGGCCAACACATCACCCGAACCGGCAGTCGCCAACGCCGGATTAGCACCGTCGTGAATCACAGTACGCCCATCGGGTGCGGCGATCACCGTTGTTGCCCCTTTCAACACCACCGTCTGCCGCCAGCGCTGGGCCGCCTCCGCAGCTACGGCTACGACATCCGGCGGCAATTCCTCCACACCGAGCAACCGACGCATCTCACCAGGATGCGGGGTCAGTACACACCGTTCCAGCGGTAAGCGCTCGAACCAGCCATGAGCACTCGCCAACAAATTGAGGCCATCGGCATCAATGACGGTAGGCGGCAATTCTACCGTGTGGGGCGGTGTATGATCTTCGGTCTCACCTACCGCCACAAACCCAACCCGCGTGCGGCTACGTACCTGATCTAATCCAAATAGGCGCAGCACCAGTGAACGGGTTGCTTCAGCTTGCCCCAGCCCCGGCCCAATTAAGAGAGCTTGATAGCGCGGTAAATCATCGGCTAGTTCTTCAATCGCTGCCGGCCCAATCGCTCCCCAATCACCTTCGGCTACCGGTAACAAGGTTACTTCCGGTGGTAACGAAGCTAGCGCCAACACATTCCGCCCGGTTGCCAAGGTGACTAAGCCGGCCCCAACCCGCTGAGCACCCGCACAAGCTAACACCGCTGCGCCGGGATAGTTTATCGAACCGGCCAGGACCAGTACCTTGCCAAACACTCCTTTGTGCGCATCAGCCGGGCGTGCCGGCAACAGCGAACGAGCCTGTGCACCGGTTAATCGTGTACTCATAGTCAATGCTCCATCTAACGCCCCCAACCCAATCGGTGCAACGACGAGTGTCCCAGCATAGCCACGGCCCGGCCAGAGCAATACCCCGCGTTTGAGCAGACCGGTTGCGACCGTCAGATCGGCCTTAATCGCTACAGTCGCAACCCGACCATCATCGGCAGCAACCCCGCTTGGTATATCGATTGACAGGACGCGCAGATCGGTGCGTCGGGAACGCACCTCATTCACCATAGTAATAATTGCCGCCAGATCGGCTTGTGGTGGGCGCGCGCCGGTCCCCAGCAGTCCATCGATGACCAAGACCGCCGTCTGCAATGCGGCGCTCAGCAGCTTGCCATCGGTATCATCGGCCGCGTGTACTTCACACGGCTGACGTGCGCGACACGCCGACAAATTTGCATCGACTTTTGTACGTCGCCAGCAATAGAGTATGACCTGCGCACCGGCATCGGCCAAATGACGCGCTGCAACTAACGCATCACCACCGTTGTTACCAGGCCCAACCAACACCAACACATCACGACCGACTAACGGTGCAAAATGGTGCAATGCCGCAGTCGCCACCCCGGCACCGGCTCGTTCCATCAACCCTGCCCAATCGTCGCCACGAGCTACTGCTGCCTCTTCAGCCGCTCGCATTTGTGCTGCGGTCACGACAAATGGCAAATCCGTTTCCATTCGCTGCTCCCAAACGAAAGCTGATATTGCTCTTGGTTAACAGCTCTCCGGTTTGTCCATCGTACTTATTGTTATAGTAGGTCTGGCGTAGATGACAATTCCCCACTAGTGGGATAAACAACAAATACGGTTACACCCCACTACGATCCGCCCAAGCCACAACACTCGCTATTGCCAACTCATCGGTATGAGACAAACTTACTGCCAACGCACGGATCTGCAAGGCGTTGGCCGTCTGCGCGGCTACCCCGATCAAATGCAATGTAGGACGACCGGCGGCATCACGCACTACCTCAATATCATGTAAGCCGGCACGCGGCCGATGATCCACGGCAAATGCCCCCAAACCCCGCAACCCGATCCCCAACGCCTTGGCGCACGCCTCTTTGGCAGCCCACCGTGCTGCCAACGCCTCATAGCGCATCACCTGAGGGGCAATCTCACAATCGGCTCGTTCGGCAGCGGTATAGACACGGGCCAAAAAACGCTGTCCATAGCGTGTCACCGCCTGCCGGATCCGTCTCACTTCAACCAGATCAACTCCGTGGTACAACATCACACGGCCTACTGCGTTCCGATCAGCGAGACTTCTGCGACCCGCGAGTCATAGTCATGCCCGTTGGCATAGATTTCAACACTGCGCAGATACCGATAATCGGGCAACCAACCCGGATCGCGCAAATCTACCCGAAATTGAGTCCACTTCGACGGCTCAATCCGCACGTAGAAAACACCATCAGCCCGTACCCGTAACGCATCATCACTAACCGCCGTGTAGATACACACTACCCGTTCTTCATCAGGATCGGTTGGGCTGGTCCGACGGGCTACAATCCGAATCATAACCGGACACTCGGTCCCTCGATCACCGGCTGCCGTGAGCGACTGATAATCGACCCGCGCCCACAACGAAAAGACGAGCGACCGGAATTCAGACACATCTACCCCGGTTCCCTGTACGCCTAAGTTTTGCCGAATACTGGTAACAAAGCCGTTTATCTGCCCACCGACACGGTAGAACCATGCCGCAGTACGCCAATCTTCGGGGCGACAAACGAGCGTCTCGTTCGGTGGTCGACAAATCGGTGCAAGCCGAAAGAAGCCTCGTTCGGACAATGGCAAGCTCGGGGTTCCCGACACCTGCCACGTCGTTGCGCGTGTCAGCGTTGGGTCATCGGTGCGCGTCGTATTGTTATACTCTACCTCTGAAAAGCGGGAGAAGCCACCATCGCGGATCAATTCCCACCGTGCCGGCACCGGAAGACCGGGCAAATCGGCCGGATCAATCTCGATCCGCTGACCGGCAGTTAGCCGTACCGCCTGACCGACCACGCCGATCACTGTTGCACTACCGGCCCGTACCGCGACATCGGCTACCAATGCCGGACGGTCGTCAACCCGAATAACCCGCCGTTCGGGCGGAAACATCCCGATGCTGTAACTACCACCGGGCAACAACTCGACGCGCGTATCACCAACGAGCACGGTAAATCGTACCGTTTGAAACGGCTGATCACCGCGCAAGTCGTACCGGATGTAGCCACCTGTCTGTTCGAGGATAATCTGTAACGTTCCACTATGCCAGCGCGTAGTACGGAGTTCGACTAAGCGCAACTCAGCCCCGGCCCAGAGATCGAGCTGGCTACCCTCAAACAAACGTAACGAAGCGACCTGGCCGTATCCGACATTCGGTAATGCACACAAAACGTCGCCTTCACCTAACTCTTGCTGATCGCGCGTCCCCTGAAAGATCGTGCGTCCGACCGGTTGCCAGACAATACTCTCATTAGAACTTCGCACAATTAACACTGCCCGATGGACATCGGTAACCGTCAGATACCATTGTCTGAGGCTCAGAACGACCATCGTGACAATAGCAAGGAACAGTGCAAAAAAAACAAACAGGGTTAGCCACGCAATTCGCAACGTGCGACGTTGAGCGGTTATGCGATCATGCGAAATTACTGTTGGTGTTCCCATACCTTGTTATTATACTCGAAGCGACTAACAACTCAGCAAAACTGCAATAGGCAGCGCCATCGGCATATACTTGAACATCCGTACTTGACAAAACAAGTGTTCGGAAGTTATAATTGCTCATAAGTTCTAGTTTTGTCTGCCGCAGTCCGCTAGGGCCGCGGCCTACTGAAAGGATAGCGGCCATGCGAAGACGTGAGATGTCTGATCGACAAGCGGAGATTTACCAATACATTGTCGATTTTATCCGCGAGCGTGGCATTTCGCCATCCATCCGAGACATCCAACACGATCTGCACATCTCGTCAACCTCGGTCGTTTCGTATAACCTTAACGTGCTTGAGCGCCTCGGAAAAATTATCCGAAACGACAAGATTTCACGCGGCATCAGCTTGCCGGGCCTCACACCGGCTCGTCTTGACCAGGCCATTGGCCGTGTACCTTTGCTCGGCACTATTACTGCCGGTTCACCATTACCCGATCCCGAAGAGATCGATCTGAACAGTGCCGAGCAGATCGTTATTCCGGCTGATGTTATCCCACCGAACCGACTCAACGGTGTGTATGCAATGAAGGTACGCGGCCAATCGATGATCGATGCCTTAATCGACGACGGTGATATTGTCTTGCTGCGCTGGCAAGAGACCGCTGAGAATGGCCAGATGGTTGCTGCTCGCCTGATTGACGAAAACGCAGTGACGCTAAAGAAGTTCTATCGCGAAGACGATCGGATTCGTCTTCAACCCGCTAATGCGACGATGCCACCAATCTATACCGCGCCCGATAATGTGCAGATTCAGGGCCGTGTGATCGGCGTGCTGCGCAGTTTATTATAGTCTGATTCATACCCGGCGTGTGCCCACAGTACGGTGTGGCGACGTCTGATAGTCGGCACGTCAAATGAGCCGTGCGGATCCGGTAAGCAGATTAAACTGCTTCGGTAGTTGTATCATTGACTTACAAACCAGGATAAGGCGTTCGACGAGCGGCAGCGAACAACGTACATGAACAATAGGGTTGCCATCTGTTGACAATATTGTACTTTACCGTGGCATTATCTACCCGCGTGAACCGAGACCATCGCCAAACAACGGATCGCGTGGATCGACCAGCACGGTATCGCATCCAACACCGCATAGCGGATGGGCTGGTGCAGCAACCTCCCGGTTCCCGCTGAACAACGGCCAACCGGTAACGTGACTCTGCATCCACCTCCTGCGCGAGCGACCACAACCAGCGTTGCTGTGGATGCACGAGGCTCACGCGCCGACCAGCTAGTAGATGCACGAAGGAAGCTGGAGCGCCCGGCACACACTACCGTGCGTTCACGCAGTCGCACCTGGGGAGCTTGCCCTGCTGCGGAACCGCGTCATGCCGGTCCCCAGCACCCCGTCGGTGAAATAGGTTTGGGCATGGTTTGCGCAACGGTCACGGTACGCCGTGACCCTATCACGACAAAGAAGCTTCACTCCGCAAACCGCGTTCCTCACCAAGCGACGAGCGGTACATACCCCGCTGCGACCCATCTCGCCCCTCGCCAAGCAAGAGTACCTGCCCCGCCGCTGCGAAACACCGCTTCCCTCACCAAACGACGAGTGGTACGTGGGTATGCTGCAAACCTCACCGTCACTCAACGTAGAGTGATGTCAAGGGGTAGCTCAATCACCTCCTAACAACCTACCTTACGGCGACCTCATTGTCGGTGAACACGACAACAGCGTCATAACCCTTAAGCTCAATCACCTCCTAACAACCTACCTTACGGCAACGGTACCGGTTGGTCTGGTACCAACCATAGATCAGGCGGTGGTATAATCCACCACCATTCAATTCTCACCCACATTAAAAGTGCAATCGCACCTACCACCGCTACAAACCCTAAATCGCTCCAACGCGGTCGCCAACGTCGTGCCGGGAGTGCCAAATGCGAACTCAGCCAGAGCAGCATAAATGTCCCTAACCAGTACCCTAACAATGTCGCCCGATAGACCGGCATCAATACCGGCCCTGTATTTGTATGGCGCACAACGCCAACACTAAATTGCGACAGAAACGGTACGACCATAAACGGATCGCTGACGCTAAAAAATGGAATATCAGGCTGGTTGATGATCGGAACAACTGTCGTTACTGCCACAATCGCACTGAGTGGGTTGAGATACAGCAACCATGGCGGTGGGCTTTGCCCCATCGGATTACTAAATTGTGGCCAAATCGTCGCAATCAGCAACGGAACTCCACATAACAGGACCACAACCGCATAGCTTGCAATCGTGGCCGATGCCGTGCGCTTAAATAATGCCGAACAGCATAAGCCGATAGTGCCAAAGAAGAGTGCAGCACTACTTAATAGCACGATAATCCATACCAGTGTGCGTAGATCGACCCCACCAAACATCAACACCGTACTAAAGACTGGGATCGATGCTACAATCAAAAGCAAGAGGTAACTTAACGCACCGACTAACTTCCCAGAGAGCATCTGCCCCGGCTGTAACGGTGTGGCTAGCAGCATATCGTAGGTCAAACGCTCGCGCTCACTACTAATTGCTCCACTGGTTAAAATCGGCGCAACGAGAACGATGAAGAGCATCTCGGTAAAGGCCAGCCCACGAAACAAAGCTTGACCGATATGTGAACTTAACACTACGGTACCATTTCGTGCCTGCAAGATCATGTATTGATAGATACCCAACGCAGTCATGATGAGCAGCAACAAGAAGATGGTCAAAATCAGGTACGGCCGAAACCCGCGCATCCGCGTGCGGGCCTCACGCACCAAGATCGGATTAAGCAATGGCCGACGAATAGATGTCGCCATACGTATTCTCCTATACCTTCATCTCAGCCGTTTGCGTTGTCAACCGCAGGAAGAGTTCTTCGAGATTCTCGCTCCGCGCGCTAAACTCACTGACTGCTACGCCTGCGCCGATCAACTCGGTGAGCAGCACTGCACATTGGATTTCACTCAGTGGTTCGCTAAACTCGACGGTTAAACTTCGCGGATCGGCAGGTGCAGCGCTCACAGTGCGTACCGACGACTGACGTTGGAGGAGTGTCAGGGCCAACCCAACGCTATCGGTACGTGCCACACGGATGCGCGCCCGCGAGCCGGTTGCAAGTTGTTGTTGTACTTCGGCAAGTGGGCCACTGAACACCATTCGCCCATGATCGATAATCCCGATTGCGTCACACACTTCGGCTAGCTCACTGAGAATATGTGAGCTGAGCATGATGGTCTTCCCCATCTCGCGCAGGGTACGCAACAATTCACGCAACTCTACCCGCGCTCGCGGATCTAAACCGCTCGCCGGTTCGTCGAGCAGAAGGATAGGTGGATCATGCACCAACGCATGGGCCAAACAGAGCCGTTGCTGCATACCACGTGACAGGGTCTGCACAAACGCATGACGCTTTTCGCTCAGATCGACTAAATCGAGTAGTTCGTTAACAACCTGGCGCAGACGTGATCCGTGCAACCCATAACAGCGAGCAAAAAAGTCGAGATACTCCCACACCCGGAGATCATCGTAGACGCCGAAGAAATCGGGCATGTAGCCAACCAGACGCTGCGCCGTGCGTGTTGTCAGCCGTTCACCCAGTAAGCGCACCTCACCCTTCGTCGGTTGCAGCAAACCGGCGACAATGCGCAGTGTTGTTGTTTTGCCCGCCCCGTTAGGCCCGATAAATCCGTAAATACAGCCCCGTTCGACCTGCACGCTGAGCCGATCAAGCGCGATGAATTTCTTGTAGCGGTGGGTGAGATCAATCGTCTCGATTGCTAATGTCATGGTAGTCGTCCTTGCACAGTCGGATCGAGGTAGATACAGCTAACTCCCTGCGTTTGATCGCGACTCTGCATCCTCACCCGTAAGACACCATGGCCGCCTAATACCCGTTCCGGTTGCGGAACCTCAACACTACTCATCTGAAAGACCGCCTCGGTAGGTAACAGCACCCAAACACCATCAACCCAATCGTACACCTCGATTTGCCCACTCCAAAACATATCCGCACGCACGTTAATCGTTATACTATCTGGCCGGAGACCGATCAGATCACGGGGTAACGTAAACCGTAACACGACCGGCTCTACGTTAGGAGCAGCACCGAGAACATTACCCGAATAGCACGGACTACTTGCGTTGGTGATACGTTCAAACGTTGCTGCAAAGCCTCCATTGGTCAGGACCACCTCTTCTCCGTCTTCCAAACGCAGGCGAGCCAAACTATGCAGCAACACGATTTGCTGCCTTGTAGCACGACGATCCACCGGCGTGATCATGGTTTCTGGCATCGTGTACCATCCAAATACGAGCGGTTGCTTGCCGCGGATCGCCGTGCCATACCCGTACAGCGCATCCAACACGCGACTCTTCAATTGCAAATCTGTTGGCATCGGTCGCGCCAGTCGTGCCATCGCATCAAACTGCTCACCGTAGATTAAGTAGCTGAGTGAGATGCCATCGTAGGCGTGGGCCGGACGCTCAAGCCGACTAACCCACCGCTCACCAGGGGCAAGCGAACCGAGACGACTGATGAGATCACCGTACACAACAACCACATCCTCAAGAGTTCGCTCTCCCCGGTTGACTACCGTCCCCTGTACCTCATCACCATTGACAATGAGCTGTGCCTCGAGCACATCGATAGGAACGACTCGATCAATTGCAACGGCCCGCAACGACCATTGCGGTATCTCAAGATCCTCTACTACTGTATCAGAAACTCCTTGCAGGTAACGACCATTCGCCGGTACTTCTGAACTCCACGGCCCTTGGACCTGAATGGGGCGTATCAGCACATCATCATCTGTTGAACGCAAACGATAAGTTGACCGATCAGGAGAAAAGACACCTACAAAGCTTCGTTCACGTCCTATCGGTGCAGCATAGGTATTGATCAGCGACAGTTGACTAATAATCACGTCACCGCCACGCAGATTGTAACCAATACCATAGGCAATCACCGCAAACATGAGTGTTACCACCGGAACGACTATCCACCCCAGGGCAAGTCGATCAAGCCGGCGCAGCACTAGATACGTTACCGGACCGACCACCACTACATAACAACCAAGTAAGATAACGATCAGATTGAGTGATGGAAGATCGAATGCCGGCAAGCTCATCAAAGCATTCGCCAGATTCTCTTCGAGAAAGGTAGGATAGAGCTTGGTAATAGATGCCAAATTGGGTGGGACAAATGGTGAAGGTGGCAAGAGCACTTGCCACAACGCATGCCATCCCGACCAGTTCACCAATTCCGGTGTCGCAAGATCGAAGCCGAGCACAATGCTCTGACCATCGCCATACCAACGCCCCCATGCCAATCCGTTGGGTAATTTTGGCAACGGTACCATAAATGGTTGATCGACCGTAAAGGTACGCGGTATTAGGCGCAGTGGCCGCAAGGGTAGATCGGCCAAGGGAGACAAGAAACCGTCGAGCGTTACTGGAATGAGATCATCGGATAAGATGGCGAGGGTATGGGCCAAACCGGAATCACCGTTGATCAACAGGGTACCACCGCGTAACACCCATGCTCGCACTGCCTCACGCTGATCAGATTGCAATTCATCTGACGCAACATCGGTAACGATCAAAGCATCGAACGGTGACAGGCCAAGACCATCAGCCGGGATATCACTCGGTGTTAACGGCACCGTCGTAATTCGGGTCCCATCTTCCAACTGGGCCGGTAAACGCGGCTGCTGCGTACCAACTACTCCGATCAATAACCCTTCGCGTACCGATTGGACCTGAGCCGTAGCAGTTGCTACTTCGGTACCGTTGACCAACAACTGTGCCTGAATCCGAGATGGTTGATTATAGAGATAGACGTAAACCGTAACGCCTTTCCGGCTACCACCGGGAAGATCAAGGATAGTACTAAAAAAAGGGCCACCGGTCGGGCCGATGACAATCTCTGCTGTTCGATCGACACCCTCATTTGCTACTTCAACTTCGACCGGTAACCAAGTTCCGGGGTGGAAGAATCCTTGAAATGCCGGTCGTACCGTTAGCCTCACGTCGGTGTTCTGAGCAGCTACCGGTGCAAACTGTCCGACAACCGCTATTGTGAGCACGACGAGAACCATTAGCCAACGCCACGCCTGCTTTACACCCATACGATTATGCCTTTCCCATCACCTGTCAGGCGGCTACTCTAGAGAAAGACGGTACCGGCAGACAAAAAGTTCCGTTACAACACAACCGCGCCTACCCGCAACAGGGAGGCGCGGAGGAACAAGCTGCGGTACAATAAGCAGTGCTTAGCGGTACCAACGGCGCGGCTGAACACGATCGCGGACCCGAACCCGTATCGCTTCGGGCTGCACCTGACGCAGCGATAGCCATACTCCACCGGCAATGACGATCATTGCCGCCAGTAGAATGAGTGTCATCATACGCAAATCCTTTCCGCTGCGAAGAGGTCAGCACCCGCTGAGCAAGTGCATAGTTTCAGTAGTGAGTAGTATAACGAAAAATTGTTACCGAGTCCATACCATTTGATGGATTTTTAGTGACTTTTCATTTTGTGTACCGAGGATGCATCATGCTCGATCCCAATGCAATCCGGGCTGGGTTACCACCGAGTACTACTGTACCGGTAACCATTTACTGTTATGACCAAGTCGGTTCGACAATGGATCTGGCCCGCACTGCCATTGCCACCCTTCCACCAAATGCGTTGCCGGTCTTAGTCGTCGCCGAAGAACAGACGGCCGGTCGCGGCCGACTTGGCCGGCGCTGGGTCGCACCACCGGGCAGTGCATTACTCTTCTCACTCGGTTTACAACCACCGGCCGCTGCCACGAGTACCCCAACGGCCTTGATCTGGCTCGCAGCAGTAGCGTTGCTCGAAACGATTGAAGCCGAAACATCGCTTACTGTCGGCTTAAAATGGCCAAACGATGTATTGGTCAACACGTCGGCCGGCTGGGCCAAGACGGCCGGTATCTTGCTTGAAGGTGGCTGGGATGAAGGCCAATTGGTCTGGGCAATCATCGGTTGCGGAATTAATATCAGCGCCGCGCCTGATCCGCAGACAACGCTTTATCCGACAACCGCGCTGACCCTAGCCGGCGCTCCCAACGTTGACCGTCTACGTTTTTTACAAGCTCTTTTGCGCCGTTACGATTTCTGGATGCAAAGACTGTACGCCGGTGATGGTGATAGCCTATGGTCGACATGGCGTAACCATCTGCTTACGCTTGGGCAGAATGTAACTATCAACACTGGCTATAGTGTGATTCACGGTGAAGCTATCGATGTTGATCGGCAAGGTACGCTGATCGTCCGTGCGCCGCACGGGATCATTCACCGGGTTGAAAGTGGTGATGTCGGATTGGTAAGTTAGATCAACGTAATTATCTGACTTCATTTGCACACATCAGTCATTTTTCAGTCGCACATCATTGTGACAAGAGTTCACGAGGTTCGCTCGATATGGTATAGTAACACTCGGTGTAAAAGATGACAGTTCAGATACCGTTTCGATCCTCGTCTGATCAAGGTGGACGGCAACAATACAACCTCCGATCACAATGTTGCGTCAGTTCACCGAAGTGAACGGTACCTGATTGCGGAGCAGGAGGATATGTTAGCATTGCATAGGCGCATTCTGATCGGCGCCGCTACCGTCATAAGCGTTATTGTCGTAGCCACGTTGCTACGCATTGGCTTTGAATGGAGTCAGGCGCTGGCCGACATCGATGCAATGATTGTTACACCAGTGGCATTGCCAACTGAGGTTGTGCTCCCGACTGCACAACCAATCACGTCACCAGAAGAACTATATGGTCCCCCACCTCCTCCGAGCACCCAGCCAACGACACTCCCAACTACCCAGATCGATCCGCCATCGGCCACCGCTACGGCAGAAGCTCTGCAGCTCAGTCGGCCTGAACTCAATATTCTGTTGTTGGGCACTGATGCACGACCGGATGATACCGGACCTACTCGTACCGACGCCATCGTTTTGGTGCATATCACGCGCGATACCGGTCGAGTAAGTATGCTTTCGATTCCGCGCGATCTGTGGGTTAGTTATCCAACCGGTGGCGAAGGGCGGATTAATGCCGCTTACGCGATTGGTGAACATCGCTTTGGGCCGGGAGGAGGTGCAGCGCTTGCAAAATCGACGGTTAGCAAACTCCTCGGTATTCCAGTCGATAATTTTATCTTGATCAACTTTGATGGGTTCAAAAAGATCATTGATATCATCGGTGGTATTGAAATTGATGTACCACGACCGATTTACGACCCGGCTTACCCCACCGAAGATTACGGCACAATTGAGGTGTCATTTGATGCCGGTCGTCAATGGATGGATAGTGAGCGCACACTGATCTACGCCCGGACACGCCACGCCGACAGCGATTTTGGTCGTAACCAACGCCAGCAACAGGTATTAATGGCAATCTTTCAGCGGATCCGTGACCGCGGACTCTTGCAACAGGTGACCAGCATCGACGATTATACCGGGGCGTTACGCGGTTATGTCCTTACCGACCTCAACCGACGCACGATGCTCGAACTCGTCAGTTTTGCCCGCACCGTCAGCGAAGCGAATATCTTGCGCTATGCCATTGACTCATCGTCGATTGTTGAGCTTGGTGGTGGGGCAACGTTCCGTGTCCAACCACAGGCGCTTAAGCGGATTGTTGCTCAGTTTACCGGTGAGGCTGTCTCAACGGCGGGCGGAGAGTAGTATCTGTGACAGAAACTTCTTCCTCCACCGGTAGTATCTTTCGTAGCATCGCACTGGCAGCACTACTCATTAGTCTGGGAAATATCGCCAGCCGTGTGCTGGGGCTGATTCGTGAACCGATCATTGCCGCATACTTTAGCCGTGGATTGGCTGTCGATGCGTTTACACTCGCGTGGACACTCCCCAACGCACTGTACGAGCTACTGATTAGTGGTGCAGTAAGTGCAGCATTGGTGCCGGTCTTCAGTGAGTATGCCGAACGTGACCGCACTGAATTCTGGTACGTTGTCTCGACAGTGGTCACGTTGGCCTTTACTATGCTGACCATTGCCAGCGCGCTGCTGGCCTGGCAAGCACCACTCGCCATCACCTTGCTTTCACGTCCTGCCGAATCTGCGTTGCAAGCCGAAGCGATTGCACTTGTCGGCTGGCTCGTGCCGGCTGTCACGCTGATGGGTATTTCCGGCGTTGTTACGGCTGTTTTACACGCACAACGTCGCTTCTTATTACCGGCTTTTGTCGCTGCTGCTTTTAACGCCGGCATGATCGTAGGAATCATCGTTTTTGCTCCCTACATTGGCATCAAGAGCCTTGCCGCTGGAACACTGCTCGGTGCCTGCGCCCAACTGGCCATTCAGTTACCGGGATTGCGTGATGCCCAATTCCGCCCCCGGTTTGATATAAGCCATCCGGCGGTACGCCGTATCTTGCGTCTCTACGCCCCTGTCACATTGGGAATCGGCTTCTCGCTGATTGGTGTCACCATCGACCGTTGGCTGGCCTCCGGTTTTCCGGCTGCCCTATCGACAATGCGCTTTGCGACGACACTGATCCAGTTCCCATTAGGTCTCGTCGCCTCGGCAGTAGCATTTGCTGTATTACCAACCCTCTCCCGCCAAAGTGCTATTGGTGATGAAGCGGCATTCCGATCAACCCTGGCGATGGGCCTCAAAATAGTGCTCTTGCTCATTTTACCGGCAACAACCGGTTTGGCGGCGCTAAGTTTACCGATCACGGCTACCCTCTTCGAGCGCGGTGCGTTTAGCACTGAGGATACTGCGATTACGGCATTGGCGCTGCTCTACTATCTACCCGGCTTACCGGCAGCAGCCATCGACCAAATACTGCTGTTTGCTTTTTATGCACGCAAGAATACGCTGACACCCAACTTGATTCAGGGTGCAGCCGTTCTGTGTTATGTCGCCGTGGCCATTCCATTGGCTGAATGGACGTCACTAGGCTTTTTGGGCTTGGTCTTGGGGAATTCAGCGCAATGGATCGGTCATGCGATCATCACTGCTTGGCTTTTGCAACGTTCGCTACCACTGAACGGATTACGCCTCGGCGAGGCAACGCTGAAAGGATTGTTGGCAAGTACGCTAATGACCTTAGCGGTTAGCGGTATCGTAGCCTTCGGGAGTAGTTGGTCACCGCTCGTGCAGGTGGTAGTGGCCGGAAGTATCGGTGTCGTCCTCTACACCTTACTCGCTATCGCTTTACGCCTCGAAGCGGCGACCTTTTTAGCAAACGTGATCCGAATGCGTTTACGGCGGGTGTAAAGTAAGGCTACATTACCCGTACAACCGTCGCTCAAGGGCTTGCATTCGCTCAGTGAACAAGGAGAGGAAGCGTGGCGTATCAAAGGCCACCACCGCACGTGCATTCGGACGACGGCCATCGCTCAGCATAAAATCCGCGACGGTAAACCCCATCGTTAATGGGCTACATGTCTCAACCGTGACAAACACATCAGCATACGTTGCTAAATCAGGGTAGAACACGAGCGCCAACGCTGCCGGATCGTTGATGGCACAGCCGTCGTACCCAAAATACCGCCGGTGAAACTCGATGTAGAAGCGAGTCGCGTCGGCAATAAATTGGCCGATGGGCTTACCAGCAGCCGCCAACCGCTGCACTTCGTTTTCGTGCAACCGCACAAGCCGGGTAACATCCCAAGGCATAATTATCAAGGGAACCTCTGCCGAAAAGACGATCTGCGCCGCATGGGGGTCGACGAAAACGTTGAACTCGGCCCGCGGCGTCACATTACCATCGGCACGTAAGGCACCACCCATCATCACAATCTCGCGTAGCGCACCGGCCAGACGCGGCTCTTTCCGGAGCGCCAGCGCAACGTTGGTGAGTGGTCCCACCGCCACGAGGGTTACATCACTGGGTGCCGCCAAGACAGTGTCGATAATAAAATCCACCGCGTGCCCAGACGCCGGCTGGATGGTGGCTGCCGGCAAGTGGGCATAGCCAAGCCCACGCTGACCGTGCGTGTCGTGAGCGGTGGTCAGCGGGCGCAACAATGGCCGGTCACAACCGGCAAAGAGCGGCACATGGTGGCCGCCGCCCAATTCCAGTACGGCCAACCCATTGGCAACGGCCTCGGCCAGCGTGCAGTTGCCGTGAACCACACTGAGACCGATGAGTTCGATTTCGGGGGATGCGAGGGCAAGCAAGATCGCGAGCGCGTCATCAATCCCGGGGTCAGTATCGAGGATGATCCGGCGTACAGTGGAACTCATACGATTGCCTCACATGAAACAAATCATACCTTGCAAACGTTGATCACTATAGCATATTTTGTCAGGGAACTTAGATAGATTATTTAGAATTTCTAAATAATTTTCTGCAAGGCAGTTGCAACGTGCATTGACGCCTCGCCGGTAACATGCCATAATGAAGCCAGAAAGCCTCAGGCAGAGGAGCTAGCATGCGTGCCTATCTCGACATTGAAACTACATATAGCGGCACGATCAGCGTCATCGGGATTTACCGACATGATCGCGGTACGATCCAATTGATCAACGGTGGAATCTACGATCTTACACTGTACGATGCGCTTGAAGGCATCTCAACAATTGTCACATTTAACGGCAGCAGCTTTGATTTACCGACGATCAAACGTCAATTGAATATCGATTTGAAAGCAGAATTTGACCATCGTGATCTATTATACGAATGCCGTCGGCGAGGGCTACACGGCGGGCTAAAAGGAGTTGAAGATCGCCTCGGCATTACACGCGCATCTGCCGGTCTTAGTGGGCGCGATGCACCTCAGCTCTGGGCACGGTATGAGCAGTACGGTGATCACACTGCATTGCAAACACTTCTTACGTACAATCGTGATGATGTGGTCAACTTGGCAGTGCTTGAAGCTCACCTCGATGCACTCCCGCTTCCGACGGCTAATCCGGCTCGGAAAGTGATCATCGAATGAACATAATACTTTGATCTGATGATGATGTAACCATGCAACCACAACTCCTTGACGGTCGCTATCAAATCGAACAACTGCTGGGTGAAGGTGGAATGGCTCGGGTCTACTTGGGCCGTGATCTCCGCCTCCAACGCCCAGTTGCGATTAAAATCCCACACCCGCACCTAATGACCGATCCAGATTTCTTGGCCCGGTTTCGGCATGAAGCCCACGCTGCGGCAATGGTCAGCCATCCCAATTTAGTGGACATCTACGATGTCGGTCAGGACGGTGATCGACATTATATTGTGATGGAATACGTTGCCGGCGTTACGCTGAAGCAGTTGATCAACCGGGAAGCACCGTTTGCTGTTCCACGCGCCGTTCGCATCGGCGAACAGATCGCACGTGGCTTGCACGCTGCCCACCGTGCCGGTCTGATTCACCGCGATATTAAGCCACAAAATATTATCGTCACTGATGACGGGCAAGTACGGATCACCGATTTCGGCGTCGCTAAAAGTCATTTATCGACGGCAATGACCGAAACCGGGATTACGTTGGGTACGGCCGACTACATTGCACCTGAGCAAGCCCAAGGACGCCCGGCAACTCCACAATCGGACATTTATGCGGTTGGCATCGTGCTGTACGAAATGCTTACCGGCCGGCTACCGTTCACCGGTGATAACCCGGTTGCTGTGGTGATGAAGCACATCAGCGAGCCTCCCCCACCACCGCGGCGTTATAATCCACGCATCCCGGCGGCACTCGAAGCGATTATTCTGCGGGCACTCGCCAAAGATCCGACCCAACGCCAACGCACGGCTCTGGAGCTGGCCGAGGAATTGCATAACTACGAACAACTGGTCACCCAAGTCACCGTTGTCAGTCCGCAACTCGAACCATCACCGGCTCGCCCACCCAATCCCAACCCACCGCGTTCGGCGCAAATTACCGCCAGTCGTCCGACGGCTATTCCCAGCCCTCGTCAAGCTGCGGTACGCAATTCTCGGCAAGAAGGTTTGGGATGCGGTGCATTTTTCGTCGGCATGTTGATGCTCGTTGGAATACTGGCCGTCGTTTTCCTGATCAGCACCGGGGTTTTTAACAATCTGTTTGTAAACAACCCAATACGTCCCTCAACAACTCTATCGCCTGGTGGTCAAAGCACGAACAGTGACCCCACACCTACCCTTGTTACGACAACAACTGTGCCAGAACTCGTGGGGCTAAGTGACGGTGAAGCACGTGAACGGTTACAGCAAAATCGGCTTCTCCCTGCGCCAAGCAGCGAACACAATCGCGATGTACCGCAGGGAATTGTCATTACGCAAACCATACCCCCCGGCACCATTGTCGAAGTCAACAGCCCGGTATCGTACACCGTTAGTTTAGGGCCATTGCTAGTGGAAGTACCGAATGTGACCGGAACCCGCGAAGATATTGCCGCTAACCAATTGCAAGCCGCCGGCTTTGCCGTGGAGATTGTCAAGGAACCACATCCAACGATTGATACCGATTTCGTCATCAGGCAATCACCGAGTGCTACGCTGCGTATTCCGCAGGGTGATCGAGTAACGATCTACGTCAGCTTAGGCGATGTCGTGCGCTTTCCCGATGTCATCGGTCGCAGCCGTGCAGAGGCAGAAGCCATTTTAGCCAATACGCCGGGGGTCATCCTCGTATTTATTGATGTGCAAGGACGTGATCGTATTCCCGATTTTGACCGCTATGCGCCGAATCAAGTTGTGAGCGCCGCACGCGAAGCCGGGAATAGTTATGTTGGTCTCAACAACGGTGATTACATTCCGCGCGGTAGTCGGATCGTCCTAGGGGTGAGAGCAGAGGAATAAGAATGAGCGTATGTTTTGCTTAAACTATGATGCGGGTGGCAATCGTACCACCCGCAATTATATTGCACCGATTCCCGCTACTAAGCGTGGTCGGCAATAGTCATCGTCTGAGAACGGAGCCGCTCAGCTTCTTCCAACAATCGCTGACGTTCACTCACGCTCAGCGCCCGATCGGCGAAGCGGCGCCACTCTTCATTCGTAGCCCACGCCCACAAACCTGCTTCGGTCTTGATCCAGCGTGGAGCTTTGGGGGTTGTATGGTGGTTGGTATGGATCATTCGTTACGTACCTCCTTATATTTCAAAATTGACTGTACCTCTTCATCATATAGATGCCGGTAACAAGGCTACAGTAACCAATACGCCTTGCGATCGGCTGAATATCTCATCGTTTACAGCTAACAAGCTACTCATCGTGTCGGCAATGAAGCATCTTCAAAGATTCGACCATTGCGTAATTGCAACACCCGATCGGCAACCCCGATCATCTCGCGACTGTGGGTCACCATCACGAGTGTTTTCCCCACTTGGCGAGTAAGCCGGTCGAGCAGATCGAGCACGTGCGCACCCGTGTCGCTATCCAGATTGCCGGTCGGTTCGTCGGCTAACACGAGATCGGGATTATGGACGAGCGCCCGAGCGATTGCCACCCGCTGCTGTTCACCACCGCTCAAACGGTCAGGGTAGGTATGAGCGCGATTTGCCAATCCAACTGCATCGAGCATAGCTAAAGCTGTTGACCGCGCTGCCGCACCGCGTTGACCGTTCAACTCCAGCGGTAACAGAACATTTTCCAGTGCAGTCAGCGTGGGGGCAAGGTTGTAGAATTGAAACACGAACCCGATGGAATGACGGCGAAACAGCGTTCGTTCACGTTCACTAAGCTGATCGAGCCGCTGACCGGCTACCCAGATCGTCCCCGATGTGGGGGTATCGATCCCGCTCACCAGATTCAGCAGGGTGCTCTTCCCACTACCACTCTTGCCGAGCAGCACAACGAACTCACCGGCAGTGACCGTGATCGTGATGTCGTGCAGTACCGTGCGCTGCACATCGCCCTCGGTATAGGTTTTCGTAACCCGATCACACCGGATGACAGTTTTGTCAAGCATTTGCATTATATATAGAAACCATTTGCACAGATATATTTGTATTATACGGCATGTTGTCTAGAACTGGCAATGGTCTCCAGCCACACAACACTGACGCCAAGAGGAGGTGCATCAGTGTTGCGCAACTCGCTCTTGGCATCAGTCAGACGGGTTAGAATAGAACACGCACCGACTCAACGATGATCCGGTCAGGCGTATTCCAGCCATCCGTAGCGATCAGGCTGCTCACCCTGAACAATTCCAAAGAAGGCTGCCTGGACTGCGGCAGTAATCGGCCCACGCCGGCCTATACCGATTGGGATGCGATCAACCGAACGGATCGGTGTGATCTCGGCTGCTGTCCCGGTGAAGAAGAGTTCGTCGGCCAGATAGAGCATCTCGCGTGGCAGTATCTGTTCACGCACTTCGATTCCCAGATCGCGCAAGAGGGTCATCACCGTATCGCGGGTGATACCGCTCAGGATGGAAGAGGTGAGCGGTGGGGTATAAACGATACCGTTACGCACCAGAAACAGATTCTCACCACTACCCTCGCTCACATGACCATCAGCATCAAGGGCAATACCCTCAGCGTAACCGTTCGTCAACGCTTCCATTTTGATCAGCTGTGAGTTCATGTAATTGCCACCCGCCTTCGCTAAGGCCGGCATCGTATTTGGGGCAAAGCGGTTCCATGATGAAATGCAGACATCGACCCCCTGTTCCATTGCTTCAGCACCGAGATATTTTCCCCATTCAATCGTAGCGATGGCAACCTCAACCGGATTGTTCAGCGGATTTACACCAATCTCGCCATAACCCCGGAAGACGACGGGCCGGATGTAGCCAGAACGTAAACGATTAGCGCGTACCGTTTCCTTTACTGCTGCAACCAACTGGTCGAGCGTATAGGGGATAGTAGTGCGATAGATCTTGGCCGAATCGATCAGCCGCTGCATATGAGGGGTAAGACGGAAAATGGCCGGTCCCTGCGGCGTCTCATAACAGCGAATACCCTCAAAAAAGCTGGTGCCGTAATGGATGACATGCGCCATAACGTGAACGGTTGCTTTATCCCATTCCACCAGCTCACCGTTGAACCAGATGTAATCCATTTTTTGGATCGGCATTGATCATCTCCTTTATTGCGAGCATGCACAACCGGGTGTCCAATCCAGGGAACACACAACCAGGCGTTCCTACGGGTTGATGGTCATACTTTGCCAACGAGCCAATATCTCACGTGCGGCGCGGGCCGCTTGAGCACGATGACTAATCTGATTTTTTCGTTCGATACTCAGCTCTGCTAAAGTTGCATCTTCATCGAGAATGTAAAAGAGAGGGTCATATCCAAACCCACCACTACCCCGAGGAGTGAATTCGATAACTCCGGGGAGAACACCTTCGACCAACTCGGTGGGATGATCGGGATGAGCGATAGCGATCACACAGACGAAACGTGCTATGCGCTGGTGCCACGGTATATCGCGCATTTGATCGAGCAGATACTGCAACTGCGCTGCACCTGTTACTCCACCGTAACGGGCTGAATGGACACCCGGCGCACCACCTAGTGCCGCTACCTCTAGTCCGCTATCATCAGCGAGTGTCGGTAAGCCACTTAACGCTCGGTAACCCTCGGCTTTCAGCCGTGCATTCTCAGCAAATGTCTGCCCGGTCTCCTCAATCACAGTAGTAATACCGAGATCGTTCAAGGAGTAGAGCCGCAAGTTGAGATCGGCAAAGATCGCAGCAAACTCGCGTAGTTTTCCCGGATTGTGGGTAGCGATTAACAATTCACGCATGATGCAAAGATTAATTACCCGATTGTACAGTTGACAATAGTCTATGCGCCATTGTACACGAATGAGAGAAGTTGAGCAAACACTGACACCTGCACGAGCGGTTAATTACTCGTGGTACAATTAAGACAAATGCGCATCGCAGCGATGTCACATAGGGTAGAAATGAAAGATTTTTCTCAATCAATTGAACGCACCACCCCACTGAGTATCCAGTCACTCCGCGCGCTGTTGCGGACAATGCGTCCACGGCAGTGGATCAAGAATATCTTTGTCTTCGCCGCAATTGCCTTTTCGGAAGAACGACTGTGGTATACCGAACCGATACAGCTCTTGCGAGTTATCGGTGCGTTCATCGCGTTTTGTATGGCGGCGAGCGCGATTTATCTGATTAACGATCTTGTCGATATCGAAAAAGATCGCGCTCATCCGAAAAAGCGTTACCGTCCGCTCGCCGCCGGCCTACTTAGTCCGACACTCGCCACGATAACTGCCATTGTTTTGATTATTACCGTCTTTCCCTTTGCCGTCTGGCTTGACAATGATCTCGATTTTGCTCTTATACTAGGCATCTATGTGATTGTGCAGGGTTTTCTTTATAGTTTCTGGCTGAAAAATATCGTCATTTTCGATATCTTAATTATTGCCGCCGGATTTATTTTACGAGCGATTGCCGGTGCTGCGGTTATCGATATTATCATCACCCCGTGGCTGATCGTTTGTATGGGGCTACTTGCCCTGTTTCTCGGTATTGGTAAACGTCGTCACGAATTAAAGTTACTCGAAGATGGGGCCGGCAATCATCGGCGCATTCTTGACGAGTATTCGATCCCGTTGCTCGATCAGATGCAGGCAATCGTTACAGCGAGCATCGTGATGACGTACAGTATGACAGCCTTTTCGGCACCCGTTGCCCCAAAAGAGCCGTTTCCGATGCTCATGATCACCATCCCATTCGTGGTCTATGCGATCTTTCGCTACCTGTATTTGATCTATCAGCGCGACGGCGGTGGCACCCCCGAAGATCTGGTGTTGCAAGATCGTCCGTTAGCGTTGAGTATCGTGTTGTGGGGTATAACCGTATTAGGGGTATTGATCATCTTTCCGTCGTAAACGCTGTGTATACCTTCGTCAAATTCGGTGGTTCGGTTATTACCGATAAAACCGGTCGTGAATCAGCCGATCTCGCTGTAATCGAGGCATTGGCCGGTGCAGTTGCCGCAGCACGCGCTGCCGATCCAACCCTAGCCATCGTGCTCGGTCACGGGAGCGGTTCGTTTGGTCATCACTACGCCGCGCGCTATGGTGTCCATCTTGGTACACCGATTGATGCTGACCATACCGGGTTCGCGCTGACTGCTGCCGCTGCCCTGCGTCTCAACCGGATTGTGGTTGATGCACTGCTGACAGCCGGTGTACCGGCTGTCTGTTTGCAACCATCGGCCTCCCTGAGCAGTGCCCACGGCCAAATTACCCACTGGGAGATCGGACCTATTAGTGCCGCATTGCAACGTCGCTTGGTACCCGTGATCCACGGTGATGTCGCCTTTGATACCGTGCAAGGCACCGCGAT
Organism: Chloroflexus sp.; assembly: GCF_049970315.1. Classification (GTDB taxonomy): domain Bacteria; phylum Chloroflexota; class Chloroflexia; order Chloroflexales; family Chloroflexaceae; genus Chloroflexus. The sequence continues at coordinate 29,572 of NZ_JBMFNE010000010.1, forward strand.
TATCTCAACCGAGGCACTATTACGTTTTCTCGCCCTTCATAGCCCGATTCGCCCACGACGGATCATTCTCGTCGGCGAAGCAGCAGTCTATACCGCCGATCCACATCGTGATCCGACAGCCCAACCAATCCCGCTGATCGACCACACCAATATCGCACAGGTGTTACACGGCGCCGGCGCCTCGCGTGCTGCGGATGTCACCGGCGGGATGCGGAGTAAACTCGAATTGATGTGGCAGTTGGTCGAGACCCTTCCCGATCTTGAAGTGCGTCTGATTGGGCCAGACCCGTCACTCCTGACGGCAGCGCTGCTCGGCCAACCGTTAACAAACGGTACGCTCATCAAGCAATGATTACACCTGACCGTCAGATTCGGCAACGCAGCAGCGCGTGGGCGCGACTTGAAGCGCTACTTGATCAAGCGCATCAAAGCATTGTCCAATTACCGGCGGAGGAACTACGCGAATTGGGTGAGTTGTACCGCCAAGTCTGTACCGAGCGATTGCACGCCGCGACTTCCCTGATCATCCACAGACTGTGTATCTCAACCAGCTCGTTGCCCGCGCCCACGGTACTATCTATCGCTACAGTTTCAACGAGCCAAACCGGATTTTTACGTTCTTTCGCACGACCTTACCGCGCACGTTTCGCGCAACTTGGCTGATGACGCTCACCGCAGCCTTGGTCTTTCTGTTACCGGCAATCATTGCGTTTATCGCCGCATTTCGCGATCCGACCTTGGGTGAATCGTTTGTTCCCGGAATCGACGGTATTGTCTCCCAGATTCAAAACGGTGAAGAGTGGTGGTTACGGATTAACGAAGGGCCTGCTGCTGCTTCAGCCGAGATCATGACGAATGTTGCTATCCGCACGTTTGCCGGTGGGATAACCTTTGGTATCTACACCTTCTATATTCTGTTGACAAACGGCTTGTTGTTGGGTACTGTTGCCGGGATTGCTCAACGCTTCGCCTTCGCCGATAATTTGTGGAGTTTTGTCATCGGCCATCTTGCGCTCGAACTCAGTGCCATTTTTATCGCCGGTGGCGCCGGTTTGCAACTTGCGTGGGCTATCTTACGTCCGGGACGGGAACACTCAGCCGGCGGAATGCGCTGATGATCGCCAGGCGCCGCGCCATTATTCTCGTGATCAGCTGTGCCGTGATATTAGTTGCGGCAGGGCTGATCGAAGCATTTATCTCACCAACCGATCTGCCGTTTTTGCTCAAACTTATCCTTTCCCTTGGTTCAGGTGGGTTACTTTATACGTATTTATTCCTAAGCGGGCATGAAGTTTGAGACGGTTCACCCCCTTCAGCGCCAGATCAGCCGAATTGACGTAACGATAAGTGTTCCACCATCGCCAATACCTACCGGATCGAAGCGTAAACCACCGACCCGATCGAGCCGTTCTGCTAATCCTGTCAAATCAATCCGATACGTTGCCATTTCCGACCCACGATCAAGCGTAAAATGCACCGAGAGTTCTTCACTCGTCTGACCTGCCGGATCGAGTAAGAAGAGCTGGGCATCACGAGCCGTCGTCGTGGTGGCGATGCGAACCTCTAGTGCTGTCACTCGGTCAAGCGTGAACGACACCGGTGGGCTGAGCAAAGCTGGATCGATGGCCGGTGTCATCTGCCAACCGGTTGTAATTATCGTTTCAGTCGTAACTCCGGTTGCATGCCATCCCCAACGTCCATTACGAAAATCCCAGCCCTCACCGACAGCGAGCGCCGTTGCACTTGGGATCATCCGATAGGTAGGAAGATCATCGGCCAATCCCAACGGACGCAACATTGTCTCGAACGGCGTGTAACAAGCTGATACCGTTTCGGCAGCCAAACCGAACCGCTCGGCAGGGGTAGGCGGCTGGTCGGGTGGCGCCGGCAAGGGCAGTCGCGCGTCATCGGCAATGAACACTGCGTAGCCACTCATTAAGGCTGTGTCGATCCGTCGGCGAATAAGTTGGCAAGCAACAGACCAATTACCGCCGCCAGCAGTCATTGCTTGATTCAGACTGTAAACGGTATCACGCTGCCAGTAGTGCGGTAAATACAGTTCGAGCACTCCATCGGGAACAATCAGCAGATCGCCGGGATTACTGGCATCAACCAAAGATGCCGCAATTCTACGCTGGAGGTCGCGTGTCGGATCTCCACGCTCTTTAATTGCCGGCAGATTCAGGCTCAAGAGCACGACTGCGATCAGTAAACCGATCACCCCGGCTCCACCGGTGTGCAGCCGCTCAAGCGGATGATCAACGGACAATGCTGCACTCAACAGCACTGCCAGCGGTGGTAAACTAGCAATCCAAAACTCGATATTGTCCGGTTCCCACCAGAGAAAAAACAGGCCATACACCACTAACCAACTCACGACACCAACCAGTAACGGGAAGGGCAGCCGAGCAATTCCTCGCCAACCGGTTAGTAACACGGTGAGGGCAATCAACCCCACCCAACCGCCACCATTCATCGCCAGCGTTTCACGCCAGCCCTTAGCAAAGCCGGCCAGCTTAGACGCATCAATCGCCCCTCCCCAGAAACCGGTGCGGGCATAGCCTGTCAACCACAACCACACATCTTGCCAACGGCGCATCCCACTCACGCCAAAGGCGACCCAAAGGTACGCCCCACCAACTAGAAGTCCCAATGGGAGCAGATAAGCGATTGCAAAGCGCAAGCGGGTACGAAGATCGGAAACCGTTAATCCAATGGTTAACAGTACCGGTACGACCAACAAGACGTTAGTTTGATGAGCCAATACGGCAATCCCGTTGATCAGCCCCAACCAGCATGCCGTCTGCCAGCGCGGTGTCCGTACCAATTGGACCAACAAGATCAACGCAACGATCAGGGCCACAGTAGCAAGCGTATAGACCTCAACCTCGACAGCGTAGTACCAATAGGCATAGCTCGAGCCAACGCTTAGTGCTGCCACCAGCGCCGGTACCGTCGTACCAGTCACGACACGACAGAGGACGAACACTGCAACCACACCGACAACACCGACCAGCGCGTTGGTAGCTTGCAGCCACAATTCGGCGCTACCCTGCCATCCCAAACCAATGGCAACGGCTCGGATTGTAGCTCCTAACGGACCGTAGAGGAGATGATGAGGATGGAACAATTCCGGCCACGGCTTACGGTCAACATCGAGAATGTACGAAAGCGCATCATACGTATGGACACCGGTGAGGGTTGTCAGATACAACACAACAAAAGCGACGCCGAGCACCGGCGTCAGCCAAATCCAATCAACACGATGCTGTCTCATCTTCAAACAACGCTTATTATGTTGTCGGCTGAATAACGATCTGATCACCGAGCGCCGTCTGGGTTGTCGCGATCACACCAACCGGAAGTTCGAGCACATACCGTGCGTGGCGATGACCGGCGTAGAGGCGCCATGGTGGTAATGATGGATACAGTGCCACCACATTGCCATGACAGTCAACAAAGATCGCATCAATCGGGAACTGCATAAACAGCATATGAATACTGTTACAAGGCTCGATCAACAGACCGCCGCCTTCCGGTAATGAGGTGCGACCCAACAAACCGCGGCCACGAGAAAAAAAGGTACGCGCCACCTCGCAGTGCGACGCGAGGACAGCGCGCCGAGTCTGGTTTACAACTCGAACCTTCACACTCAATTACCCATGCCACTATTCATCACCCCCAATGCCGACATAATCCGAGGCACTGCGGGGCCGAGAATGACAACAAACAGCGCCGGGAAGATCAAGAAGACCATCGGAATCAACATCTTAACCGGTGCCTTTTGGGCAGCCTCTTCAGCGCGTTGGCGGCGGCGAGTACGCAATTGATCGGACTGAATGCGCAAGATCTTTGACATCGAGACACCCAACTGATCGGCCTGGATCACTGCTGAAACGAACGTCTGCACATCTTCGACACCGGTACGGACTGCCATATCGCGTAATGCCTCACGGCGAGTACGGCCAAGCCGGATATCTTGCAGCACACGCTGAAACTCGTGCGACAATTCGTTGTCCCACTTTTGGGCCACACGTTGCAGTGCTAAATCGAACGCGAGACCTGCTTCAACACTAATACAGAGCAGATCAAGCGCATCAGGGAGCGCTTTAAGAATATTCTTCTTGCGCTCTTTAATCTTACGATCAAGCCAGATACCAGGCAGAATATAGCCGATCATAAATACAATTGCCACACCGGCCAGAGCCTGGATAAACGGCAAGCGACCTATCACCAGGAGACTGATGACAAACGCCAACGTAATAGCCAGCGCCATTCGTAACCCAATGAACATATTGGGTGAAATATTACCGGGATTACCGGCCATTTGCAGATTCGCCCGCAAGCGCTCCTGATTTTGCTTGAGTCCAAAGCGACCTAAATAACTCAACAACGCGCGAAACATTGGAACAAGCACACGCTCGCGGAACGGCTGCTGCAATTCCAACTCTTCGAGCGACAATGAAACATCGGTATATTGATCGAGACGCTCACTAATTGCACGCGACTGATTCATCTGCCTAACGGCGATGATAATCAGTGCAGCTCCTATCACTAAAACACCGGTGAGAACTAAGATATCCATCATCGCTGCACCTCACACTTCGATATCGATAATCTTCTGAATAGCAAAATAGCCTAATGCGATCATAAACAGCGACGTTACCGGCATGCAACACCACGCTTGGGGTGGCAGCCCAAATGTAAAAAGAGGAGCCATATATTCAGGATTAACAACAGTAATAAACGCAGCTAGACCGATTGGAAGACCAGTAATAATCCACGATGAAATACGACCTTGGGCAGTCAGCGTTGAAATTTCACCTTTGATTCGCACGCGCTCACGAATGGTATGACCGATGGTATCGAGTACTTGTGCCAGATTACCACCCACTTCCATTTGGATACTAACCGCAGTAACGAGGAGATCAAGATCATCAGACGGCACCCGTCGGAGCAAATTCTGCAAAGCTTCCTCGGTTGAACGACCAAGTCCAACTTCTTGCACAACCCGACGAAACTCGGTGGAAGCGGGGTCTGGTGCTTCGCGGGCAACCATATCGAGCGTTTGCAAAAAGCTATAGCCGCCACGCAAGGCGTTAGCCATCATCGTTATCACATCACCCAACTGATTATTGAATGCTTTCACGCGCTGTGCAGCACGCACTTTCACGTATATATCAGGGAGAAATGCGAAAATGATAGCACACAACAGACCTAAAGCGAGCGCAGCATAAGGACTCGCCCGTCCCAAAAATGCTCCGAACACCCCACCCAGGAGGGCAGCGCCAAGTTTCAAGCCGAAGAACTCGGCCACTGTTAACTTCAGAGCAGCACGGGACAACTCATTCTTGATTGAACTCCCCTGCTTACTCCTGGCGACCACTGCGTCGATCCGTTCGATTGCCTGTCGCGCAATTGGTTCATTCGAGCGCTCTTGCACCTTACCGCCGGCAAACGTCTCAAGGCGCTGTGACACATCGACGGTAGCCGATGGGCGCATCAGCATCACCACTGCTCCGACCAGTACAAGGAGCAACAAGCCCAACACAGTGAGTGCAACCGGCATCATTTCGGGTGAGAGCAAAGCATCCATACTGATCAACGCCTCCTTCTAGCGCCGGTAAGCAGTGAGCAGATCAGAAGCTAAATCGTTCTGACGACCCAAAGATAGTTGGCGGCAAGAAGATATTAAGCGCTTCAAACTTTTCGAGGAAGCGCGGCCGAACACCGGTTGGTCGCAGATGACCAACAATCTTGCCTTTCTCATCAATACCCGTCTGCTCAAAGACGAAAATATCTTGGAGAACAACCACATCACCTTCCATACCGGCGACTTCGGTAATCTGGGTCACTTTACGTGAACCATCTTTCAGGCGCGATTGTTGGACGAACACATGAATGGCCGACGCGATCTGCTCGCGAATAGCACGTGCGGGGAGATCCATACCGGCCATCAAGCACATGGTCTCGATACGACTCACCGCATCACGTGGTGTGTTCGCGTGAATCGTCGTCATCGAGCCATCGTGACCGGTGTTCATCGCCTGCAACATGTCGAGGGTCTCACCGCCGCGACACTCACCGACAATAATCCGCTCGGGGCGCATCCGCAGACAGTTGATGACTAGATCACGGATCGTGACTTCGCCCTTACCTTCCACGTTTGGCGGACGCGATTCGAGGGTCACCACGTGTTCTTGGCGAAGTTGCAATTCCGCCGCATTTTCGACGGTAATAATCCGCTCATCTTCTGGAATGAATGACGACAGGACGTTCAGCAGTGTAGTCTTACCGGAACCGGTACCGCCGGCAACCACAATATTGAGGCGCGCTTTCACACAAGCGGCAAGAAAATCAGCCATATCTTGCGACATCGAGCCAAAGCGCACCAAATCTTGTACGGTGAGTTTGTCTTTGCGGAACTTGCGGATAGTAATTGTCGGTCCATTCAGCGCCAACGGACGGATTACCACATTCACCCGCGAACCGTCTTTGAGGCGGGCATCAACCATCGGCGATGATTCATCAACCCGGCGGCCCAACGGAGCCACAATGCGGTCGATAATCCGCATCACATGATCATCATCGGCAAACGTCACATCGGTCTTGATCAACTTACCCTTCTTTTCAATATAGACCTGCTTGGGGCCGTTGACCATAATCTCACTAATCTCTTCGTCAGCCAGCAACGGCTCGAGCGGTCCCAAACCGATAATATCGGCGGTAATGCTCTCGAAGAGGCGTTGGCGCTCAGCCCGCGAGAGCACAATACTTTCGCTATCGAGAATCGAGTTAAAGATTTCTTCAACCTGCTTACGCACTTTCGCCTGATTATTCAAATCAACTTGCGAGTTTAGCTCGTTGATGAGACGATCCTGCACACGAGCACGTAACTCTCGGAAGGTGTCTTCCGTATTCGGCACACCAACCGGCGCTATACGTCCGGTTTCAGGGCGCACCGGCGACCGCGACACCGTCGGTTCTACCGACGGAGGAGTTGCACCACCAATTCGTTTCAATAACGACATCGCGATCACCTCCTGACAAGCGCAAGTAACTGTACGAAGCTAAGATTTCATTAACGTCGTGGTAACCACTGACCGAACAGCTTCGGCTTCGGACTACTCGCAGCAACCGCCTCTTTGTCGGTCTTTACCACCAACTCGCGGGCCAAATTCATAATATCTTTTGCCACCTGATGATTAGGCTTTGCCATAACAATCGGTGTACCCTGATTGATCGCCAGTGTCATCTCGTGAGGAGCATCACCGATTTGCAGAGCGAGTTTCCGCTGGAGATGCTTTTCTACTTCTTCAGCGCGGATACCGGTGCGATTCGTAGCTTTATTGAGCACCAGCATGACCTTATCGTTCGGGTAGCCAAGCAGATCGGCAACTTCGAGAAACAGCTTGACATTGCGGATGCAATGCATCTCAAGGGTCATAAGGGTAATCACACGCTGAGCCAAATCAAGCGCGGCAAGTGAGCGATCTTGGAATGAAGCCGGCGTATCAACCACGACATAGTCGTACTCCTGCCGTAACATTTCAAGAATCGCCCGAATATGATCGGCTGTGACCAGTTCACCACGTTGCGGATCAGGGGGGGCCAAGAGCACCTTCACCTGGGTTGGGTGAGTCGCCATTACATCGTTGAGTAAATCGCGATCGAGGTTCTCAATCCGCGACGCAACGTCGATAATCGTTTTATCGGCGCGGAGATTGAGCAGCACGCTCAGATCACCGAAGATAACATTACCATCGACCAGTGCAACCTTTTTATTGGTTTGCTGACGGATAGCCACGGCCAGATTGGCAGCGATTGAGGAAACGCCAACCCCACCCTTAGGACTAAAGACGGCAAAGATCTGACCATCGGCCGATGGTTGAGCAGCACCAACCGCGCCGGCTACTGCCCCGCCGGCCACCGGCACAACCGGACGCATTGCTGCCAAGCGGGCAACATGACGGATCGAGCGATAGAGATCATCGGCACTGATCGGCTTAATCAGGAACTCGCGAGCGCCAGCCAACATCGCCCGTCGGATATAATCGGTCTCGCCCTGCACGCTCATGATAATAACTTGGATACCCGGATCTTGGGTAAGAATCGCTTCGGTGGCTGCGATCCCATCCATATCGGGCATATTGATATCCATCAAGATAACTTGTGGGCGATATTGACGGGCAAAAGCTATCGCTTCGCGTCCATTGCTCGCCTTGGCGACAACCTCAATATCTTTTTCAAAGAAGAGCAACTTTTCGAGCTGATCGCGTGTATCAACAATATCATCGACGATCATGACTCGAATCTTTTCACCCTCACTCATGCGGTGGCTCCTCGGATGATGATATGTCTGCTTGGCAACGGACGCAAGTACCGAACATTGCTACCTTATCTAATTGTACCCTATAGCCAGCACTTCTGGAATAGTTCATGGCCGCGGAGTTGGCGTTGGTTCAGGAACGAAAACCTCAGCTTCACCATACACCCGTGGTGGCAACGGGCGTGGCAATGGCAACCCAAACTCACGCACCAGTAAATCAATGGTCACACCGGTCGTCTGCTCAATTGCCACATCGTCACTGCTGCGCAATGCCAACACAATCCGTGCATTTGATTGCAACGCAAACTCCAGCAGCTCGATCTGCTGATCGTTCAGCGCCAACACAACGATCCAAATCCCTTCCGTCAAGGTACTCGGCGGTGTTGCATTTTCTAGCTGCGGCCCGGTAATCGGTTGACCAGAAGCATCAACTTGCGGCAAGCTTGATGACGATTGCAAATTGGAGGCACCGGCGGTACCTTGCCCCTGCGCCGCTTCACCCTCTTGTACCGGTGCTGCCGGCCGCACGATCTGTAACACTTGGGCACGCTGAATAATGGTCTTGGTAGTCAATAAGTTCTGGGTCTCACCGTATTGATACTCACGGACGAGTTGATCAACATCATTCACGGTAATAACTTGGGCAGGTCCAGGCCGAATAATCTGGCGCTCGACCGAGAAGGTCGCCACTACATCAACAAAGTCATTTATTGCAATCTGATCAGCAACCCCGGAGAGACTGTTGACCACAAGCGGGTAGGCTTTCACACGCGGCTGATTGGGTGCAGCCGTGGGTAGACGCTGAGCAAGACCGGCGTCACGTATATTGTTGCGCGTAATGGGTTGACCGGCGACCACCGGATTGATCAGCAGCTTGCCGAGCACATCACTGATGTTGCTAAACTCGTTTTGCTCATCGAATTCGGTAATCGGTACCTCAACGACTTCGAGCAGGGTCGGATCATTCAGCAAGGTATTTGCTTCAATGTCGACAGCCGCTTGTACGACTTTCACCAATGGGATTACTGTTGGCGGTGGAGGTACATTCGGCTCAGTTCCGGCATTAGGTCGTGTCGCACCACCACGTAGCAACAAGAAAGCCGCAAATCCACCGATGATGATGATGAGTCCGATGAGTAGAAACAGTAACGCGCCACGCCGCATAGAAGGCAACCTTCCTGTTCAGAGCGAAGTCGGTCGACTCCGCGCATTACCTTGCCCATTATAGCATACACAGGCAAGAGGTGACAGAAATGTTGCTCTTTATCATGCGGCAATGAGTCATTACGCTCAATTCTATGGTTTATCTATGGTTTAAAAGTTACGACGAATAATCGTTTTCTCCATCGAGGAAGCGTGCAATTGTGTGATAGCACGTAGCCGATTCTTCAACCATTGGTACATGACCACAATTGGGAAGTAAGACAACCTGCGCCTCAGGGACATATCGGTTGAAGGCCCGTACATTGATCGGCGGAAAAACCGGATCATGCTGACCACTAATCAACAACATTGGTGGTAAAGGACGGCGAACAGCACGCTTGAGCTGGGGATGGCCCATAATCGCCGCCGATTCAATCGCCACTAAGGGATCCATGGCTACCAAATCGGCAATTCCCTGTGCTAGCAGTGATCGGTCGAGTGGGCGATGGACCATCGGGCGAGCGAGCAATTCCGGTGTCGGTGGTAACGTCCACCATGCCTCGCGCCACTGCTGAGTGACGCTCCACCATGGACGCCACCATACCAACCACGGACGCCAATATGCAGCAGCTACTTGCCACTGGGCACCGGCCACCGTCACCAGACTATCTTCGTAGACATTGGCGCCAAAACCAAAGCTGACCAAGATTAGTCGTTCCACCCGCTCGCCAACCTGACCGGCAACTGCAAGCGCTACCGCTGCACCCAACGAATGCCCGGCAAGGGCAAAGCGATCGAGACCTAGCTCATCGGCGACTGCTACGATGGCTTTAACATACGAATCGAGTGTTACCGGTTCAAGCGGTGCCGGTGATGCTCCACATCCGGGCAGATCGATCGCAATGAGCCGTCGGTTGGGCAAAAATGCCGGCGCTGCTAGCCAGTACCGGCTTGAACCTCCCCACCCATGCACTAAGATCAGGGGTCGCCCTTGCCCAGATACACGAAACGCAATCGGCCCTACCGGACTTTCTATCTCCCAAATTGTCGGTGACGTTGACATGACCCACCTCCATATTATTCGCTGAATCCACTATAATCCCAAACAGTTACAGAGTGTTGTCTGCACAATGCTTGAAGTTGATAATTTTGCTAAGTCACAATTATGGCGCTGTACGCAACGGAGACAAGTATTAGAACCATTATCGAAGCATTGGCTGCGTTACCAGCACCGGTCAATACGGTGAATATGTACGCTTGGGAGGCCACCAGTAGCGAAGAAGAACGCGGTAATGCGACGAGACGGGCCAATTTGGCCCTTGCCTTAGCGTTAGCGCTAGAGCGAGGACCCGATCTCTTGTTAATCGGTGAAGCGCCGGGATACAAAGGGGCACGCCGTACCGGAGTCCCGTTTACCAGCGAACAGATTCTGCTCGACGGGATTGAGCCACTTGGTCAATTTGGCGTGGCACGCGGATTCCGGCTGGCTACCAATGATGGGCGAATCTCGCGTGAACAGACGGCAACCATCGTCTATCGTGAACTCGCAGCACTGAACCTGTTTGCAGTTGGTTGGAATGCGTTCCCGTTGCATCCACACCAACCCGGTAATCCACACAGCAATCGCACCCCGCGGCACGATGAGTTAGCGCTTGGGTTACCCTTCTTAGCTCAAGTTTGCGCGCTCTTTGCCGGTTGTCCGGTCGTGGCGATGGGCCGGATCGCAAGTCAAGCATTGACGAAACTCGGCATCGCGCATGATGCTGTTCGCCATCCCGCACAAGGTGGCGCCCGCCGGTTTACCGAGGGGTTGCGTAGTAGAGGAACACAAAGGCGCTGAAATACGCAAAGACGCCACGCAACGCTAAGGAGCAAAGTGACTTATCGCAACGACGCCAAGCGACGCAAAGACACCGTTTCTGATATAATGCAGACAGACAAAATGATTGACAGTAAAACGGTTTTGTATGCACCGAATATCTCTCTTCTTATTGACTGCAATCCTCTTGGCAGCGTGTGGGCTACCGACCGCTACAGTCCCTAGTCCTGTTGCGTCTCCTCCCACGGCTGCCACCCCAACCAATACCCGTCCGCCGACACCAACCCGTGATCCGCGCTTGCCAACGCTACCACCCCGGATCACGCCCGGCCCGACGGCAACCCCGTTTCCGCTTGCAACCGGTTGGTGGAATAGTGCCGTCTGCTACGAGATCTTCGTGCGTTCGTTTTACGATAGTGACGGTGATGGGAATGGCGATCTTAACGGGATTATCGCCAAGCTCGATTATCTGAACGACGGCGATCCAACGACCACCACCGATCTTGGGATCAACTGCATTTGGCTGATGCCAGTTGCCGAAGCAGCCAGTTATCATGGCTACGATACGATTGATTACTACACGGTCGAACGAGACTACGGTACCAACGATGATTTTAAGCGATTGGTCGCCGAAGCCGATAAGCGTGGGATCAAGATTATTATCGACCTGGTGTTAAACCACACCAGTACGCAACACCCTTGGTTCCAAGCAGCGTTACGCGACCCCACCTCTCCCTATCGCGATTGGTATCTTTGGTCGGCAATCGATCCCGGCTATCGCGGCCCGTTCGGCAATAACGTCGTCTGGCACAAATCACCGTTCCGTGATGAGTACTACTATGGTGTTTTTTGGAGCGGGATGCCCGATCTCAACTATCGTAATCCTGAGGTCACTGCAGAAGCTTACAACATTGCCCGCTTCTGGGTGGAAGAGATGGGCGTGGCCGGCTTTCGACTCGATGCGATCAAGCATCTGATCGAATACTACACCCTGCAAGAAGATACTGCCGAGACATTTGAATGGCTGCGCAATTTCCGTCGTTTTCTTGAACGCGAGCTACCGGGAACATTCACCGTCGGTGAAGTATTTAACGGTAACCCGCGCACACTAGCGCCCTATTACCCTGACCAGCTCGACTACTATTTCGAGTTTGAGGTCGCCAAACAGATCGTCGGAGCGGCCAATACCGGGCTAAGCAAGCTCTTTATGCGAGCAGTTCAAGATGCCTATACCCAACTCCCCTACCAACGTTGGGCACCGTTTTTGACCAATCACGACCAAAATCGAGTGATGTCGATTCTGGGAGATGATATTGCCAAGGCCAAACTGGCAGCGCTCGCGTTGCTGACAATACCGGGATTACCCTTCATCTACTATGGTGAAGAGATCGGGATGGTTGGTGTCAAACCCGATGAGCGCATTCGCACACCGATGCAATGGACGAAAGAGGAGTTTGGCAGCTTCACCAGCGGCTTTCCGTGGCAACTGCCACAACCCGATTATCCGGTCAAGAATGTTATGCTGCAAGACGAAGATCCAGATTCATTACTCAACGCCTACCGGCAGTTGATACACTTGCACATCAACACACCGGCATTGGCGCACGGCGATTTGATACCGTTGCAAGCGAACGGTGATGATGTAGCGGCATATATTCGGCGCAGCGGCGATGATCTTGTTCTTGTGATCATTAATTTCGATGTCACATCAACCGAACCGTTCACGCTTACGGTGAGTGGAAGTGATCTACCGACAGGAACGTACCGGCTGAGACCATTGTACGGAACACCACCGACCACACCGGCACCGTTGACCATCAGTGATGGAGCAATTATTGACTATCAACCGTTTAGCGAGATTCCCGCTCAGACGGGATACATCTTGAAATTGGAGCGCTGATGTTACGGCGAGTCACTGCAACCCGTTACGTAGAACCGTTACGCGAAGGCGGTTCGTTGCCGGCGATTGTTGAAGCCGATGACGATGGCCTGTATGTGGTAAAGTTTCGTGGGGCGGGACAAGGGCCTAAAGTGCTGGTAGCCGAGTTGATCTGTGGTGAACTCGCCCGCGCTGTAGGGTTACCGGCACCCGAACTCGTCCTGATCGAGGTTGATCCAGCCCTTGGGCGTAATGAGCCTGACGGCGAGATACAAGATTTGGTAATGGCCAGCGCCGGTTTGAATCTAGCGGTAGATTTTTTGCCCGGCGCGTTAGCGTTTGAACCAACGACGACCCGCAAACTCGATCCCAAGCTGGCTTCGATGATCGTCTGGTTTGATGCGTTTATCACCAACGTCGATCGGACACCGCGCAACACGAATATGCTTTGGTGGCACCGGCAGCTCTTTTTAATCGATCATGGCGCAGCGCTCTATATGCATTATACGTGGCACGACTATCAACAACGCGCCCGCGCGCCGTTCAACCAGATCCGCGATCATGTGCTGTTGCCGGCGGCAAACGATTTGGCAGCGGCTGATACCGAGTTGACACATCGGATCACCCCGGAATTACTTAGGGAAATTGTAGAGCTTGTCCCGGACGAATGGCTCGTTGATCCAAGGTTCCCATCGCTCGAAGCCCATCGGGAAGCGTATATCGAGTATCTTCGTCTGCGGCTAGCAGCGCCGCGTGCATTCGTACAGGAGGCTATCGATGCCCGCGAGCGCCTTTGAGTACGCCCTCTTGCGGTTGGTCCCGCGGGTTGAGCGCGGTGAGCAGATCAATATCGGTGTCGTTTTGCTTTGTCGGCAACAGGGGTTTCTTGGTATTCAATTTCATCTCGATGAAGCACGGATTCATGCACTCTGGCCCGACCTCGATCTTGGCCCAATACGAGAGCAATTGACGGCTTTTGAGTTGATATGTGCCGGCGGTGCGGCAGCCGGCCCACTTGGCGAACTGCCGATTTATGAGCGCTTCCGCTGGCTGACGGCTACCCGTAGCACGATGATCCAACCATCGGCGGTACACTGCGGGTTATGCGAACACGCCCCAACAATGCTCACCCACATCTTTCGGCAGATGGTGCCGATGTCGGGCGGGGTCATTGCCGACCAACAAACGCCCGCAATGGGCTTATAGCTCAGTTCGTAGCCGTTCGACCATTGCTTGGAGGGCAAAGCGTGCTTTTCCCACATTAGCCATTTCGCTAAGGACACCGAGGACACCGTAGTAGCCGGGCATGATCTGGATTGCCAACATAAGCAAGACATCGGTTTCAATGACCAGATCACGGACGAAACCGGCCCCAATGCGTGCAGCAGCGGCAGTAGCACGCGAGGCCAGTTCGGCGAGTTCGAGTTCGGCCAGTTCGATGTCAAGGTCGAGTTCGGCAGCAGCAGGATGGTACACCATTGCGACACCGAGACCATCAGTGCCGACAATCCCGGCAAATTGGGCGCCTTTGACACCGGTGATAGTTTCGTTGAGGATCGTGGTGACGTTCATAGATTACGTTGTCAAGGCATGGTCAAGCACTTACGCAGGGAAGAAGCCCCTTATCCCTGGACTTTCTCCTCGCCAATGGGGAGAAGGGGCTAAGTATAGCGATGAACGTACTGCTCACTTGTGGGGGATGATCCCCCTCATACCCGGCTACTCCTCACGACAGGGGAGAAGGAAAGAGTGACTATACGCAGAGGAAGGGGCAGAATTACCCTGCACCCAACCTCACGCACGATATTCTCACAATTCCCGTCTGCCCTCTAATGCTGAGCCGAGGGTTTCAGGATCGGCCCACTCTAAATCACCACCGGTTGGCAAACCACGGGCCGGGCGCGTTACTCGGACCCCAAGCGGTGCTAAATCGCGGAGCAACAGGAACGCCGTTGCTTCCCCTTCAGTATTGGGATTCGTAGCGAGGATGACTTCATTCACCGGTTCACTGCGCACACGAGCAATTAGTTCATCGATTTTCAGATCCTCGCGGTAGATACCTTCGAGGGGAGCGATATGACCGTGTAACACGTGGTAGAGACCACGATAGGCGCCAGTACGTTCAATAGCGAGTACATCGAGTGGCTCTTCAACCACGCAGATTTTGGTCTGATCGCGTGAGGGGTCGCGGCAGATTGGGCACAGCTCATCGACCGTAATATTGAAACAGCGTCGGCAATAACCCACCTGCGCTTTGACATCGAGGATTGCCTGGGCAAGCGCTTGGGCTTGCTTTGGTTCGGCGCGCAGCAGATAAAATGTAAGGCGAGAGGCTGTTTTCGGGCCAATACCGGGCAGCTTGGCAAACTCCTCGATCAAGCGGGCTACCGGAGCGGCGATCAGATGATGCTCTGGGTGAACGGTCATACTTTCCCCATAACGAACTTAGAAAAGACCTTTCAGACCGCCGGTCAGTGGTTGCATGCGCTCTTCGGCCAATTGCTGAGCCTTGCGCGACGCATCATTGATCGCGACCAGCAGAAGATCTTGCAACATATCAACATCGTTAGGATCGACCACTTCAGGCGAAATAGTGATCGACTGCACTTCACGATGGCCGTTCATTTTCACGACAATCGCGCCGCCACCAGCCGTCCCTTCGACAATAGTTGCGGCCAGTTCTTCCTGCACCTTCTGCATCTGGCGTTGCATTTGCTGAGCCATCTGCATAAGTTGGCGTTGATTCATCGAGGTTTCTCCTTTCACACACGGATAAAGAGGTTTAGGTTCGGGTTTGGAAGGTGACAGTTATCATGTCGCGTTGTCACAGGACTATCACCATCTGCGTTTTCGCTGAATAGCACCATATCACGATATACTTCTTTTACACAGGGTACCATATTGCCGATAGATTGTACAGCAATTATTCCGGTTCTTGCTCCAGTGGCTCAATACCGACAATATGGGCATCGAAAATATTGAGGGCAGCGCGCACTAATTCATCTTTGCGGGCTTCACGAATTTTACCGCGCAGATCGGTCGGCTCAGTCGACTTCTCTTCGATCGTACAGCGCACTGCATACGCTTTACCAAACCGACGACGCAGAACTTCTTCGATAATGGCGCGATTTTTCGGATCTTCTAGCCGCTCTTTATGGAAGGTCGAAGTGACGAGCAAAACGATGGTATTCCCCTCGACATCGTAGGGTCGCGCACTGTTGAGCAGAGCCTGTACGGTAGGACTACGCGGGCGCACATCGCGCTTGAAGTCTTCCCACGTTGCTTCGAGGCGTTCGAGGAGCGACAGATCGGCATCGGCAGCACGAGCCGCGGGATAATCAACCGGTGGGCGACTCTGCTGTACTGCCGCCCATACTGCCGGCGGCGGGGGCGGCGGATCGGCAGTGGGCGCCACTTCTGATTCGGTGGTGGTTGGCGGCGCGACCGGCGGTGTTGCGGGCAGTGGAGAGGAGGTTGGCGGCTCGGTGGACGGCGGAGGCGTTGCGCGGCTCGGTTTGACCGGCGCCGATGGTTGCGCGAGTGCGGGGGCGACCGCAAACGCCAGGCTCTGATCGGTGGTTGGGCGTGCCGACGAAGTGGTGGGCGAAGCAGGCACCGACGGACTCGGTTGGGGACGGACTGCGTGTGGATGCGGCGTGACCGATTGGACGACGGGGGCTGGAGCTACTAACGCCTCGACGACCGCCACTTCGAGCGGGAGATGACCATAGGGAGTGGTACGTAACTGATAATCGAGGCCGCTAAACAGTTTCACCCACTGCACCAATGCCGCCATTTCGGCCCGCTGTGCCCATTGCATCAACTGCGCCACCTCATCATCACCAAGATCGAGCAGCGTGCGGTCGCCGGTCGCTTTGAGCAACATCACGGCACGCAGCCGTTCTACCACATCGCGGGCGAACTGGCGCAGATCGGCGCCCTGATTCGCCACAGCATTCACCGCACGCAGCGCAGCGGTCAGATCGGCGGAAAGCAGGGCCTCAATCAGCGCATCAACCTCAGCAGCAGCGGTCATACCGAGCAAGCTTTGCACATGCTGAAGCGTGATCGGCCCTTCAACGAACGAGGCTAACTGTTCGAGAATACCGAGTGCATCGCGCATACTCCCGGTCGCAGCACGGGCAATCGCTTCCGGCGCCCCTTCGGCGAGCACAATACCCTCGGCAGCAGCAATCCGGCGCACGTGGGCTGCCATCGAGGTTACACTATGACGCACGAAGGTAAATCGTTGACATCGCGACAAAATTGTCGCCGGCACCTTATGCACTTCGGTCGTCGCGAGAATAAACAGGGCGTGATCGGGCGGCTCTTCCAATGTCTTGAGCAGGGCATTAAACGCTGCCGTCGAGAGCATGTGGGTCTCGTCAATAATATAGACCTTCATGCGAGCAACGCTGGGGCGAAACTGCACCCGCTCGATAATCTCACGTGCGTCCTCAACACTGGTATGCGAGGCAGCATCCATTTCAATCACATCAACGGCACGACCATCAGCGATAGCGGTACACATCTCGCAGGTACCGCACGGACGAGCCGCGGGATCGGGATGGAGACAGTTCACCGCCTTCGCCAACAACCGCGCCATTGTCGTCTTCCCAACACCGCGCGGACCGGTGAACAGATAGGCATGACCGACCCGGTCTTCGGCAATTGCATTGCGCAGTGTCTGCACCACATGCTCTTGCCCTACCAGCTCGGCAAAGGTCTGGGAACGCCATTTGCGGTAGAGTGATTGAACTGCCATCGTGCTTTCAGGTATTGTTCAAACAGCAAAGGGTATTATACCAGAGAGCAACGGGCGCTGTAGTTGGGGTTGGAGTGGGAACTTGTATCTCGCCGATCGATACAACAACTCAGGACAAGCCGACATGCTCGACGCACATGACTGACATGGGCAAGATGCGACACTTCTCTGCAAACCTCTTCAACGCATCATGTTGGTTTGGCGGCTGAATGAGGTGTAGCCAAATTCGTTAGCTCAAGGCGGCCAAAACACACCGTAGTGAGAGCGATAATGGTATAATCGAGGTATCAGTATCGCCAGACTGTGCCAGAGGATAGCTTATGCTCACTTACGAGCAACTTATCTCACTACTCATTGAGAGTCTTGAAGAACAAGACCTTCCAATTGCGCACACCCAGGAACTGCTCGACGTTCACAGTCTTGGACGTAACCTACGCATTACGTGTTTACCGCCCAATTTGGATACGAATGGGGTGTGGATGCAGCCGCCGCTCCGAGCGATGATCACGGTGAATTGGCCGGCTGAACTGACGGTCGCTTCACTGCACGGTCAACCGATTATCGACATCATTCATAAGATCGTCAATGAACAGATGCCATCAGTCCAGCCGCTGAGCACACTGTTGCTAGAAGTAACCTACTTTCTCCCGCTGAGCGACGAAGAACGGCAAGCAGCGGATATCGAACTCTTAGCAGCAAGAGTCTTTGATCTCTTTATCGATCAACCGAATGTCGAAGACAATCTTGAGATTAGTGGTGTACTGCGTGCTCAGGGTCGTCAGGCATCGATCCTCGCACACCTGACAGCGACTCGCCTCTTCCCGGTTGAGCAATTGAATGTCGATTCGGTAACCGAGACCATTGATACGCTGTGCAACGAACTTCGTGAGATGTTGCCACAGTTAGCCAATGTATTTCAAGCCGCTAAAATAGACAATGATCGCGGCTTTGATCCGCAATTCTATTTGCGACCACCCACAGCCTGATGCCGTTCTCGTTACCCGCCCTGCAAGCCTTGCTCGAACCCGGCGTTGGACCACGCTGGCAAGCGGTGCAACGCCTGCTCCATCCAGAAATGGTGGCGCTCGCCAATCGAGTTACCGAGCGCGCAGCAAAATTGTTGGCTCGCCAATGGCCACTGTACGAGCTGAGTTTTAAGACACGTCGCGCAATTGACCGTGGGCGCGGTCGGCGTGACCCGATTGAAGATTACTGGTTTGCATTTGACCGGCCACCGCGCGGCGCCGGGGTTATGCTGACGGTAAGTGGGGCAGAACGCACGGTTGCAGCCGGCCTGCAACTCTGGGGCACCCGCCGGCCACAATTAGCCCAACTCTGGCGCGATGCCCGTCCTTCGTGGGAGCCGCTCATTGACCGGATCGGCACCGAGGGACAGGCCCGCTTTACCAGTCGCCGGCCACCACTGCCGGGGATGCGCTGGATCGATCATTATTTGACACAACGCCAGGCACAGTATCTGTGGGCCGGATTTGTCTATCCGTGGGAGAATTTGCCATCGGCTGAACGGTTGATTGATGATCTTTGTGCGCTCTTGCCGCTCAATGAAGTGTTGATGGAACTAGCAGAGCTTGATCTGGTAGCAACCAATACGCTCCGCGAAACACCGGCAGTGTATGTAGCGGGAGCACCGCTGTTCGAGCAGATCGCAGCTACTATTCGGCGACGCGGGATGGTGATCGACGATCAAACGCTATACGCTTTTCACCTCGCCGTACAAGCCCGGCCGTTGGTCATTCTGGCCGGGCCCAGCGGTAGTGGTAAGACGTGGCTGACCCGCCTGTATGCCGACGCATTGATCGGGGTTGGAGAGGGTCAAGCGAATCCAATCTATCTGCTGGTAGCCGTACAACCTGACTGGCATAGCGCCCGTGATCTGCTAGGGTATTACAATTCGTTGACCGGGCTATACCAACCAACACCATTTTTGCGTCACCTGCTTGCAGCCGCAGGCGATCCCGGTCAAACGTACATTGTCTGTCTCGATGAGATGAATCTGGCCCGACCTGAATATTACCTTGCCCCAATCTTGTCGGCAATGGAAACGGCCGACGGACTGATCGATCTGGGTACTCCGCTCGCCGAAACACCACTCGCCGGCGGTGGCACCGTGCGTAATCCATTCCGTTTACCAATCAATGTACGGCTGATCGGCACGGTTAATGTTGATGAAAGCACCTTTGCGCTGAGCGACAAAGTGCTCGACAGGGCCAATCTGATCGAGTTAAAACAGGTCGATCTGCCAGCGTTACGCACGATGTATGGGCAGCGTATTGACGAACAGGTATGGCACCTACTCACCGAGTTCCAAATGCATCTGAGTGCAGCCGGCAAGCCGGCGGGATACCGAGCGCTCGGTGAGACGTTGCGCTTCATCGAGCAAGCAAGTGGAATGAGTGCATTGGAAGCGCTCGATATGCAGCTTATGCAACGATTACTGCCTCGTGTCCGTGGTGATGACACACCACGGTTCCGCCAAGCGCTGCGCAGCTTACTTACCCTCTGTAGTGGCCGCTTACCGCGCAGCGCCGAACGGCTCGAACAGATGTTGGCACGCCTTGACCGCGAAGGATACACCGACTTCTACGGCTATTAACTAGGCCACCCGTACTGCCGCCATACAGCGTACTGCCGCCGGCACTGTGCTTACATATTGCCACGTTCGCCCCCGGTCATCACTGCGCCAAATCTGACCGCTATCGGTCCCAGCCCATACCACATCGATATGGTAGCTGCTGGGGGCTAAGGCACTGAGAGCACCCTGCCACTCCGTAGTGACAGGGTGCCACGACTTGCCACCATCGTCACTGCGGAGGAGACGGGAACCCTCATCGACTGACGCGAGCAACACCTCTTGCTTCCCTGACAGAACGGCAAGCAGATTAACTCCGGCAAGTGGTACGTGATGCTCGCGCCACACTCCCATCCCTTGCACCGTTGCGACCGGCAACCGGTCACCGGCCAGAAAATTGAACAATGCTTGATCCTCACTATCAGCTTCACGCCACTGCTGCCCACCATCATCACTGCGCCAAAATGCTTGTTTCGTCGCGATCACCAGACTTCGCGAATCGGCAGCAACCAAGCCAAACACCGGCTCAGTAGGAAACGCCACATTGGGCAACAAGCGCCAACGTCCTAATCCACCCGGATCACTCAAAATATACAAACCACTATCAGTCCCAACATAGAGAACACCAGCCTTCGCCATGCCGCCTCCTCTGCAATGCCGTCAAACCGGCGCAAGCTGTGCAAATGCCTATGAATTGTAGCATAGCATCGAATACACCCGTATGCTATGATATACTGAAAACTCTGCACCTACATTCCCGTCCGATGTCTTCATTCCCATTTACGTCCTACCTCTTGGGACAGCACTATGTCATCCGTAACACCACACGAGGCGATCAGCAATCCGTTGATCAGTGCTTTACGATTGACGAGTTGGTATATCATTCTAGCCGGAGCATGGGTTGCGTTTTCTGATCGGTTGCTCACACTGATCGTGAGTGATACTGAACAACTGACAAGCTGGCAAACGGTAAAAGGCTGGCTCTTCGTCTTGGTCATGGCAGGCTGGCTCGGATACGAACGATGGCGGACGCTTAGCCAGCAACAACAGATCAATGAAGCACTCCGGGCGGCAAACAGCGAGCTACAAGAGCTGAACGACTCGCTCGAACGACGCATTGCCGAACGGACGGCTCCGCTGCAAGCGGCCAATGCTGAATTGAGTCACATCAATCAAGAGTTAGAAGAGTTTACTTCTGCTGTATCACACGATCTCAAAGCACCGCTGCGCACGATTGACGGTTACAGCCAAATCTTGTTACGCTTCCACATTCAGCGCCTCGATGCCGACGGACAGCAGTGCCTGCATAACATTCGCACTGCGGTTACACAGATGTATCAGCTCATTGACGATTTGCTGACCTACACCCACATTGAGCGCAAATCGCTTGAATATACCGAGATCGATCTCATCAATCTGCTCGAAGAGATTCTCGAAACCTACGCCGATCAAATTGCGGAACGCAATGTGATTATCGAGCGCGACCTGCGCTGCCTGACGATCCGCGCCGACATGATCGGGCTGCGCCTCGCATTGCGCAACCTGATCGATAACGCCCTGAAGTTTAGCGCGCACGTACCTCAACCACGACTGGCAATCGGCTCCGAAGTACAGGACCATAGAGTACGACTGTGGGTGAAAGATAACGGTATTGGGTTCGATATACGTGATTACGATCGCATATTTGCTATTTTTCAACGTTTACATCCACAAGAATCATATCCCGGCTCTGGGGTTGGCTTGGCAATCGTGCGTAAAGCTATCGAACGGATGGGCGGCTATGTGTGGGCCGAGAGTACACCCGGCGCCGGGGCAACCTTCTACTTGGAGATACCCCATGGCAGCACACCCATACCGCTTGCTGTTGATTGAAGATAATCTCTTCGATGCCGATCTCTTTCGGCGAGCGATGCAGAGCTACGAACCGGCAATCTCGATTACCCATCTTCATTCATATCACGCAGCCTATACTTATCTCAACAGTCTATCAGCGATTGCACCCGGGTATGATGCTGTCATTCTCGATCTCCATTTACGGGACGGTGATGGGCTTGATCTGTTGTCACATATTCGAGCCTGTAATTTACCGATGGCAGTGATTATTCTTACCGGAGGTGGCGGCGAGCAGATGGTCATCAGCGCCTTGAAAGCCGGTGCTGATGATTATGTCATTAAACGTGGTGATTACCTCGACCGGATCGGACCAATTATTGATCAAGCTTGTCGGCGTTTTCACTCACAACAAGCCCGCCGCAATCAGCCCATTACCGTCTCGTACATCGAGATTGACACCACCGATGGTGACAAAACGATCCGTTTTTTGCAACGTACTGCACCGCATATTCACTGTATCCCGGTCCGTGGTGGGATCAACTTCCTCAACCTAATCGACCACCGGGAATCGGTTGGTGATGTGATTGTCATCGATTGTGACAAACCCCGCCTGGCAATGCTCGATCTGGTGAAAGAACTGACTCAGTTTCGTCGGCTCACCCAACCGATCATTGTAATGGCCCAACCGAGCAACGCAGAGTTTCCGTTGCAAGCGTTACGGCTTGGCGTAAGTGACTACATTATCAAACACGAATCGTTTCTTAGCCAAGTGTCGATTACAATTGAACATGCGTATTATCGAGATCAACTTCATCAACAAAACAACCGGCTACGCTTACAGGCACAGGCACTTAACAGCGCGGCCAACGCTATCGTCATCACCAATCGCGATGGGATTATCGAGTGGGTAAATCCGGCCTTCACCACCCTGACCGGCTACACTGCCGCTGAAGCCATCGGCCAATCAACCCGTCTCCTTCGTTCAGGTAAGCACGATCAAACCTTTTATGCTGCCCTCTGGTCACACCTTCTCGGTGGTCAGCCATGGCGAGGCCGGTTGATCAATCGGCGTAAAGATGGCAGTCTCTACTACGAAGAGATGACGATCACGCCATTCACCGATGAAACCGGTGCGATCAATCGCTTCATTGCGATCAAGCAAGACATTACCGAGCAGGTGGCGCGTGAACAACGACGGACCATACTGGCAAATATCGGGGCGGCCATTCGTTCAGCACAATCGTGGGCCGAATTGACGCCGATCTTGCTCGAACAGGTGCAGGAGGTGTTTCAGGCGAGTAGTGTAGCCCTCTTGCGGACGGATAACGCACGATTTCTTGTAGATTGCACACGAGGATGGCTTGAGGTGCTTTCGCATCAACCAGAGATACTGGCGGTGCTAAGCGAGACGCTGATTGGCACCGGATGGGTGGATGTGACTGCGCTGCAGCATATCCACGACCATACGGTTATCGGCATCTCACTCAATACTGCTAACCGACAGGTAGGGGTTCTCTTACTGGCACGGGATACCCCGCTCAGCAAAGCGGAACACGAACTCCTCAATGACATCGCTGAACTTGCGGCCAATGTCCTGCATCGTACCGACCTATTCGAGCAACTGCGCACGGCCAATGCCGAACTACGAGCCGCCTACGACGCAACGATTGAGGGCTGGTCACGCGCACTCGATCTACGTGATCGGGAAACGGAAGGTCATTCCCGCCGTGTGACCGAGCTAACGGTTCGGATCGCAGCCCGGATGGGGTTTCGTGATGAAGAGCTGATTCATATCCGAAGGGGCGCCCTCCTGCATGACATCGGCAAAATGGGGATTCCCGATGCAATTCTCCTCAAAGCCGGCCCGCTCAACGATGAAGAGTGGGCGATTATGCGCACCCACCCTACGCTTGCGGTGGAATTACTCCGTCCGATAGAATTTCTCGCTCCGGCACTCGATATTCCATGGTGCCATCATGAAAAATGGGATGGCACCGGCTATCCACGCGGACTACGTGGCGAAGAGATTCCATTAGCAGCCCGTATTTTTGCTGTCGTAGACGTGTACGACGCACTGACCAGTGACCGCCCTTACCGAGCAGCCTGGTCACGCGAACGGGCATTGGCGTATATCCGTGAACAAGCCGGACGACACTTTGATCCGCAAGTAGTCGCAGTCTTCGAGCAGGTCATCGCCGAAATAGAGAGCAATGCTATAATGGAGTGAGCGTCTGTTCGTTATGATGGCGCAGGCTCAGCGTTCTTACCAAAGACTAACAATCCACTGTGCAACAGCGCAGGATATAAGGAGTTCGTATGTTGAATTTTTTCCGGCGTTTGCTCGGCGATAGCAACGAGAAAGAAATACGCCGGCTACAGCCAATAGTGGAAGAGATCAACCGGCTTGGCCCAGAATTCGCCAAGCTGAGCGATGCCGAATTACGCGCCAAGACCGATGAATTTCGCCAGCGTCTTGCCGATGGTGAGACGCTCGATGATATTTTGCCCGAAGCCTTTGCGACGGTGCGTGAAGCTGCCGCGCGTACCATAGGTCTACGTCATTACGACGTACAGTTGATCGGTGGTATTGTGCTCCACCAAGGCAAAATTGCCGAGATGAAGACCGGCGAAGGAAAGACGCTGGTGGCAACACTGCCGCTTTACTTGAATGCACTGGAAGGCAAAGGCGTGCATCTGGTGACGGTCAACGACTATCTGGCTAAAGTCGGCGCCGGGTGGATGGGGCCGATCTATCACTTTCTCGGTTTGTCGGTTGGGTTTATCGCCCACGATCAGAGTGCGTTATACGATCCTGATTATATCGACCCCAACGCCAACCCGGAAGATCAACGACTCGTCCACTGGCGGCCTTGCACCCGCCGCGAAGCCTATTTGGCCGACATCACCTACGGCACCAATAACGAATTCGGCTTCGACTATTTGCGCGACAATATGGCCTACGATAAGTCGCAACTTGTTCAGCGTGAGCTACATTACGCCATCGTTGACGAGGTAGACAACATCTTGATTGACGAAGCGCGCACACCGCTGATTATCTCCGGCCCCGCGCAGAAGTCGTCAGACCTGTACCGGCAAATGGCGAAGCTGGTGCGCCAATTGCGACGCTCATCGGTGACGGCCAAACAGGTGAAGGAAGAAGGATTAGAGCCAGACGGTGATTTCTTCGTCGATGAGCGGACCAAGAGCATCTATCTTAGCGAAAAAGGGATTGAGAAGCTTGAAAAACTGCTCAATATCCCTGCCGGCGAGAGTCTATTCGATCCTGAACACTACGAAAAGACTCATTATGTCGAGAATGCACTCAAAGCGCAGTTCATCTACCAGCGGGACCGCGATTACATGGTGACGCCGAATGGTGAAGTGGTGATCATCGATGAGTTCACCGGCCGGGCCATGCCAGGGCGGCGCTGGAGCGACGGCTTGCATCAGGCCATTGAGGCAAAGGAAGGGGTGCCAATCAAGAACGAGAATGTCACCCTCGCTACTATCACGTTTCAGAACTACTTCCGTATGTATAAGAAACTGGCCGGTATGACCGGTACTGCGTATACCGAACGTGAAGAGTTCGCCAAAATCTACAATCTCGACGTGGTGGTCATCCCAACCCACAAGCCGATGATCCGTAAGGATCTGCCCGACCAGATTTACGCTACCGAAGAGGCGAAGTTCCGTGCTGTGTTGCGTGAAGTGCAAGAGATGCACGAGATCGGGCGACCGGTGTTGATCGGCACCACTTCAGTCGAGACATCAGAACGACTAAGCGCTATGCTAAAGCAAGCCGGTATTCCGCACAATGTGCTCAATGCGAAGCACCACGAGCGTGAGGCAGCGATTGTCGCACAGGCTGGACGCAAGGGGGCGGTGACGGTTGCTACCAACATGGCCGGTCGTGGTACCGACATTTTACTCGGCGGTAACCCCGATGGTCTGGTCGAAGAGTTCTTGCGCAAAGAGGGTCTGACGCTGGAAACGGCTACACCTGAGCAGAAGCGAGCAGCATGGAAAAAGGCTAAAGCGTTGACGGAGGCGGAAGGCGAGGAGGTGCGTCAGTTGGGCGGATTGCACGTGATCGGCACCGAGCGTCACGAAGCACGCCGGATTGACAACCAGTTGCGCGGGCGTGCCGGTCGCCAAGGTGATCCCGGCTCGTCACGGTTCTTCCTCTCCCTCGAAGATGAACTGCTGCGCCGATTTGGGCCGGTTGAGCGAATTAAGGGCTTGATGGAGCGGTTTGTGGAATCGGATATACCCCTGCAAGCCGGCTTGCTCGACCGCACGATTGAGAGTGCGCAGACGCGCGTCGAGGGCTACAACTTCGATATCCGTAAGCACACCGTCGAGTTTGACGATGTGATGAACAAGCAGCGTCAGATCATCTACGCCGACCGCAAGGCGATCCTTGACGAAGCCGATATGCGGGAACGGGTACTTGATCTGATGGCCGAAGAGATTCAGCGCCAGATCGATGAACATCTCAGCGATGGGGTTGATGAGTTCGGACTGACCGAGCTGTTGCGCGTGTACCGCCGGATTGACCCCACCCTGCCGGCAACCGTCACGGCTGAGACGTTGAAAGGCAAAACGAAGGAGGAGATCGAACAGTTCTTACTCGACCACCTTGAGACCACGTATGCCGAACGGGAGAAGGCTATCGGGCCGGAGGTGATGCGCACCGTCGAGCGACGGGTGATGTTGGGAGCCATCGATCGCCAGTGGGTCGATTATCTGACGGCGATGGATGAGTTGCGCCAAAATATCTTGTTGCAAGCGTATGCGCAAAAAGACCCACTGGTCGAATTCAAGCGCGAATCGTTCCGCATGTTCGACGAATTGAAGGCGAACATAGCGCACGACATTGTCTACAACATTATTCCGGCTTCGTTCCAGTATGAAGCGTATCTGCGCCAAATTGCTGAAGAGCAGGCACGTCGTTTGGCAACCGCACAAATTGCCGGTGGGAGCAGTGAGGTTGAACAAACGCGCAAGCCGCAACGACGCACTGTACAGCAGATCGGGCGGAATGATCCGTGTCCGTGCGGGAGTGGCAAGAAGTTCAAGCATTGCCATTTAGGTCGGGAGCATGAGCTAGCCGCCTTTATGAATAAGACACCGACGACGACACCGAAGGAAGAGCCGCAACCGGTGAAGCCGGCTATCGCTGAAGAGGCGGCGAAGATCAGGGCAGCGATTGATAATGGGACGTTGCCGGATGCAAGCACCAAGACACCTCGTGGACGACAACCTCAGGCTGTCCCGCGAGGGAAGAAACGATAAGAAGTATAACTCTCTCAGGAATGCGGCAGTATGACTGCCGCATCTCCGTTATCCGGTAGGTGTACCGTCGCAAACGTGAACCTACCGTACCTCAAAAACCACGTTCTTAGCGAAATCGCTGTTATATCGCCAAAAACGACAGATAAAAGATCAGCAAGAAAATAAACGAGACTGCATTGGCAATTAAAGCCGCCATATAACTAGCAGCAGCTTTGCGCTTGCGGATCAACATCAATACAAATCCCTCGACAATAACGGCTACCGCAAATGCAGCTACGATGACAAACAACGGATTTTCTA
Organism: Chloroflexus sp.; assembly: GCF_049970315.1. Lineage (GTDB taxonomy): Bacteria > Chloroflexota > Chloroflexia > Chloroflexales > Chloroflexaceae > Chloroflexus. The sequence continues at coordinate 57,525 of NZ_JBMFNE010000010.1, forward strand.
GAGTTAATAGCAAGCGGCTTAACAACACGATGACGACGGATGAGACCGCGCTAGCAACCACAACATCACCTAATGAACGGAACAATGGCTGCCATTTGATTTGCACCATTGCCTGCCACTCGATGAGGAGCATCAGAATGATGATGCCTACGCCTAGCGGACTTAAAAAGAGTTCGGCAAATGGAAACATCTACATCCATCCCTATTGACCACAACTACCCATCGCCCGATTATAGCGGATATTGGCTCACTACAAGGTAAAACGCTGGGCCAACCCGCCGGCAAGGTGGAGCGCTGCCGCAAACGTTCGGTCACGACTGAGCAGGCGCAGCTCGGTAGCGAGCAGATCGGCGAGCGTTGGTCGTTCGATGGATACTGTACGTTCGATCGGGGCTGTCCCGACAATCGTGGCTCGTGTGCAGGCGTGACCTTCATCGTCAATCAACTCGACAACGAAAGAGGCTTGCTGGTTGTCGACAGCTCGCATTGACAAACGCACGAAACCTTCGCCACCGTGCGGCACCGGACGAATTTCAACATTGACCAACCGGATCGCTGACGGCCCGACGCCAACTGCTGGACGGCGTAGATAGAGCCGAATGACCTCACCTTCCATCCCAACCGCATCTTCGAGTGGTATCCATTTCAGGCAACTGGCCAGCCAGCCCACAAAGAGCAGTGCGCCCACCGGATTAATGGTGGTGTTGGCAGCATATTCGATCACAATTTCGTCAATCCGATGCAAATGCGGCAAAAAGGGTCGCGTATCGAAAAACTGGGCAGTTAACTCACGCCACGGGGTCAGTCGAGTCCAGCCGAGATCACTTATCGCCGGCGACCCGTTGGTCGTCTGCTCAAAAGCCGCTAGTGCGCCGAGTTCACGCACCGGATCGGCAAACGTTGTCGAGTCGACGATAACACGGTCACATAAGCGGTAGAGGCGTTGGACCAACGGCTGGGTAAACGGTTGTGGGCCTGGTGCCCATAACACAACCGGGAGATCGGGTAAGAGTAAGGGAAGAACAAGACTGGCTAACTGACCGGCGGGGGCACCTTGTGCGCTAATCGTTACCTGTTCGCCACACACTTGTGTCCGACCCGCATTGGCGAGCGTACAAAGTGCTTGCACACTTGCCTGCAACTCGATCTTGTCCCCGGGCCGATCGATGACGATCACCATGCGATTAGGATGCTGAGCCGTAAGCACCGGCGCTACAGCCAGCGCTTGCTCAGCCCATTCGTCATTATATGCACGCACGATCAGGTTGAGCGTAAGCGCTCGAATCACTGCCTGTCCACCCGCATTGGGATGATTCGCCTGCTCTTGCCACATCTGATGTAACTCACGCTCGATGGCGTGAATATCAACCGTTGCTTCGCTCATACCTACTCCGTCTTGACATGGGCGATGAATATCAGCATAGATGTTGCCCTGCGATTGTCAGACCGGTGCCTCGCCCGCAAAAGCACCATCGCCGGGGAACACATCCCACTGCACGCATCGGCTATCAGGTTGGTGAATTGAAAAACAACACACCTTTATAATCGTCGCCATGATCGACCATCACGGGCAATAAAATCATCGGCTGCGGCCGGCCCCCAACTACCGGCTTCGTAATTGGGAAACGGTGGCGGTGGCCCTTCGGCCCATGCTTGTAAGATCGGAGTTAACAATGACCAACTGGCCTCGACTTCGTCGCGACGGGTGAAGAGTGTACTGTCACCGAGCATACAATCGAGTAACAACCGTTCGTAGGCATCCGGTGAGGTGACACCGAACGAGACCCCATAGCGAAAATCCATCGTGACCGGACGGATCTGTGGCTGACCGGGAGTCTTCGAGCTAAACTTCAGCGATATTCCCTCATCGGGCTGGATGCGTATTGCCAAAACATTGGGATCGAGATCGTTCAGGGGAGTATCGGCGAAGATCATCGTCGGTGCAGCTTTAAACTGAATAGCGATCTCGCTGACGCGTCGCGGGAGACGTTTGCCACTGCGAAGATAGAACGGGACACCTGCCCAACGCCAATTATCGATAAACAGCTTGAGTGCGACGTAGGTCTCGGTTTGGGACGTTGGCGATACCCCCTTTTCTTCACGATACCCACGTACCGGAATACCGTTCGCACTCCCCGGCCCATATTGGCCGCGCACCGTATCATTCACCGACAACGGGCGTACCGCGCGTAGCACTTTCACCTTCTCATCGCGCACGGCATCGGCATCATAAATTGCCGGCGGTTCCATCGCCACCAGACAGAGCAGTTGCATCAAGTGGTTTTGGATCATATCGCGCAACGCGCCGGATGTATCGTAATACCCGCCACGATCCTCCACCCCAATCGTCTCGGCGACGGTAATCTGCACATGATCGATATGACTCCGATTCCAGATCGGCTCGAAGATACCGTTCGCAAAGCGAAAAATCAAGATGTTTTGGACCGTCTCCTTGCCGAGATAATGATCGATCCGATACACCTGATCCTCCTGAAAGACCGATAATACCTCGGCATTGAGGGCCTGTGCGCTCGCTAAATCGTGACCAAACGGCTTTTCGATGATAATGCGTGTCCATCCATGGGAATGGGCAAGACCATGTGCGCCTAACTGGGCTATGATAGTTGGATACGCTTCGGGCGGCGTTGCAAGATAAAAGACTCGATTCCCAGCCGTCCCGCGTTCAGCGTCAATTGCTGCTAAACGTTCGGCCAGACGATCATACGCAGTGGGGTCGTCAAAGGTACCGCGATGATACTGGATACCCTGGGCAAAGCTTGCCCATAACTCTGGATCAACCTCACCTGAACGTGAATTGGCATTCACTGCTTGACGCAACAAATCGCGAAAATATTCATCAGTCCAGTCTCGACGGGCAAAACCGACAACCGAAAAGCCGCCGGGCAAGCGACGTTCACGGGCCAAGTTGTAGAGAGCCGGCACGAGTTTGCGACTGGTAAGATCACCACTGGCACCGAAAATGACCATAGTACATGGCTCGGGAGTACGAGCGATGCGCAATCCGGTGCGCAGTGGATTCTGTTGTGCTAACGTTGTCACGATGGTAAACCCTGTGTTCAAGCCCTATTCCACTTTCTTCACCGCATGACCACCGAATTGCTGGCGTAACGCTGCGAGCACCTTCGCACTAAAGCTATCTTCCTGACGCGACCGGAAGCGCATTTGCAGCGACAGGGTAATGATCGGAGCCGGGACATCGAGATCAATACTCTCTTGAACCGTCCACCGTCCCTCACCACTATCTTCAACATAACCGCGGATACCGCTCAGATCGGCATCGGCAGTAAAGGCCCGCTCGGCCAACTCGAGCAGCCATGATCGCACGACACTGCCCTGATTCCAGAGATGGCTAATCTTGGCGAGATCGAAATTGTAACGCGATTGACGCAGAATCTCAAACCCCTCGGCATAGGCCTGCATCATGCCGTATTCGATACCGTTGTGAATCATTTTGACGAAATGACCGGCACCGTGCGGCCCACACAACAGATAACCATCCGGTGGGGCCAGCGTCTGCAATAGTGGCTCAACGAAGCGGAACGTCTCTTCGTCACCGCCGATCATCAAACAATAGCCGACGTGCAACCCCCAGATGCCACCACTCACGCCGGCATCGAGAAATCGCAACCCATGCGCCGTCAATTGCTCCGCATGCGCAATACTCGCTTTGTAGTTATTGTTTGCGCCATCAATGACAATATCACCCGGCGTCAATAGCGGGATAAGTGCTGCAAGATGTTCGTCGGTGGCTGCACCTGCCGGCAACATGAGCCAAACGACGCGCGGTGGGGTCAGCATCGCAACCAGATCGGCCAAACTATCGGCAGCGATCAGATCGTGCTCGGTCGCCAACTCATGGGCTTTCGCCACTGTACGGTTATAGACAATCACCCTATGACCGCCACGGCGTAGCCGAATCGCCATATTGGCGCCCATGCGACCAAGACCGATCAGTCCAACTTCCATGATCTACTCCTTGACAACTCCAAATTATTAGACGATTGACAATTCAGACACAGGCATTATACTCCGGTCTGAGAATGGAAGTTTCGGATGAACGAGCATCGTTGCTCGCTACTCCTCACCCATTACGCAGACGATCTGTCTATTGACACGTGCTAGCGTTCCAACATTCACCTGGCTATGGAGTATATCTATGCCGAATCAACCACCTTCAGGCCACTCACCTTACACCGATACAACGGTAGTTATGCGGCGTACACCTGATCCCAAACAACACCGTCGTTCATCACCACCGAGCACACTTCCCCCAAGCTGGTACCGGTTATTTGGTCGAATTATTCTCGGTCTGGCGATACTGATGGTGGCCGTAGTAGGCATCGGATACTGGCAGATCCACCAATTGGCTCGGCAGATTGTCGTCGCCGATCCACGCGGGTCGGCATCGGCCTCACCGCTATTGGGAGCAAACATTCTGGTAGTCGGGGTAGACATCCGTCGTGACCGTCCTGAAGACGGGGTACGTAGTGACACGTTGATGTTAGTACGATTAGACGGGAGGAAAGGTTGGATCAATTTGCTTTCGATCCCACGCGATACCCAAATCGATCTCCCTGAGCGAGGACCGAGCAAGATCAATGCTGCGTATGCCTACGGTTATCGGCATGCCGTCGACCTGTACGGTGAGGGAGTTACACCGGAGCAGGGGGGTATGGCCCTCGCCGCCGAGACGGTTAGTTCCTTCCTCAACCTCGATCAGCGCGGCATGCGGGTTGATTACATTGTTCAGATCGACTTCGATGGCTTCGCCGCCCTGATCGATGCGCTTGGCGGGATAACCATTGATGTCCCCCGACGGATCGTTGACGATGCCTACCCCACACCCGATTACGGCATGATGCGGGTTGAATTTGAACCCGGCCTACAACGAATGGACGGTGCTCGTGCGCTGATGTACGCTCGTACCCGCCACGCCGATAGCGATTTTGGTCGCACCGAACGTCAGCAACAGGTTGTGCAGGCAATTATGCAAGAGATTCGCCAACGCAACTGGGTCGAGCGTGTCCTCCTCTTGCCACGAGTCCTGCAAGCTGTGACCGGCAACGGCACAACACCGGCCATCATCACAACCTTGCCGTTGTCGAATATTGATACGCTACTGGCGCTAGGGCATATCGCCATGACCCTCGATCCGGCCCTGATCGGGCGTTATCGGATTGAACCGAGCAAGGTGGGTGTCACTACGAACGGCACTAACCTGATTTGGGATTCCAATGACATAGCTACACTCGTCGACCGGTGGTTAACCCCACCGGGAGAAGCGAGCGAACAGGCACGAGTCCAAGTTTTCAACGGTGTCGGTGTGAAGGGGCTAGCACGGTGGACGAGTGACGAGCTACAGGCGCACGGGTTTACCGTCCTCATGCCGGCCGATGCGCCACCAGGAGACTACCCACGAACTATCGTCTATCAGGTCGGTGATGCCCCCTTTACCGCCCGTCGCCTTGCCCAAGTACTTAACGCCGATCTGGTGAATGATGCACCGCCGGGGATCGTGAGCGAGGCTGAGATTGTGGTGATCGTAGGGAAAGACCGCGCCCCGTAATGATTGTGGCTGACGATTCCGCAGACACACAGGCACCGTCGCAAATGATACGACCTGTGCGTCCATTATCCATCGTCTAGGGTCGCCAGGATACGATGGACACGGATCGCCAACCATAAGGCAAAATACTCTTCAGCATTATCGAGATCCATCCCGCTAATTTCTTTGATCCGTTCAAGACGATAAAGAAGTGTATTCCGGTGAATGTATAACGCCTCAGAAGTTGCCCGCAGATTACCGAGATGGTTAAAATAGGCTTCGAGAGTCTTGATCAGATCGGCGTGCTGGCGTGCATCGTACTCCGCAAGGCTAGCCAACGTCTCACGATAAAACGACCACAGTTCAGGCGTCTCACGCAAACGGATTAACAAGCGATACACACCAAGATCGGCAAAAGCCAACACGCGATCATTGCCAAAAAGCTGGCGTCCAAGACTCAACGCTTGCTCAGCCTCTTCGAGCGAACGTCGCCATTCAGACAAATGCGCTACCGGCGTACCCATCGCTATCACCAGATTGGGGTGATCTGGCAACAGTCGTTCGCGTAACTGCTCGGCCAACTCGCGCGTTCGGGCGATACTCACCGTCGGTATCATACAAAGCACACTACTCTCACGACGCGAGATCGGCGCGTTGATATTGAGGTGCTTCAACTCACTCTGAATATTGGCCGCCGCACGTCCTAAGGTTGCCACACTCGCCGCATCGATATGTATCAACAATGCGGTATGAGGCATATTCAGCGTATAACCAAGCTCTTGACCGCGCTGGATCGCGGCGGTGAAATCACCGGAGGTACCGACCAGAATACTGGCGATAAAGTCACCGCGCAGCCGTTCCTCAGCCGCCTGTACGGCTTGTTCCTTCGCCAGCTCTAACGCCAACGCCAGCGCACCCCGCTGCACAGCCGTCTGATCCCACCGATCAAGCGTAGGACCGGCAATGGCGACGTAGCCGGTTGGTACATTTTGATTACCGATCGGCTCAACCCAAACCTGCTGATTGAGCAACATTATCTCACCACGCGCAGTTGGGCGCAAAGCCTGCAACGCCAACCGCGCCTGACCACGCCCACGTTGCGCGCGCAGTACGCCGTTTGGAGCATAACAAGCGATACTCTGGCCGGTCCGCTCGTGCAACAGATCGAGTAACCCGCCGATCCCGCCACCTTGCAACGAGCACTGGGTAAGCAAGTCGTACAGTTGAGCAGCGCGACGTTCAAACTGCGCTTCATAATCGGTAATCAAACGCTTAATCTCGCGCTCAACTTCCCGTAGATCGGCATCATCGGGCAATTGCAACAATGGTAACCGGGCTTCCTCCGCCGCCTGCACATCGCTCGGCGTGATGGCACCTAAGGCAACCACCCCGGCAATTGGCACCGGTGCTTGCGCCAAGCGACGTATCAATACGTCCAGCGTTAACCGTGGATCAAGCGCTTGTGCCGCTGCAACCGATAGCAAGGCAAGTTCACCGCCGCGAAGTTCGGCAAAGGCTGGTAATGTTGCTCGCAGGGTGGCAATCCAAGTCACTTGACGGCCTAAGCCAGCAGTACCGGCAGCTACCGTGGTTCCATCCGGCAACGCCAATCGCACAACATCGCGCACGGTGATGGTTGTCATACAAACCCAACAACAATCGTTATCACAGAGTCTAATTCATATTATACCCGTTTCTGAACCGTATCGATAAGCACCGGGAAGCCCATCGGCTTCGGCAGCAGAGGTACAACGTCACTGCTTGACAAACAGTTGTCTCATGGGATATAATCGCTTACACAATAATTCAAAATACAACTATTCGATTGACAACAAAGTAATTCTATGGCGCCATCCGGCATCGAGCAGCACCGTATGATCCAAGAAATTTATGTTCTGCTGGACGATGGCGATCGTCGCGTATTACGCCAATTCCAGCTCAATCCTACCCAGTACGCAGCACTGTTGCTGCTGGATGAGCACCATGGGGTACGGTTGTCGGATCTGAGCCACTATCTTTTGATCGACAAAAGTAGTACCACGCGCCTGGTCGATCGGTTGTGCGCTCTTCATTACGTTGAACGAGTAGCGGATCCAACCGATCGGCGAGTTCAGCGGATCGTTCTCACGCCACAGGGTCGTTTACATCTGGCAAAGGTACGAGCAGCTCACCGTGAATCGCTTATCCGACGGTGGTCGGTGCTTGATCAAGCTGAGTGCGATACGCTTACCCGCTTGCTGCTCAAACTCCGCCACCAATTGAACATCTCGCAGCACGGTAAGTTTGATACAAAGGGAGGTGATCTATCGCTCGAATCTGATCGTTAATGGACATACTCAACAACTCTCGAACGGTGTTATATGGTTGATTAGGCACTGTTGCCTCGAACAAAGGAGGAACTTGTGAAGCGTTCGATGTTTTCACTGCTTACCCTGCTCGCTCTGTTCGCTACCTTCCTCGCTGCTTGTGGTTCAGCTCCCACTCCCGCTCAGCCGACATCGGCCCCCGCTCAACCGACTGCTGCTAGCCAACCTGCTACCGGCGGAATGGCGATTACCGGTACTGTCACGCTCTGGCACGCCTACGGAACCGGCAGCGCCGAAGAGAAGGCCATCAATCTACTGATCGACCGTGCCCGTGCTGCGTATCCGCAGGCTACCATCAATGTGTTACAAATCCCATTCGACCAGATTTTCAACAAGTTCAACAACGAAGTATCGTCCGGTGGTGGGCCTGATATGTTCATCGCCCCGAACGATAGTCTCGGTAGCCAGATTCGCGCCGGCGTCTTGGCCGATCTCAGCGAGTATCAGAGCATGCTGACCGATGTCGCGCCGACCGGTGTGGCCGGTATGTCGCTCAATGGCAAGCTATACGGTATTCCCGAGTCGTTCAAGGCGGTAGCGCTCTATTACAACAAGAGCAAGATTACAAACCCGCCAACAACGACCGATGAGCTGTTGGCCATGGTCAAAGAGGGCAAGACGCTGGTGCTCAACCAGAATGCCTACCACAATTTCGGCTGGTTGCAGGCATTTGGCGGCCAACTGATGGATAATAACGGCAAGTGCATTGCCGATCAGGTCGGTGGTCCTGAGTGGTTCGCTTACCTCAAGGCGTTGAAGGAGGTGCCAACCGTCACCTTCTCGACCGACGGTGGGCAGGCCGATTCGTTGTTCAAGGATGGCAAGGCCGACATGATCATCAACGGCCCTTGGGTACTCGGTGACTACCGCGCCGTGTTAGGCGATAACCTCGGTGTGGCACCGATGCCAGGCGCTACCAAACCTGCCGGGCCGCTCACCGGTGTTGATGGCTTCTACGTTAGCATCAACAGCCAAAACATTGCCGGTGCCGTCGCATTAGCAATGTTCCTGACCAGCCCTGAGTCGATGAAGGTATATGTCGACGAGGCCGGTCATGTGCCGGTAAGCACCAAAGTTCAGATTTCCGACCCACTAGTGCAAGCGTTTGCCCAAGCTTCGGCGACCGGTGTACCACGGCCACAGATTCCTGAACTCGACAACTACTGGGGCCCCTTTGGCGACGCCATGACGAAGGTACTCGATGGTGGCGCCGATCCGGCTGCGGCTGTGGCCGAAGCCTGTGCGCTGATGAACACCGCAAACGGTAAGTAAATGCCTGTACCTTGCCGGCTCCTCGACACTGAGGGGCCGGCAATGGTATCATTATCGGCACCAAGTCCAACCGCGAGAGGAATTGCATATGGCAATCACGAACCCGGAGCTGGCCTCACCATCGGCCCAGACGTCGCGATCGGCCCTGCGTGAGGGGTGGAAACAATTACGTACCCCGCTTATCTACCTGTTGCCGGCGCTGATCATTATGCTGGTCGTTACCTTCTACCCGCTGGCATTTCAAGTCTGGATGTCGTTTACCGATTACGGGGTAATCAAAGAAGAGGGCAAGCAAACCCTCAACCCTTTCGGTCCTAATGGAGCTACGCCACCTAACTACCGCCCAGCTCAATACGTTGGCTTCAAAAATTATCTCGATATTATTACCAACAACCCCCAATTCGTTGCTCGACTGGGCGGTAATTTTGACTTTTGGCGATTACTTGCATTTAATCTATGGTGGACCTTCTCAAATGTTGGGTTTCACGTTGCACTTGGTATCATTATTGCTGTCCTGCTGAATGTAGAAGGTCTTTGGGGACGTAAAATCTACCGTGCTATTTATATCTTACCGATGGTGTTACCCAATATTGTGGTTGCCACCGTCTGGCGTAACATGTTTGATGATCAGTATGGTTCGATCAACCAATTGATCAACCTTATTATCACCCCTTTTGGCTTCGATCCGGTCCAAATCCGCTGGTTTAATCAGATCCAAGACCCTATTCCCGGCATTGGCCTACCGCTCAGCTATTACGCAATGCTTATCGCCAACATTTGGCTCGGTTGGCCGTTTATGACCATCGTCGCCACTGGTGCGTTGCAGTCGATCCCAAAAGAGATGTACGAAGCGGCGAGTATTGACGGTGCAACCGGGATGCAGCAGTTTTGGCGGATCACCCTACCATTGCTACGTCCGGCAATGGTTCCGGCTGCAATGGTTGGAATTGTAACGACATTCAACCTCTTCCACGTGATCTATTTTATGAGCGGTGGTGGGCCACTCGGTCGTACCGAGATCATGGTGACGCAGGCGTTTAAGCTGATCAACGTTAACCAACTCTACGGCGTCGCAGCCGCTTTCTCGGTAATCATTGCGCTGGTGCTGATCCCGATCTTCTTAATTACCAACAAGATTTCGCGCGCCACGGAGAGCTACGATGTCTAGTGTAACTGCTCATCCTCGCCGTTCAGGCAGTACCTCCGCCGGTCGTCGGTTACAGTGGTGGCAGCAACTGATCTTGCAGGCAATCTGTCTGTTTATCGCCGCGACGGTGCTGTTTCCCATCCTTTGGATTGTGAGCATGTCGCTCGATCCACGGAACATCTCGCGTCCTACCGAGCTAAACCTGATCCCTCCCGGCGCGTCCCTCCAAGCGTATTTGCAGGTGCTCGACCGCCCAACCGCCAATCCGGTGACCTTCGCCGAACTGGCCTTCAACAGTGTTCGCCTTGCCGGTGGCGTATCGGCATTTTCGTTACTTGTCGGCGTCAGTGCAGCGTATGCGTTCTCGCGGTTTAAATTTCCCGGTCGTCAGTTTATGATGATTGCCGTGCTGGCGATTACCGTCCTGCCGAGTGTCGCTACTATTGCCCCGCTCTTCGCACTGCTCAATAGTATCCGCATTAGTAGTGCGATACTGAGTATCGTGTTGATACTGGCAGGTCTGATGCTCCTTGGACTGACCATATTCGCCGTTGCTCCGGCTATTCGCTTGGGTTCTGCCGGGCCGGGCAACTATTTCTTCGGCGCGGTGGGCTTAGTTATCAGTCTTGGTTTGATCTATGGCGGGTTAACTCCAGCACGGAGCGACGTGTTTGTGTTGCGCAATTCGTTGCTTGGGGTCGGCATTGCAATGGTATCAGGCGCCCTACCGTTTGCAATTTGGAACCTTAAGGGGTATCTCGATACGATTCCGAAAGAGCTGGAAGAAGCTGCGATTATCGATGGTGCTTCTCCTAATCAGGTCTTCTTTCAGATAGTGTTACCGCTGGCTACTCCTGCATTAGCCGTGACCGGGTTTCTGGGCTTTGCCGGCGGTTGGACCGAGTTCTTTTTGTCGTGGCAGTTCCTTACCGATCCTAAAGATTTTACGTTGGCGATGTCCCTTTACAATATGACCGGCCAGTACGCCGGGCAAATTCCGTGGTCGCGTTTCGCTGCGTTTTCGATCTTGTTGTCGCTGCCGGTAGCGATTGTCTATCTACTGTTGCAGCGGTATATCGTCGGTGGGCTAACCCTAGGTGGCGTGAAGGGGTAATCTCGATAGCGACACTACACCGTCGCCGAAGTAGTACTGTCTATTAGAGGATTGATCACTGTGGAACAGATACACGTTTCTGCCGATTTTATTTTTGGCACGATGGCCACCGACAGCCGCCGGCTTGGTTATGTGCGCGCTGAATTGGCCGGTATTTCGCACCGCTACCGTATGGAACCATCTGCCCCCAAAGCCGGTGAGCCGGTGCGGCTATTTGTGACTCTTGGTCCATCGATTACTGCCGATTGCGTCAGTGTCTACTACACCACCGATGGCAGCGAACCGGCGGGGCAGCGTGGTCAGCCTGCGCCCGGCAGTGCAGTAGCTTCCGGTCAGCGCATCGCCAGTCAGTGGGACACCTTGCTGTGGGGGTATGCCGAAGAATGGATGATAGAGTTACCTCCCCAGGCCACCGGCACCGTCGTGCGTTATCGGATTGAAGCGTGGCTACGTGAAGGCAAGGGTTCGCTATGGTACAGCGAAGTGATCGGCGCGACTGAAGGCGATGGGAGCGTGATCGGGCAACCCGGCCCCGGCGATCACTATCTGCGCGAGATGGGCGCAGAGTTCAACCTCACGTTCTACCGTCGTCCCCGCACGTGTGCCTACCGCGTCGGCGATGAGGGAACACCGGCGTGGCTCAATGAAGCGCTGATCTACCATATCTTTATCGACCGTTTTCACCCCGGCCCCGGTCGGCAATTCGCCGATCCACCGACACCGATGGGGATTTACGGGGGTACGTTAGCCGGTATTACCGCTCAGCTCGACTATATCGCCAGTCTGGGCACAACTGCCATTTGGCTCTCCCCACTCTTTCCTTCACCGTCTCACCACGGCTACGATGCCACCGATTACTACAGCGTCGAGCCGCGGTTAGGTACCATGATCGATCTGCAACATCTACTTGCTGCCGCTCATGATCGCGGCCTGCGCGTGCTCCTCGATTTCACCGCCAACCACTTCTCGAACCAACACCCCATCTTCCAACGTGCAATCAGCGACCCGACCAGCCCAGAACGGGATTGGTTTATTTTTACCCGCTACCCCGACCGCTACGTCTCGTTTTTTGGCGTACACGAATTACCACAACTCGATCTCGATCATCCGGCGGCGCGACAATTTATGATCGATGCGGCTCGTTACTGGCTCGAACAGGGAATAGACGGCTACCGGCTCGACTACACCATTGGCCCCTCACACGATTTCTGGACGGTCTTTCGGGCTGCGATGCGTACCGTCAAGCCTGATTGTGTCTTGCTCGGTGAAGCAGTCGATACTGCCGACATTCTGCGCTCGTATTACGGTCGGCTCGATGGGTGTCTCGATTTCTTGCTGTTGCAAGCGTTGCGTCGTTTCTTCGCTTTCGATGAAATGAATGCCAGCGCCTTTGCCGTCTTTCTCCAACGTCATTTGGCATACTTCCCCACCGGCTTCGCTTTGCCCAGTTTCCTCGACAATCACGATATGAACCGCTTTTTGTGGGTGGTCCGTGGTGATACCCGTCGGCTCCGGCTCGCCGCCCTCTGTCAATACACACTACCACACACACCGATTCTCTACTACGGTACGGAAGTCGGACTAAGCCAGCGCCTCGATGTTCGCCATGCCGATGGCAGTGGTCACCCTGAAGAATCACGGCTACCGATGCTGTGGAGTGAGGCCCAAGATCGTGAACTGTTGGCATTTTACTGTCGACTCGGCGCCTTCCGCCGGTCTACAACGGCCGTCTGGCGTGGTCAGCGCACCTTTTCCCACATCGATGACCACCACGGACAACTCGCCTATACATGTACTGCCAACGGCGAAACGTGGTTGGTTGCGCTTCATCATTCATCACAGGCCGGTAGCATACCACTCCCGGCAGGAACATGGGACATAGCGTTCGTCACGCAAACTGCCGAAATCGTTGCCGGAAAGGTGTGGCTCCCGGCGTATGGCGGTGCTGTGTTACGACAATTGTCCTAGAACTGGAGAGTTGCAGTTTCGAGAACCTTCCGGTATACTATTGCTTCGGTGTAGGGATCACGGCATTGCCGCTGCTGCGGGGCACACCAAATCTAGCACGAAGGAGGTGATGAGAGAGGATCGCGGATACGACCATAGAGCTGGGCGACGCCCCACGCCGCATGACAGTTCTATGCCGATAGTGAGTGCCGTGCCGCCGATCCAGCAGCGCTATGCGAGTTGAACGTCGTGAAGGTGAAACGGTAGAACAACTGATTCGTCGCTTCAATAAAGGTGTCGTTGCCGAGCGAATCACCAAGACATACCGCGAGAAGATGCACTTCATCTCGAAGAGCGAGCAGCGCAAAGAGAAGCGCCGCCGCGCCGAACGCAATCGCCGCAAGAAGCTGGCGAAAGCTGCCGCTCTTGGTTTGTAGGAGACGTTTATCGGTGGCACGATGCGCTGATGCGGTTACGCGCGCATTGTGCCACTAACTATCTAAAAATACATGAGAGATCGTGATACGAAAAGCCATTGCTTTGCCGGCAAGTGTTTTTAACCAAAAGATAAAATCATCCCAAGGAATCGTCACATATGTTTGATAAGCTTGAAGCTGTTGCTCAGCGCTACGATGAATTGACTCAGCTTATGGCTCAGCCCGAGGTGGCAACCAATGTCACCCTCTTGCAGCAGTATGCGCGTGAACAGCGTGAATTAGAAGATATTGTTACTACCTACCGCGAATACCAGGTGGCCCAGCGTGCCATTGCTGAGGCCGAGGCGATGCTCGATGAGAACGATCCCGAACTGCGCGCTTTGGCGCAAGAGGAACTCGATACCCAACGTAAGCGGCTTGCTACCCTCGAAGAGCAATTGAAAGTACTCTTGTTGCCACGCGATCCCAACGACTCGAAAGATGTCATTATGGAAATTCGGCAGGGTGAAGGTGGCGACGAAGCAGCCTTGTTTGCCGCCGACCTCTTCCGCATGTACACCCGCTTTGCCGAGTCGCGAGGATGGAAGGTAGAAGTCGATAGCCTTACCGAAAATGGTATTGGCGGGATTAAAGAAGTCATTTTCCAGATTCACGGTGAAGGTGCGTACAGTCAGTTGAAATACGAGGGTGGGGTACATCGCGTGCAACGAGTACCGGCAACCGAAGCACGTGGGCGCATCCATACATCAACCGCGACCGTCGCTGTGTTGCCGGAGGTCGAAGAGACCGAGATCGAGATCAAACCCGAAGACTTACGTATCGATGTCTTTCGCAGTGCTGGTCACGGTGGGCAAGGAGTGAATACGACCGACTCGGCAGTGCGGATCGTGTACAAGCCCGGCACCCCGGAAGAGATAGTCGTCACCTGCCAAGATGGCCGTTCGCAGATTCAAAACCGTGAACGAGCTATGACCGTCTTGCGCGCTCGGCTCTATGCGCGTGAACAAGAGAAGCGCCAACGCGAAATCGGTGCCTCACGGCTGGCTCAAGTCGGCAGTGGGGAGCGCGCTGAAAAGATTCGCACCTACAACTTCCCCCAAGATCGCATTACCGATCATCGCATCGGTCAAAACTTCTCAAACTTGCCGGCAGTACTCGACGGTGAACTCGATAAGATCATCGAGGCCCTGATCGTGTACGATACTGCCGAACGGCTGCGAGCGAGCGGCATCAGCAACAATTAACTTACGTAGACACGCTATAATACTACGCAATATCGTTCCGACTCCGGGAAGAAAATCATGCTGACACCGGCGCTCGCGGCTTTTATTGAACGCATGCCCAAAATCGAATTACACCTTCACCTCGAAGGTGCCGTTGCCCCTCGCACCTTTCTAGAGCTAAGCCGACGCAACGGTATCCCTCTTCCCGTGAGTACCGAACAAGAATTGGCGCAACTCTTCCATTACGACGATTTTCACGCCTTTCTCGATACATTTATGGCGCTCGCGGCAACTATCGTGTCCGGCGAAGATTTTGAATTGCTGGCTTTCGAACTGGGCATGCAACTGGCAGCACAGCGTGTTGTCTACGCCGAAGTGATGTTGTCACCGATGCAACACGTGCGGCGTGGCGTCGATCTCGTCGAGACGCTGGCCGGTACTGCCGCCGGTTTTGCCCGTGCTGCGCAATACGGAGGGCCACGGGTGGGGTTGGTCCTCGATTATGGCCGCCAGTATGGTGCCGCTGCTGCATGGCCGATCCTCGAGACGGCCATCGCATGCCGTTCCTACGGTGTGGTAGGATGGTCAATCGGTGGGAATGAGATCGGTCATCCACCCGAAGAGTTTATCGATCTGTTCACCGCCGCCCGCACCGCCGGCCTAGGAGTGATGGCCCACGCCGGCGAAGTGGTTGGGCCGACCAGTGTGTGGGGCGCAATTGATGTCCTCGCAGTAAGCCGGATCGGTCACGGCATCCGCAGTGTGAATGATCCGTTGCTGATGCAGACCCTGACCGAACGCCAGATCGTGCTCGATGTTTGTCCGAGTAGCAATGTTCGCACAAAAGCGGTTCCAACATGGTCGAGTCATCCCCTACGTCGGTTATACGATAACGGCGTATTGGTCACGATCAATTCCGATGACCCCACCTTCTTCGAGACCACGATCAGTGAAGAATTTCGCCGTGCGGTCACCTATCTCGGTTTTACTGCCGATGAGTTCTGTCAGATCACACGCACTGCGGCACAAGCCGCCTTCTTACCGATAGATGAACGGGCTGCCCTTATCACCACCGTTGAACATCATCTCCAAACCCTACGCACCGAACTCGGTGTATGAACAATTGCCGGTGCAACCGACAGAATATGCTACAATACGATATATCGTGAATGGAGCGTTCGTACTGCGGCAAGGCAAGCCGGTGCGCACCGATGCGTGAATCTGCGCTGCGGAAACGATCCCCAGCGCTGTCTGTACAAGACGTGCTTATCAATTCAATCGGCGATAGTCAAGTTACACGAGGTCACCAGTGACACAGAACGGCCAGGAACGATCAGTTGTACTGGAAGCTCGCGGGATTACCAAACGCTTTCCCGGTGTCATCGCTAATGACAATGTGTCGCTGAAGCTACACAAGGGCGAGGTATTGGCCTTGCTCGGCGAAAACGGCGCCGGTAAATCAACACTCATGAATATTCTGTACGGGCTGTACCATCAAGACGAGGGCGAAATCTTTGTCAAGGGTGAACCAATCCGGATTAGTAATCCGCATGAATCGATTGCCCGTGGGATCGGAATGGTACACCAGCACTTCCAATTGGTACCGGTGATGACCGTAACCGAAAACATCATCCTCGGGAACGAAGTCACCAACGGCCCGTTCCTTAACCGCAAACAGGCTGCTGAACGCATTCGGGCTATCTCCGCCCAGTATGGCCTCCCCGTTGACCCTGATGCTTTAGTTGCCGATCTTGATGTAGGGGCACAGCAGCGCGTTGAGATTATCAAGGCGCTTTATCGAAACGCCGATATTCTCATTCTCGATGAGCCAACCGCAGTGCTGACGCCGCAAGAGGCTGACGATCTCGTGCGGGTTATGCGTACACTGACGGCTCAAGGCGCTTCGATCATCTTCATTACGCATAAGTTGCGTGAAGTTCTTGAGGTTGCCGACCGGATTATCGTGCTGCGTAATGGTAGGGTAGTCGGTGAAACGACCCCGGCGCAAGCGACTGAAGCGAGTCTGGCCGCGATGATGGTCGGACGCGAAGTTATTTTAAAAGTTGAGAAGCAGCCGGCTCACCCCGGCGAGCCGGTTCTCGAAGTCCGTGACTTGCATGTGCGCGATGACCGTCATTTGTTGGCAGTACGTGGAGTCACTCTCGAAATACGCGCAGGTGAGATCCTCGGAATCGCCGGCGTACAAGGCAACGGCCAAACCGAACTGGTTGCGGCACTCACCGGTCTGCGGCCAAGTGAAGCCGGCACTGTTCGGATTGCCGGTGTTGATGTGACCAACGCTACACCACGTAACATTAGCGAGTTGGGTGTGGCCCATATTCCCGAAGATCGTCAGCGCGACGGGTTAGTGACCTCGTACCCGCTGACCGATAACTCAGTTCTGGAATTGTACTATTTGCCGCCGTTTGCCAACGGGATTGTGCGCAACGATCAGGCCATTAGCGAGCATTGCACACGTTTGGTTGCCGAGTTCGATGTGCGCACACCGAGCATCCACGTACCGGCTAGTTCACTGAGCGGTGGTAACCAGCAGAAGCTGATTGTGGCCCGCGAGTTTACCCGCCCGCTGAAATTGCTGATCGCGGCTCAACCAACCCGTGGGATTGACGTCGGTTCGATAGAGTTTATCCATAATCAGATCGTGAAAAAGCGTGATGAGGGCGTTGCTATCTTACTGGTATCCGCCGAACTCGATGAGATTTTGTCTCTGGCCGACCGCATTGCCGTCATGTATCACGGCCAGATCGTCGCAACGGTGAAAAACGGCGAACTCTCACGCGAAGAACTTGGTCTGTTGATGGCCGGTGCGACGCTCGATCGCTCGCTACCGGTTGTTGCCTAAGCGCGAGCAGTCAGGGAGAACAGCATGGCGCAAGCAGCCACCGAAACAGGAGTACGACCCTCGGCGCTCCGCCACTTTTGGGATCGCTGGTCGGGAATACTAGTGCCGATCCTTGCGGTGTTTAGCGCGTTGGTGGTCGGCGCATTCATTATCGGAATTACCGGTGCGGACTGGCAAGCCGCCTATATTGGCCTCTGGGAAGGCTCATTTGGCTCGCCACGGGCCATCGCCGATACGGTTGTGCGTTCGACACCGTTTATCATCTGTGGTTTGTGCGTAGCGTTAGCCTTCAAAGCCGGCTTGTTTAATATTGGTGCAGAAGGCCAACTCTACGCCGGGGCTGTTGCTGCGGTCGTGATCGGGACAACGTTGCAAATGCCGGCGATTTTTCACATTCCGACCGCGTTGATCGCCGGCGCACTTGGTGGGGCAGCCTGGGCCGCTATTGCCGGTTTTCTCAAAGCTCGCACCGGGGCGCACGAGGTGATCAATACGATCATGCTCAACTACATTGCCCTTCGTATGACCGACTGGCTCATCCGTAGTAAGACACCCTACATTTTGGGCGATCCTGCCGACACGACCGGTGCCCGGTCACGGCTGATTGTTGAGACAGCTCGCTTACCCGGTATTCAAGTTGGGAGTTCGACGGTACTGCACCTCGGCATTCCGCTAGCACTCGTACTTGTCTTTGTCGTCGCCTGGCTGCTCTACCGCACGACGCTAGGTTTCGAGATGCGCACTGCCGGCACAAATCCGAATGCTGCCCGCTACGCCGGGATGAGCGTGCCTCGCACCATCGTTTTGGCGATGGCGTTGGCCGGTGGGCTGGCCGGGATTGCCGGTGCAATTGAAGTGATCGGTGTTCGGGGGGCGCTGAGTGCTGATTTCTTTTCCGGCCTCGGCTTCGACGCGATTGCCGTAGCCCTTTTGGCCCGTGCTAATCCGGTTGGGATTATCTTTTCGGGGTTGCTGTGGGGCGGTTTGCTGACCGGTGCTCGCCTAATGCAGGTACGAGCTAGCCTGTCCATCGACGTGATCAAGATAGTCCAGGCACTGATCATTATGTTCGTTGCCGCCGACCAGATTGTGCGGTTTATCTATCGGCTACCCAAACGTAAACCCGGCGAAGAGACGCAACTCTCGAAGGGATGGGGCGGGTAACGGTACCGACCACGCAGCCCCAACTTCTATCGCACAGAGGAATATCGCAACGGCGGCGCTCAGGTGAGCGCCGCTCTATACCTCAGCAAACACTATGGATGACATCACCATGCAAAATCGTCCGGCTAAAGCTGCCGCCGAAGAGCGGATGGCCGAGATCATCTTGCCACATCAGACCAACGGCTACGGAACGATGTTTGGCGGTGACGTGATGGCACTGATGGATAAAGCTGCTGCTATCGCCGCCCTGCGCTTCTGCCGTTTGCCGGTTGTTACGGCTTCAACGGAACGGATCGATTTTCGCACGCCGATTGGGCAAGGCGAAATCGTTGAAGCCTTCTCACGTGTGATTTATGTCGGACGCAGCTCAATGGTTGTACGCGTTCACCTTTTCGCCGAACATCCGTTGATCGGCGACCGTCGCCTCTGTACAACTGGCTATTTTAGTATGGTTGCGATTAATCGTGACGGTGGCCCTTCGCCAACCGTGCCGCAACTCCTCTTACTTGACGACGAAGCCCGCGCCGAACACGCGATTGGAGCCGAGATCCACGCTGCCATCGCTGCGCGCCGTAATGCAGGAAAACGATGATCGACGAATCACTGTTTCGCCAAACGATGAGCCATTTTGCCTCGGGAGTGACGGTAGTTACCACGAATTACGAAGGTCGGTTGGCCGGACTGACGGTCAGTTCGTTTGCGTCGCTTTCCTTATATCCGCCACTCGTGCTCGTATGTATCGACCGTTCTGCCGCCAGCCACGATGTGATCGCTGCTGCCGGGCAGTTCGCCGTCAATATTCTGTCTGAAGATCAAGAATACCTCTCACGTCGCTTCGCCATGCACGATGGTGAAAAGTTTGCGCCACACAGTTTTACCCTCTCGCCGCGTGGCTTACCACTCCTCAATGGCGTGTTGGCCCAGATTGAGTGCCGCCTGCATAGTGCGTTGCCCGGTGGCGACCATACTATCTTTACCGGCGAAGTAGTAGATGCACGTGTGTTTGGCGGACGACCGCTCCTGTACTATCGGTCGGGGTACCACCAGTTGGGGTAGGTGAGTCAGCGCGTTCGGGCAACTCATGAATGGCAAGAGCGGATATAGATGGCGGGTGCATGAGCACAGTGGTGTGTGACCCACAAGGGCGTGGTATAGTTGCCCCAAGCTATTGTAAGGAAACACACCGATCAGCACGATCCCCTGACACGGCTGATGGTTACGTTAACGGCATGAACTATGGCAGCCGCACCAGTATGACTAATTACCGACCTTCTTGCCAATTCAGATCGCACTGGCCCGCCATACTGAAGTACTGGCTGCTATGCCTCCTCTGGTTAGCGGCGTGTAGTGGGTCACCGACACCGATGCACGGACCGGTTCAAATACCTACGCTCATGCCCACCGTCCCTGCTTCTCCGACAGCCACAGTTCAGGAGTGGCAAGTGCTGACAACCGGGATTGAATTCCGTCGCCTTGATGCACCGGGTTCATCCGTGCAGGTTATTCGCGTCGATCCAACGCAGGTACGGTTCGTAGTAGGCTACGATCCGACCGCGCCACGGATGCTGAGTGCGTGGGCTGCGCAATACAGTGCGGTCGCTGCAATTAACGGTGGTTTTTTTAACAGAGCTGGTGAGCCGGTCGCCTTGCTGATCAGTAATCGGCAGATCATTGGCCAAAGTTACGTCGAGCAGGGTGGAATGTTTGCGGTTGATGCAGAAGGGAGACCGCACCTGTGGCCATTGGCCGAGCAACCCTACGACGGTACCGTTTTCGAGCAAGCAATTCAAGGATGGCCGCTGTTGGTACGTTCGGATGGCACTGCCGCATATACCGATGAAGATGGTCAACGCGCGCGTCGCAGCGCTATCGCGCTCGATGATCAAGGACATGTGCTGCTCATCGTTGCGCCCGCCGCCAGCTTTAGCCTTGCGGAATGGTCACAATTTTTAGCGACCGCCGATCTTGAACTTACCATCGCTGTTAATCTCGATGGTGGCTCATCGAGTGGATTGATGGCGCAGAGTGACCACGGCAATATCCGGATCGACTCCTTTGTCCCTTTGCCCTTTGCCCTGCTGGTACTTCCCCTTTGACAGTCGGTCAGAGCAAGGGTAAGATGCTCAAAGATTCACTGTACGAACACCCTGCAGTGAACAAAACGACTCGTTAGCACACATCCACTTGGTGAACATAAGGAAGATCGGTGCGAAACTGGAAATTATGGCTTGGATTCATCATTAGTATCATATTCCTCGGTGTCGCCCTCTACGGTCTCGATCTCGTCCATTTCTGGGAAGCACTGCGCGAGGCGAATTACTGGTGGCTGATACCGGGCATTGTCGTTTATTTTGCCACGGTCTGGGTGCGCACGTGGCGCTGGCAATCGATGCTCAATCACATTGCCTTTGTGCCGTTACGCTCCCTCTTCCCAATTGTGGTTATCGGTTACATGGGGAATAACGTCTACCCTGCACGCGCCGGCGAAGTGTTGCGGAGCTATGTGCTGCGTCGCAATTGCGGTATCGCGATGAGTGCCTCGTTGGCGACCGTCGTACTTGAACGACTGTTTGACGGTCTGGTGATGCTCTTGTTCGTCGCAATTACCCTTCCCTTTGCTCCTTTGCCGAACACATTCCGCACCCTCGTGATCGGGTTTAGTGCGATGTTTATCGTAGCATTGATCGGCTTCATTGCCGTCGCTGCTTATCCACAACGTATGAGTCGGCTCTACACCTTAACCGTTGATCGTTTTGCCCCACCATTTTTGCGCCCGCGTATTCACGGCCTTTTTGATCGGTTCATCATCGGCCTACAATCGCTGCGTAGCCCACGTGAGATGCTGGTTATTCTGATGACCTCAACGCTGATCTGGTTAGGTGAAACGTTAAAATACTGGTTTGTGATGCATGCTTTTCCGTTTGAAGTATCGTTTCTCGTCTTGATGCTCATGACGGCGGTGGTGAATCTCGTTACCACCATCCCCTCCACACCGGGATATATCGGTACGTTTGATGCGCCCGGCATTGCGATTTTGACCCAATTCGGTGTTGTCCATGCGATCGCTGCCGGCTATACGCTGGTATTACACGTTGCGTTATGGTTGCCGGTTACCCTGCTTGGTGCATGGTATATGCTGCGTCAAAGCCTGACATGGCGCGATATGGAGCGAGCGGCAGCGTTGCAATCTCAAACAAGCCCCTCGGCCAACGATGAAGCTATCACGACACAAAAGGTTCTGCCATGAAGGTTGCGATCATCGGTGCGGGCTTTGCCGGTCTGAGCGCTGCCTATGACCTTGCCGGCCACGGCTATACGGTCACGATCTACGAAGCCGGCGAGCAGGTAGGAGGCTTAGCCAGTGGTTTTCGCGATCCGACGTGGGAATGGCCGCTCGAGCGATTTTATCATCATATCTTCACCACCGATCATGCCATTATTGCCCTGACCAACGAGATCGGCCTGCGTGACCGGCTCTTCTTTCGCAGTCCGGTGACGGCTCAATGGTGGCGAGGACGCGGTTATGCCCTCGATGGCGTGCTGCCGGTGTTACGTTTTCCCGGCTTACCCTTCATCGACCGGTTACGGTTTGGGTTGACCGCGTTTTACCTCAAGTATCTTACGAACAATTGGCAGAAACTCGAACAAACCACCGCTACAGCATGGATCGAGCGCTTTTCGGGCAAGAACGCTGCACAGGTAATCTGGCATCCATTACTCGAAGGAAAGTTCGGTCTTCACGCCGATGAGGTCAATATGGCGTGGCTCTGGGCACGACTTCGCGCACGTAGCTTTCAGTTGGGCTACTTTGTCGGCGGTTTTCAAGCATTCGCCGACGCATTATGTGCAGCATGCCTCCGTCGCGGCGTACAGGTTGTACTGCAAACACCGGTGAAAGCCGTTCACCAAACTGCCGGCGGTTGGCAGGTACTGGCCGGTGATCATCCGCCAACCGACTATGATGCTCTGCTCGTTACCGGATCGCCAGAACTGTTGGCACGGCTGGTTCCGCATCTCCCGAGTGGCTACCTCGGCCAATTACACCGGTTGCGTTCGATGGGTGCAGTTGTGATGACTATCGCTCTACGTCGACCGCTTACCAACGGCATCTACTGGCTCAATCTACCGAAGGATGAATTCCCGTTTCTGGCGCTGGTTGAACATACGAACTTTATTGAACCGAGTCGCTATGGCGGTGATAATCTGATTTACTGCGGCGATTATCTCGACCCCGACCACGAGTATTTTCGGCTCACCCCAGAAGGGTTGCTCGAACGCTTTGTGCCGGCACTACGCCAGATCAACCCCGCCTTCCAACGCGAATGGGTACGAGCCTATTGGCTACACCGCGAACTCTACGCTCAACCGATTGTGCCGGTTAACCATAGCCGCAACATTCCGCCCATCCCAACTCCCCTGCCCGGCCTCTATTGGGCTAGCATGAGCCAAGTCTATCCGTGGGATCGCGGCACCAACTACGCAGTCGAATTGGGCCGACGGGCGGCACGGATCATGCGCGAACACCTGCACCCTAAGCCACAGGCGGTACCATCAGGCTATTGAGACAGAGAGACCGGCGTAGTACAAAAGCGACACAGACGTTGTTTGTCGCTATAAGGGGAGGTGATAGTTGCAATATCGGCTTGGCTTGATAGTTCTCCTCTGTGGGCTTATTATCGGCTGTAGCGCCGGAGTGAATACGCCGGCTCCTACGCAAGCTCAGCAGCCCACTACAACCTCCACTATCGGATCGTCAACCGCCGCTTTACCGCCGACCGGCGTCCCGGCAACGACATCGACAACCGCTACCCCAACCAGCTCCGGCTATGCCATTCGTTTCTTTGGCAGTAGTAACGACGACCGTGACCGCATCAAGATACCGCTGGGAACTATCGATAGCAGTGGTCAGCTCACCACTTCCCGACCGGTCAATGTGAGCGGCGATCTGACGATTGAGTTCTGGATGAAAGCCACCGCCAGCGATAATACCGCTCCTGATTGTGATGGATGGTACTACGGCAATATTATCATCGATCGTGATGTCTTTTGGGCAGGTGATTATGGTGACTACGGTATTGCCATCTGCGCGAACAAACTCGTGGTCGGATTCAGCGTTGATAGCGATGATCGGCTGCTCAAAGGCAACACCATCATCACGGACGGAGCCTGGCATCATATCGCCGTTACCCGCGCCAATAGCGGAGAAGTACGCTTGTTCGTTGATGGACAGCTCGATGCAACAATGATCGGACCAAGTGGACGGATCGATTACCGGCTCAATCGCCCCACCGATTATCCCAACAGTGATCCCTACCTTGTGTTTGGAGCTGAAAAACACAATGTAACTGGTAGCCTTCACTACAACGGCCTACTCGACGATGTCCGCATATCAAACGTGGTGCGTTACACCGACCCATTTAGCCGGCCCACGACACCGCACGCCATTGATGCAAACACCATCGCGCTTTACCGCTTCGATGAAGGTAGTGGTACGACAATCGCTGATAGCACACCAGGCAACCAAAGCCCCGGCGAATTGAAACCACGTCCCGAAGGCGCTGCACAACACTGGTCAACCGACACCCCTTTCACCAGCAGCACCCCCTTAACTTAACGCCGCGTGCCTTTATCCAGATGATTATAAAGTCATGAAGAGAAACTTCAGCACTGCTTGGTGATGGCTATTGCTGCAATAAACTCTTCATCTGGCGAAAGATAAAGCGCGCCGCAAATTGCGGATTAAGGCGCGAGAGGAGATCCATCAACCGCGCATCACTCCCGACTAACACCCGATACCGGTTGCGTTCGATACCCTCAACAATTATCTGAGCCGCGCGCTCTGGTGCAAGTGCCGTCGGCGCACGCCGGTTATTGGTCGTCCCCGTCGGTAACCGATTCACGCCCGAATTGGCAACGATATTGGTACTCACCGCGCCGGGAAAGACAACCGTGACACACACGTTTGTTGTGAGCAATTCTGCATAGAGACCTTCGGTAAACAACTTCACCGCCGCCTTCGCCGCACCATAGATCGTCTGGCCCGGTACCGGTAAAAAGCCGCCCATGCTCGAAACATTAACGATATGCGCTTCAGGTCGCGAGAGGAGATGGGGCAAAAAGGCTTTGGTCATCCATACAGTACCGTAGAAATTGACCTTCATCACCCGTTCGATGGTGGCTTCATCAAGATCAGGCACCCGTAGAAACGGCTGGATGATGCCGGCATTATTGATCAAACCATCAACGACCCCGTGAGCCGCGATAACCTGATCGGGCAGGGCCGCTACCGCTGCCCGATCGGTAATATCGACCGTGTGGGTAGACAACCGATTCGCCGATGAACCGGCCATTTGTGCCGTCTCCTGTAAGGTAGTCGGGTTCAGATCAACTGCAGCGACGCGCGCCCCCTTGGTCAGGAGGTGCAAAACAAGCGCTCGACCGATGCCACTACCACCACCGGTAACAACGATGACTTTGTTGTTGACAAGCATGCTGGTATCCTCATCCTTAGATGTCGGCCACATGCTGACCGACGAGGATACCATACGCCTAATTATCTGTTTCGTCAACGAATAGTACCGGTCCAGGCGACCGCACGTACACCATCCCCCCGCCCCTGCATCACCTATACCATGCGGCAAAGTGATGCACCGGACCATGGCCTTGCCCCAGGCCGGGTGCGTGTTGCAAAGCGAGCGTAATGTAGTCCTTCGCTGCCTGCACTGCCTCAGGCACCGACAAACCTTTTGCTAACCCGGCAGCAATCGCCGAGGCAAACGTGCAGCCAGTACCGTGGGTATGCCTTGTCTCGATCCGTGATGAACTGAAATAACGATACCCATGGCCATCGTACAACACATCAACGCTATCATCGGCCAAATGACCGCCCTTGACCAACACCCACCGTGGACCGAGCGCATGAATCTGCTGGGCGGCCTGTTCCATCTCGGCAACAGAAGTGATGTTCAGACCAGTTAACGCCTTTGCTTCGGGCAAGTTAGGTGTCACAATGGTTGCCAGTGGAAACAGGAGTGAGATCAGTGCGGTTCGTGCCTCTGGGCGTAATAATAGATCGCCGCTTTTAGCAACCATCACCGGATCGACCACTAGATACGGCCAGCGGTAGGTGCGCGCTTTCTCGGCCACAACGGCAATAATCTCAGCATTCGCCAACATACCGGTTTTGACGGCATCAACACCAATATCGGTAACCACCGAATCGATCTGCTGTGCCACCAATACCGCCGGTAATTCAAACACCGCCTGGACACCGATGGTGTTCTGCGCCGTCACCGCTGTCAAAGCACTCATCCCATAGACACCGAGGGCGGCAAAAGCTTTCAGATCGGCTTGAATACCGGCGCCACCTCCTGAATCGGAACCGGCAATGGTCAGACAACGTGGCAAGCTCATCGGCATTTCGCCTCCTCTTCCATATGTATCCTCAATCTGACGCAGCTTCACGGCGTTGGCGGCTTGCGTTTACCATCGCACGCAACTCCTGGGCCGCAACCGCAATATCTTCGGCGGCGACCACTGCCGACACCACGGCAATCCCGTCAGGACCGGCAGCCATGACCTCAGACGCATTCGTGGCATTGATTCCGCCAATCGCCACGATTGGCAACGACACGTGCTGACGGATCAAGCGTAGACCATCTACACCAATCGGTGGTGCAGCATCCGGTTTGGTTGGTGTGGCAAAGATCGGCCCGACACCGAGATAATCGGCGCCGTCTTGCACCGCTTGCACAGCTTCAGCTAACGTATTCACCGAAATACCCAGGATTTTGTCAGGACCGATCAAGCGACGGGCCAACGCCGCCGGCATATCATCTTGACCGAGATGCACACCGTCGGCATCAACAGCTAACGCGACATCGAGGCGGTCATTGACAATCAATGGCACACCGGTGCGGCGCGTCAACTCACGCAAGACCTGAGCTTCGGCTACCATCTGTCGGGTCGGGGCCTGCTTTTCCCGATACTGCACTACCGTTGCGCCACCGGCAATTGCAGCCTCGATCACCGCTACATGCGAACGGCCACGGGAGAAACCGGCATCGGTAACGACATACAAACTCCAATCAACGGCTTGCCTGAGCGCCATATCCATTCCTCACAAGGCCGGTATGCTGGCACCGCACCACACATACCGACCACTCACGACTACGACTGCGCCACTGTCTTACTCTGTTCCGTACTGAGATCGACTACCCGCGCACCTGCCCGAATCTGATCGGTTGCGAGGTGATAGATCGCATCATAGAAGGCTACTTTAAAACTGGCCGGACCACGTGCCTGTGGTGCAGCCAGCTCAGCCGCCAAACCAAAACAAGCCAAGCCGGCAGCAGCGGCAAAGAGATAATCACGCTCGACTGCGGCAAAGGCGGCAATAACCGTTGTTGCCGAGCAACCGGTACCGGTCAGCGTCTTGAGCCATTCGTGACCATTATCAACCGCCAACACCCGCGATCCGTCGGTGACGAGATCGCGTCGTCCGGTCACGGCTACCACCGTGTGATACTGACGGGCCAGTGCCTGGGCAGCGGCCAGCGGATCATCGGCCTCAACGACCGCCTCAACCCCTTTCACGACACCACCCATCCCGGCTAAGGCACCGATCTCACCCGAATTTCCACGGATCACAGCAACCTGCAACGTCTCCAGCAGGCGGCGATTACTACTCGTGCGCAACGATGTTGCGCCAGCCCCGACCGGATCGAGTACAATCGGAATACCGAGTTCATTTGCCCGCTTGCCGGCAATGAGCATCGCCTCGATCCAATCTGGTGAAAGCGTACCAACATTCAGCACCAACGCTCCAGCAGCCGCCACCATCTCGGCCACTTCCTCTCGGTCGTGCGCCATCACCGGTAGCCCACCGATATGCAGGGTTACATTAGCCGTATCGTTCATTACGACAAAATTGGTAATGTGGTGAATGAGAGGGCGCTGCTGGCGCACCCGATCTCGCAACTCGGCGATCCGGTCATTGAACGTCATCACAACCTCCTTGCGCCAGTGAACGGACGAGCGCGGCGATAGGGGTAAAAAAACCGCCCTGCCGCGGCAGGACGGTTATACTCGATCGCACAGACTCAGATAGCGAGTCTGCGAACTGCTCCTCCCTCCGCTGGCATAACCCAGATCAGGTTCAGAGGGTCGGTACCGGTGGCAATAGCCAAAGGTACCCTCTCAGCCCGGCTCCCCCAGGCTCCCCTGGCATCCATGTTAGTCTCATCATAGCATGGATAGACGGCGTATGCAATTCCTACCGGCGACAGTTTGACGGCATTTTTACAGACTGGTATAATGCAGGCTTGACGTGAGCAATCTGTTCACGGATATGTTGTATTGTCGTCTAACTTGAGGAAAGTCGTTACGATGACGGTTGACCTGACGACAACCGTCATCGCTCACCAGACGAAGGAGTCGCGCTATCAGAGACCGGTTTCGCATCAACAATCGCATTCGCGCCCGTGAAGTCCGCCTGATCGACGAAAACGGTACGCAGGTCGGCATCGTCCCCTTACGCGAGGCGCTGGCAATGGCTGAGGAGCGGGGGTACGACCTCGTTGAGGTTGCACCCAATGCGGTTCCGCCGGTATGTCGTCTGCTCGATTACGGTAAGTTCCGTTACGAGCAGAGCAAGAAGGAGCGTGAAGCGCGCCGTAATCAGAAACAGTCGGAACTCAAACAGATCCGGCTGATGCCCAAAACCGATGATCACGATATCGCTGTCAAGGCGAATCAAGCGCGGCGCTTTTTGTTGGCCGGCGATAAAGTGAAGTTTAACCTGCGCTTCCGTGGCCGCGAAGTGGCTCACCCGGAAATCGGGCGCAAGATGCTCGATGAGATTGCCGAACAGTTAAGTGATATTGCTATCATCGAGCAAAAACCACTGATGGAAGGCCGCGTGCTTTCGATGTTGCTAGCACCGAACGCGAAGGTGCTGAAAGCAGCTCAGCAGGCCCAAAAGGCTGCTGCACAGCGCCAGGCTGCGGCAACAAGTGCTGCCCCTGCTCAAACCAGCAGCACAACATCTGACACGCCGCCTCCTGATGAGGAAGTTGAGGAGGATGAAGAAGCAGACGACCTTATCGATGAAGATTACGACGAAGACGATGAGATCATCGATGAGGAGTACGACGCAGATGAGGACGACGAGGACAACGAGGACGATGAGCGCGAGCGACGGCGACGGTAACTAATGCGAGACCGGCTTGCATATTGCCGATTCGGTCGCGGTAAAGGAGTTATTCATGCCAAAGTTGAAGATGAAGACGCACAAAGGTGCTAAAAAGCGCTTTAAAATAACGGCGTCAGGTAAGTTTCTGCAACAGCGTGGTGTGCGTGGCAATAAGCGCAATCGGCCTAGCCGCTCACAACGTGCGTGGGGTAAGGATCAACCCACCTCACCGGCTAATCGCCGGTTGCTGCAAGTAGCCTTGCCTTACGGCCTTGACTAAGCTTGTGGGCTACACCTTGCTCACAGTTCCTGTTACCGCAGAGTAGTATCTCTGCGAATTCGTTATACCAGCATGTTAATCGTTTGAGTTCGGATGTAGTTCAGGGTTCGGTTTGCCACCCCCTGACCTATCCGCTAAAGGAGAACAGATATGGCTCGTGTCAAGCGTGGCACAATGGTGCGTAAGCGCCATAAGAAACTGTTAAAACAGGCGAAGGGATACCGTGGCGCCCGCAGTCGCCACTATAAAGTGGCCCACGAAGCAGTGATGCACGCCCTCGCCGATGCTTACCGCGACCGGCGTCGGCGTAAGCGCGATTTTCGCCGCTTGTGGATTATGCGGATTAATGCCGCTGCGCGCCTTAACGGTACGACCTACAGCCGCTTGGTAAATGCGCTGAAGCAGGCTAACATCCAGATTGACCGTAAGATGCTGGCCGATCTGGCTGTGCGTGATCCGCAGGCGTTTAGCCGCATCGTGCAACAAGCGCAGGCAGCAGTTGCAGCCTAAGGTAAGTGACGTAAGACGTTCCGATACTCGATAGTTTACCGAGGTTTCAGGTAGCGAGCCGGTTGCTTGCTACCTAATTTTCTGTCATAACCATCGTCTGCAAAGTGTCTTTCACCGCCTTGCCGGCGAATGTGGGCCGATACCCGCATCACACCCACCAGGACCGGCACCGAGCGAGGCGATGGTGCACAAATCCTCTGTCTGTGGCATTCCCGTCGTATAATGGCGCTGTAGGAGACAACTTGGGTTAACACACTGTGATTACCAGCACCGCGAATCAACATGTGAAACGACTGCGTGCTCTGGCCGATACCACTCGACTTCGCCGACGTGAGCGTAGTTTCGTGATCGAAGGTGTCCGTCTTGTGAGCGATGCGTTGGCCGCCGGTGCCCATCTACAGGTAGTCTTGTATGCACCCGACCAATTAGCGACAACGGCAGCAGGTGCGACATTGCTTGCCCAGCTCCAAGACTTGCCACGCTGTTTCCCGGCCACTCCTGCTGTCGTCGCCGCTGCTGCCGATACCGAACAACCACAGGGAGTGGTTGCGGCGGTCGCCTGGCCCGACCTCCCACCTCGTCCCGGCCTCCGCCTCATACTCGACGAGATCCAAGATCCCGGTAACGTAGGTACCTTGCTGCGCTCGGCAGCCGCTGCCGGAGTAGGTCTTGTGATCTGTGCTCCCGGTACAGCCGACCCATTTAGCCCGAAAGTTGCCCGGGCGGCGATGGGAGCACATTTCATTGTGCCACTCCGCCTACTCCCATGGGACGACATTGCAACCGAATTGGCCGGCTACACGGTATACGCTGCCGATAGCGCTGCGCAACAGCCATACTACACTGTCGATTGGCGCCAACCGGCGGCATTGATCATCGGGAATGAAGCCCACGGTGTGAGCACCGCAGCGCGTACCCTTGCCCATTCCACCATTACCATCCCGATGGCCGGACCTATCGAATCGCTAAACGCCGGGGTGGCCGGCAGTATTATTCTGTTTGAAGCGCTTCGCCAGCAAACCATTCGCTCAGAACACCCGTTAGCTAACATACCTCATAACTAAGGTATAATAGCAACGCAAATACTGCCCGTATCACAAGCAAATGGTGCCGCATGACCACACTGCTCGATGAACTGACTACACTCGAACAAGAAGCACTTGACGCTCTCAACACCGTTACCGATCTGACAGCCCTCACCGAATGGAAGAGCCGCTTCATCGGTAAGCAGGGTCGTCTGACCCGCCTCAGCCGCAGTCTCGGTACCCTCCCTGTCGCCGAACGACCTTTGGCCGGCCAGCGTGTGAACTCGTTGCGTGAACAGTTAGAAGCAGCGTTCGCAGCCGCCAAAGAACGGTTGGAAGCCCAGGCGATTGCTGCTGAGTTGGCTGCTGAACGGATCGATATTACGATGCCCGGTCGCCGACCTGCTGTTGGGTATGTCCATCTCACCAACCAAATTTTGCGTCAAGTGCAGCAGATCTTCGCCGAAATGGGGTTTCAGGTTTGGGAAAGCCCTGAAGTTGAATACGATGCCTTTAACTTCAGCCTGCTCAATTTCCCCGACGATCACCCGGCCCGCGATATGCAAGACACGTTTTATGTTGAGATGCCGGCCGGTGCGCCATCGGTACTGTTGCGGACCCACACCTCTCCCGGCCAGATTCACGCGATGCGAAAGAATGCACCCAACCCGCTGCGCGTGCTGATCCCCGGCAAGGTCTATCGGAATGAACAAGTGACGGTGCGTAGCGAGATGATGTTCCACCAGTTTGAGTTTTTGGCAGTCGGTCGTCATGTGACGATGGCCGATCTCAAGGGAACATTGGGCTTCTTTGCCGAGCGTATGTTTGGGCCGGGTACGCAGGTGCGGCTACGCCCAAGCTACTTCCCCTTCACCGAACCAAGCGCCGAGATGGATGTGACCTGCTTCCTCTGCGGTGGAAAGGGCTGCCGGATTTGTAAGTATGCGGGCTGGCTTGAAATCGGTGGCTGTGGGATGGTGCATCCGAATGTGTTGCGCAACGGCGGTTACGATCCGGCTGAGTTTAGTGGCTTTGCCGGTGGGTTTGGCCCCGAACGGGTTGCAATGCTCAAATACGGCATCGATGACATCCGTTGGTTTTATAGTGGCGATCAGCGCTTTGTCGAGCAATTTGGGTAAGGTATGCGCCATGATGAGCTGAATCGAGCCATTCACGATCTGTATCGGGCCGAACACGAAGCGCTCGGCGAGCGTGGTGGTTATGAGTTACTGGAGCGAGCACGACAGTGGGATCTAGCACCCACCTTGGCTGCCGGTGGCGTGATCGTCTTTCCGCATGCCGGGGTAGCTGATTGTGGGTACCAGATTGCCGCCGCAGTTCACGCCTGCCTCGATAGCGGCGCCGACCGTGTATTGGTGATTAGTGTGCTGCATGCGTGGAACGATGAGATGGAACAGGCCCGCCGACGGGTAGCTGCCGGTGGTTCGCCTACTCACGAACGCTACTGGGGCATTCAGGGACCGGGTCTCGACCGTGGTAATGAATGGCAGCTTGACCATGCCCTTTACAGCTTCCGCTTCTTTTGGGATCTAGAAACTCGTCGCCGCGGTATTCGCGGGCCACAGGTGATCGAACGCTATCCCTATCTGGCCGGTGGTCATCCTGAAGCGTTGCCCGGTATCGACGAGCTGGTCGAACTGGCCCGTGATGCCGTCATCGTCTCTACCGCCGATCCCTTTCATCACGGTATCGGTTACGGCGATCCGCCTGAACAATCGCTTGCTCCCGAAGCCGGTGGTCTTGCCCTGGCTCGCCAAACCATTGAAGAAGGCATCCATTTACTCGCTGCCGGAGATTATTGGGGGTATAACCAACATTGTGTTCGCGCGAAAAGCGATGCCCGTGATGCGGGGCAGGTCTTCCGCTTCCTGCGCGGCCCCCTCCACGGCGAGATTCTCGATCTGGTGGCGAGTGATGCCACCCAACTGTACCAGACACCACCACCGACCTGGGTCGCTGCTTCGCTGATACGCTGGACGAAAGTAACTGCATGAACCGACATCGTTTGTGGCTATATACCGTTCTGTTCGCCGGTGTGCTGATCGCGTCAACGGCTTCGATCATGATCCGTTACGCGCAAGGGGCCGGTATGTCGTCGTTGAGTATTGCCGCCGGCCGACTTGGGCTGGCAGCACTCATCTTGACCCCGTTGGCCTTGAGTCGGGCCGGACACGAGATCCGTCAGCTTCGCCGACGTGATGTGCTCTTCGGTATGGGAGCCGGTGTCTTTCTGGCCATTCACTTCGCCAGTTGGATCAGCTCATTGGAGTATACTTCGGTTGCAAGCAGCGCGGCTCTGGTCTCGACAAACCCGCTCTGGGTCGGATTGGCATCGCTCTTTTTCTTTCGTGAACGTCTGCATTGGACGACGCTGCTCGGGATTGCCCTGACCCTCATCGGGACAATTGCCATCAGCGTGAGCGATAGTACCAATCTTGTACAAAGCAACCCACTGCTTGGGAACGCACTGGCGTTGATCGGTGCCATGACTGCGAGCGCTTACCTCCTGATCGGGCGCGATCTCCGCCGACGATTATCAGTCTTGGCCTACATTTGGCTCGTCTACACCAGTGCAGCCGTGGTGCTGATCGTGTGGGCTATCGTGACCGGTCAGCAATTCTTCGGTTTCTCACCGATCACCTACCTATTCATTCTTGGCCTGGCAGTTGGCCCGCAACTCCTTGGTCATACCGCTTTTAACTACGCGCTCAGCAGTCTGTCGGCGACCTACGTCGCGGTGGCTATTCTCGGCGAACCCATCGGCTCAACCCTGCTGGCCTTCTTCTTGTTCGGTGAGACACTGGCACTCTTACAGTTCGGCGGGATCGTGCTGCTGCTTAGCGGAATTGCGATAGCTTCCATCGCCGAACAGCGTGCTCCGTCTAGCACAACTCAACAACCTGCCGGTACATAGTAGTGGGTAAATAATGGAGAACACTATCCGTGTCTCCATACCCCGCGCGAATCACGTCGTCTGCCACGTGTGGTATCATAATGTTCTACACTATTGGTGTTGATGAGGTTTGGCCGTGTTCATCGGTCTTTCCGCTTTAAGTTTTAGCTATCGCTGTGGCCTGATCGGGCGTGGGACGGTGCGTGCCGTTAGTCATCCACTTGGTGTCGAAGATATCATCACTCTGGCAACCCGCGCCGGTCTGCAAAGTATTGAGTTTCCCCTCAGTATGCTACCCGATCTGTCGCCCAACCGGCTCAGTACACTCCGCGAGCGGTGCAATCGCTGTGGTCTCACACCGGTTGTTGATAGCGAGATTGTCGACATCGAACTGTTAAAGGCTCATATTCCGGCAGCGGCGATACTCGGTGCACACGTGCTGCGTGTCCTGATCAGCCCAGTACTTGAAGGGTATCGTCGTTCTTTCACCGACAACTGGTCGGCACATTTGGCCGATGTCACGACCCGT
This sequence comes from Chloroflexus sp., assembly GCF_049970315.1. Taxonomy (GTDB): domain Bacteria; phylum Chloroflexota; class Chloroflexia; order Chloroflexales; family Chloroflexaceae; genus Chloroflexus. The sequence goes on from NZ_JBMFNE010000010.1 coordinate 92,074, forward strand.
CTGCGTGCGGTGATCGATCTGGCCGCCGAACACAATATTGTGCTGGCAGTTGAAAACCATCAGGATGCAACGAGCGCCGATCTTGCTGCGATCTGCACCGCAGTCGATAGCCCCTTCATCGGTGTCTGCTTCGATGCTGTGAACTGCCTTGTTGTCGGTGAAACACCGTATACGGCGTTTGAACGGCTCGGCCCACTGATTCGGAATGTACATCTGGCCGATTATGAAACGTACCCCACCACCCAAGGTTGGCGACTCGTGCGTTGTGCGCTCGGCGAGGGCGACCTGGACATTCGTCGTCTGTTTGGCCTGATCGAGCAGTATGCGCCTGATGTCGCGTGTCAGATTGAGCTGGTCAGTCATAGTGCTCGTCACGTGCGTATTCTCGATGATGACTGGTGGCAAGGGTATCCGCCCTGCGATGTGCGTGAGGTGCTGCCGGTCTTGCGGCTGTTTGCCCAAACGATGCGCCTCCGTGACGATGACTGGCGCACGCCGTGGGAACGCGGTTCCGGTGAAGAGCAGATCAGTCTATACGAAGATCAACAGTACGCAACTTCAATCGCCTACCTGCGCACCATTGGGGTCTTACCTCGCTTGTAAAATCAGGACTAAAGACCTGTTGCTCGACATCATTCCAATCCGCCATGCTACAATCAACAGCAACAGGTAAGCCAAAGCACATCAAGGGTGACCAGCACCCTCAATGCTGCGTATTGTTCGTTGAGGCAAAGGATATGTACAGGCGCAGAGTATGGTGGATTGCGATTCTTCTGTTCATCGCAAGTATACTGCTATGGCCCAAAGTGAGTCTGGGGCAATCAGAAGTGACCGAGTTTTTTGTCGATACACTGGCCGATACAGCAGTCACGGATCTGAATAACCATTGTATCGACTCGCTCGCTAACAACAATTGTAGTCTGCGCCAAGCCATCGCCAAAGCAAACGCCACCTCCGGGACAAACCCGATCAGTATCAACTTCAACTTGATCACCGAAGGTACTGTAGGCACCCCTCCTTACGTCATTACGCTAACCGAACGACTGCCTCCGCTAACCCGACCAAACGTGGTGATTAGCGCCGATCTATCGTTTGGCACTCCACTGATTGCTATTAATGCCAACGGCGCCGATGCGGGTTTAGTACTGAACGGTGGTAATGCCACGATTGAAGGATTGGTCATCTATGGTGCTAGTAGCGATGCCGGAAGCTATCGCGGCAGTGGGATCTATATCAGCAGCGCCGGTAATACGGTGCGGAATTGCATTATTGGACTACAGCTTGATGGAACAGTGCCACCCGATGCCCAGCGGAATCGCAACGGCATCGTGATCATTGGCAGTGCGGCCCGTAATAATCAGATTGGTGATGTAACCAAACCGAATACGATTGCCGGTAATATCGCGAATGGGATTGTCATCACAAACGCTTCACAAAACACGATCAAGGCCAATCGGATCGGTGTGCTGTTCACAACCTCAACCGTCGCTCGATCGAACGGTGGGTACGGTATTCAGATTCTGAGCGACCTTACCATCGATCCTAATGCCCGAACTGAACTCAACATTGTCGGCGGCGCCACAAATGCTGAACGCAATATCATCGGTGCGAATTCATTGAGCGGTATTCTTATCGGCGGCACACAGACTTATACGACAACCATCAGTAGTAACCTTATCGGCGTAAATCTCGACGGTGAACCGGCGTTTGGTAACGGCGGCGATGGTATCCGGATCGAAGATGGCGCCCGAGGAACGATGATCGGCAGCCCTAACGTCACCCAACCGCTCGTGATCAGCGGTAACAACGGGTATGGAATACACGTGCGGAGTGGTGGTGGAGCGGCACCGGTGCAAACAATGATCAATGGGTATACAGTGATTGGGCTAAGTCGGAGCCGCACGAGCACCCGCCCGAACAACCAGGGTGGGATCCGATTTAGCGAAAGCACCGGCACGGCAACAATCGGCAGTGATAACGGAGATGTGCAGATCGGCGGTAACGGTGGACCAGGTATTTGGATCGGTAACGGGGTTGCTAACGCCACCATCACGCGCACGTTTGTCGGCGTTCTCCCCAACGTCACAACAACCTTTGTCAATAATGGCGGTATCCGGTTTGATGGTGTTGCTGAAGTGACAATGACCAGATCGGTCATTGCTGCCAACACCAATTATGATGTTCACATCAATAATGTGGGCCGGGTAACGCTCGACGGTAATATCATCGGTCTCAGTGCCGATGGTCGTACTGCACTCGGTAGTACGAGCGCCGGGATTACGGTAGTCAATAGCGCCAACGTAACCATCGGTGATAGTAGTGGAAATGTGATTGCAGCAACCAATGGCCCTGGGATCGAGATCGGTGGCACGACTAATCTAACCATTACTATTCGTGCTAATACCTTCGGGCTGCGCCGCGATACAACCGGTGATGCGTTTAGTGTTGCTGCCCCAAACAACGGCCCTGCAATTAGAGTCGGGAACAGCGCACAGATAACCATTGCCAACAATCTGATCGCCGGTGATGGTAGCAATACCGGTATTGAACTACATAATGTCGAGCAGGTAACCGTTCAGCAGAATCAAATCGGCTGGATCGCCGATCCGAACGGTGGGTCGAACCCGCTCCCTCGTCCGGCCAGGATTGGCATTGCCCTCACCAATGTGACAACGGCTACCCTCGCTGCCAATCAAATCCGCCTCAACGCAGATGATGGGATTCAACTGACTCATTCATCCGCCATCACCATCAACAATAATAACGTCATTGAGCAGAACAACGGAGATGGAGTTCAAGTTGGCGGTACGAGCCTCGGTGTTACCATCACGACCAATCGATTACGCGCTAACACCGGTTACGGCGTCCGCGTTACCGACAACGCCCGCCGCGTCAGTATTACACAAAATCAGATGGCGGCCAATACGCTGGGCGGGATCGCGTTGGTCAATACAACGTTGTACAACGGCACACTACCTGATCCTGATCAGAACCTCGACCGGCCAAACCATAGCATCGATCCGCCGTTTAACCTCCAGCTCTTCCAAGACGGTGGTGTGAGTGGGAATGTCTTTACCAGTACTGCCGAACAGGAAGCAAATCTTGAGCCGGTATCGGCATGTGTTAGTTGTTCCATCCAAATTTACAGCACCGATCCCGATCTACCGACACCGGACGAGCAAGGTTGGCAGCAACTCGCTAATGTCAGTGTGAATGGGGCCGGTGCATTCAGCACACTTCTTAGTCCGCCACCACAGAGCTATCGTCAGCTCGTCTTCGCGGCTACCGACCAATTCGGTAATACTTCAGTCTTCCGTTCCTTCACACCGGTCTTTGATCTACGACTGATTCCAATCGATCCGATTGAACAGAGTGCTGCTCCCGGTAGCACCATCAACTACCGACTACGGATCGAAAACCACGGAAACCTTGGCGTTAATCGGATCCGGCTTACCACAACCGGAACCCTCAGCGGGTGGACAGCGACCGTCGCGCCGAGCGAACGCTTTACCCTCTTGCCTGGTGCCAGCCAGCTCCTTACCGTTACCCTCACGCTGCCGACGGGTTCTCATCCATCGGTGCAAGTACCGATTACCGACACGACAACCCTCTCGCTAACGGCGCCGGCTCTCAATCCGATTACACAAACCCTCACTACCACCGTCCAGGCTCTACCGGTACTCATCGCCGATCCGGTTAATAGTACAGCGACCGTTCTCCCTGCCGACACGTACATCTACCACCACCGCATCACTAACAATGGTAATGTGACGGTGCCGGTTGACGTTAGTGCCGCTACCGCCGATCCGATTGGACTAGACACCTACAACACCACTGTGTTGACACCGACGGTTACATTAGCGCCGGGAGCCAGCGCCGAGATTGCAGTTCGTATCACTGTACCGTCAGCCGCCCAGACTACCGACCCCGACGGTAATCCGCTACGGGCCACAACCGTGATTACCGCTACCCCACGTGGCTTCGGCGCACAAACCATCACGATGAGTGACACAACCAGCGTCGGGTTGCGGTATGGGGCCGAATTACGCAGCAGCTATGAACAAGACGTGCAAGCTGGTCGCGAGGTCGTCTTCTTGCACACGCTGCGCAATACCAGCAATGGCCGCGCAACCTTCCAACTCAATTTTGCCGCCAGCCGTGGCAGTACAATGGTAGCCTTTGAGTCAGGAACGAGTGGTGTTACGATCAGCGGCAATACGGTGACACTCGACAACATCGCCGGCGCCGGTCGGATTAATCAGATTACGTTACGTGTCCGAGTACGGATCAGTGAATTGATTTTGCCCGGTAGCCGCGAAACGTTACGCATTTGGGCATCAATCCCCGGTTCGACTGAACCGCTGAGCGGGGCAGAAGTTCAGAATACAGCAATTGTCCGCGACTCATCAGGCGTCTTGGTACCGGTAGTCTGGATTCCGCTCATACTCCAGTAGGAATGGCCCTATGCACCGTCATCTGCACGTTGCCATCCTGATAATTATCTTGATCGGCTTGTTGCCTACAACCAAACCGGTCTACGCCGCTGCATTTGTAGTTAACTCACTGGCCGACACCGACGACGGGACTTGTACCACCAGTGCCAACGGATGTACACTGCGCGAAGCTATCAATGCCGCGAACAGTAATGGTATCCCCGACACGATCACCTTTAGCGTGAGCGGAACGATCTACATCCAAAACGCCGGGCTACCACCACTAACCGAAGGCAATACCACGATTGACGGTGGCAATGGGCATACGGTGGTCATCAGCGGCGAACAGTTGCGTGACGCTAACGATACCCCGATCCCAGCGCATGGTTTGGGCATCGCATCCAATAACAACGTTATTCGCGGACTGGTGATTATCCGCTTTAGTCGCGGTACCAGTGTCGGCGGTGCCGGTATTTACCTGTATAACAATGCGCAGAACAATCTGATCGCTAATAACTGGATCGGCCATCTGAACGGTTTGCCTGAACCGAACACGGGGTATGGTATCCTCGTCGATGGTGGCGCAAGCAATAACCGGATCGGAACCGGTGATCCGTCTGATCGTAATGTCATAAGTGGTAATGTCATTGCCGATATTTCGATTGGTAATACCACGAGCACTGCCTTCGTTAGTGGTAACCAAATCCTTGGCAACTACATCGGCACGACCGTTGCCGGCGATGCCGCCCTACCGGTCACACCGTTAACGACAAACCTCGGTGGTATCGCTATTGAGCAATATGCCCGCGACACCATTATCAGTGGTAATGTGATCGGTGGTTATCTCGGTTCCAACGCTGCCGGTATTGTGCTCTTTAGCAACTCGACAAGCGCCGGCTCGCCCAGCATTCCACGTACTACCCGGATTACCGGCAACTGGATCGGCGTTACACCTACCGGTACGGTTATTGCCAACCGGATCGGTATTTTAGTTTCGGGCGGCGCTGTGTACGGTGCAATCGACACGGTGATCGGTGATCCAATTGACCCGGTGGGTGGGCGAAATTATATTAGCGGCAACACCAACGGCGGGATTGTGATCAGCGATACCCAATTCGCGACCGGCCCTATGACTATTGTCGGGAACTGGATCGGTGTTGCCCTCAATGCAGGTGGTAATCCCTTCCCGGTCGGTAACGGCACGATCAATCAAGTGAACGGTGGTGAAGGTGTTTTCGTTGGACGCAACAGTGTAAACACCGTTATCGGGCCGGGCAACGTGATTGTCGGTGCGCGCACGAATGCGATCCGCATTCGATCCGGTAACACGATTGTGCGGGGCAACTATCTGGGTACCGATCCAACTGGTTCCCAAACAACCACCACCACTATCAACCAACCAACTGTTGGCTACGGTACTGGTGACGCCACGGTCTATATTGAGAACGGTAGTAATTCGCAGATCGGCGGACCCAACCCGTCCGACCGTAATGTGATCGCCGCCGGTAACTTTGCTTATACCGGATCGGGGGCAGCGGTATTGATCGAACCATGCACTACCTGTACCGCTAACAGCAACATCGTAGAGGGGAACTATCTCGGTGTGCGGGCTGATGGTAACGGCATCCTTGCCAGCAGCATTGTTGCCGAGAGTGAAGGATTACGACTAAGTGGCGTCAGTAATACGACAGTACGTAACAATCTCATTGGTGGCGTCGACCGCGGCATCAATATACGTAATAATGCGAGTAGTAATCTGATCGTTGGTAACCGTATCGGTGTCCGCGCTTCGAGTAGCGAGACACCGGGAAGTGGTACGACTACTCGTAAAGATGGTATCCAACTCAATAGTGGTAGTAATAATCGAATTGAAAATAACCTTATCGCCTTTACCGGCCAGGCTAATGTAAACCCCTTCAGTACCGCTCACGGCATTACCGTTAACAGTAGCAACAACCAACTAATCGGCAACCGATTGGTGCGCAATGGTCGGTTAAGTTTCGGTCATGGTATCTTTGTCGCCAACAGTATTTCGGGAGTATTGATCTCGCGCAACACGACCCAAAATAACGAAGGTGACGGTATTAGCCTTGGTAGTGGAGCTAACGGTGGGTTAGTCGCGCCAACCTTCAACCCGATTACCGCCGGTTCGCCAATTGTCACCGGATCGACGGGCTGCGGAGCAAACTGCGTAGTCGAAATCTTTACCACCAGCGCCAGTATTACCGACCGCGATCGGGAGGGGCCGGTCTTCTTGACCAGCGTTACGACGACAACCGGCGGCAGTTTCAGCGCCAACGTTACCGGTTGTCTTGGTTATATCACCGCTACCGTCCACAATCCGACAACCGGCAATAGTTCACCGTTCTCCAACGCGCTCAACGTCAGTGCCACCGATGCCTGTGCCACACCAACCGCTACGCTCACCGTGACCGGTGGCAGTAGTCGGGTTGTGAGTATCGGTAGCACATCGACGTACACGTTGACTCTTAGCCATACTGCATCGGTCACCCGTACCTATACCTTAAACCTTACCAGCGATCGCGGCTGGACGAGCGGTCCCGCTCTGGTCGAGGTGCCACCCCAAGGCAGCACCGAGATACTGATCGGCGTTCTCGTGCCGTTTACAGCGGCAGCCGGTGATACCGACACCACGACTGTTACCGCACGCAGCGATCAAACGGTCTCGAACAGTATCACCCTAACGACCGTTGCCCAAGCCGCGACCATTACTCCCGCGCAACCGGTAGTCTCGCCCGGTTACATTATCGAACGCAGCGGGAATACGATCACTTTTACCCATACTGTGACCAATACCGGCCAGTTGACCGGTAATCTCAGCGTGATCCGACCTGACGGCAGCAGCGGCTTACCGGCATTCAGCGGTACGCCACCGACCGGATGGAGTATTGTTTCGGCTACATTCGGCAGCACAACACTGACTGCCGGTGCCACGACGACACTCACCATTGTCGTCAATGTACCGGATAGTGGAACCCTCATTGCCGGTGATTACCCGTTTGCATTCCGCGTGCGCGCGGTGAGTCAGCAGGGCACGCAGATCTTCACGGAGCAGAGCGATCCGCCGACGACCGATACTGTGCGCGTTCCGGTGGTGCGCAGCTTCGAGTTTACTGCTCTGGACCCAACCACCCGCCAATTGACACCGGGCAGTTCGGTTGAGTTTAGCTATGTGCTGACCAACACCGGCAACTTTACCGATACCTTTCTCATCACACCACCGACCGGCACAACTCCCGCTTCCAGCCTGACGTTTGCCGCCGCCCCAGCCAGCAACTTCACCTTGGCCGCCGGACAATCGCGCCCGATCACTCTCACCGTTACCGCTGGCGCCAGTGAGCCGGTTGGCTTCTACAACTTTACCGTCCAAGCCGGTGTCACCAGCGGCGCTAACCCGCCAGCCAACCGCACGGCGACTGGCACGGCGCAGGTCATCGGCGGCGGCACGCCGATCTTTGTGGGTACGCCAATCGTGGCCCCTAACCCGGTTGATCCCGGTGCGACGGCAACGATCACTATCACCGTGCGCAACGGCGGCAATGCGCCGGCCCCGTTTGATTTTGAGCAAACCTTACCTACCGGCTGGAACCTCGCCGGTAGCAGCACCACCTGCCCCTCGCCAGTGCCGACCAATAGCAGCACCTGTACATACACCTTACAAGTAGATGTGCCAGCGACGGCTGATGGCGGCGATACGCTAATCGAAGTGCGTGCAATTGCCCGTAACGGCGGCCAGACCCCGCCTGCACCCGATAGCACGGCGAGTACAACCGCCACGGTAACGGTGACGACGATCCGCAATCTGAGCTTCGCGCCCACCCCGCTCGATGCGAATGCCGATCCGGGGGCAACCGTCACCTTTACCCACACCTTGACCAACACCGGCAATGCACCCGACCGCTTCACCCTCAGCCTCAGCGGGTTACCGAGCGGCTGGACGGCGACGGTCGATCCGGTGGCGACGCCTATCCTTGCGCGTAATGCCAGTATCACGGTGACCGTGCAGATCACGGTTCCAACCGGCATCGCCGCCGGCGCAACCGCAACCGCCGCCATCCGCGCCACCTCGCAAGGCAATCCGACAGTATATGCCGATGTTGCTGATAGCGTCACCGTCAATGCGGTGAACGGAGCTGTACTCTCGCCGGGCACAACGGTGAACAGTACGCCGGGCGCAACCGTTGTCTTGACCCACACCCTCCAGAACAGCGGCTCAACCACTACTGCCTATGATTTGGCCGCCCAGAGTGCCGATCCCGGTTGGTCAGCACCGGTCATCGAACCGGTCACCACGCCCGTCCTCACGCCGGGAAGCAGTATGCTCATTACGGTGACTGTCACTGTCCCTGCCACCGCACCACCCGGTACCAGCAATCTGATCACCGTTACTGCCCGCGCCACCGGCGACACAACCATACTGGCAAGCGCCGAGCACACCATCCAAGTCGGTGCTTTACGGAATGTAGTAATCGAACCAGAACGTAACGTGATCGCATTACCCGACATGACTACCGTCATTACGCACACGGTACGCAACATCGGTTTCAGCGCCGATTCGTACACTATTACCGCACTTCAAGGCGACGGATTAAGCGCCATTGCGACACCGAACCAAATTGATTTAGGACCGGGTGAAAGTCGTGAAATTGCGGTCTTGTTAACCTTACCAGCAGGTCTTGCTGCCGATACCGTGCTGAGCAATTTGCGAGTCACTGCTATCTCTCGCAGTGATCCGTCGGTCAAAGCAAGTGTGCTCGATCGGGTGAGGGTAGGGCTGGTAACCGGTGTCGTACTGAGCAGTGACCGTCTACGTGGCATCCCGTCTGGGATCAACCGGCTCACTTTTAGTGGGATCGAACTCGAAAATCTGGGCAATGCGCTCGACACCTTCGATCTGACAGTGAGTGGGCTGGATAGTAGGTTCGGGGTGACGGTGATCCCCAACGAAATTACCCTCAACGGCGGCCAACGCGATGTTGGGATCAGGGTCATCGTCAACCTCCCGCCGATCCAGCCGGCAGCACTGCGCCACGACCTGGTGCTTACTGCGACATCGCGGCGCGATCCGTCACAACAGAGTAGGATTCGGCTTTCAATGATCTATCTCTATCGGGCAGATATGTTTGGCGAACCGATCTTTATACCACTGGTAAGTCGCTAAATCATCAATTGGAAACAATACCAAAGAGAACACGGTGATGACAGCTACCATTCTCGTAATTCACGGCCCCAACCTGAACATGTTGGGCCGACGTGAACCCCACATCTACGGCACCACCACGCTGGCCGACATCAACACCGCCCTCCAACAGCGTGGTGCCGAGGCAGATGTTCAGGTCATCTGCATTCAATCGAACCACGAAGGGGAACTCGTCGACGCCATTCAACGCCACGGTTGGGATGCACAGGGCATTATCATCAATCCGGGCGCCCTCACGCATTATGGCCTCTCCTTGCGTGATGCCCTTGCTATGCTTTCGACGCCGATCATCGAGGTTCATCTGTCGAACGTCTATCAACGCGAAGCGTTTCGTCACACCTCGGTCATTGCCCCGATTGCACGTGGTCAGATTACCGGGTTGGGTTGGCGAGGGTATCTCTTAGCGCTGGAATGGTTATTAACTGAGCTACGTGACACGTAACAGTATCGGTGGCCTTATGCACCACCAACACAACACCGAAAGAACGCAAGAGGGGTGAACCGACGATCACCCCTCTTGCCACAGATGGCACCCGCCGGTACCTCACCTCATCGTGGAGCCGTCACTCGTCACGCTGCCAAACCGAGGCTACGTTTCTTCTCCTCAACGTCAATCCCGTGCAGGCGGGCCAGATTCAAGCCCAAAATCTTCTTCTTCGCCTCTTTCGTTAACTGGCCACAACCATAGCCTTCAACAATATCTTCGGGCAGTTCAAACTCCCAGAACGCCTTGAGTGCACCACGTAGATGCCAGATCGGCGTCTCACCACCGTAGATAATCTTATCCTCGCCGCACCAGAAGAGCAGCTTCGCCATCGTCTCGGCAAACACCCGCGGCGACCGCGTTACGAAATTGACCGTTGCCGCAATCGAGGCATAGAGGTTCGGATAGCGCACCAACTGCCAGCACACCTCATCGATGAAGGGTAAGCCAACGTGGAAGATGATAAAGTTAATCTCGGGGAAATTCGCCGCCGCACCATCCATATCCCATGCTTGGGTATGTTCGATGGGTTGTGGGCCAAGCGGCACGCCCTTATGCACACCGATGATATTGACACCTAATTCCAGCGCCTTCTCGAAGATTGGAAAGGCGACTCGTGGGTCATCCATCCGCCATGGGAAGGGCTGACCATAATCGTAGCGGACATTATAGAGCTTAAACCCGCGTGCGCCATACTCCTTCACCTGAATCTCCATCAGATCGAGCGCTTTTTTGCCCTCGAGGGGATTAATCGTCCCCAAAAGATGGCTCGATCCGGGTAGAGCCGTGCCATCTCGGCGCACCGCTCCCACGACGACAAGCCATCTTTGAACAAATCGGTCAGCGGCAGCGGTTGGGCGACGATCATATCGGTCGGGCTTTCATCAAACACCATGCGCCCGATCTCTTCAGGATGCCACTGGCGCATATACTCTTCGGGGCTGAGGGTCTTCTCACCGGGCGCATTCAGCACTTGGTGAAAGGCGTAGAGATGATCAATAAACATCTCACCCGGTTTGCCGAACGCATTCGATTTATCAAAATTAAACACGTGACAGACACAATCGAACACAAAGGCGTCTTCAATCATTGCGCACCTCCTGTTGCGCACTCCGCAGCCGAGCTTCACGTAGTGGTAGCAACTGTTCAAGTGGCAACCGCAACCGTTCACGGGCTAAAGCTGACATCCGTTCCGGTGACCAAGGTGTATCCCACGTAATGTTCACCTGCACATGCTCGACCCCGGGCAGTCGCTTCACCTCCTCTTCCATCATTTGCAGCAGATGAACGGCAAACGGACACCAACCGGTGGTAAGAATAATATCGATCCCCACCTGTGTACCGTCAACCGTTACCCGCTCAACCAGCCCCATATCGACGACACTCACCTGTCGCTCCTTGCAGCATGGGTCGTAACAGCGCCGTAGAGCGGCTATCACCTCATCGTGATCGACACCAACCGTTGTGGTTGCTAACATTGACACCTCCACCGATGCAGGCCGAATACCGAATCGAGGAGAGAACGCAAAGGAGGAACGCTACGCTGTGGAATATTAGGGGTGAAGATGGGATGAGATCTGAGACAACTATATCACATTCCGATTTGGAATACAAGGTATTTGCAAGATAACAGTGCAGAAATTTGCCTCAGTGTTTATCACATTTATCGAGAACTGATTGCGACAGTATACCAACTGCGTGCTTGTCGTTCTCGCATTGGCACATCTGCCCAAAATATGGTAGGATACAGCAAGTTAACCAACGGCGAGGGCTATCCTATGGGTCACCAAGAACACCGTCAGTCGGCAGCAGCACAAACGGCATCCATTCCTTGTGCAGTCCTCACGATTAGCGATAGCCGTACTGAAGCCACCGATGAAAGTGGGCACTTTATTCGTACTACATTGACGCAAGCCGGTCATAATGTGGTACAATATGCCGTGGTGCGAGATGAGCCGGCGCAGATCGTAGAGATGGTGCGTCGTTTTGCTGCTGAAGGGTGTAAAGTTATCATCACCAACGGCGGCACCGGAATTGCCCGACGTGACAGCACCTTTGAAGCGATTGATGCCTTGCTCGAGAAACGGTTGCCCGGCTTTGGTGAGCTATTCCGCATGCTCTCCTTCGCCGAAATTGGGCCGGCAGCAATGCTCTCACGTGCAACTGCCGGTGTCTTCGGTGAAACACTGATCTTTTGTCTACCGGGTTCACCTAACGCCGTCCAGCTCGGCATGGAACGCCTCATCTTGCCCGAACTAGCGCATTTGGTATGGGAGACGGTGCGCTAATAGCGATTTTCTGTTATAGTATGAGCATTCGTGGAACAAATCGTTCTCTTCGTTGCTGTGAGAAGGAGCCAGAGAACCCATGACGTCAGTAGAAGCCTTCCGCGGCCTGTACTACCCTAACAAGATCGGCCGACTCTGCTTCCTGTCGCTGGAGGAAGTCATGGGTCAGAACGGCGTGAAGGCCCTGCTCCGGCTTGCCGATCTGCACCAGTACATCGATGCCTATCCGCCAAACGACTTGAAGCGCGAGTTTCCCTTTGAGGCTATCTCGAAGTATTCGGTCGCGCTCGGCACGATGTACGGGCCGCGTGGAGCACGCGGTCTTGAGTTGCGCGCCGGACGGGTTGCGTTCTCGCTTGGTCTGAAGGAGTTCGGCCCGCTACTTGGGATGGCGGATTTGGCACTGAAGCTGATGCCGATCACCATGAAACTCAAGATCGTGCTGAACGCCACTGCCCAAACATTTGACCGCTTCTCCGACCAGTCGAGCCATGTCGAGGAGGAACGCGGGCGCTTTGTCTACCACATTACCCGCTGCTCAAACTGCATTACCCGACCTGAACCCGGCCCGGTGTTCTATATCGCCCGTGGTATCCTCGAAGAGGCTACCGCCTGGGTGAGCGGTGGACGCCGGTTCGCCGTTGAGCAGATCTCATGTATCGGTCAGGGGAATTGTGAGTCGTGCGCCTTTGCTATCGGTAAGGATCCATTGGAGTAACCGTATGCTCCGCTGGCTACTTCTAAAAATCATTCGGTTTTATCAAGTCGCCATCTCGCCGTGGACGCCGCCGAGCTGTATCTATACCCCCACCTGCTCGCACTACGGCTACGAGGCGATACAGAAGTACGGTGCCTTGCGTGGTGGCTGGCTGACGATTAAACGTATTGCTCGCTGCCATCCTTTCGCTCGCGGCGGTTACGATCCGGTACCGTAAGCATATTCTGAGCGCCGCGTGACTGCGGCGCTCGGTTTTTTTCTGCGCAACTTTTTCCACCGCGCCGTCGTCTATATCTTCAGCCAAGCTCGCTGTCTCTGAGCTACAGCGAGGATGTGATACCGCCGATGGTATCAGGAGTATGAACTGTGGCTGAACCATCTCGCGAGACGATTGTGCGTGCCCAACAGGGCGATCAACAGGCATTGACCGATCTGATTATTAGTCAACAGCATTATGTCTATAGCATCGCGATGAGCGTGTTGAAAAATGCTGATGACGCCGCCGATCTGACCCAAGAGGCTTTTATTCGTCTGTTTCGTACTCTTCCTCAGTACAACGGCGAAAGTCGCTTTACCACATGGCTGTACCGGCTCGTCGTGAATCTGTGCCGCGATGAACTCCGTCGACGTGGACGGCAAGCGCCGATTGTGCCACCTACCCCCGACGACGATGAGTTCGATGCCTTGCATACGGTGGCTGATACTGACCGCTTGATCGATCCTGCCCAGTCCCTAGACTTAAACCAGTTACGTCTAGAAGTACGACGAGCGCTCGAACAACTTGAACCACATTACCGGCTGGTGCTTACGCTGTATTATTTCGAGGACCTGAAGTATACCGATATTGCCGAAATCCTTGACCTACCGCTCAATACGGTCAAGAGTCACATCCGCCGCGGTAAGGAGCGATTAGCCCAACTGTTACAAGCCGATGAACCACCAACAGCGCGTGCTGTTCGTCAGCCGACACAGAAGCCGGCTGACGAACACTTGCTGTGTATTACACCGCTACGCCTGCTGCCGGGGTGGGGGAGGAGGTGAAGGATGAGCACGCCATTGCCAACACCACCAGAAGAATTGCTCGATGCAGCTCTCCGCCACGAGTTGCGGTGGGAAGCACCACCAGAGCTGACCAACCGTCTGCTACAACTGGTGCCCGGTGCAACTGTACCCCCAACCCCCGATGCACCACTGCCGCGCTGGCGTCTTTATCTTGCTTTGGGTTTGATCGTCATAACGTCACTGCTCTCAATTGTTGGCGCAGCCTATTTCTACCAGATCCTTTGGTTCCAGCTTGGTATTGACACGATCTTCACTCAACTGGAAGCATGGCCAGACCGCTTCCTCCAGATGCTGTATACGATGGTGCCCTTTGCCCGCGAAGTGATCGGTATCGCTGCTCTGATCCGTGATCAGTTGCACTGGATATTGCTGGCAGTCATTCTCTGGATACTACTCGACGCTGCCCAATCGGAACACCAGCTTGCCCACAACCAATAGCCGATAATCGTACCAACAGGTGAGGTAAGACAGGGTGGGGATAGGTGGACAACCTACCCCATCATTTATGCCGTCGGTACCGGTTCAGACCAAAGATAGCTGGCCCACTCTTCGTCCGGGTAGACCCGCTGTGGCCGCAACGGGTTGATCCGGCCATTGAGCATGGTACCGCGATGCAATTTAGGCAAACCGGTCTCTTCAACGAGCCACAGCACCCGTGCTTCATACGGACGATTCGCCGGTGGATATACCCATAGCGTTAGTTCAAGTTCAACCGCCCGCATGAGAATTGCCCGTTTGTACGAGCCGACCATCTCAACCTTCAATACCTCGGCACGTACCGGCACTGAAGTCGCTAGATCACGCTCCATCGCCTGCCGGATCAGTATATAACGACGCTCAAACCGGCGAATCGCTGTGTGTACCGGTGGAATGAGGAGCAAGGAAGTGCTGATCACGGCATACGGTAGCATCTGCCTCAGATCAAGTCGCTGCTCAGTACCATTAACCGTGCGGCAACGAAAATGGAGTGACCCTTCATCGCGTACCGGCTGGAGCTCACCAACACAGATCAATGGCCCCATCACACGCGCCAGATCCGGCATAAAGACCAGACCGGTCGTGCCGCAAATAAACCCTAACAACAAGCTGAGCGCGATTCGGGTAAACATAGTGCGTTCCTCGCGAGGATTGTGATGTTGCCGAACGCCATTGGCCGATGGAAGTACGGGTATACGAACGCAGGAAAAAGGCACTGCATCGGCCTTATCTTATGTCTGATTGTAGCACATGCAGCTTACCCGATGAAACGGAATTATCTGGCATGTGGCGAGTGAGTCAGCAATCGTTCGATTTGTTGAGCCAACCGACGTAAACTAATCGGCTTGGTGAGATAGTCAGTTGCACCGGCCAGCAAACACTGTTCACGATCACCCAGCATCGCTAGTGCCGTTACCGCAATGATCGGCGTAGTCGCATACACTGCCTGCGCCCGTAACTGACGGATGACCTCTAAGCCATCAAGTTCAGGCATCTGGATATCCATAATGATGAGATTCGGTTGCCACTCTGCTGCCATCTGTAACGCTTCACGTCCGTTCCGCGCCACACACACCTCGTAACCACAAGCTTGCAGATATTCACTCAAGACCATGAGATTCATCTCATTGTCTTCAGCAACCAGCACTCGCGCACCGTTACCCTTTCCTACTACCGGCTCAGCGGGTAAGACAGCCGAAAACGAGATTTGGCTCAATGCTTGCTTTAGCATCGCCCGATTGATCGGCTTGACGAGATACGCCGCAGCGCCTGCACTAAAACCTCGCTCCGGTTCATCAACTACCGAGACAAGGATCACGGGAATGCGGCGTAGCTCTGGATCACGTTGCAGATCGGCGAGAATCTCCCAGCCGGAGCGATCTGACATCTCGACACTGAGCACAATTAAATCAGGATGCACGGCTGCTACTTGCTCAACCGCACCATTACCATACAACCACACCACCGGCTGAATGTTTTGATCGGCGAGGTAGCGGGCTAGTTGTTCGGCAACGACGGCTGAACTTTCAATAATCAGTGCCGATCGCACCGGCGGTAATGGATCATTTGCCGCAGTATTCGATACCGCATACTGGAGTGGTTGGTAAGGTAACGTGACGGTAAATACGCTACCTGATCCCGGCGTGCTGGTAACACTCACACTACCGCCGTGAAGATCGGCCAGCCGCCTCACTAACGCCAACCCCAAGCCCGTCCCTTCGTGTTGTCGGGTGAGACTGCTGTCAAGCTGCACAAACGGCTGAAATAGTCGTGGCAACTGGTCAGGTGCAATCCCAATTCCTGTATCACTGACTGCAAACGCAATCGTTCCTTGCGCCGTATCGGTAGTCACCCGTAACTCGATCGAACCACCTTCCGATGTGAACTTAACGGCGTTGCTCAACAGATTGACCAATATCTGCTTCAAACGACGCGGATCGGCGAGGAAACGGGTATGCGGAACATCGATGACACAATGCAGCCGAATCTGTTTCTTGGCCGCTTGTTCTTTAATTAAAACTAAACTGGACTCACACACATCACTGACCGCAACCACCTCTTTGACCAGCTCCATCCGTCCTGCCTCAATCTTTGCCACATCGAGCACATCGTTGATGAGCGTTAATAGATGACGACCACTCGTTTCAATCAATTGGATTGATGCCCGTTGCCGTTCGTTGAGCGGACCGCGCAATTCTTCCAGCAAGCTCTCACTCAGGGTAAGGATGGTGTTGAGTGGCGTGCGTAACTCGTGGCTCATATTAGCGAGAAATTCATCTTTGACCCGCACCGACCGGGCCAGTTCAGCATTGGCCCGACTAAGTTCGGCAGTACGTTCCGCGACACGCTGCGCCAACAAATCACGCTCGGCTTGCAACTGCAATTCGGCAACTCGCCAGGCAGTGATGTCGCGCATCAGCACAATCGCTTCATCACCGGTCGGGATGGCTTTGACCCGCGCCTCGAAGAAGCGTTCTTGACCTGAAAAGAGCATCTCATACGCCACCGTTTGTAGTTCGCCGCTGGCAAAAGCGGCTATCAATGCCGAGTGAAGCTGGCTAATCACTTCTGAACTCAGCACATCGCTCAAGTCTTCCAACGTCTGGTTCAGAATTTCTGCCGGTGGTTTGAGCAAACTGTTCGTATTGCTGGCCGCAACATCGATAATCCGTCCTTCCCGGTTGAGGCGAAATACGATATCGGGTAACGTACTAACGATCAAGTGATTCCGTTGTTCGCTCGCCCGTAGTTGAGCTTCTTGCCGCCCAACGACAATGGCAAAGGCAATATCCTGCACCAGTTCCCTCAGCAACTTAACTTCCGCTGTATCAAAAAATCCCGGCTGAGCGGCATACAAACTGAGCGTGGCATATACTTCACCATCAACCACTATTGGAAAACTCGCCAATGCACGATACCCTAAACGTAACGCCGACTCACGCCATATCGCTACCCGCCGATCGTTAGCAACATCGTTGACAATGATCGCCTGCTTGAGGAGCAATGCTTGCGCTGTGGGACAGGGATTATCTTCGGTTAACGCAATATCGAGTTGGGCAAGATAATCATCTGCCTTACCGGCAACTGCAACCGGCTCAAGACGGTTATTCGTCGTATTCCGTAACCCTACCCACGCCATCCGAAAACCACCCTGTTTCACGGCAATTTGGCAGACTGCCTGAAAGATACGCAGTGGTTCACGTTCGCGAATAATCATTTGGTTGATGGCACTAAGCAGGGCGTAGGTCCGCGTGAGCCGACGCTGGCGAACTTCGTGACGCTGGCGCACACCAACGAAGAGAAAAAAGATCGCTACACTACCTACCGCCAACACACTACGCCGTATGGCATCCCCATCTAACCAACGCTGTGGATAGGTCGGTCCGGGACGGACCGCAACTTGCCATACGCGACCATAACGTGATAGTTCGTGAATAATGATTGCCTCACGCACATAGCTCACCGGGTCGGGTACTGTATCGACCTGCGTTGTCGCTAACGAATGAAAGGCGAGGGGACGAGGTGGCACTGCACTTGCATCAATCAGAAGGATGTCGAAATCGGGGGCAGCGATAGGTTGTAGCGCCTGTTTGAGCAGCTCTGCCGGTGATACGAGCATCAAGACCACACCTTGAATCCGTTGCCGTCGCTCCTCCACGGTTTGCGGAGGTGGGCCAGACGTATAAACCGGCATGATCAAGAGCACAGCCGGCGATTCGACATCGGTCGCATAGGGCTGAATCAGCCCTGTCATCACCACTTGTCCACTATCACGTGCCTGGTACAACGCATCGCGTCGGTATGGCTCCATAGCCATATCCATCCCCAACAATGCACGACGAGTCGCGAATGGTTCAACGTAGATCAGCGGGTAATATTCATCGCGGACTGCGGTTGGTGGCCCCGTAACACCCGGTTCGCGAATTACAAAGTCGGGTATCCCACGCTCCTGCTGATCATACTCAAAGTTTAACCGCTCGGCCTGTCGTACCCGACGCACCCATCCCACCGACTGCACCGCCGGTAGTTGTTCGAGGATCATGCGCCCAAAAACACTAAACTCGTGCTGTTCTACAAACTGTGACGCATAAAAGAATGCACTCAGGCTCTGCATCGCCTGTTCGTAGCGGAGCAAACGATCATCAATAACGCTCACTATTTCGTCTGCTTCGGACTGCACCTTTGTTGCGTAACGCTGCTGTGCATCGCGCCAAACGAGCTGGAGGGTAAGCAATAACAACGCTAGCAGTAGACTACTTACCGGCCACAGCCACGGCTCACGTATTGGTTTTCGTCGCCAATAGGTAACAGCCAAAACCACCCAAGGTGCGACCAACCAAACGCCGGTCAGGAGATTGAGCCACCATTGGAGAGCAGCGATCCACAGATCGGATACCACCACCACATCTAGGGCAGTTAGTACCGTTAACCATAACACCGGCACCGGTAGTACAGCCAGCGCCAGCAATCCGCACGTATGCAACCCCCAGCGCAACGAAGCGGGTGGCAGTGAACGACCAAATCGGCACACTAACCAACCGGCCAACCACGCCTGCCCTACGGCGCTGAAGGCAAACAGCATCGTCACGGTGATCAGGAGGTACGGCTCAAGGCCTAGTTGCCAACATACGACGCTCCATCCGACGAGCATCCCAAAGAGGACCGGCCAAAGCGCCCGGTTCCCAAAGGCCAATACGCCACCGATTGACAACCCGGTAGCAAACCACACTAATAGGGTATCAGAGCGCACCAACGCAAGCTGTACGTCTAGCCAGATGAGTACAGCATATACAAGGCTGAAACCAAACAGATAGCGCTGGTACAACCGGCCCATAGGTAAAACTCCGGTAGGAAGGCAAAAAAGCCTTCTCTACTACCAGAGTGTATCGTAGCACAGCTAATCGGCTGCTGCCAATGTTGGCGACGGCTCTGCTAGTTGACGGTATGAACCGGCAAAATAGAGCAATGGCTCTCCTTCGGGGGCACGTCTGAGCGCAACGACCTGACCAAGAACGATTACATGATCACCACCATCAAGAATCCGATCACGTCGGCATACAAGTGTGGCCAGACTATCGTGCAACACCGGCGCCCCGGCTAGTTCGGTAAATAGGATTTCGAGATCGGGCTGTAGACGCCCGGCAAAATGACGTGCTATCGCTTCCTGATCGGTCCGCAGAATATTGACGGCAAAGTGCGTTGCTGCACTAATCACCGGAGCCATCCGTGCCTTACGGTCAACGCAAACCAACAAGAGTAGTGGCTCGAGGGAAACCGATGTCAAGGAATTAGCCGTCATCCCCCGCACCTGTTTACCATCATCTGCCGTAATAACGGTGACACCGGTGGCAAAGAGACCGATCGTTGCTCGATACTCTCGTGGATCAATCGTCATAGAATAGCTCTACCCATTTCAAAATATCTTCCTTATGGAAGTATACGCCAATTCGGTGTCAGCGTAAAATAGTGAAAGTCCCAGTTGTCTCTTTATAGGCTCTGTGCTATGCTGTACTGAACGGGCTACTGTCGTAAGATCGGTTTGTGTAGAACAGGTGCCACTATGACCATCACCGACCGCATGCTGACCGGTGCCATCGCCAACAACCCCGGCAACTACCATGGCGATGGCGAATGGCGCTACTCAATCACCCAGCGCACCCTCTACTTCAGTAAAGCCACCGCGCCCGATCCACGCGATCAGGAGCCATTCTTCTCGCTCCCATCACTCAATCCTGACGGATCGGGGCGAATGGAACGAGCATTTCGCCAGTTCATTCGCCGGCGTTGGCCACCGAGCCGTTGCGCGGAGATCGAGAAGTTCGCGGAACGGAAGGGATGGCATTTGGCTATGGAACTCAAATATGGTGGTGGTGCGCTTGAAGATCACGAAGCGGCAGAATGGCAATATGTGGTAAACCGCGAATTGCAGCGACTAGCCGCAGAAGTCCGCGCTCGCATTGCCGAACTCGAAGCACAGGCTAACCAACCTGACCCGACACCTGCATCTGGCGAGTAAACGTCCACCCAAGCCAGCGGTAGACCAACGTCGCCGTAATCGTGTAAGCCTCGCCGATGTGTGCTATGCCGATCAATGGCACCTCGGCTTCCAACGCTTCACCATCAACGGTCACACTCCCTGTGGCGCCACCGGTGAATTGCAAATCAAAAATGACATTCACCGGTCGGCCGCCTGCACTATATCCCCAACTGAGCATTGCATACACCGGCCCGATTCCGCTGAGACTCGTGATCCGTGGATTGCGCAGTCGTGCCGGAATAAGCGCCCCCCGCACCGTCATAATAGTGACGACCGACCAAAACGAGAGCCAAAACCCGCGTTGTAAGGCTTTCGTATTCATAGCACAATCTTCCTCTGTGCCGGGTCGCTATGCTGACGATAGAGAATGGCAGTATGACCAATCGTTGCCACCAATTCAGCACCTGTTGTCGCGACAATCGCCTCTAACAACGGCTCTTTCAGATCTTTGTAATCAAGAAAGCGCATCTTGATCAATTCGTGAGCGTCGAGTTCTTGTTCAATCTTCGAGAGCACATTTTCAGTCAGTCCATGCTTACCGATCATAACCGTCACCGGCAACGGATGGGCGAGCCGACGTAAATACGCACGTTGAGCGGGTTTCATCACGGTGCAACCTCCTCGACCGGGGCTGAAGTCGTATCGTAACGTCCACAAAGATCGTTGAGGCGTACTCGCAGCACATCGCGCAGATTACGCCACGAATCGCGTAATGGGTTCACCTTTGTTTCGGCGCCATAGCGCCAAATAACCGGAATCTCAGCAATCGAATAGCCACGCCGTCGGGCAAGAAACAGCAATTCTACATCGTAGGCGGTGACGGCCGGACCACGGACCACCGGGGCATCATCGCCGTAAATGCGCATCCGTTTAAAGAGATCACAGGCTACGTCACGACGCAATGCCTTGAAGCCGCATTGGGTATCGTTAATCCCACGTAGGGCAAGCATCTGGATGATCCAGTTAAACACTCGGCCCATTACGTGACGATACCACGGTTCACCTTCACGCGATGCACCGAGACCTTCACGCGAGCCAATTGCGATCGGATAACCGGCCTCAATTGCAGCCCGCAACCGCGACCATTCTTCAATCGGTACTGCCAGATCAGCATCGCAGAGTAAAATAATCGAACCCCGCGCGGTTAAAGCACCGGCCCGTACCGCAAAACCTTTTCCCCGATGCTCGCAGCGTAACACGGTCACGCCGGGAGTTGTCGCTGCGATCTCAGCAGTCCGATCGTCGCTTCCATCATCAACAACGATCACCTCGGCGGTATACGGTTCGTGGGCGAGAAACGCCATGATGGTTGCGAGGGTAGATGGTAGGCGTCGCTCCTCGTTGTAGGCAGGAATAACAATCGATAGGAATGGGGCATCAATGGTCGTCATGGGAATCTCGCATAGCTAGAGCGATCTACCGCGGCAATGAACGTGGCTGTTTCGTGGACCTTAGCAGCGCGACGGGCAAGAAAGCGGGGTAACGCACGTAAACCGTCAAACTGACCGCGCAAACGTGCCCGTGCAGCCGGTTCGCGAATATGGCGCAGACTGTGGAGGGCAAACCGCAGTTGGGAAAGAAGCAAAGCTGGCCAATAGCGACGGGCCAACGGAGTGGGCATATTCTTTACCCACACCAACGGCATGTTGCGGCCACAATAATAACTTGCCAAGACGCCACCACCACTCGCACTCAGCCGATGATACACCACCGCTGTCGGCACAAAAATCGTGCGCAACCCCCTTCGTCGCGCACGCAAGTTCAGATCAACGTCTTCGCAGTACATCACCAGTTCTTCGTCGAATACATACCCATCTGTGGCAAGCAACTCCAAAGCGCTTCGCCGATACGCCGCTGCGCCGGCACACGGCCCAAACACTTCGACAAATACATCGTATTGACCACGATCAACTTCCCACACACCGCGATTACCTGGCTCACCGTTCAATCGGTAAAAATCACCGGCTGAATGGAGTACGTGACGCCGATCAAACAATCGCAACTTCGAGGCGGCAAAAGCAAACTGCGGCCAACGTTCGAGCGCACCGATCAACGCTGCCAACCATTGTGGATCGGCCTCTGTGTCATTGTTGAGCAGTACCACAAACGGCCGATCCGTCTGCGCCAAAGCGACATTGACGGCAGCCGCAAAACCGCGATTCTGGGGCAACTGCACCACTTGCACTTCAGGATAACGGGACCGGATCAGTGCGACCGAGTCATCGGTGCTCGCGTCATCAACCACCGTTACCTGAAAATCACGCCGTGTCTGCGCCCGCAACGAGTCGAGGCACGTCGGTAATAACTCACGTCCGTTGTAATTAGGAATGATGACATCGATCATGGTCATACGTGCGCAGACCGCAGACGCTCCAGATAATCGGCAACGGCCTCCTGCCACGGACGGAAGGTAATCCCGAGTGCAGCCCCGGCGATATTCGCCAACGGTGTGTAGGGTGGCGGGGTACTATCGCGCTGAAAATCACGTAACCGGATCGGTAGCAGCGGCATATCAATCCTCGCTTGGCGCAAGATCTCGGCGGCAAACTCATAGCGCGAACATATCCCGTCGTTGACAAAATGATACGTTCCATAATAATCGGTCGTAATCAAGCGCGCCAAACCTGCCGCTACATCGCCGGCATAGGTCGGACTGCCGATCTCGTCAGCAACCATACGGAGTACGCCGTTTGGCGGATTAGCGGCTAAGCGTAACACCGTTCGCACAAAATTACGTTCACCACCGAACAACCACGCAACCCGCACGATAAAGTGGCGCGCCACGAGAAAACGAACTTCCTGTTCACCGGCCAATTTGCTCTGCCCATAGGGATTGATCGGTCCGGTGGGGTCATCTTCATAGTATGGACGATGGCTCGTACCGGCAAACACCTCATTGGTGCTGATATAGACCATCGCTGCATCAATTCGACGGCAACCGAGCGCCACATAGCGCGTACCCAACCCGTTTACCCGATAGGCTAGTAGGGGATCACGAGCACAGCCGTCAACATTGGTATAGGCAGCAGCGTGGATAACAACCTCTGCCCGCGTGTTCGCGATCTGATCAACCGTGGCCGGGTTGGACAACTCGAGTTGATCGTGACCCAACGCGACAACATCGTGATGACCGGCGAGCGTTGCGATCAATGCACGCCCCAACTGACCATTTGCTCCGGTAATCGCAATTCGCACGCTCCGACTCCTTCTTCGCACATACCTAAAGCAACAGGGTAGCAGAAGAGCCGGATAGCGTCAACTCGAAGGTAGCGTTGGCACTGGAGAGACATTGCTTTGTTCACCTTCAGCAAAGGGGAAACGCAATTCGATACAGAGGCCAGGCTGGTCGACCCGGTTCCAGACCCAATAGCTGCCACCAAACGCCAGTGCAATACGTGCAACTTGGGCCAATCCTAGCCCCATTCCCTCAACTTGACCGGTAAAACTGCGCTCAACTTGATAGTACGGCTGCCAAATCTTGCGCAGTTGCTCAGGTGGTAGATGGATACCATCATCACAAAACAATAACCGCACCTGATCATGGTCTGGATTGGTCGTGACCCGTATCATAATGACCGGATGACGTTGGGGATGGAACTTGATAGCATTGTCGCATAACTCATATAAAATCTGTTCCAGACTACGGCGCGAAATGCGTAACCGCCGTGTATCAAGTTCCGGATCAAGGCTGAGGTTTACACTTCGGATGTGCAAATCTTGACTAATCGTAGCGATCATATTGGGAAGATCGAATACAGTGCAGGTATCAAAATGGTATGCATCGCTTGGACTATCAATGTAGCGCAGAATATCATTGATTTCACTTTCCAGTCGGTGCGCACCACTAAGGGCAATCGCGGCAATATTACGCGCCATTGAGCGGTCAATTTGCTCGATATTGTCATGTAAAATATTCAATCCTCCAATAATACTCACTAATGGCGTGCGCAACTTGTGCGAGATAGCCGTGTGAAAGGTCCACATATCACGTTCCGTTGTAACTTCTCTAGTTATGTCTCGGAATGTCACCACAATTTGATCATCAGACGGATGGATGATCGCCGTTTCGACACTCAACCACTGTTCAGGGCTATGTAACGTCTCAGGATGCATGAGAAAGCGTTGGATATCGACCGGCAATGGCCACCGTTCCCACGCTTCTGGTGGGATCAATCGATAACGCTGCGCAACCAATTCGCGCAACGATTGCGACGATTGCTCGTTAGGGGCAAGACCGAGATAGGAACGGGCACAGGCATTGACATAGACAATCCGGTCATCGCGATCAACAATGAGGTAGGGGCTATCAGAATTCTCAATCACCCACTCAAACCGTGCTCGTTCGGCATTCACCCGAGCTTGTTCTTGCAACAGACGGCGATAGCGGTTGAGGCGAAGAATGGTCGTGATCCGAGCTTGCATCTCGCCGAGATCAAACGGCTTGGCGATGAACTCATCAGCACCGACTTCAAACCCGCGGATCTTCGCTTCACGGTCGTGTAATGCGGTAATCATCACAATCGGAATCTGCGCAAGTATGGGGTCTTCGCGTAATGTCCGACACACCTCAAACCCGCTCATATCGGGCAGCATAACGTCTAGCAAGATGAGATCGGGCTTGTATTGTCTTGCCAAATGCAGTGCCTCGTCACCACGCTGCACGACCAGCAGGCGAAGGCTAAGAGGGGCGACTATTGCAGTGAGCAGATCGTGAATCTGCTCATCATCATCAACTATGAGGATTGTATTTTGCTCCATGGTTATATCCTACCATGGAGTGATTACCATGCGTGTGACAAAATTGTTGCCTTATGCAAACTTCAAATCGGCTCTAACCCACTACGGGTTGTACGAACGATACTCAGCAATTCGTCATCGCTGAGTGGGCAACCGTTCTGCTCCCACCATTGCCGGTACCACGTTAAATTAGCGGTAAAGGCTCGGATTACCTCGTCCCGGGTGAGTGGCGGTACTTTGCGTCGAAGGGCTTCACGTGCCTCTTGCCGATCACTTTCAGTCAGGTCAGGGAGTGATTCGAGGATCCGGTCGGCCCGCAAGAGGAATAATTCGCGCTCAATTGTCGGAAACTCATCACCGATTTGGCGAATGTTGCCGAGGTACGCAATCGTGCGCTGGCGCGGTTGTCCGCGCTCGTCACGATAACTCTCGACGAGATATGCATCGTGAAAGTTGGTATTAGCTATTTCGGTATTTTTATGCCTTCTCACCACCCAACGGATATACATAACACCAACTCCTGCTCTGGCTGTAGGCAGATATGCAATTCTTGATTTGTTCGGTACCTATCTCGTTGTCTCGTGTAAACCGTACAACTACTCTCATTGAGCGTGGTGTTTGCTCACACCTTCCCAACCGTTCTTGTGGAGTTTTATCGAGGTTTGATCTTGTTTGCCTATTATAACATATTCAGCCGATTTTGGCATGTATTTTTGCTTAAAAATCAAAAAATTGTCTGAAAAACCCTTTTTGTAGCACGAGCAGATCACGCAAACAAGACGAGCAACGAACCATTGAGCCGCTCAGGTTCGATCCCCGACTCGCTCATCATCACCAATTCAACTCACGCTCATGCACAAATAACCGGTGACCGTGCCTCACGCAATTGTGAGGATCGGTCACCGGTTTGGTCACTGTTCCGGTCTATGCTTAACGCAAGATCACCGGTATCAATAGGCGATAGATGGATTGGAGCACTGGGCTATGGAGGGCAAACTCGTTACGCCCACCGCCAGCCTCGATTTCAACCAGCCAGTAGTGATAGCTCACGTCAGGCCGGGCCGTGCGGTCGAACCACTGATAGCTTTCACCACCGCCTGCACTACCTCGTGCCGGAATTGGTGTCGTGAAGAGTTGCACTGCATCTGCCCGATTGTCACTCGTACTGCGCAGGATCACGAAGCCGAGCGTATCCCGCTCGCTACCGGTTACCCAGCGCAGCAACACTCCGTTGTTCTGGCGCTCGGCGGTGAAGCTGAGCAACGTAATCGCTGTCGGCGGCACCGGCTGGTGGATACCTGCCCACCAACTGAGATCGGTTGCACTGTAACCGAGCGTAAAGATTGCTGTGCGCTGCGTGTTCGGATCGACATCGCTATCCTGTCCCCTGTCACCGCCTTGCATTGGTGGGCTAAAGACCCAGCCACCCGGTAGTTCAAACTCCAGATAGTAGCTTCCCGGCGGTAAATTGGTAAACAGGTAGCGACCATTACTATCGGTCACGACGGTATCAACCAGGGTACCATCAGCCCGATACAGCCTGACCGTAACTCCGCTGACACCCTCCTCACCACTCTCAGCAATGCCATTGGCATTGCGGTCGTGCCAGACTCGATTACCCAACGTCGCCGGTTTGTACAATCCGGCATCCCACGTTAGATCGGTGGTGCCACTCGTGAGAGAGAAGGTGGTGGTGGCACCAGTGACCGGATCGATGTCCGAATCGGTGTTGTCATTACTGCCCCGATTCGCTGCCGTGATCACATAACCGGTCAGTGGCGTCACCGTGATCGTGTACGTACCCGGCTGCACGTTGTCGAACCGGTAGAACCCACCGCCGCCGGTGGTCGTGGTCAGGTTGACCGCTACGCCGGCACCGGTTGTCCCATTCAATGTCACGGTCACGCCATCAATCCCCAG
Source organism: Chloroflexus sp. (assembly GCF_049970315.1). Lineage (GTDB taxonomy): Bacteria > Chloroflexota > Chloroflexia > Chloroflexales > Chloroflexaceae > Chloroflexus. The sequence goes on from NZ_JBMFNE010000010.1 coordinate 119,451, forward strand.
CTCGCCGGTATCTTGCACCCCGTTCCCGTTCACGTCCTCCCAGACAAAGTTGCCCACGCTAGCCGGTTGGTAGAGACCGGCGTCCCACGTCAGTGCAACATCACCGCCGAGAATGGTGAAACTATCGGTTGTCCCGCTCGGATTGAGGTCTGAATCGGTGCTGTCATCACCACCTCGATTTTTTGCCGAGATTACATACCCATCTGGCGGCATCACCGTGATTGTGTACGTGCCCGGCTGCACGTTGTCAAACCGGTAGGTGCCGTTCGCATCGGTAACGATGGTTCGATCAACCGTGTTCCCATCAATGTCGGTACCGGTTAGCCGCACGGTCACGCCTGTAATCCCCGGCTCGCCAGCATCTTGCACCCCGTTCCCGTTAGTATCCAGCCACACCCGATCACCCACACTGGCCGGCAAGAGCAGACCGGCGTCCCAATCCCAAGCGATCGTATCCTCGAGCGAGAAGACGGCGGTCATGCCGGTGACCGGATCAGCATCCGAGTCAACCGTGTCATCAGCGCCTTGATCGGCAGCGGTGAAGCGCGCCCCCGTTGGCAATTCACTAAAGACCAGATAGTAGTCGCCCGGCAGCAGATCAGTAAACTCGTAGAAGCCATTGCCATCGGTGAACTGCGTCCTTACCTCCATATCGTCAGCCGTGCCGGCAATGCCGTCAGTGCCAACGTAGTAGAGGGTAACTCGCACATTCGCCACTCCCGGCTCTTCGGCGTCTTGCCGGCCATCACCATTGCGGTCACTCCAAACCGTATCACCCACCACCGCCGGCCGGAAGATGCCGAAGTCGATGGTCAGATTGCTGTCGCTCCCGTCGCCATCAACGGCCGTATCCGGCTCGCTGTCAGGCCGCAGCTCGATCAAGCTGCTGACGATGTTGAAGTCCGAGTCGGCATCCGCCTGTCGCGTACCGTTATCGTCGTTATCGCGATCGGTGTTGGTATCAGGCGCCGGCTCATATGGCCCAGCCGCTAGCGAGAAGTCGCCAGTGCTGCTGCGATAGCCATACCAGAAGCCGTCGATGCCGAATTGCCGTCCCGGCAAGACCACGAAGTAGTTGCCTTGCGGCAAGCCGGCAAAGCGGTAATTGCCATTGCTATCAGTCCACGTTGTACCCACTTGTAGATCATCCGCATCCCACGTCCCGTTGCCGTTGCTGTCACGGTAGAGCCGGACTTGCACCCCGCTCGCACCGCTCTCGCCGCTATCCACCACACCGTTATTGTTGGTATCGACCCAGACCAGATTACCGAGGCTCAACAACGGATACAGACCGGCATCGCGCGACAGATCGCTCTGGCCGCTGGTGAGTGCAAAGACATCGGTGGCACCGCCGCTCGTGATGACATCACTATCAGCGGTATCATCGCTGCCTTGATCAGCCGGGCTGAAGGTCAATCCAGCCGGAATATCGCTAAAGGTCAGCCGGTAGCTACCCGGCGGCAGGTTATCAAAGAGGTACTCACCGTTACTGCCGGTGGTCATGGTTCGGCTGATATCATCCGCCGTGCCAAACACGCCATCCGGCCCGGCCCCGGTCAGAGTGACGGTCACACCGCTGATACCGGTTTCGCTGGCATCTTGCACGCCGTCGCCGTTCACATCGCGCCAGACGAAGTTGCCCACGCTAGCCGGTTGGTAGAGACCGGCGTCCCACGTCAAGTCTTCCTCACCCGACACCAACTCTGTCGCGCTCATCGCGCCACTCGTCGGGTCAGCGTCCGAATCCACCGCATCATCCGCACCCTGATTGGCCGCCGTGAACTCGTACCCGCTCGGTCGGCTTACCGTCACTGTGTACGTCCCCGGAGCAAGGTTGTCGAACCGATAGAAGCCACCGCTACTCGTGGTCGTGGTCAGGTTGACCGCTACGCCGGCACCGGTTGTCCCATTCAATGTCACGGTCACGCCATCAATCCCCAGCTCGCCAGTATCGTGCACGCCGTTGCCGTTCACGTCCTCCCAGACCAGATTGCCGACGCTGGCCGGCCGATACAGACCGGCGTCCCACGTCAGGTCTTCCTCACCCGACACCAGTACCGTCGCGCTCATCGCGCCAGTGGTCGGATCGGCGTCCGAATCCACCGCATCATCCGCACCCTGATTGGCCGCCGTGAACTCGTACCCGCTCGGTCGGCTTACCGTCACTGTGTACGTGCCCGGAACGAGGTTGTCGAACCGGTAAAAGCCACCGCTACTCGTGGTCGTGGTCAGGTTGAACGTCACCCCTGCGCCAGTTGTGCCGTTTAACGTCACCGTCACCCCGTCAATCCCCGGCTCGCTGGTGTCTTGTACACCGTTGCCGTTCGTGTCTTCCCAGACCAGATTGCCGAGACTGGCCGTGCCGAATAGACCGGCGTCCCACGTCTGATCGGTCTGACCGCTAACCAACGTGAAGGTTGTCGTGCGTCCGGTGCTCGAGTTGGCATCGGAGTCGGTTGCATCGTTCCCCTGATTGGCCGCGGTGAACCCATCGCCAACTGCTAAACCACTGAAGGTCAGGTAGTAGCCGCCGGGTGGCAAACCACTGAAGAGATATTCACCGCCAATACCGGTATGACCACTTGTCACTGTGCGGCTTATGTCGTCGGCAGTACCGAACACGCCATCCGGACCGGCACCGGTCAATGTCACCGTGATCCCATCTACTCCTTGCTCACCAGTGTCTTGCTGACCATTACCATTCGTATCGCGCCAGACGAAATCACCCACGCTAGCCGGTTGGTAGAGACCGGCGTCCCACGTCAAGTCTTCCTCGCCCGACACCAACACGGTTGCGCTCATCGCGCCACTGGTCGGGTCGGCGTCCGAATCCACCGCATCATCCGCACCCTGATTGGCCGCCGTGAACTCGTACCCGCTCGGTCGGCTCACTGTCACC
>NZ_JBMFNE010000011.1:0-118649 GCF_049970315.1 Chloroflexus sp.
TGATATAGTCGGCGTGACCGGGGCAGTCGACGTGGGCGTAGTGGCGCTTGTCGGTCTGATACTCGACGTGGCGAATGGCGATGGTAATGCCACGCGCCCGCTCTTCGGGAGCGTTGTCGATCTGGTCATACGCCATAAACTGGGCGGCGCCCTTGAGGGAGAGCACCTTGGTAATGGCTGCGGTCAGCGTCGTCTTCCCGTGGTCGACGTGGCCGATGGTGCCGACGTTGACGTGCGGTTTCGTCCGCTCAAATTTCTGTTTGGCCATTGTGTTGTTCCTCCGCGTTCTTGCGCGATCTTCTTATCCTGTCAGCCAGATACGGCTAGTTCCCGATCAGACCAGACGGCATAGATAGCCGTCGGCAACAGGCGGCGAGTTGTCTGTTCCGGGATTGCCAACTCGCCGGCGGTTATATATCCTGCAAACGGCGCCATGGTTTCGGCCAGAAGATTACCGATGGTCAGCGCCGAGATAGTGGTAGCGTAAGCACAGACCAACACCCCAAGCGGTTGTGTGCTCAACAAACGAGCGCACTGAGCGAGTAACGTTGGCAACTGTTCATGCAATCGCCAAATCTCGCCATTTGGCCCACGACCGAATACCGGCGGATCGAGCAAAATCAGGTCGTAACGATTACCGCGTCGCAATTCGCGGGCCACGAACTTACCGACATCATCGATCAGCCACCGGATCGGGCGATCGGTTAACTCGGCCAGTGCCTGATTTTCTTGAGCCCAGCGCACAGCAGGCTTCGAAGCATCAACGTGTGTCACATAGGCACCGTGGCGAGCAAGGTGTAGACTACTCAATCCGGTATAGCCAAACAACACCAATGCCCGCGGTTGGTTACGTCGTCGAACTTGTTGCGCCAGCCATTCCCAATGTGCGCTATGTTCAGGAAAGACACCGGTATGCCGAAACGGCGTCAAGCGCACCCAACAACGAACACCATTCGCATCGAGCTGCCAGCGTTCAGGTAAGGGACGATGGCTATGCCACTCACCCGGTCCCTCGTCACCGCGGGTACGACGGAAGGTGGCATCGGCCCGCTGCCACGCAGTTGGCGGAAGCTGAGGCGACCAGATCGCCTGCGTTTCCGGTCGGGCTAACACATACGGGCCAAACCGTTCCAATTTCGCACCGTGACCCGAGTCGAGTAACTCGTAATCGGTCCAACGCGGTGGTGTTAGCAGGCGTAGCTCCATCGTTGCAGAAAGGGACGGTCGCACGGGGCGACCGTCCCCGTCGTCCCTCACTAATTCGCGCTACGTTTCTCGATAATCTCCTTCGCCAGCGCCTCGGGCAAAGGTTCGTAGTGGTCAAACTCCATTGAAGCAGTAGCGCGCCCTTGCGTTGCCGAGCGGAGATCGGTCATATAACCGAACATATTCGCCAATGGTACGAAAGCGCGCACGACTTGAGCATTTCCACGCGCCTCGATACCTTCGATCCGGCCACGGCGCGAATTGAAATCGCCGATAACTGTACCGAGGAATTCCTCGGGTGTGACCGTCTCGACCTTCATAATCGGTTCAAGCAATTGTGGCTTACCGCGACGGACTGCCTCTTTGAGACACATCGAGGCAGCGATCTTAAAGGCCATTTCCGAAGAGTCAACTTCGTGGTACGAACCATCGTACAGGGTAGCCTTCAGATCGACCACCGGATAGCCGGCGATCACACCGGTCTGCATTGCTTCGCGCAAACCTTGTTCAACAGCGGGGATGTACTCTTTGGGAATGACACCGCCGACGATAGCATTAACGAACTCGAAGCCCTTACCGGGGGGCAACGGCTCAAACTTAATCTTCACGTGACCGTACTGGCCCTTACCACCGGTTTGGCGCACGAAGCGCGACTCTTGATCGACCGGAACGGTAATTGTCTCGCGGTACGAGACTTGAGGCTTTCCCTGATTCGCCTCGACCTTATATTCGCGGCGCATGCGGTCAACGATCACTTCAAGGTGCAACTCGCCCATACCTTTGATGATCGTCTGGCCGGTTTCCTGGTCGGTATAGACTCGGAAGGTCGGGTCTTCCTCGGCTAACCGGCTGAGCGCGATCGACATTTTATCTTGGTCGGCCTTCGTCTTCGGCTCAATCGCCATCTCGATCACCGGTTCGGGGAAGCGGATGCTCTCGAGCACGATTGGGTGATCGGGATCGCAGATCGTATCACCGGTATATGAATTCTTAGGACCGACCATGGCCGCGATCTCACCGGCGTAGACTTCATCAATATCCTCGCGGTGATTGGCGTGCATCCGCAGGAGGCGGCCAAGCCGTTCACGCTGTCCGCGAGTCGAGTTGAGCACATACGACCCCTTCGTAATCTTGCCGGCGTAGACACGGAAATAGGCCAGCTTACCGACGTAGGGGTCGGCAACGATCTTAAAGACGAGAGCGGTAAACGGCTCATCGTCACTGACACGGCGGGTAATCACCTCCACACCCTCATCACCCATCACCTGACCGGGCAGTGTGCCGGTAATAGCCGGGCGGTCGAGTGGTGACGGCAGATACTCAATCACCGCATCAAGCAACTTTTGAATACCCTTATTACGCAGGGCAGCGCCACAGAGCACCGGCACCAACTTACGTTCGATGGTCGCCTTACGGAGACCTCGCTTCAGTTCCTCGACGGTCAACTCCTGGCCTTCGAGATACAGCAAGGTCAACTCATCATCAGTTTCGGCGATCATCTCAACCAGCTCATTGCGCGCCTTTTCGGCGGCAGGCCGTAGCTCGGCGGGAATCTCCTCTTCGCGAATATCCTTACCGAGGTCATCGTAGTAAATAGTTGCCTTCATGGTGAAGAGGTCAATTGTCCCGCGGAAGGTATCCTCAACCCCAATCGGCAACTGGACAACTGCCGGCTTCGCGCCGAGGCGATCCTTAATCATCTGCACACAGCGCTCGAAGCTGGCGCCGACGCGATCCATCTTATTCACGAAGCAGATACGCGGCACGTTGTACTTATCGGCCTGTCGCCAGACCGTCTCGGACTGAGGTTCAACGCCAGCCACGCCGTCGAACACGACGATACCACCGTCGAGAACGCGCAGTGATCGTTCCACCTCTACCGTAAAGTCAACGTGGCCGGGAGTATCGATGATATTGATCCGATACTCAACGCCGTTGAGCCGCCAAGGGGCAGTGGTAGCGGCGGCGGTGATAGTAATCCCGCGCTCCTGCTCCTGCGGCATCCAGTCCATCGTCGCGGTCCCTTCGTGTACCTCGCCAATCTTGTAGGTGCGACCGGTGTAGAACAAGATCCGCTCGGTTGTGGTCGTCTTCCCCGCGTCGATATGGGCAATAATGCCGATGTTACGTACTTTGTCGAGTTCGATCTGACGTGGCATACCCGTCACATACTCCTACGTGAGGCGACATACGCCGCCATACCTCTAAACCGAGACCGACGTTAGAGCCGGCCATAGTGGGCGAAAGCGCGGTTAGCTTCCGCCATGCGGTGAACGTCTTCTTTGCGTTTGATCGTCGTACCGGTGTTGTTATAGGCATCGATCAACTCAGCGGCGAGGCGTTCGACCATCGGCTTACCGGTGCGAGCACGGGCTGACATAATCAGCCAGCGCATCGCGAGTGAATGGCGGCGATCGCTCTTCACCTCGACCGGTACCTGATACGTCGCACCACCAACGCGCTTGGGTTTTACTTCGATGGAAGGGCTCGCATTCCGCAGTGCCTGCTCGAAAATCTCCAGTTGCGGCTTCTTGAGCTTTTCGGCAGCGAGATCGAGCGCCTGATACACAATCCGCTCGGCAAGACTCTTCTTGCCGCGCTCCATAACCTTGTTAATAAACTTCTGCACGAGAACGCTATGGTAACGAGCATCCGGCGGAATCGGCCGCCGTTCAACTACACCGCGACGGGGCATACCGCACCTCTCTTACTTCTTGCCGCCCTTGCCGGCGGGAGCACCCTTGCCGACCGGTTGGTTCTTCTTCGTACCGTATTTGCTCCGACCCTGCTTGCGACCACTAACACCCTGGGTATCGAGCGTCCCACGGACGATGTGGTAGCGCACGCCGGGCAAGTCCTTCACACGACCACCGCGGATCAACACCACTGAGTGCTCTTGCAGATTGTGCCCCTCGCCGGGGATATATGCCGTCACCTCAAGGCCGTTGGAGAGCCGCACGCGGGCGATCTTGCGCAGCGCCGAATTAGGCTTCTTCGGCGTCATCGTTGTGACCTTGGTGCAGACGCCGCGCTTCTGTGGCGATCCGCGGCCGCGAGTCAGCTTCCCCTTCAGCGAGTTGTAGGTGAAGCGCAGGGCCGGGGCTTTTGTCTTTTTGACCACCGGCTTGCGCGGCTTCCGAACAAGTTGGTTAATAGTCGGCATCTACTGCTCTCCTTTGAAACGGCCTGCGATAAACAACCTTTTGCAGACAAAATAATAACTGGCCCAAAGATCTGGTCGCAGTATGCCACTGCGCCTTAGAAGTGGGCCGCATGGCGCACAGACATTCTGCTGCGCAATTTCTTCGCAGCAGTAGTGGAGTATAGCATTGTCGTCGGTCTTTGTCAAACCTGTGGACAAGAATGTGGATGGAGTAATGGGAGAGGTGTGACCCTGGCCGGGTTCAAACCGGATGGAACAGCAGGATGGTACGTCTGCATTTGTAGCCGGATGCGGTATGATGAGAGGTAACAAAACCAATAGCATACTCATAGGAATGGTCATGCGATCGGGCCGAATTAAGATTTTGGGCGTACCGATTGATGATATTACTGAACCAGAAGCGGTAGCGCTGGTACAGGCAATGATTGAACGTGGTGGGCCGCACCAGATCTGTACGGTCAACCCAGAGTTTATTATGGAGGCGCAGCGGAATTCGGCCTTCAGTTCTGTACTACAGGCGTCTGACCTGAATACACCGGATGGGTTTGGTGTGTTATTGGCAGCACGCTGGCTTGGTACTCCGCTCCGCGGGCGAGTGACCGGTGTTGAACTTACGCTGCGACTGGCAGCCTTGGCTGCCGAGCGCGGCTATCGCATCTTTTTTTTAGGAGCGGGTCCGGGGGTGGCTGAAGCAGCGGCGGCGGTATTACAGCAACGTTGGCCTCGTTTGCAGATAGCCGGTTGTTATGCTGGTTCGCCCGACCCGGCGAATGATGAAGAACAGCGTCAGATCATTGCCGCGGCACAGCCGGATATTCTATTGGTGGCGTATGGTCATCCGCGCCAAGAGTTGTGGATTGCCCGTAATCAGCCGGTGTTACGCATTCCATTGGCAATGGGAGTAGGAGGGACGTTTGATTATCTGGCCGGACGTGTCCCGCGGGCACCACGACTGTTACGTCGGTTAGGGTTGGAATGGGCGTTTCGGTTCGTGGTGCAGCCATCACGTTGGCGCCGGATCATTGATGCCGTGCCGGTCTTTGCGTTAACCGTAGTACGGCAAGGCCGGTGCAAGAGTTGATAAAATTTGCTTATCTAAAGTGCCGGCAGGAGAAGCCGGCTATTGAAGTGAGGAGTGCTATGGCGCAGACAACCGTAGAAAAGATTGCAGCCCTGCGTGAGCGACGTGAACGGGCACGCAATCAGGACCCGACAGCAATTGCTCGCCAACATGAGCGTGGTAAATTGACTGCACGGGAGCGCATTGATCGGCTGCTTGATCCCGGTTCGTTTGTCGAACTCGATGCGTTTGCCGTTCATCGGACATCGGCGTTTGGGATGGAACGGCGCAAGCCACTTGGTGATGGGGTTATTACCGGTCACGGGACGATAGATGGGCGTCCGGTATGTGTCTTCGCCCAAGACTTTACCGTGTTCGGAGGTTCGCTCGGTGAGGTTTTTGCCGAGAAGATTTGCAAGGTGATGGATCTGGCGTTGCGGATGGGAGTGCCGTGTATTGGGATTAACGACAGTGGTGGTGCGCGGATTCAAGAAGGTGTGGTTAGTCTTGGTGGCTACGCCGAAATCTTCTATCGTAACGTGATCAGTAGCGGCGTGATCCCTCAACTTTCGATTATTGCCGGCCCCTGCGCCGGTGGTGCGGTCTATTCACCGGCCATGACCGATTTTATCTTTATGGTCAAAAACATTAGTCAAATGTTTATTACCGGTCCTGATGTGATCAAGACGGTGACCGGTGAGGAAGTAGGGTTTGAAGAATTGGGTGGGGCTATGACCCACAACACGCGGAGTGGGGTTGCCCATTTTGCTGCCGATACGGAGGACGAGTGCTTTGATCAATTACGGACACTGCTGTCGTTCTTACCTTCGAATAATATGGAAGATCCGCCGTATCAACCGCCGACTGATGATCCTGAGCGGATGGATGAGGAGTTGCAGAGCATTATCCCTGATAATCCGCGCAAAGCCTACGATATGATTAAAGTGATTGAATCGGTGGTTGATGACGGGTTTTTCTTTGAGGTGCAGCCGGCGTGGGCCAAAAATATTGTGATCGGTTTTGCCCGGCTCGATGGGCATGTAGTTGGGGTTGTCGGTAATCAGCCATTGCAGATGGCCGGCACGCTTGATATTGACAGTTCGGTGAAGGCAGCGCGGTTTGTGCGCTTCTGTGATGCCTTTAACATTCCCTTGGTGACGTTTGTTGATGTACCCGGATTCTTGCCGGGCACCCAACAAGAATACGGCGGTATCATTCGCCATGGTGCAAAGCTACTGTACGCCTATTGCGAAGCGACCGTGCCGAAGTTGACAGTCATTACCCGCAAAGCCTATGGTGGGGCATACGATGTCATGGCCAGTAAGCATATTCGCGCAGATTTCAACTTTGCGTGGCCGACTGCGGAGATTGCAGTGATGGGTGTGGATGCCGCAGTGCGGATCATCTTCCGCAAAGAGTTGGCCGAAGCCGATGACCCGGCTACTCGCCTGGCCGAACTGGTGGAAGATTACCAGAATCGCTTTGCAAACCCGTATGTCGCTGCTGAGCGCGGGTATATCGACGCCGTGATCGAACCGCGCGAGACACGTCCGGCATTGATCCGTGCATTACGCTTGGCCCGCACAAAGCGGCAGAGCCTGCCGGCACGTAAACACGGCAATATTCCGCTATGATGCACCTATTTCGTGGGAGGCTAGATTTTCGATCTGGAGTCTAGATGCACATTGGCTGAGGCGTATGCTATCATAGTAGTATCACATCAAAACCCTTTCGTTGGGATGGGGTTGTCGTCTGTTGACAAATATGTACCTCAACGGGGATAGGATACCCAAATGCACCGTAATCATCGCAATGAAGCGCAGTGTTTGGGCCAATGAGGTGCTGGAATGTCGGTAGTACTCGCGCACAACATTGAGTTTTGTTCGATACAAGCGCAAGAAGTGTTCCTGCGCGAGGCAGTTGGTGTGGTGCGGTTTGTCGACAACTGGGTGCTCAAGGAGTGGCTAACGCACGACAAAGCGTACAAACATGTGCTTCCCAACCCACACGAGGCAGCCCTGAGACGGCAACCGAACGCGATCAAGTGCATACCTGAGTGTGTACCGCAGCAGGCCATCACGAATCTAGGCAAGGCATGCAATCGCTTTTTCCGTAAGGAAAGCGGGTATTCCACCTTCAAAAAGAAGGGTAGTCACGACAGTGCCCGTTTTGACAACGAGTTGGGCATCGTTCGCTGTGCAGGCAAGCGTATCAACCGGCCCATTGTCGGGTGGGTAAAGATGCGTGAGGCGCTGCGCTTGAGTGGCAAACCCCTGTCTGCCATGTGTGAGAGCGTGGCAGACCGTTGGTACGTTTCCCTCCCTGTCGAGGTTGAAGTGCCCAAGCCCCTCCGCGCGAGCCAAGCGGCGGTGGGCATTGATCTTGGCGTCACCACGTTAGTAACGCTTTCAACTGGTGAAAGACTGGAAGGCCCGAAGACGTTACCCAAGCACCTTAAGCGTCTGCGCCGTTTGAGCCGTCACTATCGTTGCAAAGCCATCGTCAGCAACAACCGGTGCAAATCGGCGCTGCGCTTGGCGCGACTTCACGCGTGCATTGCCACCATTCGGCGGGATTGGCTGCACAACCGGCAGCTTGCCCGTGCGATTGCCGACATCGGGATGCACGAGTTCAAGCGCAGGCTTCGCGACCAGGTGGCGCTCTCGGGGGCGATGCTGATGGAAGCCAATCCGTGGCTTCCCTCCTCGAAGACGTGTTCAGGGTGCGGTACCGTGGTGAAAAACTTACCGCGTTTCGTTTGGGAATGGACGGACGGCACGTGCGGTACGCACCATGACCGCGACGTGAATGCGGCAAAAATCTTGAGTGCCTGGTGCTCACGAGGGCGAGTTGCACCCGAAGTTATGCCTGTAGAGACCGGCCCTGCGGTGGAACGGCGTCGTGCCGGTATACGTGCATTCAGTCGATGAAGCAGGTATCAAACTTATCCTATTGGGGTATGGTTCAAGCAACGGAAGGTAGGAATGACCGATCAAGAAGGCGCCTCCGAACAAGTTATCGAATTGCGCCTGCCAAGCCGTTTGGGGTATGAGCGAGTCGCTATGGATACGGCAGCGTCGCTGGCGCGTCGCATGGGTTTTTCGCCCGATCGAATCGATGCGCTGCGGACAGCGATTGGTGAAGCGGTAACGAATGCCATCGAACATGGCAATCAGTCTGACGCCGCCATGAAGGTGGTGGTCGTACTTACCATTCGGCCTGATGAATTGATCGTGAGTGTGGCCGATCAGGGTCGCCAATTTCTCGATCCAACCCGGACGACAGCACAGCCCCGTATCGCTGATGCTTTGCAACGGGCCGATAAGGGTGGTTGGGGTATCTGGTTGATACGCGAGTTAATGGACAAGGTGGAGTTTACGTTAGCGCCAGATGGAGGGAATCAGGTACGGATGGTCGTCCATCTCGAACGATCGTCAACGAATAATCACTAAACCGGAAAGAGTCATGCATCTCATCCTACCCAGCATTCTTGGCTATGAAGTGATTGCTCGTGATGCGGTCTCGACGCTCGCTTTACGGTGTGGTATGCCACTTGAGCGCATAGAAGACGTGAAGACAGTACTTTGCGAGGCATGCGTGAGCGCGATGGAACAGGGGTGCCATTCCGATCCGCAACGTAAAATACAGGTCGTGTGTGAGGTAGATGAACGTCAACTGGTCGTTGAAGTGTATGCTGAGATTGGCGGCTCATTGGTATTACCGTGCAAGCCGGTGCAGTGGTCGCTCAAACAACCTACATCACTGCGCGACTTGGGGTTTGGGTTAATCGTGTCGCTCGCGGATGAAGTAAGCGTTAGCGCCGATGCTCACAATGGTACGCGGATGCGCCTCGTGTTTTATCGCGATCCAGCCGGTGTTGAGGTGAATATATCGTGACGTCTGCATGATGCGTTGTTACATATTGAGGAGTGGTCGATGTTAGAAGATGAGTTAAATGTCAATATCCGTCATCGTGAAGGAGTTGCAATTATTGATCTGATCGGTGATGTGACGACATTCGCCGAAGAAAAGATCAATAATGCGTATCGCCAAGTAACGACGCAGGGTGCTCGTTACATTCTGCTCAACTTTCGCCAGAATGACTATATCAATAGTGCGGGGATTGCAATTCTGATCGGCATTGTCACCGAAGTAAACCAGCATGGGCAAAAGCTAGCGATTAGTGGCTTGTCGCCACACTTTCAGAAGATTTTCCGCATGGTCGGGTTGGCACAGTATGCCGAAATTTATCAGACCGAGGCGGAGGCACTGAGTGCTTTTAAGCGGCTTAGTGCAATCGAGTGATACGCGCAGGTTGTTAATTCACAATTGATGATCGGTGATAACAGGAGCGGTGGAGTGTTTGCCAAATGCTCCTGTTCTTGTTTTATGTTCACACTTCGGCAGTGGCAAGTGCCGCGGCCAATTCGGTTGGTGTTACCACCGCATTGCCCAACCGCCTGACGACAAGTGCTGCGGCGATGTTGGCTAATGCTGCTGCAATCTTGCCACGATAACCGGCAGCCAGTGCCAACGTTGCGACGGCAATGAACGTATCGCCGGCACCAGTCGTATCAAAGACTTCGCTGACGCGGTAGGCCGGGAGTTGGAGGTATGGCTCGTCATCACCGATCAGGGCCAATCCGGCAGGGCCACGGGTAACGATCACAAGACGCGCGGCAAGTGTGCGGTACAGCCGGCTAATTGCACCGGCGATGGTTTCATCGTCGATTGCAGACATGCCTAGCGTTGCAGCGGCCTCGGCGTCGTTGCAACGAAAGAGGCTGGCGTGGTGGTAGTAATGGGCATTTCCCTGTGCATCAACCGCAAAGATTGCCCCATGCCGTCGACATAAATCACGCACCGCATCAACGACCCGTGGGGTGAGTAACCCCAGTTGATAATCGGAACAGATTACTGCGTCAGCATACGGTATCTGCTCGGCAAGTGCTGCGATCACCCGCTCTTCAATAACTGGTGCGAGAGGGCTGCGGTCGAGTCGGTCGAGGCGTGCAACCTGTTGGGGAAGACGTGGGCTGGCATCGGCCAGAATCCGAGTTTTGCGGGTCGTCTTCCGTCCGGTAATCGTGATGACGCCACTGTCGTCAATCGCCGCCGTGTGTAGGAGGGTGCGGAGATGCTTGCCCTCTTCATCGTCACCGATAACAGCGACAAGACTGGCGTGCGAACCGAGAGCGACGATATTACGAGCCGGATTGGCTGCCCCGCCGAGAATAGTTTCGCGCCGTAGGTACTCTAACACCGGGATCGGTGCTTCACGCGAGAGGCGGGTAGGTCGACCGTAAAGGTACTCGTCAAGGGTAATGTCACCGACCACAACAACTCGCCGACCGGCGAGCGCCGTCGGATCGGGCAACTGCGTGTGATGAGGAAAGGCGGTTGGCATACGAGTGATAGGGTATGGCAGCAAGGGCAGTCATCGCCGACTGCCCTGCTGAGGTAGTCTGAATTAGGCGTGGTCGACAAGTACTGCTTCACGGAAGCGCTGCATACCGATCCGGATATCTTCACTACCGGTAGCGTATGATAGGCGCAGGTAGCCGGGTGCGCCGAAGGCTTCACCGGCGACACAGGCGATATGCGCCTCTTCGAGCAAGTATAGGTTTAGCTCCTCGCTGGTCGTGCAAATCTTCCCGTTGCGTAATGGGCGATGGAGCAGGGCACTGACGTTGGGGAATACGTAAAACGCACCGTCTGGTACAGTGCAGCTTATGCCGGGGATTGTTGCCAACAGTTCAAGAATAAGATCGCGACGGCGGTGGAATTCAGCGGTCATTGACGTGACCGCAGCTTCGACCGTTGGGTTGGGCGTGTAGGCCGCCAGTGCTGCATCTTGCGAGATGCTCGATGTGTGGGTACTGGTATGGCTCTGAATAGCTTTAATTGCCTCGATAATCGGTTGCGGACCGGCGACATAACCGATGCGCCAGCCGGTCATGGCATACGCCTTGGCAGCGCCGTTGACGACCAAGGTGCGTTCGGCTAAATCAGGGGCAATGCGTAACAGGCGTGCGTAGGGAACATACGAGATTGCATCGTAAATCTCGTCGGTGATAATAATGGCCGGATGATCACGCAACACATCGGCCAGTGCTGCCAGTTCCTTGGCGCTGTAGACCGCACCGGTCGGGTTTGATGGCGAATTGAGTACAACAACTCGCGTGCGTTCACTTAGGCTCGCCCGTAGTTGGTCAGGTGTCAGCTTAAAACCGGTCTGTTCGGTTGTTTGTGGCGTAATCGGAGTAGCACCGGCCAACTTGGCCTGCTCAACATAACTTACCCAATATGGAGCAGGAATAATCGCTTCATCACCCTCGTCGCACAGCGCCTGAAAGGCGAGGTAGAGGGCTTCTTTTGCGCCGGTCGTTACCGTTACCTGGCCGAGACCGTAGGTAATGCCTTGGTCAGCAGTGACGCGGGCGGCGACAGCCTTGCGCAGTTCGAGCGTACCGCCGGTAGGTGTGTAATGGGTGTGGTTCGCGTGGATACCGGCAATCGCCGCTTGCTTAATCGGTTCGGGGGTATCGAAATCAGGCTCTCCTACACTAAATGAGATAACGTTGATTCCGGCGGCACGCATTTGAGCGACGCGAGCCGTCATCGCGGCAGTAGCCGAGGCTTCAAGCGCAGCGAGACGGCGAGCAAAGTGATATTCCATCTTGGCAGACATGGAACTCTCCTATCTGGTTGTCTGCTGAACGGCGCGGTGCAGACATCAGGTGTGGTTGATACACTTTCGGCAATTATACCAGAGGGATGAACCGGTGCTGTTGTTGCCAATCGCACGTCCTCCCCAGAGCTTGTTGTGCTTGTTCGACCACACAAGATGCAGTACGGCCACAGCCCGAAGCTCCGACAGGCTGCCGACCGGTTGGCGTCGGTTGGCGACTTTTGGTTGCGTGTCGGGGTCTAAGCAGCAGCCGCCGGTTGGGTTCCCGGATTCGCTCCGGTCAACGAGCGCTGGTGCACGTTCCTAATAGGTGACAGGCGTGACAATCACGGCAGCAGCCGCCAGGTGGTTCGTGTTGCCCTTGCGGTGGTTATGCCCGTCGGAGCCGGTGCGCGCACCATAATATCCCATTGTCGTTAGCCAGCACCGGGGGAGCTGCGCGACGGCGTCCTTCGGTCGCAGATCGGTGGCAGCTCCCGCCAAGGTGCATCTGTGCAGACAATCCACCGCATTCCATACAAATCTGAGGCAACACGATCTCGCACTGTAGCGCGTTTGCGGTCAAACGGTTGGGAAGGGTGCGACGACGGCTCATTCCTCATCACAAACGGTAGGTGGATAGAGTTTGGCGCGTCAAGCTGAAAGCGCGCTACGGCTATCGCTGAAGTGCATAACCGGCTCTAGGGCCTGCTCATCAGCTCCGGCAGTTTACCGGTACGGGCATACTCTTGCACGGCCAGGTAAATAGCGCGAGGTGTGCCGTCAGGGTCGACGAAGTTCCAGGCATCGGGGTAGGAGCGAGTACGGAACGGCGTACTGAATTGCCAAACAATGGTCGCTTCTAGCCATGGGTATCGGCGTGACCATTCGTAGGTGGCAATCGTCCAGCGTACACGGTCGGCGGGGCGCACAGCACCACTCCAGCGTGGGTGGTCGTTATAGCCACCTTCAGTAATGATGATCCGTTTGTCGGAGCCACCGAGTCGATCAAGCAGTGCGCGCACCAGCTCAATGCGTCGAAAATTAACTCGGTCGGGTGCGGGGGCGGTTTCTGGTGGTTCAAGGCCGCCGTAGGCGTGAACGGCCCACATATCGAAAAAAGGAAACGCGCCGGCATCGGCGAGTGAAGCGAGAAACTGCATATCGTCCATTCGTAGATTCCCACCTTCAAGGCTTGGGCCGGGTGACAGTGCGCCGGCAATCACAATGGTCTCTGGAGCAACTGCCTTGATTGCCGGATAGGTCTGTTTGAGCAGATCGGTATATGCACCGGGATCAGGTGGACGTTCACCCCACTCAAAACGTAGATTCGGCTCATTCCAAATGACAATATGGCGTACTCCTTGCAGTGCATACCGCGACGCAAATGCAGCAGCAAAGCGTGCGAAATCGGCAAAGTGGTCGCGATCGAGATAGCGGTCGGTGGTATTGGGTGGACGGGCCCAAGCTGGTACAATGTCGAGCCGGGCAACGACTTGGAGGCCTTGAGCACGGGCGTGGGCGATCACCATATCGGCTCCTGTCCAATCGAAGCCATAACGGGAACGAGGCTGAATGTAGGCCCACGGAAAGAGTTCTCCAATCCAGCTTGCTCCCATCTCGTTGACTTGCGCGAGGGTGTGGCGAATGTAGGCTTCATCACCGATCCCGGTCAGGCGCGTATGGACACCGATCAACGGGTTGGTGGTGATAACCGTGCGTGGTGGTGGCACGTTGAGCGGGCGTGGGAGCCGTAGTTGTAAGAATTGCCCACTGATCAGCGCCAGCAAGGCAAGTGCGAGCAGGATGAGACGGTACATACGGTTTCATCGTTACCCAGCGGGGACGGTGCATCGGCTTTGTTATCACCATCCTACCACACGTGATGACGTCACGTTGATTTGACATAAAAAACCTGTGCAAGAACTGTTCATCTGTCTTGCGTCACCATCCTAACCGTGCTATAAAGATGTAGGTTGTTCATTTTTGCACATTGAATAGCGACGAGGATCACACAACTATGCGGATTGTGATTGCAGGTGCCGGCCCTGCCGGCATGGTCGTAGCGCGGACGATGGTCGAGCGCGGTCACGACGTGATCGTGCTCGAGAAGCGACATGTGCCCGGTGGTAAGGTATCGGCGTGGCAAGATGCCGATGGTGACTGGATTGAAAGCGGATTGCACGTCTTTTTTGGTGCGTATCGCAATCTCTTGGCGTTTCTGGAGCGGTACGGTCTTGGCGACACCTTCAATTGGAAGCCGGCGGAGATGATCTTCGTCTCCGAGCGTCACGGTTTGGCGCCAATCCGATTTGTCCCGTGGTTACCGACACCCTTCAACGGTCTAGCCGGTGTTTTTGCCTTTAAGCCGCTCTCGTTGGCCGATAAGCTGCGCATGGGGTTAGGGCTGATACGGGTAATTTTTGGCGATCAGGAGTACGTCGATCAACAAGACAACGAGACCTACGCCTCGTGGCACTTGCGTCATGGGATGGGTCAGCGGTCGCTGGATGAAGTGATGCATACCATGGCGCTTGCGCTCAACTTCCAGCGCGCCGATCGCGTCTCGGCCAAGCTACCGTTAACGGCAATGCTCCACTTTGCGCATGAGAAAGAAGCACCGCGCATGGCGCTCGTTAAAGGTTCACCCGATACCAACATTTGGCGCCCGCTGATTGCGCAGATCGAGCGGTTGGGAGGAAAGGTCGAGCTGAATGCACGTGTGGCTGCCATTGAATACGATGCCGAGACGAATCAGGTGAGTGGATTCCGGCTCGACGATGGTCGTCTGGTGACCGGTGATGTCTATGTCTCGGCGATGCCGGTGCATAATCTACGCAAAGTTCTTTCGCCGGCTCTCCGTGAGATGCCCTATTTCGCGAACCTGAACCATCTGAAAGGGTCGCCGGTGATCACGATGCAACTCTTCTTCGACCGTCGGATTGCCGGCGTCGATAACCTGTTGTTTAGTGCCGGTACCCATCTGAGCGTCTATGCCGATATGGCGATGGTGGCCCCGGAGTATCATAAGGGTGAGCGAAGTATCATGCAGTTTGTGGTCGCGCCGGCTGCCGAGCTGATCAACTTGTCCGATGCTGAGTTAGTGCAATTTGTGATGAGTGAGTTTGTGCGTTTGCACCCGATTGCCCGCGAAGCCAAACTGCTCAAGCACACGATTGTACGTATTCCCAATTCGGTCTACCAGGCATTGCCGGGGGTCGATAAGTATCGGCCCGATCAGGCCACACCGGTGCGCAATTTGTTCCTCGCCGGCGATTATACGCGCCAACCCTTCTTGGCCTCAATTGAGGGAGCAGTGATCAGTGCGAATCGCTGTGTTGAACGTATTACCGAAGCACAGGCCCGCGGCGATCTGATGATTCAACCACAGATTCTTGCTGCAGCCGATTGAGACATCCCGTATACTGAAGGAGAGTGCTCATCGCGATCCGCCCTGTTGCGGGCGGGTCGTCGATTCGGAATTGAGTATCTGCAAAGGGTCGCCATGCTCGCAATCGATACCTTGCTAAACGGATATTACCGGATTACCGTTGTGCTCGACGCTTACCCCGATGCTGAGCTTTACCGGGCGATTGATCAGCGTTCATCGCTGCGCGTCTTGATTACCGCCTTGCCACAGCCGGATCAGACGGCGGTGAACGATGTCTTGCGGTTAGCCCGCGAGCTGGCGCAGGTGCAGATGCCGGGCTTCTTGGCGCTGCGCGACTATTTTGCGATTGAACACGTATGCTATCTGGTAGCCGATGATCCGGGTGGGTCAGATTTAGAACGGTTTGCGCGAGAACGCGGATCACCGTTGTCTGAACAAGAGACGCTGGCGATAGTCGACCGCTTATTGGCGGTTCTTGAACGGTTGCATCGTCATCAGCCGCCACTCTTGTTGGGTGATGTACGTACTTGTGATTTGTGGTCATCACCGGAAGGCGGGTTGAGTTTGGCGCCGTTCGCCTGTGCGCGCCATATTGGGACAGAGGCAACACCGTATCGTGCACCGGAGTTGTACGATCATACGGTTGAGCCGGCTCCGGTGAGTGATATTTATGCGATGGGGGCAGTGTTGTACCTCCTGCTGACCAGTTGGCCGCCACCGCCGGCCAATCAGCGTCAAGCCGGGATGCCGCTCAACGCACCGCGCGTGTTGAATCCGCAGGTGTCGGTACTGGCCGAACAATTGACCTTGCGAGCACTGGAATTGAAACCGGCTAACCGCTATCAGCAGGTAAGCGAGATGCGGAGCGCGCTCGAGACGGTTCGGCTAATGGCGGGACGACCGATGGGGGCTACCCCGCCAATTGAACATCCGGTTACCCCGGTAGTGCCTGTCCCTCCTCCGACGGCGCCGGTGACTGCTGTACCTACTCCGGCGCCGGCTGGACCGTTGCCTCCCACTCCACCACCAATTGCCGTACCGACAGCATCGGCGAATACACCGGTAGCCACCGCGCCGTCGCGGCCTTTTCTAAGTACCTCGTGTTTGTTGGCAATTGTGGGCGGTTTGGCCGTGATTGCGCTCGGCGTGTGTGTCCTGGTGGCAGTGCTAGTTGGTTTGTATATGACCAATAGCTCGGTCTTCGGGTGGCTCGGTAGTACTGCGGCGATGGCACCGACAGCGCCTGCTTTGCCTACTCCGTCTGCTGCAGTGACGACAGAATTGCGACAACAGGTTGAGGCGATTGCGCAAACCGCTCAGCTACGTGAAGACGGTCTAGGTGCTGCAACGTATAGCCCCGACAGTCAACTCATTGCGGTTGCTGTTGGTAAGGTGGTACAGCTGCGGGATGCTGAGACGTTGGCCTTACGACAATCGCTCAACGGTCATTTGGGTGATGTTAGTGCGTTAGTGTTTAGCCCTGATGGTACAATCCTTGCTTCTGGTGCGCAAGATGATCCGGTCGTGCGGTTGTGGAATGTGCGTAACGGTCGTGAGGTGCTCCAGTTGCAAGGTCACGAAGATTGGATCCGCTCGCTGGCGTTTAGTCCCGATGGCCGATTGCTAGCTTCGGGGAGTGCTGACCGCACAATTAGGATTTGGGACGTTGCCCGTGGCGAGACGCTCGTGGTGTTGCGAGGACATACCGACTTGCTCGGCAATGTGACGTTTAGTCCTGATGGTCGGCGATTGGCCTCAGCCTCGCGCGATGGGACGGTGCGCTTGTGGGATGTAGTGAGCGGGCAGCAGATCGATACGTTTCGGTTTACCGCGCCGGTTGATACCCAAAGTAATACACCGTTTTGGATGACGGGGATCGCGTTTTCTCCTGATGGTCGTCAAATCGCAGCCGGATCGATTAACGGTAATGTCTACCTCCTCGATGCTGAAACAGGAAATGTTCAGCGCGAACTGCGTGGTCATGATGGGTGGGTGGTGATTCGTGGGGTCGCGTACAGCCCGGATGGTCGCCTGTTGGCTAGTGCTAGCCTCGATGGGAGTGTACGGCTCTGGAATCCGGTGAATGGGGTCGAGCGTGAAGTGTTGCGGCAACGCGGTCTTCGTTTACTTGGCTTAAGCTGGAGCCCCGATGGTTCGCGTATTCTCTCATCGAGCGATATGGGCGGGAATCTGGCTATTTGGGATGTGGCTTCAGCCCAGATCGTGCAGAGTTTTCAAATAACTCAAGGGGTTGTAACGGGTGTTCACTATAGCCCTGACGGCAAGTTGCTAGTTGCGAGCGGTGCGAACGGTGCGGTACGAGTGCATGTCCTTGAGAGTGGACGTACCTTGAACCTTGACGGTGGCGCGGCGACGAATGATTATATCGAATGTATTAGCAATAACGAAGTGGTGGCAATTAGTGAAGCCGGTGAGATTGTCGTCATTGATTTAACCAATCGCCGTCCCAACGAAATGCTCGACGGCATGAATGGTTTTCCGCTCAATCTGGCGGTAAGTCCGGATCGTAGTTTGATCGCAGTTGGGAACGAGCGGGGTGAAATCTACCTGTGGGAGACGGCGAGCCGCACCTACTTACGTCGGTTGGACGGTCTGAGTGGGCCGGTTTATACGTTGGCCTTCAGTGCCGACAACGCTTATCTCGCTGCTGCGACGAACCAGCCTGCTGATGCACCGCAGATTGCCGTCTGGGAGCTGGCGCGTGGGGGGAATCCGCAAATTCTCCGTGGTCACAATGGGCCGATTGCGAAGTTAGTCTTCTCTGGTACGCTTCTCCTCAGCGCTAGTAGCGATGGTTCGTTGCGGATGCGCGATGTGGCGCATGGTTATGCCGAAGTATTGCAGATGAGTCTGCCGGCAGATCGCGGCTGGATGACGAGTGTTGCCATTACGCCCAATGGTAAGGTGTTAGTTGCCGGTACAATTAGCGGTTATCTGGGATTTTACAACATCAGCAACGGCGAATTACTGCGAGAGATCGATTTGGCTTCCGGTGCGGTGCTCGATCTCGCTATTACCCCTGATGGTCGGCAATTAGCCGTTAGTACGCGCGATGAAGGCATCTTGTTGTTCGATCTGTCGTCGGTACGGTAGGATGATGGTTCGGCACGAGGCGTAGGTGCCGGATCGGGTAGTGTTGAATGGTAGCTAGAAAAATTATTTAGTAGCGCTAAATTATCTTGTGAAGAGAGCTTCTTGTTTAGTCCCAAAATACCGCCGTTCAATCTGCTCGACGGCGGCTACTACTCCTTTTTCAACTTGCATTTGTGCGCTTACGTTGGCAGCGCGCTGACGGTATTCCGGTGCCAGTGCCTGTTCAAGGGCGTAACATAAACGCGCAACCGACAATTCGCTCGGCGAGATCGGTGGTGGATTGGCGCCGGTCAGGTGCGCACGCCAAGCCCAAAACGGTTGATCGGCGGCAAACGGTATGATGATGGCGGGGATGCCGGCGCGGAGCGCGGTAGCGGTTGTCCCTGCGCCACCGTGATGAATCATCGCGGCGGCTTGCGGGAGAAGCCAATCGTGCGGCAGTTCATCGGCGAGATAGATGTCGTTGGATCGATTGGTGAGTTCGAGTCGTGCCCAACCGCGTTGGATAATGCCCCGCTGACCGGTCTGGCGTAGCGCCGACAGTACGATATGCATCAGTTGTGGTGTGTCGCGCGTTGCCATACTGCCAAAATTGACGACAACCGGTGGTGGACCACCGGCGAGAAAGACACGGAGATCGGGCGGCGGTTGCCAGTAAGTATGCTCCAGATACCACGGACCCGTTTGTACCGTAAGTGGTCCTGTTCCCGGCGGGACAAGCGTCGCGCTGTAGGCGAGCAACAGTGGAATCTGACGACCGGGCATCGCCCACGATAGACGAGGTGGACCGATGTCTGGCGCACGTCGGCGGATCATGCGATAGGTGAGCTGCTGGCTATATTGAAAGACAGTCTGGGCGAAACGATGGCTCAGTCGGCGCCAGCGTAGTCCCATCGAGGTCTTCGGCCACATAATGCTGGCAATCTCATCGGGTGGGTCGAAAAAGGGAAAGAGATCGACGGCCCATTCACGAATGCCGTATTGCTGAGCATAGAGATGACCGACGGCAACCGTCAAAAATGTATGGATAATCACATCGGCATTTGCTGCTGCTCGTTGCAGCCGACGCGCCACTTCGACGCCGAGTGGTAGAGCAAAGCGGTAGACAATACCGATTAAGCGTAACGGACGGTTACGAGCTTCGTCGGCGATCTGCCGTGCCAGTGTTTCGACATCACCCGGTAGTGGTACAAAGTCAATTCCATACGCCGCAGCAAATGTGGCAAAGCGGGCCGGTGCAGCGAGGATCGGGGTGTGACCGGCAGCGCGGAGTGCCTTCCCCAGTGCCACAAATGGTTGAACGTCACCGCGACTGCCGTAGGTACACATGAAGATTCGCATAACGTGTGTATCTTATTCTTCACCCATGATCCGTAGATATTCCTGATCGAATTGCCACAACAATCCTTCTGATTGAGCATACGGGCCGGGGCGATACGCACGTGAACTGACTCCTTGCTGCGATAACTCGCAGACTCGCCAGTCTTGGCGGTTGGTGCGATCCCAAAACTCAACGGCGTCAGAAGGATCGAAATCGGGTGTAGCCATTACTTCCGGCGCAAAGTACCAGGAACAGACAATCGTCGTTGCATCGGGGCGTTGTGGGATTAGACGATGCGCCATCACGTAATCGGGATGGAGACTGAGGAGCAGATTGGGAAAGATGGAGTAGTAATAAACGCGCCGCCGATCTTCGGCGTTTAGACCGGGCAACGGTGGGCGACGAGTATGACCGTCTAGCGTCATGCTCTCGTGTTTCAGATCCATATATCCACCGAGAAACGGGCCACTCGTCAGATCGTTGCGCCCGCTTTGCCACGGAGAAACGGCTACGAGTTCGGGGTGAATAAGTGGGCAATGGTAACACTCCGAATAGTTAGCAATAATCAGCTTCCAGTTGGCCGCCACTTCGTAAACAATCTGAGCGCCGCAGCGCAATCGTCCGGAATCCCACGCCTGAAACTTTCCGATGAGCGGCGCAAACGCGCGCTCGAATGCAACGGGCTGTTCGGCCAGTGATACGAACACAAACCCATCCCATTCGGCGACGGCAGCACTCAGTAACGGCCAGTCTTCACAGCGAAACCCCGGCGCGTCCTGCATATAGCGAGCGGTCGCCAGTGTCCCATCGAGCCGGTACGTCCATGCGTGGTACGGACAGACAATCGTTTCGCCTAACTTACCTTGCAACTCTGTGCAGAGACGCGCTCCGCGATGACGACAGACGTTATAATGTGCATGGAGTTGACCGGTCTGGTCGCGTAGGAGGATAAGGCTTTCGCCGGCGACTTCGATTAGACGGTATGCGCCGGCAGTAGCGACATCTTCACTCCGCCCGACGCAGACCCATGTGCGCGCAAAGATGCGGTCTTGTTCACGGATAAAGATGTCGGTTGAGCTAAAATAATAGCCGGGCAAGGTGTAGGCCGGACGATCAAGTGATGCACGGACAAAGGTCGTCATCCCCAACTCCTTTCATATGCAGTATAATAACGTTTGAAAAGAAGCTTCTATCGTTATAGTGTGATCCAAGGAGGGACGCATGTTTAACCCTTTCAAACGAAAAGATCCAACCGATCAGGATAAGCGTGTTCCACCGGGGCAATATGTCACTGACAAATTTCCGGTGTTGCATTACGGGACCGTCCCTCAGTATACCAATGTTGAAGAGCAGTGGGATCTGCGGTGTTGGGGAGAGTTGGCTGAGCCGGTTCGGTTCAGTTTTCTTGAATTTCGTGCTCTGCCGACGGTGACGATTAAGACCGATATCCATTGTGTGACGCGCTGGAGCAAACTCGATACGGTGTGGGAAGGTGTCAGTTTTCGTGAATTTCTGCGTCATATTCCACCACTCAAACCATCGGCGCGGTTTGTCGTTGCCCACAGCGAACAGGGTTATACGGCGAATCTTCCGCTTGATGTTCTGCTCGATGATGATGTGCTGTTGGCTTATAAGTATGATAACCAAGAGCTGACTCCTGAGCACGGGTATCCACTGCGCTTATTGGTCCCCAAGAAGTACTTCTGGAAGAGCGCAAAGTGGCTACGCGGCTTGGAGTTCCTCGATCACGACCGGCTTGGTTTCTGGGAACGCTACGGTTATAACAATAACGCCGACCCCTGGCGTGAAGAGCGATATGCCGACGATTGATGATCACGATGAACGTATTGCGGCGGCAATTGCCGAACAGCATGCGTTACGCGCACGTGTGTCGCTTTGTGATGAGTTTAGCGACCTACGTCTGGTGGCCGGTGTCGATGCCGGTTTTGAGAACGAAGGTACTGTGATCCGTGCGGCGGTCGTCGTCTTGCGCTTTCCTGATCTGGCGCCGGTCGATTACGCATTGGTACGCCAGCCGGTGACATTCCCCTATGTGCCGGGTTTATTGGCTTTTCGGGAGGTGCCGGCGATGATTGCCGCCTTCGACCACTTACACACCGAGCCTGATATGGTGATCTGTGATGGGCACGGTATTGCTCATCCGCGGAGGTGTGGGATTGCTTGTCATCTTGGCGTGTTGCTGAATCTGCCGACTATTGGTTGTGCGAAACAGCGATTAATTGGTCGCTATGTGGCACCGCCGACGGTGCGAGGTGCACGTAGTCCATTGTACGACGGCTCAGAACAGATCGGCTGGGTGTTGCGCACGCGCGCTGATGCCCAGCCGGTCTTTGTTTCGCCCGGTCATCGGGTAAGTCTCGACCGTGCCACTGAAGTGGTGATGGCTTGTACAACACGCTTCCGCCTACCCGAAACAACCCGCTTTGCCCATCGCTTGGCATCGTATGGTCAGTTACCGTTGGTGTAAGATTGCGATGTGTTTGCAGCAGAATGGAACAGAAGATTGGGATGGAGGTCTGATCTGTCGCATTATGCGATGAGCATTAGTTTGTGAAGCTATCACAATGTGTTGAGGATCGGAGCGACGGTGCAATAAACCGTCGTTTTTTTGTTGTGGGCAGCGAGGTCAGCGACAATGCTTCACGATTGTTCAATGTTCGCGCATCTTTTTTCCACCTTGTGCGGTTTATTAGTAGAGCACGCAATCTACCGGAGTAACCGCAATGTGTTGGAGGTTCATCACAATTCTGATCTTGGGCTTGGTCGGTGGTTGGTGGCAACCATTGTATGCCCAGCTTCCATCGGTCCTCATCAACGAGGTCATGCATTATCCGTCGACCGGCGCGGAATGGGTAGAACTCTATAATTCCGGCGCGTTGCCCATCGATCTCAGCGGCTGGCGGATTGATGATGCTACGATTGGCGGTCTCCATACGATCATTGCTGAGGGCACGATTATCCCACCCGGTGATTTACTGGTTGTTGAGCTGTCTAACCCGATACTCAACAATAATGATCCAGATCAGGTTCAGTTGAGTGACCGTTTCGGCAACTTAATTGATCAGAGTCCGCTGACAATAGTGTCACGCGATCAGACAATTGCTCGCCAACCCGATGGGAGCCCGTATTGGCAGATCGGTCCATCATCACAATCGGTATGGAATGGTGGCGTAGCACCGACAATGATAGTCCCGTCTGCGACAAGTGAAACGATGACTGCTACCGTGACGATGACGGCCATCGGCATGTCCACGCCTACCGCGACAATTGCCACCGACATATCCTCCCCAACCGCGACATTGGTAGCGACGGCACTGCCGACCGAAACGGCGACACCGGTGGCGACGGCATCGCCGACCGAAACAGCAACCCCGACGGTCACGGCGACAGCAACCCCGGCGGTCGAGCAGGTCATCATCACCGAGATCGCGGCGGCAGGGGAGGTGGAATGGATTGAGCTGACCAACCGGGGTGAGAGTACAGTGGTAGTGGTTGGGTGGGTCGTGGAGCGGGTGAGCAGCAGTGGCAGCAGCGTGCGGCGCGCGCTCCCCGACCTGACGATAGCGCCGGGGGCGTATGTCGTGGTCGAGGTGCCGCGCGGGACGCTCCCCGATAGCGGCGGTGCGCTGCGGTTGTGGTGGGGAGAGCGGGCGATGAGTACGGTGGTGACGTACCCGGCGCTGACCGCCACGACGGTCTATGCGCGGCGTGAGGTTGACGCCGATGCGTGGGTGATCAGTACGGTGGCGACGCCGGGCGCGGCGAATATCTTTCCCACTCCGACAGCGCCTGCCACCACAACCCCGACGGTCACGGCGACACCGGTGGCGACGGCATCGCCGACCGAAACAGCAACCCCGACGGTCACGGCGACAGCAACCCCGGCGGTCGAGCAGGTCATCATCACCGAGATCGCGGCGGCAGGGGAGGTGGAATGGATTGAGCTGACCAACCGGGGTGAGAGTACAGTGGTAGTGGTTGGGTGGGTCGTGGAGCGGGTGAGCAGCAGTGGCAGCAGCGTGCGGCGCGCGCTCCCCGACCTGACGATAGCGCCGGGGGCGTATGTCGTGGTCGAGGTGCCGCGCGGGACGCTCCCCGATAGCGGCGGTGCGCTGCGGTTGTGGTGGGGAGAGCGGGCGATGAGTACGGTGGTGACGTACCCGGCGCTGACCGCCACGACGGTCTATGCGCGGCGTGAGGTTGACGCCAATGCGTGGGTGATCAGTACGGTGGCGACGCCGGGCGCGGCGAATATCTTTCCCACTCCGACAGCGCCTGCGACGGCAACGGTTCCGTCTAGCGCAGTGGTGACTAACACGCCCACAGTAACCAAGACTCCTACTGCTTCCAATACCCCGACGTACACAAAAACACCGACTATGACGAAGACCCCCACCGCTACAAAAACACCAACGGCTACAAAAACACCGACGGCTACAAAAACGCCGACGGCTACAAAAACACCAACGGCTACAAAAACGCCGACGGCTACAAAAACACCGACGGTGACGAGGACAACGGCGTCAATGGTAAGCGCCATCCCGACTGCTTGGCCGGCAGGAAGTGTGGTGATCGGTGCGTTGTTGCCGATCCCAGAGAGTGGGCAGAGTGAATGGATTGAACTTGCCAATCAACTGACGACACCGATTCAGCTCGGTGGTTGGTTTATCACCGATGCTAGCGGTCAGCGTCGGTTGCTCTCTGAACAGGAATTGATGGCAGGGGCAACAGTGCGGATTTCACTTTCGCGGGCTTTGCTGAACAACAGTGGCGATAGTGTTCAATTACACGACCCGTCGGGCACGGTGATTGACACGTTTCGTTATTCAACCGCAACGGTTGGTAGTGTTATCCGGCGACAGCCGGCTTTGTCAGCATCTGGGGTGGCAGTGCTGGTTGCTACCAATGTACCGATGTCCATACCGCCGGCAATACAGGCTTCGGCGGAATTGGCTGTGACGGTAGTTATCGTCCCCACCAATCGTCGGCCTGCCTCATTGTTACCCCGTGTACCGGTTTCTGGTGCTCTACCCACCATGTTGTCTACTGCTCCAGCAGTCACGTCGTTGCCGGTCGTAACGAGTGAATGTACCACGTGTGTACAACCAAACTGGTCTTTATCACGTATTGCTGCTGCCATTTTGGGTGTTCTTGCCCTCCTACTCTTTGTTGCCGAACCAACATCGGTGAAAACTGCGCAACGCGATCAGGATATGCTATAATCTCACAACACCGGTGTAGCCGATAACCTGAAAAGATAATTCAGAGAGGAACCCCCTATGAAAGATCTGCCTACCCTGATCGGTGAACGGTTGACGCAGAACCTGTGGGGCGTTCTCGGTAATCAAGGTTATATTCTGGGGATCGATCTCGGTAGTTACGGTTTGCGGGTAGCGTTGGTCGATCTCCAGCATCATACCTATCACAACGCAGCGATCGAATCGGTCGAGCACGAAGATCCCGACGCCACAGTTAAGCGTGTCGTTGAACTGGCACGAGGCCTAATGGCTCATACCGGCGCAACCATCGATCGATTGGTACGGGTTGGTGTCGGTTTTAGTGGACCGGTCGATCTACGCTATGGTACAGTGCGCTTAGCACTCCGGCGGCCCGGTTGGGAAAATTACCCTCTCCAGGAACGGTTTGAGCAGGCGTTTGATACCGTCACCCTGATCGATAATGATGCGAACTTGATCGCACTCGGTGAGGCGACGTTTGGGGTTGGGAAGGGATGCCAACATCTCTTCTACTTCCACCTCAGTACCGGTGTCGGTGGTGGTGCGGTGTTGAACGGTCGTCTTTATCACGGCGCACACTCAATGGCCGGCGAAATCGGGCACGCGGTCGTCGGGCACGGATGGGATGGTGATGGTCGTCCGGAGACGCTCGAAGAGTTAGTTTCGATTGGGGGGTTGTTACGGCGAGCTGCTGCTGGGGGACTCACTACCGATCGGTTGGAAGACATCTTTAGCGATCACCCGGTGGCGCATCGAGTTGTGCAGCATACCGTCGATTTGATGGCTACCCGGATTGCCCAGGTCATTGCACTCCTTGATCCTGAAATGGTCGTGCTGGGTGGAATTGTCGTTCGGATTGGCGGCGATCGCTTCGTTGAGGCGATTGCGTCGAAGGTGAACAATTTTATTGCGCCACAATTTACCCGTCCGGTGCCGGTCGTTGCCTCGATTCTTGGTCCCGATAGTGTAGCGATCGGGGCAGTGGCGATGGCACTCGATAGTTTATCGGATTGATGCTCAGCGCTGTTTGCACGGAGCGCCGAGCAATGTTACAATGCAATAAGCTATATCGTAGCCCTACGGATAGCAGGGAGGCATCGTCCGCCTCTCTGTTTCCTGTTGTCTGTAAGTATAGTTGGGGGCAAAATGGACGCGAAGACGATCATCTTTGGCGATACTGCTATCGACCGTTTGCTCCAATGGTTGCGTGCAAGCGGTGAACCGAAGGACGTGCGCGAAGTGTTGCTTCAATATCTCGAAATCTTACACAAGTTGGTGACGGAGGAGAGCGAATGACCGCCACAACTGGAACATTGGCCGATGAAGTATGGCGACTAATGACCGCGCAAGGTATCCTCTTCGCCGTTGATGCCCCTATCCGCCAGACCCTCAGCAATCTGGTTGAGTTTTTTGCTGCCCGGCTCCAACGCGATCCTGATAGTGTGCGTGCTGAACTCGAAGCTGCTCTTGCCGCCGATGCGCGGTTTACTCGAGAGGAGATAAACGGTCAGGTCGTATTTGTTACCTCTCGGCAAGGGCATTATGTTTCGCCCGACACAACTGATACCCATACATTTAAACAGCGTCTCTACGATCCGGAGAAACCACTACCGGTTGACGATCTGAGCGTTGTGGTGTCGACATCACGTCCGGCATTAACGACGGTAGAGCCGGTGTATATCTCCGATTATTGGATTGAGCAGGCACGGTTGGTAGCGGCTGCCAAAGCCGCCGAACAAGTGTCGCCGGTAGAAGTGCCTGCACCGGCTGTAGGAGAGCCGGTTGTGGTTGAGCAACCGGTCACTGAATTGAAGCCATCACCGGCTGTGGCCGAGGTGACGACACCGCCGGTAGAAGGCGAGACGACGGCTGAGGTGGTTGGGTCGTCTGAGCCGGCTGTAGCTGAGCCGGTAGCTACCGAGGTGACGCTGCCATCCGAACCTGCCAAGCCGAGCACGGTGATCGTTGTCGAGGGGGTCGCGATTGATCTACGTCGCTCGCCAGCCGAGATAGTTGCTGAACACGGTTCGCTGCTTGAGCGTGTTCTGACCGAGCGGCTTGAGCAAGATCCACTGCGGCGCATCGTGAGCTTTGGTCGCTTGCATTATCCTGAGGCGAACCTTGTCAGCTTTGGTAAAAACGATCTCCGCAAGATTCGCGACTACATTATCGAACGGAACGAGCCGCTTCTCGATACCGAGATCATCGCCGACCTCTACTATCATAACCCGCGTCAACCCGATTACGAAGTCTTCCGTTTCTCGCTCAACTATCGCTTGTCGCGCGAGAAGGATTTTGAGTTTGTTGGGGTTGAAGGGGCAAACATCTGGTCAACGAAGGGCTTGCCCTCGATTGGCTCGAAGCGCGTGAAAGCGGCAGAGATGGGGCAGTTGACATCCTATCTCATCGAGGGCTTTGACGATAGTCTCGCCGATGAGAGTGCTGCGTCGATTGCCGCAAGTGGGAGTGTGACACGCTTCCTGACCTTCTTTGAATGGGAGTACGGCGTGCTGCCGCTCGATGCGGCGATGACTGCGCTGTTGCCGAAACCGGTCTTCGCCGATCAACGCAGTGCCGTTCTGCGCTTCAATTCGCCACAGCACTTTAGCTCGTATTTGGTAGAAGTCCGTTATCCGACCGGTAACCGCGGTGGGTGGTTGCAAGGGCTAGAGGACTTCTTCCACGAGCATCTTGTGCCCGGTGCGCTGATCACGATTAGTCGTACCGATGCTGTGAATGTCTTTTCGATCAGCTATGAAGAGGCTGATGAAACGATGGCACGCTTGCTGACGTTCGATGAAAAGAAGAATAAGTTCTCCTTCGCGAATATGACCTTCTATTGCATGGTTGATGACGATCTGCTGCCTGAGCAGAATCACTACGGCAAGCTGCGCAATCTGAAGGCGTTTGCGATGGGTGAACGGCGTAAGGCAGAGATGATCCTCGAACACGTGTGCGAAACGATGGGGGAACGGAGTGGGAGCCGTGACCAGCCCATGTACCGTGTGACGTTCGATGATGTATTTATTGCGTACAATGTGCTGCGTCCGGCGTCACGCTCATTTCTACAAGCACTCATCAATAGTCACCCCTCTATCGCTGCCGATCCGGCTGCACCGGGGAGTTTCCTCTTCACCCCGCCATCGGTGGAGAGGGGAGCTGATGAAGCTGAGGATGAGGAAAATTTGCCGATTCAGCCGACTTTGCGCCGGCGCAGTGGTCGCTATATCGAAGACGATGAGTAGCGCTGGCGGCTGTTGATCTGCAATCGGTGAGTATACGAGTTTCAGGTGAGGTTCTCTTATCCAAGCCAATATCGATGAAGAGGGGCAGCTTCTGAGAGCTGCCCTCTCTTTCCTACGACGATAGTGTATATGTACCCGGTTGGATAATCACCTACGTATATCATTATGATCAAACCAACGTTTGCTGAACGTGTTGCTCAGCTTGAAACGAGTGACAAAGCGCCAACTCGCCTCGATCTGAAATTGCTGGCGAACCTTGGTCCCGAAAGTGTCTACATTTTTTGGGAACAGTGGCGTACATTTAGTCTCGAACGGCGACGCCACATCATGCGTCTGCTTGCCGAGATGGCAGAAGAGCAGATCCAGCTTGATTACCGTCCGGTGTTCCGCGCCTGTCTAGCCGATCAAGACCCCGAAATCCGGGTGCTGGCCATTGAAGGGTTGTGGGAAGATGACCACGAACAGATGATGGATCGACTGATTCAGATGATCCACGACCCGGCGGGTGAGGTGCGAGCTGCGGCATTGCTCAGCCTCGCTCGTTTTGCCTATCGTGCCGAGATCGGTGAGTTGGCGGCAAGTGCCTGTGAACGCTTGCATGCAGCATTACTTGCGGCTGCTAATGATGAGGCTCAGCCGCTTGAGGTGCGGCGGCGGGCTATTGAGGCCCTCGGTTACTTTGCCACGTCGCACGCTGCCCAAGATGCTATCGGGCGGGCGTACTATGAAGATGACATTCTCATGCGTGAGAGTGCTGTCTTGGCGATGGGCCGCTCAATGCTACCGACCTGGATGCCGTATATCAAACGCGAGTTGCAAAGCCCGTCGCCGGCGTTACGCTACGAAGCGGCACGTGCGGTCGGTGAATTTGGTGAAGATGGGCGTGATTTGCTGCCGTTACTCTTGCCGTTGGTGGAAGAGGAAGATACTGAAGTAGCCCTTGCGGCGATTTGGGCGCTCGGTCAGGTGGGTGGCCCAGATGCACGCCGGATTTTGCAACGGCTGTCTCGTTCACGGGATGAAACCCGGGCGCAGGCGGCCCAAGATGCGCTTGCCGAACTCGATTTTGATACCCTCTGAGGATGTATGCCGTTTGTTACCGAACAGGCCGCGACATTGCCCGACGGCTATCGTCATATCGTGTTGTCGCCGCATCTTGATGATGCGGCGCTTTCCTGTGGAGGCTTTATTGCCCGCGCTACCACTCTCGGTGAACCGGTCTTAGTGGTAAATATCTGTAGTGGTAGCCCACCACCGGATACCGAGTTTAGTCCGTTTGCCCAATCGTTGCATGCCCGCTGGGGTTTGCCACCGGCCACGGTCGTTGCTCACCGACGAGTTGAAGATGCTGCGGCGCTGGGTGTACTTGGCGTCGATGCCTTGCTTGTCCCCGCACTGGATGCGATTTATCGCCGACCCGATGTCT
This sequence comes from Chloroflexus sp., assembly GCF_049970315.1. Classification (GTDB taxonomy): domain Bacteria; phylum Chloroflexota; class Chloroflexia; order Chloroflexales; family Chloroflexaceae; genus Chloroflexus. Next base: position 29,855 of record NZ_JBMFNE010000011.1, read on the forward strand.
ATGCCGATGAGACGAAGCTGTTTGCCGTTCCGGCCCCTGATGATGATCTGGCCGATGTGGTTCGTACACTCATCGCTAGCTTAACCGAACGCTACGCGCGGGCCAGTTTTTATCTTCCCTTAGGTGTTGGCCTCCATGTCGATCATCAACTGGTCTTTAGCGCGGCAACTGCTGCGTTGCTTGAAACAGGTGTCTCCTATGCTTATTACGAGGATTTTCCTTATGCGCGGCAGGAAGCAGCCGTCGAGCAACGCATGACGATGATCGGGCGTGAACGTTATGCACCGCGCTATGTTCCGCTCGATGAGGTATTGCTTACGCGCAAGATAACCGCGATCTCGGCGTATGCCAGTCAATTGGGTGTGCTCTTCGGCGGTACGGCGGCGATGCCGGCGGCCGTTACCGAATACGCAATGCGCGTTGCACCGCAGAATATGCGCTATGCCGAGCGACAATGGGTACGGGTATGAGGTGGTTCATCGGCATTCCCGATCAGGTGCAGTGGGATGCCTTCGTCGCTGCTCATCCGCACGGTAATTTGTTGCAGGCGAGTCCGTGGGGTAGGCTGAAAGAACAATTTGGCTGGCATTGCCGCCGGTTGGCGGTGTTCGATTCGATGGGGACCCCTGTCGCCGGTTGCCAGGTGTTGTTTCGCCGAGCTTATGGTTTGGCATTCGGCTATGTGCCACGTGGCCCGTTGTTGGCTGGCGATCCGGCCATTGATGATCGGTTGATACGGGCGTTGCGATGGTTGGGTTGGCGGATGGCTGCGGTACTGATCAGATTGGAACCGAATGTATTGCTTGATGAACCCCACGCAACGACCCTGATGGATTGGGTACACCGTCATCGCTGGCCAATAGCCGAGACGATCCAACCCCGTAGTACCATTTTGGTCGACCTCCAACCGACCGAAGAGGCGCTCTTCGCTGCTTGCTCGAAGGGTCATCGCGCCGATATTCGCCGCGCCGAGCGGCTTGGCGTGACCGTGCGGGTAGGCGATGAAACCGATCTTACGACGTTTTATACTATTATGCAGGCTACCGGTAGTCGAGCGTCATTTGCTATTCATAGTCCTGAGTATTACACCGCTGCGTGGCGACTGCACCGGCCGCGTGCTCGGTTGCTGATCGCCGAACACGATGGCGGGCCGGTCGCTGCTCATCTGGTTTTCGCCGATGCTCGTTATGGGCGTTATCTCTACAGTGGGGCAACGGACGTGGGTTTGCGCAGTGGCGCTAATCATCTCCTTGAGTGGCATGCAATGCGTTGGGCGCGTGCATTGGGCTGTATCGGTTACGATCTGTGGGGCATCCCCGATGCCCTTGGTCAAGCCGCCTATGCGCCTGATGAACAGACCCGTCTGGCCCTCGAACAAGCAGCCCACCATGATCCTCTAATCGGTGTCTATCGCTTTAAGAAGGGATTTGGTGGCCGAATTGTGCGTTTCGTCCCGGCATTCGATGTCGTGTTGATGCCACCACTGTATGCGCTTGCGCGGCGTGCATTGGGAGGCTAATCCGCTGTTTCGCGTCGCAGAAAGATGTGCTATGCCGAAAACACTCGCTGATTTGTTGTCTGATGTATCCGTGTACCATCTGATCGGTGACCTTGCTACACCGATCAGTGCTCTTGTCTACGACTCGCGCCGGGTGACGCCGGGGAGTCTGTTTGTCGCGATTCGTGGGCAGCATAGCGATGGCCATGACTTTATCCCACAAGCAATTGCTGCCGGAGCGGCAGCGGTGGTCGTCGATCAACGGTACTGGCGTGGTGCGGTGTCGGCCGAAGTGCCGGTCGTGGTTGTTGCCGACAGTCGGGTGGCGCTAGCGCCTTTGGCTGCCGCCTTTTACGAGCATCCAGGGCAACAGTTGACGACCATCGGGATTACCGGCACCAAAGGGAAGAGTACGACCACCGACCTGACGGCTCGGCTCTTGGCTGCTGCCGGGCGTACTGTAGGTATGATCAGTACGGTTGATTTTCAGATCGGTACGCGGCGCTGGCCGAATGACACCCGTCAGAGTACGCCGGAAGCGCCAGAAGTACAGGCCCTCTTGCGCGAAATGGTTGTATCTGGGTGCGACACTGCTGTGATTGAGTCCACTTCTCATGCTCTCTCACCGCGTTGGGGGCGATTGGTGGGTTGCGCGTTTGCTGTGGCGGTGATGCTTAACATCGGTCACGAACATCTCGACTTTCACGGTACCTTTGAGCAATACCGTGCCGACAAAGCCCAACTCTTTGCCCTGCTTGCTGAACGCAATGGCCCGACGTGGGCTATTGTGAACGCCGATGATCCGCATCACGGTACGTTCCTGGCTGCCGCACCGTCGCAAACGATGCGATTACGCTATGCATTGCATGCTCCTGCCGACGTGCAAGGTCAGATTGTTCACAGCGGGCCGGCAAGTAGCCACATGCGGGTCCATTCACCGTGGGGTGAAATTGAAGTGACCGTGCCGCTTCCCGGACGTTTCAATGCTAGTAACGTACTGGCCGCACTCACTGTTGCCCTTACGCAAGGTGTACCGCTCGAACGTGCTGCTGCCGCTGTCGCTCATGTCCGTGCCCCACGTGGGCGGATGGTGTCGATCAATGCTGGTCAGCCGTTTACCGTAATCGTCGATTACGCACACAATCCCGATTCATTTGAGCAAATCTTTACAATGCTCCGCCCACAGGTGACAGGTCGGATGATCGCTGTGTTTGGCAGCGCTGGTGAACGCGATGTGAGCAAACGCACCATTCAAGGCGAGATTGCCGGTCGGATGTGTGATTTGCTCGTGTTGACCGATGAAGACCCGCGTGGCGAAGATCGTGAGGCGATCATTGCCCAGATCGCTACCGGCGCCGAACGAGCCGGTAAACGACCCGGTAGTGGCTACCTGTGTATTCCCGACCGGGCACAAGCGATACGGACGGCAATCGCTGCCGCTCGGCCCGGTGATATGGTGTTGCTGTTAGGCAAAGGCCACGAAGGTAGTATCATCTACGCCGATCATACGTTGCCGTGGGACGAAGAAGGTGAAGCGCGACGGGCGCTGGCCGAATTAGGCTATCATGCTAAAGAGCAAGCATGATCGATCTTGCTCCCCATAACCCACACACCCTGACCATCACGACACCGGTGATTGCCGCTGCCGGTAGTCTCGGTGATGTCGTTGGGGTGGTGCGGTGGCTTGGCCTCACCCAACCACATTCCGACCACGGTCTCGGCGCGATTATTAGCTCGACCGTTACCGTAGCCGGTCGGCGCGGTCAACCGCAGATACTCGCCACGCCGGCCGGCGTCCTTTATCACCACGGTAATACCAGCCTGAGTGTCAAGCAGGTGCGTGATCGGCTAGCTCCACGCTGGGCCGGCTACCACATACCGGTGTTGGTGAGTATCGCCGGCGCAGAGGCAGCCGATGTTGCCGCTGCCCTCGATGGTGTCGCCGGTGTTGCCGGCTTCGAGGTGGCTTTGCCGGCGCTCACCGCCGCCGAAGCTGCGCAGCGAGTCGCGGCTGTACGACGTGCGACTCTCTTGCCGCTGATTGTCCGTCTGCCCGGTGAATTACCCGATCCGGTGGCCGTGGCCCAAGCCAGTATTGCTGCCGGTGCTGATGCAATTGCCTTAATCGGTGGGTTGCCAGCCTGTATGCCACTGGCAGACGGCCAGCTTGTATATGGACGGCTGGGCGGGCCGGCTATTTTTCCTATTGCTCTCAGCATGGTTGCGGCCGTTGCCGCGGCAGTGTCAGCACCAGTGATCGGAATGGGTGGTATCGCGGCTCCCGATCATGCGCGGGCGATGTTGCAGGTCGGAGCACGGGCAGTAGCGTTGGCGAGCGCGTTAGTAACCGATCTGCGTCGGGCTAAGGTGATTGCCGATGCAGTGGGTGCAAGTGACTGATGAACCGCCTTACCGCCAGCGCACTTCACGCACGTGGATGTGAGCTGGCTCGCCGATCCCCACTTGCAAGATAGCGAAACGCACGTGTGCTGCCATTACCGTTTGAGGTAGGGCGAGGGATACTGTCGGGTCGGGTGGTAAGTTGCGATACGGTTGGCTGATAGTTGTTGTTGCTCCCTCTGGTGTTGTGATGGTGACGGTCAAATCGAGATCCATCGTCCCTAGGGTCAATTCGATCTCGTTTACCGGTTGGGGATTGGTAAAGCGCAACTCAATCACCAGAGGGTTTGCCTCAAACCCGCGGGCCAACGTAGCCGGATTGCCATCGAAGAGATCGGCGACGCTCCCTATATCAAAGTGGGAGTGCGCGACCACCAACTCTTTTCCGGCAATGACGAACGGCTCCTCAATCAACGCGGCGCGTGTCGCGCGTTCGGCTGCTAGTAGTTCGTCGATGTTCGCGACATAGCTGAGCCGAACCACGTAAAAACCGGGTTGGTCATCAGGGTATGGAATGATCTGTTCAGGCGGTTCAATAATAAACTTGCCGCTTTCTTGTGCTTGCTGATACTCGGTGGCGGTCATAATAAAAATATCGCGTTGTCGATCAAGATCACCGCGATAGTACAGATAGGCATCAATGCTAGTCAAGCTAACACGTTGGCGTTGTGCCGGATCGAGAAAAAAATCAACGAAACTGTTCGGATTGTTTGCCCACACCGGTGATACCCGTACTATGGCTTGGGGGTTACGCGCCAACAGCATTGGCACCGTCTCGCCGAAGATCTGAGGTGCGCCGTATTGCATACCGTACAAGCCGTAGTCGCGGAACCAAAGTGGTCCACCGAGCACAGCGGTACGCAGCAGGATGAGACTGTCGAGGGCGAGAACAAGCCCCAATGTGAGCGCCACAAGTCGTTGCCGATGCGGTACGAGGCGTTCGATCACTGCGTTCAGTCCGATGACACTCAGCAGAGCCGCCGGTACCACCATTGCCAAGGTTCGGGTTACCGCAATACCGACCAGCGCACTACTGAAGGGTGCCGCAAGTACGGCAATAATGAGCAGCCGGTAGCGTGAATCGTGCCATCGCCACAGACACACTCCTAGTCCGATGGTGATGAACGGCAACAACAGCAGCGGTATATGGCCGCGATCAGGAAAGCGATGCCGGTCGAGATCGATAGTATTGGGCCAAAACCAATAGCGTGGATCGAGTCCTTGACCGTACAACGTAAGAAAACGTTGGATCTTTTCGCCAAGCGGCATCGGTTGGAGCCAGTACGAATTGAGGGTACGGAGATGTTCGACTGTGGCGTCAGGTTCGAGTTGGCGAAAACGGACCAGTGGTATCAGTACAACGACGAACAGCGCAAGCGCCATCCATAGGCGTACTGGTGGTCGGCTAACATGGTACCGAGCATCGCTGATCAACAGCAGCAGGCTACTGATCAACATCACGCCCTGGCCGTTGGTGTAACTGTAGAAGGTAGCCGCTCCAAACAAAATCACCGCCACAATCCAGCGGTCGTCGTAATGGCAATAGGCCACGTATGCTGCGAGAAAGCAGGCATAGAACGCAACCATCAGCGCCGTTTCGAACGCAGTGCGTGAATGGAGAAACCACGCCGGCATACCACAGAGGGCGAGAATACCAAGCCACCAATACCGGTTGTGGTAGCCGAAGCGAAGGAGTGCGGCAATGCCGATCGGGACCAGCAGACCGACGATAACTGATGTGGCACGGGTCATCCAGACCGAATGGTTAAACCCAAAGAGAAGTATACTTACTGCATGAACATAAACACTTAGGCTAAGGCTCCACTTTTCAGCGTTGCGAAAATACGGTGGTAACCAAACCCCATTGCTATCCCGGAACCCGTTGGCAATCAGATCACGCGCTAACACGCCATGAATCGCTTCATCACAGAAGAAATAGATCGGGAATACACTCAGATCGGTGAAACGGGTGTAGAGGTAGAGTGCGAGGCTTGCGAATAGCAACACCGCTTCGTAGCGGCGGAGATGGCTTAGCCAGCCTGTTGCCGTGAGTGGTTGGTTCCACCAGTTGGATGAGTTGACGACGACAGCATCGTTCATAGAGTGTCTAACCACTCGCTCAGTGGGGTTGATGGCCGGTTGATAGAACAAGGGTAACCTGCATGCCACTCTATTATACTGCGACGATTCGCGAACGTCGCCAATTTGGCCATCTCGTATGGCTGTCTCTTATCGCACCGGAGATTGCGCGTACCGCTCGGCCCGGCCAGTTTGTGCTTGTGTGCGTTTCACCCAGCTTTGATCCGCTCTTGTGGTCGGTATTCTTTTTGGCCGGCGTCGATCACCATAGTGGTACCGTCGAATTACTGATCGATCCACGTGATTCGGCAGGAGGGAGGTTGGCCGGATACCCGGTGGGGACGCAACTCGACGTGTGTATGCCGGTTGTTCCGGCGGTAACGCCAAACCCGACGACTCAAACCTTGTTGCTGGCCGGAGTTGGCCCGACGTTGCCGGCCCTCCTGTTTACGGCTCGTCAGTACGCTGCCCGCCTGAGTATTTCCCTTTGGCTCACCGGTGATGAGGGATATCTCCCACCGCCGTTTCTCTTGCCAGCAACGGTTGAAGTGCAGACGAGTACCGGCGGTGCGGCGGCATTGTTCAATCTCCTCACGGCTTCTCCGGTGGACAATCCCCTACGGTGGGCCGATCAAATCATCTTTGCCTTGCCACCGCAGCTTTTTGGTATAGCAGTGGATGCCATCCGTACCATGCGATTACGGTGGGAACGCGGATTTGCGCAAGTCATCGTAGCCGGGCCGTTGCCCTGTGGTCTAGGTATTTGTCGCGTTTGCCAGATCGAGACACGCCATGGTTGGCAGCGATGCTGCATCGAGGGACCGGTGTTCGATCTGCGTGATCTGCGCTTGCCGGGACTATAGAATAAGCGTTCTACGGCAGATCACCTTCGAGGCGGCGAAAGCTATTGACAAACCAACGCTGCACATCGCGGAACCGATCTTCGGCGCCGAAGAGGGTTTGATTGGCAAAATCAGGACTGGCAAAGGCTCGGCCTTGCACATTTGCACTACTGACGATGAGGTACTGCGGTTGGTAGAGGGTTATTGCCGGCGACAACTCCAGCCATCGGCGTTGAAACTCGTGGTAGAGTTCTGCCCGTGCAGCCAATTCTGGTTCCGATCGGGCTTGTTCGAGCAAGGTGTCGATCCGTCCATCGTTCAGACCGGCATAATTCAGACCACCCTTGGCTTGGCTAGAATGCCAGAGGCTGTACACGTCGGGATCAGGGCCGATGCGCGTCCACGTATGGATTGCTGCCATGAAATCGCCCTTGCGCAATCGTTCGACGAGGGTAGTACTCTCAACCGATTCAACCGTTACCTCTACCCCAATCGCATGCCATTGTTCAGCAATGGCCGTAGCAACTGCCAACCGTCGTTCATCTTGATCAACCAGCAAACGAAAGCTCAGGCGCTGGGCACCGCGCTGGCGGATTCCATCACTACCCGGCTCGAAGTCAAGTTCGGCCAGTCGTTCGGCTGCAACCGTCGGATCGGCAGGTACACGACGTATCGTCGGATCATCGGCCCATGTACCGGGCAAGAGCGGTGTATCAATCGGTTGGGCTAGTCCGTTGAGTACCGTCTCAATCAGAGCATCACGGTTGAGGCCGAGGGCCAGTGCTCGTCGCAGGGGAATCTCTTGAAATAAAGGTAGGCGCAGATTAAACGTTAGCGTCGTATATTCATCTATCGGTAAAACGATGCGGCGTTCTTCACCGGGTACATCAACAGTTTTGAGATTAGTTCCCCATCGCTCGGCAAAACCCATCACTTCACCCCGCAAGAGCGCAGCAACCGCTGCTTCGGGCGTAGCCATAAAGCGCAACTCAATCTGATCGAGGAATGGCCGCCCATTGTAATAAGTTGGGTTGGCAGTGAGGATGGCGGCATCAGCCCGCAATTCGGCCAAACGGAAGGGGCCACTCCCGATCAGTCGCCGAGCAAAGTCACCGGTTGGCCATTCGGAAGGCGCAATACCACGCAAGAGATGCGCCGGCAAGATCGGCATACGTGCCAATGCCGGAAAAGGTGCAAAAGGGCCGGATAGAATAAACCGCATTGTTCGATTATCTACCCGTTCGACGAGAGTTGTGCGCCAAAAATTGGCAAGTGCCGGCTCGCCGGGTGTCTCCAGCTCTTGCAAGGTGCGGACGGTAAAGATAACATCATTGGTGGTAATCGGCGTCCCATCGTGCCAGCGTAATCCCGAGCGTAGCGTAAAGGTGTACATCTCACCGGTTGCATCAACCGTATACCCTTCCGCAAGCGCCGGTTCAATCAACCCATCGATCCCAATGCGAGTGAGACCGTCGAAGAGCAGACTGATCAACACGCGACCGGTCGGATCGGTAATCGGATCGTTGAGCAGCGGGATCGGCATAATGGGCGAACCGACCACTGCCTCACGGTAGGTACCACCGATAGCTGGATTATCGGTTGAGGCACTCAGGGCAGCCAAACGCCCAAACAAACCGACGATAACGCTAATACCGAACAGGGCAATGGTAATTTGCCAACGGATACGGCGGGCCATAATCTAATCGAAGATCGGCAGACTCGTAATCAGCGCCAGCAGTAAAAAACTCACTCCCAGCGCAATCGTGGCTTGATACAACGTCTTCTCGACTCCACGCCGCGTATGGTAGATCGAGCTGGTATCACGGTTGATGCCACCGCCTCGCGACTGCAAAATCACCAGCACACTCATGACAGCGCTAATCACCAGAATAGCAATGTACAACGCAGTTTCCATCGTTATCTCGCTCCTTATGGGTCTACTGCATGATGCAGGCACAACAGTATACCACAGAGTGGCAGGTGACATGTCGCGCTCAAGTAGTTGGTTGCGTAATTGTTGCCGAGAGTCTACTGCTTCCTACCTGCATATAGGTAACAATTCGTGCTATGATTGCGACTGTGCAAGTTGTCACAGCTTTCATTCTCCGGTTGTAGCCTTGAAAAAAGGGAGGAGAGTATGCAGTTCCCTACATACATTAGGCACCATCGGCTCCGCGAGTGGATTAAAGAGATCGTCGAACTCTGTGAGCCGGCGCACATTCACTTCTGTGATGGAACGCAGGCCGAGTACGATATGCTCTGCAACCAGATGGTTGAAACAGGTACCTTCATCCGCCTCAATCCGAAGCTTCGCCCTAATAGTTTTCTTGCTCGCTCTGATCCTTCAGATGTTGCCCGTGTCGAAGATCGCACGTTTATTTGCAGCATCTCAAAGGATGATGCCGGTCCAACGAACAACTGGATGGCACCGAAAGAGATGAAAGAAATCTTGCTGAAGCTGTTCAAGGGCAGCATGCGTGGGCGGACAATGTATGTCATCCCGTTTAGTATGGGACCGCTTGGTTCACCAATTGCCCATATCGGTATCCAGTTGACCGACTCGCCTTACGTCGTCGTCAATATGCATATTATGACTCGTGTTTCGACCAAGATTTACGATGTCTTGGGCGAGAACGGTGACTACATTCCATGCCTACATAGCGTAGGGATGCCGCTTGAGGTGGGCCAGCCTGATGTACCGTGGCCGTGTAATCCAACCAAGTACATTGTTCACTTCCCTGAGGAGCGCTCGATTTGGAGTTTTGGATCCGGCTATGGAGGCAATGCACTGCTCGGAAAGAAGTGTTTTGCCTTACGGATTGCCTCGGTGATGGCTCGCCAAGAGGGTTGGCTGGCCGAACATATGTTGATCTTAGGGGTCAAGGAGCCAAGTGGGCGAAAGACGTATGTGGCTGCTGCGTTCCCCTCGGCGTGTGGTAAGACCAATTTCGCTATGTTAATCCCACCGAAGGAGTTCAAGCGGGCAGGGTGGGAAGTGACCACAGTTGGCGATGATATTGCATGGATCAAACCCGGCCCAGATGGCAAGCTCTATGCAATTAATCCTGAAGCCGGCTATTTCGGTGTGGCGCCGGGTACATCATACAAGACGAACCCTAATGCGATGGAGAGTTGCCGGGCCAATAGTATCTTTACCAACGTAGCCTTAACCGATGATGGTGATGTCTGGTGGGAAGGAATGACCGATGAGCCACCGGCCCATCTGATCGACTGGCAAGGTCGTGATTGGACGCCGGATTGTGGTCGGTTGGCCGCCCATCCTAATGCTCGTTTCACGGCCCCGGCTCGCCAAAACCCGGCTATCGATCCTGAGTGGGAAAATCCGAATGGCGTGCCGATTGAAGCCTTCATCTTCGGTGGGCGACGTAGTCGCACCGTTCCGCTGGTGTATCAGGCCTTCAACTGGACGTATGGCGTGTATCTGGCAGCGACGATGGGTTCGGAAACGACGGCTGCGGCTATGGGTCAGCAGGGAATTGTACGGCGCGATCCATTCGCCATGCTACCCTTCATTGGCTACCACATGGGTGATTACTTTAACCACTGGCTGAGCTTTGGGCGACGTTTGAAGAACCCCCCGCGCATCTTTGGCGTCAACTGGTTCCGCAAAGATGAAAACGGTAAGTTCATCTGGCCGGGTTTTGGTGAAAATTTACGGGTGTTGAAGTGGATTGTTGAGCGTGCTCATGGGCAAGCAGTCAGTGTTGAGACTCCCATTGGCTGGGTACCACGCTACGAAGATATCGATTGGCGTGGTCTTCAGTTTACCCCCGAACAGTTCGAGCAGGTAATGGAGTGTAATGTCGCTGAGTGGCAGCAAGAGGTGTTGCTCCACGAAGAGTTGTTCATCAAGCTCTACGACCGGCTGCCCAAAGAGCTTTTGTCGGTGCGCGATCTCATCCTGTCGAGCCTCTGGCGGATGCCGGAGAAGTGGGGAGCTACGCACGAATAGCTGTCGTCCACATATATGAAGCGAAGGGGGTGGTCGTAGCATGACCACCTTCGCTTTTTGACAAGATCGCTGACTCCGTGTACCATAAACCTATAAAGTTGCTTGTTTCCACTTTGAGGTTTCAAACTTCCCTCTGCGAATGTCTATTTCGGCATTCGCTTTGTTAGGCTTTGGCAAATTTTTGTATTGGACATAGGCTGTGGACTGGGAAGGAAGGATTGCCGTGCAAGCTTTATTGCGCCTTTCACGGATCATCGACACCTTCACTGAATGGGTTGGGCGCTTAGCGTACATTTTGGTGCCGATCGTGGTGGCTGTTGGGGTATGGAATGTTGCGAATCGCTATGTTGGTCGTGCAATAGGTCGTACTCTCGGATCTAACTTCTACATTGAAGCCCAATGGTATATCTTTTCGCTCATTTTCTTACTTGGTGCAGCCTATGCGTTGAAGCATAATGAGCATGTGCGGGTTGATGTGTTCTACAGTAATTTTTCCCCTAAGCGCAAGGCTCTTGTAAATTTGCTTGGCACTATCTTCTTTTTGATCCCATTCTGTGGGCTTCTCCTCTATTTTAGTTGGCCGTATGTTGAACAATCGTGGCGTATTCGCGAAAACTCATCTGATCCGGGTGGTTTACCACGTTATCTTATTAAGACCTTCCTATTGATCAGCCCTATGCTTCTGATTATCCAAGGTATATCAGAGGTAATCAAGTATTTCGCTGCGTATCGCGGGTTGCTTGACCCAAGCCAAGTTGAAGAAGAACACGAAACGCGATTGTAGTTTCTGGAGGATCCATGTACGATTGGCTCGGTCCCACGATGTTTCTTGGCGCACTGGTGATACTTGGTATCGGTTATCCGGTGGCCTTCTCGCTCGGTGCTACGGCGATCGTATTCGGTATTATCGGTGTATCTCTGGGTATTTTTGACCCGATTATTATTCGGGCGATGCCGTCGCGTATCTTTAACGTGATGTCGAATTATACCCTTCTCGCTATTCCCTACTTTATCTTTCTCGGCTCTATGCTCGAAAAATCCGGTTTGGCCGAAGATTTGCTCGATACGATGGGAGTGCTCTTCGGGCCAATTCGGGGTGGTTTGGCGATCTCAGTGGTGGTTGTCGGCGCATTGTTGGCCGCTACCACCGGCGTGGTGGCGGCAACAGTGGTGGCGATGGGCCTGATTTCGCTGCCGATCATGCTGCGCTACGGCTACAACAAAGAGCTGGCGTGCGGCGTGATCTGCGCTGCCGGTACCCTCGGCCAGATTATTCCGCCGTCGGTGGTGTTGGTGGTGCTCGGCGACCAGATCGGCGTCTCAGTGGGCCGCCTCTTCCTTGGTTCGCTAATCCCCGGCTTGTTGCTGTCGGCGGCGCTCGCCTTCTACTGCTGGGTCGTTGCGCTGCTGAAACCAGAAATGGCCCCGGCCCTGCCGTTGTCGGCCCGCTCGATGACCGGTGCGGCGCTGGCGAAGCGGGTAGTGCAGGTCATGATCCCGCCGCTGTTGCTGATCGTGGCTGTGCTTGGTTCGATCTTCTTTGGTATTGCCACTGCGACCGAGGCCGGTGCAGTGGGTGCGTTAGGGGCAACGTTGCTGGCGCTGGTAAATCGTCGTCTAACATGGAAGAATTTTATCGCAGTCTGCGATTCCACCATGCGTGCTACCACCATGGTGATTTTTATTCTCATCGGTTCAACCGCATTTGCTCTGGTCTTCCGTGCACTCAGTGGTGATAAGTTTGTCTTTGATCTGATGACCAATCTGCCTGGTGGTGCATGGGGTTTTTTGATCGTGAGCATGCTAATTGTCTTTTTCCTCGGTTTCTTTATCGATTTCTTTGAGATTTGCTTTATCGTCATCCCGCTTTTTGTACCGGTGGCGAAAACGTTGGGCTTCGATCTGGTTTGGTTTGGTGTACTGCTTGGTGCTAACTTGCAGACATCATTCCTCACACCGCCGTTTGGTTTCGCACTCTTCTATCTGCGTGGGGTAGCTCCACCTGGAGTCACGACCGCTGATATTTATCGTGGTGTAGTTCCGTTTATCGCGATTCAGTTGGCAATTGTCGTAATCTTAATCTTCTTTCCCCAGTTGGCGCTCTATCTGCCGGCTATCTCGTTTGGTCAGTAGGGTTGCTATCACGATTTCACTTCATTGCTCAACAAAAACCGGAAGGGGACGACACCCCCTCCGGTTTTGCCAATCTAGTACCAAGCACTGTTATTTACCGAGCAAACTGAGCAACAAAAAACCGGAAAGGATTACACCCCCTCCGGTTCGTTATGGAGAGATACAGCAGATTCTTACTGCTGTACTCTCCTGGCTAAGAATTAGTATGGGTTATTCTTAACGAACATATTGAACGGCAGCTCGTTGGTCTGGTGCCAGCGCTGAATCTTCTGGCGGAAAGTGTTCCAACCAGGGAAGATTTCCTTAAATGCCGCCGATTTGCCCTCGTACTCAGCAAACAGCTCAAAAGCTGCTTTCCGCGCTGCGCTGAGAATCTCGTCGCTGTATGGGCGCAATTTCTTGCCCTTCGCGACAATCCGTTCAAGGGCGTCATTGTTCAACGCATCGTATTTCGCGAGCATGTTCATATTCGATTCCCATGCCGCGACGCGAATGAAGTTCTGATACTCTTTCGGCAGCTTATTCCATGCATCGAGGTTAAACACTGCGTGGAGCGAAGGTCCTGGCTCCCACCAACCAGGAGTGTAGTAGTATTCGGTAGCATCGGGTAGGCCCAACTTTTCGTCATCATACGGACCAACCCACTCGGCAGCGTCGATTGCCCCGGTCGAAAGGGCTTGGAAAATCTCACCACCGGGCAAGGTCTGCGTGACCACGCCAATGCGCCCCATGACTTGTGCGCCGAGACCGGGGATACGCATCTTGAGGCCTTGCAAATCGGCGACAGTGTTAATCTCGCGGCGGAACCAGCCACCCATTTGTGTGCCGGTGTTGCCGGCGGCAAAGCAGATCACACCGAAGTTCTCACCCAACTTATTGATCGCCTGCTCACCGCCACCGTGGTAGAGCCAAGCGTTCTGTTGTTGCGCCGTCAAACCAAAGGGTAGTGAGGTAGCAAAAGCCCACGCCGGATCAAGACCGACGTAGTAGTACAGTGCAGTGTGACCTGCTTCGACGGTGGCTTGCGACACGTTCTGCAACACTTCAAGACCGGGGAAGAGTTCGCCGGCGGGGAAGGTTGTGATCTTGAACATGCCGTTGGACAGCTCGGCCACTCGCTCGGCCAGCACCGTCGCACCGCCGTAGATGGTGTCGAGCGAGATCGGCCAGCTTGTACCCATGCGCCACTCGATGGCCGGCATCGACGAACCTTGGGCCGGGGCTTGGGCAGTCGGAGCGGCTGTCGTTGCTGCGGCGGTTGGTGCTTCGCCACCGGCAGTGGTCGGCTGAGCCGGGGCAGCAGTGGGTGGATTGGTAACAGCCGGAGGCTGACCACAAGCAGCCAAGGTTAGACCAAGACCGCCAAAAATGCCTGCGGCGGCGCCACGAAGAAACTCTCGTCGTTTCATGCTGTGCTCCTAGGCAATCTGTGAATTAGAGATCGGTACTCTTAATTATACCTGATCTGATAAAATTGCGCAAACGTTGCTTTTATGGCAGATAAAACGATTACTCGATCGGTAGTTTCATTGTTTTCGTTGTTATGTTAAAGGAAGACAAGTACTATTGCGAGTGTGACAATGCTGGCAAGATTCGAGAAGAGTACGGTGGCAGTAACAAATTCGGGTAAGAGATCGTTTTCCATTGCAATAATGCTGACTAATACCGCAGTCGGCATACTGGCTTGCAAGATGCCAACGTTGCGTTCGAGTTGTGGCAGGGCAAACCACTCGACGATCCCAAATGCTAACGCCGGACCGCTAATTAGCCGAATTGCGCTGGCAACGAAGAGATCAGCGTTGAGGCGAGGAATACCGGCAGCAGCGAGTTGTGCGCCCAAGACGATCAACATCGTAGGAATGAGCGCGCCTGACAGGAGTTCGAGCGGGCGCATAACAACCGGTGGGAGCGTTATCTCGAACCAGTTGAAAAGTAGAGCCGGTGGTAATGCCAGCAATGCCGGTGTGCGAAAGACTTGAATGACCATACCGACGCTGAAGCCACGGCTGAAGTTGGCTGCGCCTACGCAGACGATGAACGCAAGCACAAGATTGGCTAAGAAGTAGACCGTCGCAACACCTAATGCCCCTGGCCCTTCGGCAAACTGAATGATCGGTAGGCCAAAATTGCCAACATTGCCGAATGCAGCCAGCATAACGTATGCTGCGGTCATTGCCGGACCGCGCTTCAAGAGACGGGCGATGAGCAAGGCGACCAGGATCGAACCGAGGTACACCACCGTGATGAAGCCGATCATACGCCCGGCCAGACCAGCTTCAATTTGGGTCTGGCTAAGTACGTAAAACACAAATGCCGGGGTGAGGATAAAATAGGCGAACCGTGATAGCGTTCGTGCTTCTAGTTGTAGCCGTGGGCCGGTCAGGTAACCGAGCAAGACGAGTAAAAAGACAGGGGCAAGGACGTTGAGAAAAATGCCGGGTAGTTGGTTCATACGGGTTGTGTCTTCTTTACAGACCCACTATCATGTGGTCAAAGCAAGGGAAGTCGGGATCCTTATTCGTAATAATACCATTCTTTGCTTGCCCGTCATTCAGGGCTGTGCTACAATACCGCTACCCTAGCTGATAGGAAGTGGCAGGGCGGCAGCAGACGCTGGCGATTAAGGAGCGTTTTTATGGCCGACTTTTCCGGTCGCAATCCGGCAATCATTCTGGTCGAAGATGAGCCTGATATTCTCATTATTTTGCATCGCTTGATGCGTGATTTGACCGGGGGGTACGATATTATTACCGTGAATAGCGGAGCTGATGCGCTAGCCCAAATAGCGCTGCGTCGGGTGCCGTTGGTGATTACCGACTACAATATGCCCGGCATGAATGGCTTGCAGTTGGCCGCCGCTGTGAAAGAGACGTCACCTGATACGAGCGTAGTCATGATCACTGCTTACGCAACCCCCGAACTCGAGAAACGCGCTCGTGAACAGCGGGTTGACTACTATTTACCCAAGCCATTCTCACTCGACCGCCTTGAACAAATTATCCGCGACGTCCTCCAGCAGTAGCCCCCTGAAAGCTGGTTGGAACACGGTTGGCTCTTCGCCAGTTTCTCCCTCTCAGATATGACACCGGTTACACGGCAACAGCTTCTTGGTGTCATGTTGTTACTCTTACTGCCAGTTCTGAGGGGGGCTAATCTTTTTCCCCCAAAGTCAGCGAAACATCAGATCATTTTCATTCCTTTAACCACTGCTTTCCGGTACGATACAATCGCCTATTGCTGTAGATTGCATCGTTACGGGAGGCATCAGATGTCTGATTTGCTGTCGTTGCTACCGACGATCCTGCTGTTTGTCATGATCGTGCTGACGCTCGTTCTCTTACCGTTGCTTGAGGACGAGAGTTCGTCGGCTACCGAACGTCAGCCGACCGATCGCATCCGATTGCCACGCCGACCGCGCTGAGACGGTTACGAGCGCTCTGCACGATGGAGCGTTCGCGCTAGAGTGAGCGCTTCTTCGAGATTGTGAATTTCACCAGCCTGTTGTGCCTCATGAATCAATCGCAGCAATCGGCCCACTTCCGGCCCCGGTCCGATCCCCAAGCTTGTCATCAGCTCGTCGCCACGTAGCAGGGGTGGTGGCGGTGGCGTTGGAGCATTCCAATAACGGTCTAGCAGCGCGCCAACCCACGCAAGATGGTCGTGCCATGCGCTCGGATCAAGCCATGGGCCGCGGGTCGCTAAATGATCGGCTAGTTCATGTAACAACACATCCGGACCGGCATCGCCGGTATCGCGAAAGAAGCGGTTGATCCCGCGTTCGGTCAGTTGCCCACCGCTCCGCATCTGCCCCGGTCGCATGTGTTCACGGACAATCGTCACGATATAGACGGTGTCGGTGCGACTGAGGCGGAGTCGCTTACCGATCTGAGCAGCCGTTTCGGCGCCTAGGCTTTGGTGGCCGTAGAAGGTAACCGTACCGTCAGGGTGATGAACCTTTGTCTGCGGTTTGGCGTTGTCGTGAAGTAGGGCCGCGAGTTTGAGTAGCGCTGCCCGTCGTACTATTCCTCGCCGCTGGTGAAGGTGCTCGTGATACCGCTCGGCAAAGGGTAACCGACGGCTTAGGTGCGGGTTGGTTTGTACTGCGACCGGTGACTCACCATTGTCGATTAGCCAATCAAGGGCAGCCACCGTTTCCAAGACGTGCGCCAATACCGGGAGAAAATGCACATACGGTTGTTCACAGTCGCGCGCTGCTTCGAGTTCGGGGAAGATGACGGTAAGCGCCCTGACTTCGTCGAGGAAGCGTAAGCCGGCTGCTGCTGCCGAACCATCACACAATTTAAGTATCTCGTCGCGAATCCGTTCTACAGCTACCGTATCGAGCGCATGTGCTGCCTGTCGCGCCATCGTGATGAGCTCGGAATCGGGTGTGAGATGGTAGGTAGACCGAAAACGTCCGGCTCGCACGATACGTAATGGATCTTCGTGCAAACCGGTTAGCAGACAGAGACGCAAACGACCGGCCGCCAGATCGGCTTGTCCGCCAAGCGGATCGATGAGATCATGCCAGTCACCTCGAATGGCTGCCGCTAGCGGGAGCGCCAACGCATTGATCGTAAAGTCGCGTAGGTGGAGATCACTCATGATGTCGACTGCACGCAATCTTGCACAATCGATAGTCACCCCACCGGGTAATACGGCCCGACCGGTGTCACGCTCGTCGTCGAGAACAACGAAAGTCCCACCCCCGGCTGTCGCTAACGTTTTCGCCAAGCCCAGCCCGCTCCCGGCGACGGCAAGATCAATATCGGCTGGCTGGCGGCCGGCCAGCAATTCGCGCACCGAACCGCCTACCAGCCACACCGGTTGGTCACTGTGCATGGCGATGAACTGGAAGAGATCGGTTGTTGGCAGTTCGCTCGGATACATCGCTGTATGAGTTCCCGTTTTAGCCATCTGCTGTCAATACTAACACATCAGCAGTATACCGCTCGACAGCTGCTCGGCTCCATACCAGCGGATGATACGCACCGACACGCCAAGCATCGGTCATATCGGCATAGTGTGAACTGGCCGGATGACCACTCTGACCGGCGGGTAAGATTGCCCGTGCGTTGTCCCAATCACTTAGATCAAAAATAAAGCGTAGGGACGGGGCATTGTAGATGGTCATTCCGGCAATATCGCGCGGAATATAGCAGTGATTAACCGTATCAATATCGCCGCCCATTGGCCACGGCCCCCGGTTGAACAGTGGTGTGAGCGCCGGAATGCTACCGAGCGGGTGTCGTAACGTAAGTGTATGGAACCGTCCGTACTGCCAGCGCGTCGGATCGGGACCGAGGCGTGCGCTAAGTTCGGCGATGGCTTGTGATAATGCAGCCCGTAGCACACCGCCCCAACTACGCCCACCACTAAGCCAGTCATCAACCTGATCGAGAGGACGTTCAGCCATTCGGGCTAATATCATCGGTAAGGCACATTCGAGATAGAGATTTGCCGGTAATACGCTAAACGATCCTAGTGCAACCGGCCGTTTAAATAGATCGGCTAATTCCTGGTAGACGATGCGCAAAAGACGGTAGCGAAGTTCGTCATAGATGGCCCCACCAATACTATCAGCCCGCAGTTGCCCGTCCCACGTGACGAACAGATCACGCACGCGCTGCTCGATGCTTGTTTCCAGTTGGAGCCGAGCCACTTGTTCGACCAGCGCTTTACCAGGGAGCGATAGTACATCATTCTGAATACGAGCAAAGCTGCGCACATCGTGTTGTTTGGTCTCGTCGAGCAGGGCTTGAATACGCTGAGCACGGTATGGGTTCAGCCAAAAGCCCTGAATAGGGGCGTTGCGTGATGTACTCGGTGCGATTCGATGATTGGCACTCACAATCGTACCGTTCGCCGGATCGAGTTGGCTCGGTAATTCGTCAAACGGGATCATACCTTCCCATTCATACTCGCCATTCCAACCCGGGACCGGCAGCATCCCATCGCCTTGTCGTCGAAGGGGTAGTCGTCCGGCCAGACAATACCCGATGTGGCCTTCAATGTCGGCGTAGACGAAGTTTTGTGGTGGGGTGTCCCAATCGGTTAAAGCAGCACGAAACTCCGTCCAATTACGGGCCCGGTTGAGTTTTAGAACAGCGCGAGTCAGCGTTGGTGAGGGATCGAGGGCGGTCCAACGTAAAGCCAGCGCGGTTTGAGCCGATTCGTCGGTAGATTGGCTGTGGAGTTCCCCGGCAACCGGATCGATAATGGGGCCGTGATGGGTAATGCGAACATCGATCACAACCGGTTCAGTTTGACCTTTGACCTTAATCGTTTCCCGGACGACATCGGCAGTTCGCCATTCATCACGCCACCGGTACCGTCGGGGGTCGGCGGGGTCGAATTGTTCGATAAACAGGTCTTGGTTGTCGGTACGCGCATTGGTTATGCCCCATGCGATCCGTTGGTTGTGACCGATCACGACACCGCAGGTAGCCGGAATAGTGGCGCCGGTGACGTGAAAATCGCCACCCTCCAGATGGACGTGGTACCAGAGGTTGGGGATGGCAACGTTCAGGTGGGGATCATTTGCCAGGAGTGGACGGCCGCTGGTTGTGCGCGTACCGCTTACCACCCATGCGTTTGAACCTTGGGGCGTTTCGGTTTCACCGGTAAAGAGTGAGGCATCACCGGCCAGTTGCAGTGCCCCTGTACCGAGATCGGGGGTATAGTGAGCCTCTGCCGGCACGGTGAGTGGCCCGTCTTCAGGATAGCGCGGACGGAGGGTGACTGCCCGCTTGGCTCCGACGACGGCCACGATCTGGGCCTGCAGCAGCTCTTGCATCCAATTGGTTGAGAGATTCAGGGCCATCATCTTTGGCCACACGAGTAAATCGACCAATTCCCACGGTTGAGGTTGGAATCCGAGAATAGTAAACTCAAGTGGTAACCGATGACTAACCTGCTCGATGCAGGCATTAACGCCGCGGATGTATGCACTCATAAGCGTTGCCGTTTCATCGTCAAGCAACGCAACTTCTCGATGTGCGATCCGGCTAAAGCCGAGTGTACGAATGAAGCGGTCAGAATCAATAGCTATCGAACCAACGATTTCGGCCAACCGACCATGGCCGATCCGGCGGTGCAGTTCCATTTGCCAGAGGCGGTCTTGGGCATGTACATAACCGAGCGCACAGAATAGATCTTCGTTGTGTTCGGCGTAAATGTGGGGAATACCCCACCGGTCACGACGTATTTCCACCGCTGCCCGTAATCCAGGTAGGCTCACACGACCACTCGTGCGGGGTAAAGGTCGGCGTAGGGCTGCCACAGCACCAACACCGGCCAGCGCTGCTACGGCGCCAACGGTAATGCCAATGGCCCGTCCGATGCGAGAGGGGTTGAATGTCACACTCCACCTCCGTTCGTGTCTATGCAGGTACATACCTGTATTGTCAAACGCGAATGCTATTGTGTCAACCGTAATGTTGACAGTGGGGCACTGATAGCGTATCTTTCAAAACGATGGATGAACATTCTTAGGCAAAGTGAACACCATGACCCTCACCGTACCGCCAGAATTGCACCATGATTTGCTGTTGGTCGAGTACTTGCTCCATGAACGGACTCGTGCGCGTGCGACCGTCATCTCGATGGTGAATCCTCATCTGATCGCCAACCCAACCGATCGTTTGCGGGCGTTGCTCGTCCTGGCAGTTGCCCGTCTCGGTGGTGCTACCGGTGAGTATGTTGCCCATGCTGCGGCGGCGGTGGAGCTGATTGAAGCTGCCACTCGTGCCCACAACGATTTAATCGACGAACAAGCACGTCGTCTTGGTCGGGTGAAGAATGGTGCATGGGATCACGGTGTGGCATTGATGGTGGGCGACTATCTGTTTGCACTGGCATCCGGAGAGATGGCGCTTAGTCCTGATCCACGCATCATTGGTCTCTATTCACACGCAGTGATGCAGATCTGCGAAGGGCAGCTTACGACGGTGACCAATCTGATACCACATGAAACGGCGTTAGCAACCTATTGGCAACGCGCTGAGGCATTGGCCGGTGCGCTTCCCGCTGCCGCAGCACAGGCCGGTATTCTGTGTAGCAACCTCCCTGATACATTCCTGGCGCCGGCCGCCCGACTGGGCAAGCATCTTGGTTTAGCCCGGCAACTGGCCGCCGAAATTCGCGATCTCGAATCTCAGGGCAGCTTCATCCAAAGTGGTCAAGCGCCATTGGCGCTCATCTTGGCAGCCGGTGCAGCACCACCAGACGAAATTCAAGCGGTGTTTGCCCATCCTACGCCTGAAACGGTCGCTGCAGCCTTACCTATTATTCGTACCCATGGTTTACCATTGGCCCGTGAGTCATTGGCAGCGCAACAACGTGCCGCCCACCAAGCCCTGAGCGAATTGCCGGTCGGTAGTACGACCCCGTGGTTGGCTACCCTCATCGAGCAGAGCGGTGAATAAGCTCATTCCTATGCGTATGTTATAATGCGACGGCTATACGAACATTACCGCCTTCGATCCGGCAGGAGAGATTATGTACCGTTCACATACTTGTGGTGAGTTGCGCCCCGCTCACGCCGGCCAAGAGGTGACTCTGGCCGGCTGGGTACATCGCCGGCGCGATCATGGCGATCTGATATTCATCGATTTGCGCGACCGCTATGGGATTACGCAAGTGGTCTTTAATAGCGCCAATGCTGCTGCCCACGCAGTCGCCGAAACAGTGCGCTCGGAGTACGTGTTGCAGGTGCGAGGAAAGGTGCGGATTCGCCCTGCCGAAGCGGTTAATCCCGAAATTGCTACCGGCGAGATTGAAGTAGACGCATTTGCGGCGCAGGTGTTGAATCCGGCACGGACACCACCCATTTATATTGCGAAAGAGGCTGGTGAAGATGAATCGGTGCGCTTGAAGTATCGCTATCTCGATCTCCGCCGTGAACGGATGCAGCGTAACTTGATCTTACGCCATCGCGTGGTCAAGTTTATTCGCGATTTTCTCGATGCCGAGGGTTTTATCGAGATCGAAACACCGATTTTGATCAAATCAACCCCTGAAGGTGCGCGTGACTATTTAGTGCCGTCACGGTTGCATCCGGGTAAGTTCTACGCCTTGCCACAAAGTCCACAGCAACTCAAGCAGTTGCTGATGGTTGCCGGCTACGATAAATACTTTCAGATTGCCCGCTGTTTTCGTGATGAAGATCAACGAGCCGACCGCCAGCCCGAATTTACCCAACTTGATATGGAGATGAGCTTTGTCGATCAAGAGGATGTCATCAATCTGATCGAACGGCTCTTCACCGAATTGTGCCGGACTGTGACACCGCATAAACGCTTGCTTACGCCGTTTCGCCGTCTGACATATGCGGAAGCGATAGAACGCTACGGTTCGGATAAACCCGATTTACGGTACGATCTCAAACTTGTCAATCTAAGTGATGTGTTAGCTGAGACCCCATTTCAAGTCTTCCGCAGTGTCTTGGCCGCGGGTGGTCAGGTGAAGGGAATTCGGGCGCCGGGGTGTGGTCACTTCTCGCGTAAGCAGATCGATGAATTGACCGAGGTGGCACGGTCTGGGGGAGCAAAAGGGTTGGCATGGGCGGTGGTGCCTACCGATGGTGGTGACGTGCGGTCGAGTTTTGCGAAGAATCTTGCACCCGGCGAGTTTGACGCACTGGCACAACGGATGGGGGCACAACCGGGCGATTTACTGTTGATCGTTGCCGATCAGCCGGCGGTTGTGGCGGCCTCGCTTGATAAACTGCGCCGAAAACTGGCCGAATTGCTCCAATTGGCCGATCCCGATACCCTCTGCTTTGCGTGGGTCGTTGATTTTCCGCTGGTTGAGTGGAATGAAGAGGAGCAGCGTTGGGATGCCGTTCATCATCCCTTCACGTCCCCCAAAGACGAAGACCTTCACCTGCTGGCGACCGATCCCGGTAAGGTACGGGCCAAGGCTTACGATCTGATTCTCAATGGGTATGAAGCCGGTGGTGGTAGTATTCGTATCCATCGGCGTGATGTACAGCAACAGGTCTTCTCTTTGCTCGGAATCAGTGAGGAAAAGGCCCAAGCTCAATTTGGTCATATGCTCGAAGCCTTTGAGTATGGCGCACCGCCCCACGGTGGAATTGCGCCCGGCATCGATCGGTTGGTGATGATCTTGGCCGATGAACCGACGATTCGCGAAGTGATGGCCTTCCCCAAGACGCAACAAGCGGTCGATCTCATGACAAATGCGCCATCACCGGTTGATGAACGGCAATTGAAAGAACTCCATATTCGGATCGTTGAGGATTAACGGCAACCATAATTGACCTAAAATTGGTACTACTAACCCGGCGACAATCACGAGCAAAACCGGTATACTATACTATGCACGACGTCCATGCCGCCGCCGCGCCCATACCGGCGCGGCGTGGTGTTCGCCGGAGCAGTTATGCCCAAGCGTATTCTGATCGTTGATGATGATCCGCAAATTCGCCGATTGGTGACATTGGCTCTTACCGATGAAACATCGTATGAGGTAAGTGATGTTTCGTCGGCAGAAGCTGCCTTGTTGCACATCTCGCGTCAACCGGTCGATCTGTTGGTAACCGATCTGCTGATGCCCGGTATGAGCGGGATCGAGCTTATTCAGCGCGTGCGCCAACTCGATCCGAACACGGCGATTGTCGTGTTCACCATTAGCCCAGAAGGCTTATCGCCGCAACTCCAAGCCGAATTGCAAATTGACTACGTGCTCTCCAAACCGGCTACTGCCGAACAGTTACGGCTCGCGGCGACGACATTGCTCGATCCGATCAAGCCGGTCACCGGCCGGACCGAACCGCCATCAGCAGAGGCGGTGACCGGCAGCCGATTTAGTCAACGGTTGGCCGCGTTGCGCTCACGTCAGTCTGTCCAGCCGCCGGTTACATCGGCGGTGGCGATGCGTCTCACGCCGAACCAGAGCGGGCGTGGTGGGCGGAGCTATTCGGAAGCCCAACTGGAACGGATGCGGCAGTCGCTGAAGGATCTAGCGCTTGCCCCAGAGGTGCAGTGTGCTATTCTGGCCGACATGAGCGGCCTCGTGCTCAGCCACTGGAGCCGACGGCGCGATATCAATGTGACGGTGGTAGCGGCTTTGGCTGCCGGTAATACCTTAGCATTGGCCGAAATTGGTCGCCATCTTGGTCAACAACAACCCGGCCATCTCGTTATTCACGAAGGCCAAGACCAGAATATTATTATGGCTTCGATCGATGATTTGATCCTGCTGTTGGCGATTGGGGCAAACGCTTCACTGGGATGGGCCAGGATCGCGACGCTACGCGCCTGTGAAGAGATGGCGCGGATTGCGCGGAGCGAATAGCCGGTTTGACACTGTACCGAGCCTTTGCTATACTACGCAAGGCGAAGGGCGGTGTAACCGCTCTGTTTTCATGTTGTCTCGACGCTATACGTGCGTCGCCTCAAGGAGAAGAAGACCGTGTATGCGATTATTCGTGACCGAGGCATGCAATACCGTGTTGAGCCGGGCCAAGTGTTGACCATTGACCTGCTCAAAGCCGAACCCGGTAGCCACATTGAGCTGGGTGAAGTGTTGTTAGTCGGCAATGGGGAACAGGTCAAGATCGGCTCGCCGCTGGTTGAAGGCGCTGTCGTGCGGGCAGAGGTGCTTGGTGAACAGAAGGGTGAGAAGATCGTTGTCTTCCGCTACCGCAATAAGACGCGCTACCGCCGCCGCACTGGCCATCGCCAGCGCTATACGCAGATTCGTATTAGCGAGATCGTCGCCTAGAGGAGCTTGAACCATGGCACACAAAAAAGGAGTAGGTAGCTCGCGCAACGGGCGTGATAGCAATCCGAAAATGCGCGGAGTCAAGCGCTTCGGCGGCGAGCTTGTGCGCGCCGGTAATATCATCGTCCGCCAGTGTGGCACCAAAATTAAGCCAGGTGCGAATGTCGGTGTTGGTCGCGATTGGACGCTGTACGCCCTCGTTGATGGCGTTGTGCAGTTCAGTCACTATTCGCGCACCCAAAAGAAGGTGAGCGTGATCCCAGTTGCCGCCGACACAACGGCTAATTAATTTAGAGAGGATGCGTCGTGAAACCTGGTATTCATCCTAAGTACTATACCGATGGTATTGTCTGTGCGACGTGCGGTACGGTGTGGAAGATCGGTTCAACCCGTCCTAATCTACGGGTCGAAATTTGTGCCAATTGCCACCCGTTCTACACCGGTGAGCAGCGTATCGTTGATACCGCCGGGCAAGTTGATCGCTTCATGCGCCGTCTGAATGTCGCCCAAGAGCGACAGAGTGAGTTGGAGGCGCGGCGCTCTAGCCGCACGCAGCCGGCAAAGAAGAGCTTGCTTAAGGAGATCTACGGCGAAGAGACTGAGTAAGGGAATAGTGCTCGTAGTCGTTGTTCCGAGGTCGGCTAGCGCTGGCCTCGGTTCGTGTTTGTGGGTCGCTGTCGCGACCCAGTTTGTTGCCGCTACCGCTCCTGTTGGTACCGTGCTAAGAGACGGCGGGCGTAGTCGATCACAGTGTCTTGCAACTCGCGTGGAGCCAACACTTTCACATCAGGTCCCCAGCTTAACACCCAGCTCAGAATTTCACGGATGCCGGCAACGGTGAGATGCAGGTCACAGCTACCATCGGCATTGTCAATCAGGCGCTGACTATGGTGCCAGCGTGTCTCACGGATACGCGGGGCGACAGCCGGGCTGAAGCGTAAGTGGATGGTAACTGCGGTCTCGTGCATGACTTCCCACGACTGTGCCAATCGCTCATACGGGTCGAATGCTGCCGGGATGTCAAACCGTTCGTCAAGGAGTTGGGCGTGCTCGATCCGTTCAAGTTTGAAGGTGCGCAGATCGTTGCGTAGCCGGTCATACGCGATCACGTAAACTCCCGGTGTTGTCCGTGCTACTTCGAGAAAGTAGGGGGCAATGTCGCGTTCGGTGAGTGGTCGGTTGGGGGAACGGTAGCGGATACGCACCATCTGCCGGTCGGCCCATGCGCGGGTAAGCAGTTCGAGGGTGTGAACGTAGTGTGGATTGGGTGGTCGTTCCCGAACAATGCTTGCCAGCCGCGCCATATGACCGGCAATGGTTTGATCGGGAAGACCGGCAGCGAGTTGATCAAGCGCTGTGACAATATGCGGGTTGTGCTCGTCGCTATGGTGACTGAGCAGTCGTGCCGCGAAAAAGAGTGCGACTGCTTCGTGCAGGTTGAGCCGAACGGTGGCGAGATAGGTGTTGCGGTCAATACCGTACTTACCGTTGTGCTCCCAGATCGGTACTCCCGCTTCGCTGAGCGCCTCAAGGTCGCGGTAGATAGTGCGGCGATTGACACCGCATTGTTTGGCTAGCTCTACAACGCTCCAGCCTTGCGGTGGCGCGTTGTAGAGCTTGTGTTCAAGGTTCCGCAACCGTGCGGCTTTGCTGCGTAAACGGTAGCTAACGACCATGACCTAGATCACAAATGACGCAACGATCATCACAACTGTTAAGAGACCACCCCAGACGGCAATCCAAAACAGATCTTGTCGGACATCAGCATATTCGCGACGGTAATCTGGTGGTTCAAGTGAACGAGCTACCGGACGGCGAGCTGGGTTAGGCCGTTGGGTTGGTCGGCGACGAGTAGCACGTGATGAAGTGGACATATTGAAATGCTCCTTGCGTTAGTTGGTCATATCTGCTGTATTATAGCGCAGCTTGCACATCCCTTATTCTGACGGTACTATATCTAGCGTGGCAGTTGTTCGTGCATTGGTGCAGTATGCGGGTAGGAATCTTTGGCGGTGGACAATTAGCCCAGATGCTTGTGCAAGCCGCAATAAGTCTGGGGATTGAGATTGTCATCTGCGAGCGGGTGCCGGATAGCCCGGCGGCACGGTATACACAGTATACGGTGGTCGGGCCAGGGGAAGACGAAGCGGTACTGGCTGCCTTTGCTCGTCAGTGTGATGTCGTCACGCTCGAGAATGAGTTTATCGATGCCCGGTTACTTAGGCGGGTTGAGGAGTTAGGTACACCGGTGTGGCCGTCGCCGGCAACTGTCGCTGTAGTACAAGATAAGTTGTCACAGAAGGAGCGCCTAGTAGCGGCAGGGCTTGCGGTGCCCCCGTTTCGGGCCGTAGACGGACCCGATGATGTCCTTGCAGCTGCGCAGGCGTTTGGCTGGCCTTTGGTGCTCAAGACGCGCCGTAACGGTTACGATGGCTATGGCAATGCCACGTTGCGCGGGCCGGCCGATGTCGTTCCGGCGTGGGAACGATTGACTCGCAGCGGCAGCCCATTGCTGGTTGAGGCGTGGGTACCGTTTACCCGTGAATTGGCGGTTATGGTGGCCCGTCGCCGTGATGGTACAACGACAGTCTACCCGGTGGTTGAGACGGTGCAGCAAAACCACATTTGCCACGTTGTCTATGCCCCGGCAGCCATCGCGCCGGATACCGCAATTACTGCGACTGAGTTGGCAGTCGCTGCCATACAGGCAGTTGACGGTGTGGGCATTTTTGGTGTCGAATTATTTGCCCTCGCCGACGGCCATGTGCTGATTAATGAGTTGGCCCCGCGGCCCCACAATTCCGGCCACTATACGATTGAAGCCTGCGTCACCTCGCAATTTGAACAGCATTTGCGCGCTGTGCTCGGCTGGCCGCTGGGTGCGACAACCATGCGCGCGCCGGCAGCAGTGATGGTCAACCTACTTGGGCAGCGGAATGGTCCGATCAATACCGATGCTATCGTTGCAGCACTGGATGTGCCCGGTGCGCATATGCACTTTTACGGCAAGCGCGACGAACGAGTTGGTCGCAAAATGGGCCATATTACCGCCCTAGGCGCGACATTACGTGACGCAGAGGCGATTGCCCGCCGTGCTGCCGGATTGGTGGCGATGCCGGTATAAGTATGTGAGATGAGGAATGTCTATGTCCGAGCATCCTCTCGTCGGTATTATTATGGGTAGTGATAGCGATCTGCCGACCATGCAAGGTGCGATTGATGTCTGTCGCGAATTTGCCATCCCTTACGAAGCGCGCGTTGTCTCGGCTCATCGCACGCCGTTGGATATGGCCGAGTACGGTATGACCGCTCATCAACGCGGTATTCGTGTAATCATCGCCGGGGCCGGCGGTGCAGCGCATTTACCCGGTATGATCGCTGCCCATTCACCATTGCCGGTGATCGGTGTACCGGTACCGAGTAAAGCACTGAACGGTCTCGACTCGCTGCTCTCGATTGTACAGATGCCGGCCGGTGTGCCGGTCGCAACCGTCGCAATCGGGAATGGACGTAACGCCGGTTTGTTGGCCGTCCAAATTCTCGCCAGCGCCGATCCGACACTGTTGGCCCGTGTGCAAGTCTACAAAGAGCGCTTGGCGGCCGAGTCGCGGGCAAAGAATCGGATCTTCACCGATGAGTCTACTCAGGCAGGAGCGTGAGATTTTAGGATTCGACTATCTCGAATCACCTGTTTTCCCCAAGCGATCATATTCGTATGTTAGGATACAGGTTAGACTGTTGCTTGCCCATTTGTATCTAGAAAGCTAACCTGTAAGTTTTCGTGAAAGGATTCGACCAACCTATGCGAAATCTTCTCGTGACCGGTGGAGCCGGCTTTATTGGTAGCAACTTCGTGCATTATATGCTCGGCAAATACGACGATTATCGCATCGTCGTGTACGATAAGCTGACGTATGCCGGTAATCTTGCTAATCTGGCACCGGTTGCTAACGATCCGCGGTTTATCTTTGTGTGTGGCGATATCTGTGATATCGATGCAGTGCGGGAAACAGTGCGCACGTATGATATCGATACCATCATCAATTTTGCCGCCGAGACACACGTCGATCGCTCAATTATGGCGCCCGATGCCGTAGTGCGCACCAATGTAAACGGTACGTGGGCATTACTGGAAGTGGCACGTGAACTGAAACTCGAACGTTTTCACCAGATTAGTACCGACGAAGTGTACGGCGCTATTCCGGCCCCGCGCCGTTCGCGTGAGGGTGATCCGCTCGAACCACGCAGTCCCTATTCGGCCAGCAAGGCCGGAGCCGAACATCTCGTCTACGCTTACTACATCACCTACGGTGTACCAATCACGATTACTCGCGGCTCGAATAACATCGGCCCTTATCATTATCCCGAAAAGGCGGTCCCCCTCTTTACCACCAACGCCATCGATAATCTACCCTTGCCGATCTACGGTGATGGTCTCCAGGTGCGCGATTATCAGTATGTGCTCGATCATTGTGAAGCCATCGATGTCGTACTGCACAAAGGCCAGATCGGTGAGGTCTACAACGTTGGGACTGAGGTCGAGACGCCAAATATCGAGATGGCGCGCAAGATTCTCGATATTCTCGGCAAGCCGCATACTCTCATTCAGCACGTTGCCGACCGTGCCGGTCATGATCGCCGCTATGCCCTCGATTGCTCGAAACTGCGCGCGCTTGGGTGGCGTTCACGCCATACCTTCGATGAAGCGCTGGAAAAGACGGTACGCTGGTTTGTTGAAAATGAAGCGTGGTGGCGCCCGATCAAGTCAGGTGAGTATATGGAATACTACCGTCGCCAGTATTTTGAACGCAGTGGGTATCCGGTGGTGTAGAATAGGTGTTGGTTAGTGGGCCGTCGGCGATGGGGGTGTATCAATTGTTCGGTAGGGGTTGGGTTTACTGCCCATCCCTACCACTTGGAGGACCAACTGAAAAGGTGTGCAATGGCACACGTTACGAGTTGGATATGCTCTCGCCTCTCTCCTATTTGGCTTTATGTACTGTCTGTGGTTCATTGTGCCGGGCGAATCTCAACGAGATACCCGTCGTTCGTGCGGCGAAATCGGACATAGCGCGGGGCCGGTGGCAGTTGACGGGCGCGTAACTCTTGCTCAACACGAGCGATAATTGTCGGCCAGAGACCGGCCTCGCCTTGGTAATAACTGCGGAGCAAGGCACATAGCTCCGGATCGGCTTGCCATATCAGCGTGTCCACGGATCGCCGCCTTTCCGTGCGACATGTTGTCGGTACGATTCGACAATCAACGTACAAATCTGTTGTGGGTCATCACAGACTTGTAGGCGGTTAACATCGGCTTGATCGATGGTGCCATTTGCCAACAACGTAGTACGTGCCCAATCGATCATTCCTTTCCAGAATTCAGAACCGTACAACACAATGGGAAAATCGTGAATCTTACCGGTTTGAATAAGAGTTAATGCCTCAAATAGCTCATCTAACGTACCGAAGCCGCCTGGAAAAATCACAAATGCGTGCGCGTATTTGACAAACATAATCTTGCGCACAAAGAAATAGCGAAAACGGACTTCAAGATCGACAAACGGATTTGCACCGGTTTCAAACGGTAATTCAATGGTACAGCCTACCGATCGGCCACCACCGGCGCGCGCACCTTTATTGGCCGCCTCCATCAGGCCGGGGCCACCACCGGTAATAATCGTGAAGCCGGCCTCTGCTAATAGTCGTGCAGTTTCGGTAGCTGCGGCGTAGATCGGTGAGTCAGGTGGAATCCGAGCCGAGCCGAAGATCGAGACGGCTGGCCCCAGGCCGGCCATATTCTCGAACCCTTCAACAAACTCGCCCATAATCCGTAGCACGCGCCACGTGTCAGTATGAATAAAATCGTGTGGTTGGCGGTACGGATCGGTACGCAGCAGACGTTCATCTTCGGTTTGGCGTGATGTGTACGGCATATATGCTATACTCCGCAAGTTAATGTGCGATGTCGTCACTAGCATACTACAAGTTGAGGGAAAAACAATGACTCGTCCAAGTGATGGCGGCCGCATCGAGGTGATTTGCGGCTGTATGTACAGCGGCAAGACCGAAGAGTTGATCCGACGCATGCGACAGGTACGAATTGCACGTCAATCGTACCGGATCTTTACGCCGCGAATGGATACGCGGTATGCCGAAGGACACGTAGCAAGCCATAGCGGTAGTCGGCTTGAGGCGATCACGGTTGCGACGATGCGCGAGATTCTGGCCTATGCCCAAGATGTGCAGGTCGTAGCGATTGACGAGCTGCACCTGTTCGATGACGATCCGGCCGAGATGGTGCGTGGTTGTCAGGTATTGGCCGACCGTGGCGCGCGGGTGATTGTAGCCGGTCTTGACCTCAACTATCGCGCCGAACCGTTTCCGGCAATGATGCACCTCTTGGCTCTTGCCGAACAGGTCGATAAACTGTACGCCATCTGCGTCAAGTGTGGTGCATACGCCACCCGCTCACAGCGACTGATCGACGGCAAGCCGGCGCCGGCTAACGCACCGACTATCGTTGTCGGCGGTCTCGATATGTACGAAGCGCGTTGCCGGGCTTGCTACGAACCGGCGCTGTAATGGCTGTAATGGTACGATAACAACACGGGCAGGTCGGCGACCTGCCCGTACTCGTGCGCGTAACGGCAGCTTACTTAGATCAAGCCATCCCTAACTTGCGCTTCAGCTCGGCCAGTTCGGCATCCACTTCAGTCTCTTTCTCAAGATTACGGAAACGGGCCTCCAGTGAATCGCCTTCGAGTTTTGCCATTGCCTCAGCACGGGCCAAGCGGTCGTCAACCTTCTCTTCAAGCTGATCGAGCTTATCGAGGGCACTGACCCGACCAATCGAAGCGGCTGTGCGCTGCAATGCTTCTTGGGTCTGGGCGCGGTTCTTCTTGGCAATGATCAGCTCTTTGCGGGCCTTGACCTCGGCAATACGGGTTTCGAGATCGATCAATGCTTGTTGCAAAGCTTCCACTTGCTCTTCCTGGGCCTTTTCTTGCGCGCGATACTGCTCGGCCAACTTTTGGGCTTGCACTTTACGGGCAAGAGCTGCTTTGGCTAAGTTCTCGTCGCCGGCTCGCAGCGCGCGTTCGGCCTTGATCTGCCACTGCTCGGCTTCGGCTTCGGCGGCTATCCGACGCTGCTCGAGCCGAGTTTCATCGGCCATCGCCTGGGCAACTCCAGTACGCGCTTCGTAGAGCTCGTTGGTCAGTTGGCGTAGATATTCGTTTGCCATCTTCTCCGGATCCTCTGCCTTATCAAGCATGGCATTGATATTGGCACCTATCAAATCTTTGATGCGGCCGAGAATGGACATGGACACTCCTCCTTTAGATGCCTAGGCCGGTACTGATGGTCGCGGAATGGTGGCGATGAAATGATAGCTGTATTGTAACACGCCACTTCTTCCTTCACAACCATTGATCTGTACGAAACATCGGCGGAAGAAGTTTCAGGAGGTAGTGCCGATTCTTTCGGGTACGTGAGGGTTATAATGGCCGACAGGCCGGGATACCGATTGCACGAACGTTGCAGCGCCGTTTTGACCCTGCTTTACAAGGTTACAATGGTCGACGGGCCGGGATGCCGATTGCGCGTGGGAAGCGTGATGGTGTGGGGGCAATTTTGGTGATGATAACGAGACTACGCGGCTCCTCGCCGGGGATATGCACCGGCTCATATGCACTCACTTCACCGCCAAGTGCGTGCAAGGCGTGCTGTGCTGCTGCAATTTCGTCGGCCGGGTCGTGGCCTTTGGGTGCCAGCAAGCGACCACCCATCCGTAACAATGGAAGCGCATATTCGACCAATACGCGCAACTCGGCTACTGCGCGGGCAGTGACTACCTCGTACTGCTCACGTTCGGCCGGATTACGTCCGACTATTTCGATCCGCTCATTTAGCACCCGCACGTCGGTTAGCTCAAGGCATTCAATCACGTGGCGCAGGAATGCGGCCTTCTTGCCGGTAGCTTCAACCAAGGTGACCGGCAGGGTCGGATAGGCGATTTTAAGGGGTAAGGCCGGAAATCCGGCGCCACTGCCAATATCGATCAGATTTGCCGGTGCTGTTCGCCAATCGCGGGCTAAATAGAGTGAGTCGAGCAAGTGCCGTCGGATCATCGCCGAACGGTCACGTATTGCCGTTAGGTTGAAACGGTCATTCCAGATGATCAGCTCATCGAGATAGCGCTGAAACTGAGCATATTGGTGTTCGGAGAGCGGAATACCCCACGCAGTGGTCGTTTCAATTAGCAACCGTTCGCTGTTGCCGGTCATGTATGGCTGTCCTCGGTTTGATACAAATGATGGTGTTGAATGTACGTATAGACGGCGTCGGGCAACTGGTAGCGGACCGGTCGTCCGGTTGCCAGTCGTTGGCGTAAATCGGTACTCGAAATGGCGAGTTGTGGCCCATCGATCATGGTGATACGGTTATGCAACGGAGGAACGGCGGCCAATAATGCCGGTAGGTCTAGGGTATAGCCGGGTCGCTTCACCACCACGAGCTGAGCGAGCCGGGCAATCTGGTGAGGTTCACGCCAGGCAGGCAGTTCCGCCGCAGCATCGGCGCCGATAATCAGATAGAGTTCGGTATCTGTGCCGTACTGTTCTCGGCAAATGCGCAATGTATCAACCGTATACGACGGCGGTGGACGGTCGAGTTCGATAGTCGAAGGCGACAGTGCCGGATTATCGGCGCAGGCCAACTGCACCATCGCTAACCGATGATGAGCAGCAGCGAGATGACCGGCTTTGAGCGGTTGGGCTGCGGCAGGAACGATCAAAACCCGATCGAGGTTGCAATACCAACGTGCCTCCTCGACGATTGCCAAATGCCCAAAGTGAATCGGATCGAATGTCCCTCCATAGATGCCCAGCCGACGAATGGTAGTCATACGTGAGGCGGCTCATGCCTCTTGCAGCTCATACGCTTCTTGGAACAGATGCCAAACGAGCCAAACCACATCGTTCTGGTCGTCGGGGTGAAGGTCATCGATATATGGCCAGATCAGCTCTGCGACATCGCTCCGCGGCAAGAGGAACACTCGTTCACCTAGCGCATAATGCAACTGGATGGCTAATTCATCGGCTAACTCTTGGAGATCGGATTCGGGTAGCCGATCATCGGTGGTAAAACGATAGCCGCGCATCAGTCCACCTACCTATCGTTGACGGAGAGCACGTGTGCGTCGATCATCCTCGTAGTATTCTTCTCCTTCGGATTGAGCGAGATGGCGACTAGTAGTTTCGTGTTGACCATTGGCCGATGAGCGGCGGGGAATGAGCGAGTTCTCAGTTAATGTTTCAGCAACAAAATCAAGATATTGGCGAATATCTTCATTATCTTCGAGACTATTAAATGGAATAGTAGCCCCACTCACCGTTTTCACACTTTCACCGATGTCGCGGAGGGTTGCATCGATCCCCTTCACCAAGCCGCGCATCACGGCTGCCAATTCTTCTCGCTCTTGCACCGTCAGATTTGCAAAACCGATCAACGCTTTCTCTTGAGCGCGCAACAAGGTCGCCCGAAGGATGGCAATATCCGCCTGGGTTTGTAATTCGTAGCGACGAACAAGATGGGCTTGGCGAATTTGCTCAACGAGTTCTTCGGAAGTTACCGGTGTCCACAAGAGTGCCGGAATAATGATAAAACCGATGATACCAATAAGGACTTGTTGGATCACCAGCCCAGTACTTTGTACGACCGGTTGAGATGCCCACCATGTCCATTGGATTTCAAAGGAATAGTAGACGAGGTAGAGGGCAGCGATCATGACCGCAACGTATCCCCATGTGCGGGCATTGATCCGTTGTAAGAGCATACCACCCGGTGACCACGGGATGAGGAATGACATTAAACTTGGTGGCGCTAAGACGAGAATGGCGGTATACGCTGCAGCAATAATCCAATTACCGGTCAGTTGACTCTGGACTCCCCACCAGTAAACCGCCGAGCCGATCATGGCGATGAAAGCAAGAATGGCGAGGAGTGACTTTGAAGTAAATTGCCATCCACTCCGGCGGCGTTGTCCACGCACCATTTCGAGATATCGACTACTCACGGCGGTTCCTTTCCTAAGCGAGCGTGTAGCCAACAATGAAGATACAAAAAGCGAGAACAATTATACAACTAACCTGTAACTGTACTGCAACGACATAACGACAGCCTTACGATTGCGGTTGGATATCCGGTGTAATATAGACAAATGTTTCAATCCAATCGGAGTATCCGGCGGCGTGTATCCGTTCGACCAGGGCAGGTGAGAGGGCGGAAAGACCATACGATTGATTAATCTGGTATGGTACCTCCAATGCTAATCTATTTTCTTTTCGGAATATAAAGCGTGCCTGCGCCATAAACTCACCATTGATAATACCAATAAGAACTTTTTGCTCATTAACCGGATCGTACCAGTATAGTTCACTGCGTTTTGTGGTATACGAACGAAGCTCGGAAAAGATTTGACGGTCAAGTTGTTGGCGACGCCATCGTTCTTCATTTGAAAGCGATGGTAGTGTAGGTAACGTGATGGTTGGTATCGGTACAAGCGTTGGTGTTGGTGGTTCAGGTACGGGAGTAGCAACAATAATTGCAGCACTCGTTGGGCTGCTTGTCGAAGGTATAGAAATGCTTTGTGCTGACGGAAAGTCTGTCGGCACAATAGTGGCGCGCAGAGTTTGCGCAAGTGGTGGGAGTGTAGCCGGCAATGGCCCGTTCACATCTACAGTTGTAGGTAGTGTTGACAGACAACCGCTGAGTGCGACGACCACACCTGCCAGAAGGATCCAGCGATATTGGTGGCGCATCGCTGCTGACCAATCTATACTATACTATCTAAAAATTAGGATACCATATTTAGTGACTCATATTTCATTTTACTGCTCTGCATCAGAAGAGTCAAGATGTGAATTTCCTTCCCCAAATCCAGGGAGGGGAAGGAAATATGCTATCAACCGGACGGTCTGGCGGTGGTTGGCGCTATTCGACCGCATCGGTATTGATTGGTGAGGACGGCGCATTCATTGAGCGTCGGTGCAGATACGCTAATACGTCGTTGACGCTTACGACGTCGCCGTATTTTCCGTCAATATCAAAGAGGTTGGCGAGGTGTGGTTCAGGCGCTCGATCACCGACACATTCATGTGGGACAATGACCCGAAAGCCGTGTTGCATCCCATCGACTGCGCTGGCGCGGATACAGCCGCTGGTTGAGCAACCCACCATGATCACTGTGTCGATCCGTAGGGCGGTCAGCGTAGCGGCAAGGTGGGTACCGAAGAAGGCACTGGCATATTTCTTTTCGATCACCAGTTCACCGGCTTGCGGGCGTAGCTCATCAACAATCGCAACCAGCGGCGAGTCGTGGGTGAGTTGGCGTAGTGCCGGTACTTTTTGTACGAATATACCACCGTCGCGGCCATCGGCGGCATAGGCGACGGTAGTGTAGATAACAGGAATGCCGGCGGCGCGGGCAGCCGCCAATACCGGTTGGCTAGCGCGCACTGCATTCGGCACGCCGGGTGCGGCGTATAGCGGAGAGCTGGGGGTGGTGTAGGCCTTGATGAAGTCGATTACCAGCAGTGCCGGTTGTTCGCCGAAGCCGACTCGGCCGGCTAAACCGTGCTGCCGGTAGTCGTCGGTAAGTTGCTCAAAGCGTGTCATAGTTCCTCAGGCGGTTACCCACCGGTGTCGGTGCACCGGTGGGTAGTTGGTCAAGCGAAGCGAGCCTTCTTTCTAGTCGGCTGTGACTTCGTGTTGCTTGACAGGCTGTGCCATACGCTCGCGACGAGCGGCGCGGGCCATGGCCCATCGCACCGGTTGCGGTTTACGCGGTGCCGGCAAGCCGGTCTCGGCTTCGGCATTGGCCAGCAACTCTTCCAGCGGCGGTCCGAAGTCGAAGCCTTTGATTTCGCCACGGGCAGCAGCCAGCTCGGTGCGTTTGGCTTCGGTAGCGGCCACGTCGATGTCTAACGTGTCGGTCAGTACGACGCCGTAGTCATTCAGGGCCTTCTCGCGGCTGACCAACCCGTAGCGTACATCACGCTGCACGGCCTCCGGTGGGCGGGTGAGTGGATCTTTCCAACCGCCGCCACCGGCAGTGCGGTAAATCAATTGATCACCTGGCTCAACCGCAATTTGGTCGCACTTGCTGGGCAATACCTTGCGTGTGCCATCGGTACGCACGAGAATCTTCGTTGACCGACTACCCGGCTTACCGCCGACGTTGCCCCACGGCGGTGTTAACCAGCGGTCGTCGTGGATCGAGATTTCGCCCGGCTCGAGGAAGGTGTAGATCTTCTCGATACCATTCCCACCACGATGGAAGCCGGCGCCACCTGAGTCCATAATACTGGTGTAGCGTTCGATCCGGATCGGATAGTAGCTCTCAAGGTATTCGGTGGGAATGTTGGTAAAGAGCGGCCACCACGAGTGCCCGTCCATTCCGTCGCCAATCGGACGACCGGGAATACCACCGTAGTTGATCTCCATCAGATAGAAGAATTCACCGTCCTTATCGTAGCCGGAATAGAGCAGGTAGGGCGAGGTGCCATAGCCGGCAGCAGTAGTGAACTCGGGCGCACGTTTGGCCAGCGCACCGCCGAGCACGTCGAAGAGGCGGGTGAGGGCATGGGTGCGGCATCCCAGTGCAGCCGGAAACTCCGGCTGGATAAGGCTGCCTTTGGGCATAATGACATGCAGCAGCGGGTAGAAGCCGTCGTTGAACAGGATTTGCGGGTCAAAAACCATAATCAGGTAGACGCCGATGAACATTTTGAACATCGATTCGTTGAGGTAGAAGTTGATCGGCCCCATCGCCTGCGGGTCGGTGCCCGTCCAGTCGAAGTAGGCTTCATGACCCTCGCGCCAGATTGTCAACTTCATCTTAAACGGCCCATTGCCCAGCCCATCATCATCGACATAATCTTCAAACGACTGTGGTTCTTCGGGCAGGTTGCGCACGATCAGTTCCTTCATCGCCCGGTAGGTGCGATCGAGCAGGGCTTGAGTGGCTGCCAGATAGACATCTTTGCCAAAGCGGTCGCACAGCTCGATGACCCGCTTTTCGGCGGTGCGGCAACTGGCAATGATTGCCATCAGGTCGGCGCGGTTCATTTCGGGCTGGCGGACGTTGTTGAGCATGATGTCGAGCACGGCTCGGTTGAGTTTGCCGCGTTCGTAGATCTTAACCGGTGGCAACCGCAACCCTTCGCCGAAGATGGTGGTGGCGTTGGTTGGCAGCGATCCGGGCAGTGGACCACCCACATCTTGGGCATGGCCGAACATGCTGGCCCAGCCAATCAGTTCGCGATCCTCACCCTCGCCGTAAAAGATCGGCAGCATTACCAGTAGGTCGTTGATGTGGCTGATCGCCCCACCGCAGAGGTACGGATCGGAGAGCAAAATGACATCACCGGGTTCGATGGTTTGATCCCAGTTGTCGAGTAAGCCAGCAATATACGAACCAAACTGACCGACGATCATCCGCCCGTGCGGATCGGTGATCATTGGAAACTGGTCGTGCTGCTCACGGATCACCGGGCTCATCGCCGTGCGGTAGAGTACGGCGTCCATTTCGTATCGGGTATTCTTGAGCGCATTCTCGATAATATCGAGCGTGACCGGATCGATCTCGATCTGGGGAATCGACGCAATCTTGAGATTGGTTGCCATCGTTGTT
This sequence comes from Chloroflexus sp., assembly GCF_049970315.1. Lineage (GTDB taxonomy): Bacteria > Chloroflexota > Chloroflexia > Chloroflexales > Chloroflexaceae > Chloroflexus. The sequence goes on from NZ_JBMFNE010000011.1 coordinate 68,221, forward strand.
CCTCGCTATTCGTCTTGGTGCAACGCTGCACAGCAGTTAGCTCCGATTGATCAACAGGTTGAAGTACCGATCCACGGTTGCGGTGTGGTGGGGCAGCACCACTGTTGTGCTATCGACTTCAGTGATAATGGCCGGTCCTTCGATCTGCATACCGGGGCGTAGTTTGTTGCGGTCGTAGAGTTTGGCCGTGATCCATTCACCGTGACGGTAGATTTGGTGGTCGCCGGTGTAGGCGCTGCTGGCATCGGCATCACCCGGCTCGGCTTCCGGCAACTCCACCTTCGTCACGCGGCCAATGCCGACTGCGCGCAGATTGACAATCTCGACGTTGCTGTCGAGCATAAAACCATAGGTGCGGTCGTGCAGCTCATTGAAGCGCTGCACCAGCAGCGGGATCAGGTCTTGCTCGAATTCGGCCTCGCTGATCGCAATCGGCATCTCGTAGCCTTGGCGGTAGTAGCGCATATCGACGAAGTAGCGAATCTCTTGGCGGGCGGGCGGGATGGCCTCATTGGTCAGCATCGCCTGTGCTTCTGCGCCCAGTTCACGCAGCATCCCGACCATCTCCTCTTGCTCAACCCGATCGACGGTGCGGATGTAGGTGCGGGCAAACTCGTCGCGATAATCGGCGCTGAGATCACCAAGTGCGCAGAGCAAGCCGGGTGCGGGGGGTACGATCACCGGATAGCAACCGAGCAATTCGGCCAGTGCATTGCCGTGCAGTGGACCGGCTCCGCCGAAAGCCATCAAGGCAAACTGGCGCGGGTCGAAGCCGCGTTGCACGCTGACCAGCCGCAGTGCGCCGAACATATTCTCGTTGACGATGCGCAAAATTCCTTCGGCGGCATCCATCAGGCTGAGGCCGGTAGCATCGGCAATCTTCTGTATCGCTGCCTTAGCTGCAGCCACATCGAGCTGCATCGCGCCGCCGAGGATGCTTGGCGGCAAATAGCCGCAAACTAGATTGGCATCGGTAACGGTCGGTTCGGTACCGCCTTTGCCGTAGCATGCCGGACCGGGCACGGCCCCGGCGCTTTGCGGGCCAACGCGGAGGGCGCGAGTGAGGGTAGGCACGTGGGCTATGGAGCCACCGCCAGCGCCAACCGAGCGTACATCGACCGAGGGCACTTTTACCGGGAAATAGCCCAGGACCGTCTCACGGGCAATGTTCGGTTCGCCCATACAGAGCGAAACATCGGTTGAGGTGCCACCCATATCAAAGGTCAAGATACTAGGATACCCGGCGCGAATGGCAATGTGGAGTGCGCCTGCTACACCTCCTGACGGGCCGGAGAGCAGCGTGTAGACCGGGTTCTCCTCGGTCGTCTCGGCAGTCATCAGGCCGGCGTCCGAGCGCAGGATGTTCAGTTTGGCCTGTACGCCTTGTTGGCGCAGACTCTGATCGAGATTGTGTACGTAAGTCTTGACTTTTGGTTTGACATAAGCGTTCATGGTTGCGGTGAGGGTGCGCTCATACTCGCGAAACTCCGGCAACACATCGTATGAGATTGTCACCGGCAGATGAGGAGCAACGCGCTGAGCAATCGCCTTGAGCCGACGCTCGTGGTCGGGGTTGGCGTATGAGTTGATTAACGAGATGGTGAGTGACTCGATTCCCGAATCGACCAACTCACGGATAACGGCTTCAGCTTGCTCTTCATCGAGTGGGCGAACCACTTCACCACGGGCACTCATCCGCTCACGCACCTCGCGGGTATCGGCCAAGGTTGCTGGTGGTTCCGGCTTAATCATAATCATCCATCCGGCCAGTGGTCCTGGCGTCTGCGAGCGGGCAAGGTGCAGAATCTGCTTGAATCCTTCGGTGGTAACGAGACCGACGCGCGCTCCCTTGCTCTCAAGAATAACGTTTGTCGCGACGGTCGTACCGTGCATAATTTGGGCTACTTGCGAGGGGGCAATCCCGGCCTGTTGGCAGATGGCCGCGATACCGGCCAGCACTGCCTCTGACGGATCATGCGGTGTAGAAGGCGTCTTGTGGCGCCAGTAGCGCCCGCTCTCCTCGTCGAAGAGCATGAGGTCGGTGAAGGTACCGCCGACGTCGACTCCAATACGGTAACTCATGTCTCCATTCCTCCCTATAAAACCAATCGCTCCCCGAAGAATCCGCTAGGACGTGTGGTGTGTTGCCGTAGTGACGTAGGTATAGACCGGGCCGGCCTTACCGGTGAGGGCCGGCAGTGGTCGACCGAGGGTTGTACTCAGCCAATCAGAGGTGTGCAAAAGAGTCGGCAGGTCGATCCCGGTGGGTACACCGATACCGTTGAACATGTGAACCAAATCCTCACTGGCAATATTACCGACGGCACGAGGGGCGAAGGGGCAGCCACCGATCCCACCTACCGCTGCATCGAACGAACGGAAGCCGGCCTGCCAGGCAGCAAAAGCGTTGGCATACCCGGTGTTGCGGGTATTGTGCAGGTGGATCGTGAGGGTGACATGCGGCAACCGATGCATTGCCAGTTTGCACAACTTTGCCACCTGCGTCGGCACGGCCATACCGGTGGTATCGGCGAAAATAATCTCGTTGGCACCGAGATCGACGGCGTGTTCGGCAATCGAAATGACTCGTTCAGGGGAAACGTAGCCATCGAATGGACAGCCAAACGCCGCACCGATGGCGACACCAAATGCAAGGCCGTCGTAGTAGATGCGTGAGGCGAGTTGACTAAACTCGGCTAGTGATTCGGCGGTCGTGCGTTTGAAGTTGGCCTGATTCAACCCGTCACTGGCAGCCAGCACCAAACGAACGTGACGTAGACCGGCAGCAGCCGCCAATTCGTAGCCACGTTGATTGGGAACAAGTGCGGTAAAGCGAAACGTATCGTTCGTGGTGCGCGCCGCCAGATGATAACCGCGCTCGGTGAGCAGGCGAGCAATTTCCGCAGCGCCGGCCATTTGCGGCACCTGCCGCGGATTGACAAACGACCCGATCTCAACCCGTGGCACACCGGCAGCAAGCAGGTGTTCGATCAGTTCAACCCGTGTGCTCGGATCGAGTATCTCAGGCTCATTCTGCAGGCCATCGCGCGGGGCGACATCAATAATCGTGACGGCTTCCATCAGACTACTCGCTTCGCTTGCAACGTTGCCAATTCATCCTCGCTCAACCCAAGTAGATCGACAAACACCTCGCGGTTATGCTCACCGAGTGCCGGCCCGGTCCAATCGATACCACCCGGTGTGGCCGAAAGGCGTGGAACGACATTCTGCATTTTGATCTCGCCCAATTCGGGATCGTGGACACCGATGATCGACTGACGCGCAATAAAATGGGGATCGCTCAGCATCTCTTTGGCGGTGTAGATACGACCCGCCGGGACGCCATACTCGTCCATCATGGCTTGGAGTTGATCAGCGGTGTAATTGATCGTCCACGCCGCAATCAGATCATCGAGTTCAGCTTGGTGTTCGCCGCGCGCTTGGTGAGTGGCGAAACGCGGGTTGCGGGCCAATTCGGGTTGGCCCATGGCTTGAGCAAGACGGGTGAAAATCGTATCGGCGTTAGCCCCAATCACAAACCAACCGCCATCAGCAGTGGGGTAAATATTCGAGGGAGCGACATTGGGCAAAATATTGCCGGTGCGCTCACGGATATGGCCGGTCAACTGATATTCGGGGATCATGCTCTCCATGAGGGCCAAGACCCCTTCGTAGATCCCAATATCAACGACCTGTCCCTGCCCACTACGCTGACGTTGATGAAGCGCCACGAGCGCACCCAGCGTTGCAAACGTTGCCGCCAGCGAATCACCGATACTAATACCGATGCGCGTTGGGGGGCGGTCGGGAAAGCCGGTGATCGCGCGAATACCACCCATCGCCTCACCAATGGAACCAAAACCTGCCTTATCGCGGTATGGTCCCGTCTGCCCAAATCCACTGACCCGGATCATGATCAAGCCGGGATTCAGAGCACTCAAATCTTCCCAACCCAGTCCCCATGCTTCGAGCGTACCGGGACGAAAGTTTTCGAGGACCATATCAACGTGAGGAACGATCCGTTTGACCAGTGCCTGCCCTTCGGGAGTGCGCAGATCGATGGTGATCGACTTCTTATTACGGGCCAATACCGGCCACCAGAGAGTGCGACCCTTGTAACGATGGCGGCCCCACTCCCGCATCGGGTCGCCTTTACCGGGTGGTTCAACCTTAATCACCTCAGCCCCGAAATCGGCCAGCAACTGACCACAGAACGGCCCGGCCAAAAACGCACCTAGTTCCAACACACGGATATCATCGAGTGGTCGTGGTGGACGTTGACGACTCACAATCCCTACTCCTCGCCGAACGCCGCAGTTTCTGTGCGCCGGCTCTGTAACAACACATCACGGCCATAGAAAATGTGTTCTCGCATCATTGCACGGGCACGATCGCCGTCACCCAACTTCAGTGCGGTCAAGATACTGCGGTGAAAAAAGTTGGAGATGTGGCGCTCTTCGGCGCGATACCAATAGAACGAGCGAAACTGCAAGGGGATAGCAACGATCTGGTTGAGCATCGCAATCAAGCGTTGATTACCGGCAGCTTCAGCGATGGTTTGATGAAAGATGGCGTTCTGCTCAACCAGGAAGTGAACTTCGTCTTCACGACGGTCGAAGTGCTGCTGTAACGAAGCCTCGAGTGCAGCAGCGGCGGCTTCCATCCGCTCCAACTGTGCCGCTGTGATATGCTGAGCGGCAAGATAGGCTGCGTGCCCTTCGAGCAAAGCGCGCAAATCGTACATCTCGAGCAGATCGTTGGTTGTGAAGTTCCGGGCTACCGCGCCGCGATTGGGAAAGATCTGCACCAACCCTTCGGCGGCTGCGCGCACGAGTGCCTGTCGCACCGGTGTTCGACTAACGCCAAGGTCTTGAGCCAGGCGTTCCTCAATGAGACGGGTACCGGGTGGGTAATAGCCTTCGATCAGCAACCGGCGTAGGCGCCGGTAGACGTGATCTGCGGAGGATGTATCATTAGTTGTATACAATCTGCTCATTACAATTGGGTGTAGTAGCAAAAAGATGATCGATGTCCTCAAGATGGTAAATGGATTTTCACCTATTACCATCGAATAAAACAGTTTATACAAATAAGATATATTTCTTATGCCCAAAAAGGATTGTATACAATATAGCAGATGATACGCGACATGTCAAGAGGGGAAGGAAGGACAAAAACGGTTGCCAATTGGAGTCAGTTGGGAGCAGTCTTCTATGCGTTCGATGCAGCGGTACAGGTACAGGGCGATAATTATTTAGAAGTTCTACCTATTTTGTCGCCCGCCAATCTCGATTACAATGGGAAGCGCATGCCTACTGAACAATCCGAAGTCACTACTATGTCCGACCGTCCGCCCATTTCAGTGGTTATCCCAACCTACCACGCACGTCGTTTCTTACCGGCCTGCCTCAGTGTGGTAATGGCCCAGTTGCGTCCATCCGACGAGATCGTACTGGTTGACAACCACTCACGTGATCGGGCCGGTGCGTGGGTGCGCGCGCATCTACCGACGGTACGGGTGCTTGATCTACCATACAACGCCGGTTTTGCCGGCGGGGTGAATGCCGGTATTGCTGTAGCGCGGGGCGATCTCATCCTGCTGATCAACGATGACGCACTGGCCGAGCCGGGGTGTGTGGCAGCGTTGTGGCAGGCCCTGGTGATTTCACCGGCAGCAGGGTGGGCTGCCGGCGTGTTAACCTTTAGTCGTCAACCGGATATTGTCGCCGGAGCCGGTATTCGTTTTCAGGCCGATGGTATTGCTACCGATCGTGACCTTGGTCTGCCGGTTAGCGCCTTACCATCGCAACCGCAACCGGTGTTTGGGGCGAGTGGTGGTTTAGCGTTATTACGCCGGTCAATGCTTGATGATATCGGTCTCTTCGCCGATTTTTTTAGCTATCTCGAAGACGCCGATCTGGCGTGGCGGGCGCGGTTACGTGGTTGGGAGTGTGTCTTGGCGCCGCATGCTCGTGCGCGCCATATCTATTCGGCGACGGCCGGTGTTGCTAGCCCGCTAAAGCAACGCTTGCTCGGACGTAACCGACTTCGCATGATTATCAGATGCTTACCCACGCCGTTGCTGGTAGCCTGTTTGCCGTCGATCCTCGCCTACGATGGTATGGTTATCGCCTACGCTGCTTTGCGCCGCCAACCGGCACTCATCGCCGGGCGGCTGATGGCTCTGGCCGAAGTGCCAATGCTCTTGCGCCAACGTCGCGTTATTCAGGATCGGCGCACGGCTACCATTCCTGCACTCGCACGCTGGATTGAGCCGCCGGCTGGCCCGTTGACGACGTGGCGCCTACAACGCCGACTTGCCAGACTAACGCAACCGGCTACAACTTAATGGGTTCTAGACAAAGCGGGTGGTCACCGACCACCCGCTCCGGTATCACGTTGTATCTTACGGCGCTACGCCGTTGGGGCTGTGCTATTTGCGCCCTATGGTATTGATGAGGCGTTGCCATAATCGGTACCACCACGAGCGCTGACGGCGGAGGCGACGCGCTTCGCGCACCAGTCGTTCGTGTTCGGCATCACAGATTAGATCACGCTGATGCACTACCGCAGCCGTCAACGCAAGCCACGTGTCGTTCATGCCTACCCTCCTCTGTCGTAGAGCGACGCAGCGACCTCATCGTCTAGCGTCGGAATGCAAGCCAGAGGATGATACCTCTTGCTTCATACCATTTACAGTGTATAATAGATACTACTGATTGTGCGAAAAATAACAATTACTAACGGTTGTCACTCTATCACCAGCCCGGCACATGCTTGAAGTGACCGGGTGAGCGTGCTACAATATAAATGCGTATGGTCCGAATGCTTGCACGGTCAAAGGAGACTGCCATTAACGAGATCCGCACTCACGACGGAAAACGCCTTTATTCCACGACAATGCCGCGCCGGCGGGCTTTGCTGGTCGGTGCCGAAGTCGCCAGTTTTCGTAGCCCATGGCCGGTAGAGGATTCACTTGACGAATTGGCCCTCCTCGCCAAGACGGCCGATCTGGAAGTGGTCGGTCGGGTTTTTCAACGTTTACCCGAGCCGCAACCCAAGTTTTTTATCGGTCCCGGTAAAGTGAAAGAGGTGGCGGCACTGCGCGAGCAGACGCAAGCCGATCTCATCGTGTTCGATGATGAACTCAGTCCGGCCCAGATCCGTAATCTGGAAGAGGAGTTACAAACGCAAGTTATTGACCGTACTGCGTTGATCCTCGATATTTTTGCCCGTCACGCTCGCACTCATGAGGGGCGCTTGCAGGTTGAATTGGCCCAGTATCAGTACCTTTTGCCGCGTCTGCGCCGACAGTGGACGCACCTTGAGCGACAGACCGGTACCAGTGGTGGTACTTCAGCCGGTGGTATGGTCGGTCTGCGCGGCCCCGGTGAGACGCAGCTCGAAATTGACCGCCGCTTGATCGAACGCCGGATCGCGTGGCTGAAAGAGCAATTAGCCGATGTTCACCGTCACCGCGAGTTGTACCGTCAGCGTCGGCGTCAGACCGGTGTACCGATTATCGCACTGGTCGGCTATACCAACGCCGGCAAGAGTACCTTACTCAACGCGATGACCGGCGCCGATGTGTTGGCGGAAGATAAGCTGTTTGCTACCCTCGATCCGACTACGCGGCAGGTATTGTTGCCCGGTAATACCGTTGCGCTGATGACCGATACCGTCGGTTTTATCCAAAAATTACCACCCCAACTGATCGCTGCGTTTCGGGCTACTCTTGAAGAAATTGAGGAAGCCGATCTGTTGTTGCACGTGGTTGATGTGACCCATCGTAATGCTCAAGAGCATGCGCAGACGGTTGAGCGGACTCTCCGCGAGCTAAAGGTCGATTATAAGCCGATCTTGACGGTCCTCAACAAGATCGATTTGCTCGAGGGTGCAACTGCTGAGGGTATTGACCAGATCGCTGCTGAGATGGGTCTGCCCGGTGATATTGTAGCCGTGTCAGCCCAGCGCGGCTGGGGGTTGCAGACGCTTGGTGAGCGGATTGTGGCGACGTTGGCGCAACGCATGGTGCGGGTTGATGCGTTGATCCCCTACCAGCGTAACGACCTCGTTGCGCTCTGGCGACAGCGTGGTGTGATCGAAGTTGAGGAATTCGGTAGCGACGGTGCGCATATCGTTGGCCGACTGCCGCCGGCATTGGCGCCGCAGTTTGCCCGCTTTGCACGGGCGTAGGGTTGTGATAGGTATCTCAGCTCGTTATCATACAGCAATGCGACGGTAGCCCTGCCTGGTTGCGGGGCTACTGTCGCATGTAAAGACCCGCATTGGCCTACTCTCGTGTCCTGGTTTTCTAACGTCGTTGAGTGATCGTGTGTCGCGTCCATCGTTCCTTACCCTCAAGGACGCAATGCGCACTACCGTACTGCTATCGTCTCCCGTATTCCAGCGCCGATGTGGTGATGTTATGGTGGGATGCTCGGTAAGTGTTTGTGCGCCTTGTCAAGTGATGTCATTCCGCTCCGAATCTTCCGCGGCGAGGGGGATCGATGCTGTACCGTCTGTTGCTGCTCGGTGAGGTGTGTCGGTGCTGGCAGTCGCGCATGTCACAACGGTGTGCGTTTTTCTCTTCTGGTACAATACCTGCAATGCGTCTTCATCATTGGTCACGTATCACGAGAATATACGTCCTATGCTCCGCTACCTTCGCCTGTTTGCCCTCTTTGCTCACAATAGCTTACAAATCGCCCTCGAGTATCGAGTCAATTTTGTCACTGCGCTGTTTCAGAGCACCTTGTGGCTCGTATGGGGTGTGCTCGGTACGCTCGTGTTCTTCCAGTTTAGCGGCACGCTCGGCGGCTGGACGTTGCCGCAGGCGTTGCTGGTCGTCGGTCTCTTTCGTATCTTCGAGGGCTTGATCGATGGTATTATGCGCCCCAACATTACCCGCATCGTCGAACATATTCAGAAAGGGACACTCGATTTTGTGTTGGTCAAGCCGGTTGATAGCCAGTTTATGGCGTCACTGCGCCAGATTAATCTGCTCGTGTTGCCCGATCTCCTCACCGGTTTAGGCCTGATCGGTTACGGGCTTTGGCTTGGTGATATGTGGCCCACTCCCGTGCAACTGCTTGCCTTTCTCTTTTTGCTCGGCTGCGGCATCGTAACGGCCTACGCCATCTGGATGCTCCTGGTGACGACGGCTTTCTGGTTGGTGCAGGTCGAGAATGTCACCGAACTGCTCACTGCTATCTATGAGACGGGGCGTTTTCCGGTAACGGTCTATAGCCCGACGATCCGATTGGTTTTGACGTTTATCATCCCAATCGCCTTCCTCACCACCTTCCCGGCGGCGGCACTCATCGGTCTGCTGGATCCGCTCTACCTTGCGCTCGCGCCGATAGTCGCCGGTGTGTTACTCCTGGCGTCGCGCTTGTTTTGGCGTGTTGGACTACGCTCATACACGAGCGCCTCATCATAACCAATCTAATCTGCCACCGCCAATCCCAACGCCTCGCGTGCTGCACCGGCTACAAACAGCGAGCCGGTAACGCAGATCAGGTCATCGGGACCGGCTAAGGTGCGTGCTGTCGCAATCGCTTCGGCCACGATAGGTACGATGGTGATGGGCGCACTCGTGAACGGTTCGACCTCAGTCGCGATGCGGTCGAGGTCCATCGCTTTGGGATGGCTCGAACGGGTAATGATGATGTGATCGGCGTGCGGAGCGAGTGCGGCAGCGATGGCAGCAATATCTTTATCGCGCGATGTACCGAGCACGAGAATAAACCGGTGATGTGGTAATTCTTGCTCGATAGCCTGCCACAACTTTGCTGCCGAATCACCGTTGTGGGCGCCATCGATCAAGATGCGCGGTGGGCCGTCGATCAACTCAAACCGTCCCGGCCACCACGCTGCGGCTAACCCGCGCCGGATCGCTGCATCGTCAATCGCAATCCCCTGCCCGCGCAACAGCAACGCCGCTCCCATCGCCAACCGCGCATTTTCTCGTTGGAACGTGCCGTGCAACTTGCCCGGCTGCGGCGGCGCTGGATAAGCTAACGGCTGTCCGTCTGCCAGCCACGGCTCCACTGCCGCCTCAGCGGCCAGCCAGAGCGGCGCGCCAACCGTCTGCGCTTCAGCGACGAAGACCGCTGCCGCCTCAACGTGCTGCGGTACCGTGATTGCCGGTTGGCCGGCGCGGATAATACCAGCTTTGTTGTAGGCAATGTCGCGCAACGTTGGCCCCAGTATCGCCATGTGGTCATAGCTGATCGAGGAAATCACCGCGACCAGTGGTGTGATCGTCGCCGCCGCGTCATACCTTCCGCCCAAACCAACCTCGACGACGGCCAGATCGACCTGTTTGGCGACAAAATGGCGCATCGCCATCACAAAACCAATATCGAACGTGCTAGGCCGGCCATAGGTCGCTACGTCAAACCCCTCTACCACCGGTAACACTGCATTGACCAACTCGATCAGCGTCTGCTGACTAATCGGCTCACGGTCAATCTGGATCCGTTCGCGGTACGAACTGAGGTGCGGCGATGTCCACAACCCCACCTTCAACCCAGCGGCACGCGCCATGGCTTCAATCATCGCGCACGTACTGCCCTTGCCTTTGGTACCGGCTACCACGACGGCACGTAATTGTTGGTGTGGGTTGCCGGCATCGCGTAATAATGCGGTAATTCGATCTAGTCCGCGTTGGGCAATAGAGGGATCGGGCGATCCTTGGCGGGTGGGGTCGATGAAACTGTAGATGTAGTCTAGTGCCGCTTGGTAGGTCGTGATGGACATAGCCAACCCTGAATCGTAACGTCGCGCATCGCCGGCGAGGGCTGATGGGCGACGGATGGATGCCGTTGGTGTATGATACCATTGCTAGGCAAAGGTTGAGGATGGGCAGGCAAGGGTGAACGTAGAGCCGTTGTCTTACAATGGCTCTACGCGCAGGGGCTATTGTGTGTACGTGGCTAGCGTGCAGTCATCGGGATGAACGTAGTGTAGATGTTCAGTTTGCGCGCTTGCGGCAACCCGGTTGAGAATACCGCCGAAGTGTTTCCCGATGTAGCAAGGACAGCGTAGCTAGGCAATATTCTAAAATGATGATATTTGTGTAGTAGCGCTGGAGCTATGCAAGCTGCGCATGCAGTCTGCTTATGGTGATGGTTGCGCGTGAGTTGCCTGCATGTTGAGTGGGGCGTCGGTTATCTCGCAAACGGTATGGTGCAAGCTGGAAGTGCGATCGCTCGCACAGCACACTCTCGGTATATCGAACATTGCACCTTTACCGTAACGTTCTCCTTTGCCCACGTACATTGACAGACCGTACCGGATCATCTATCCTAAACAATACGAACAGGTGAGCGAAGGAGTCGGCATGAGTCTTAATCTCGCTGCGCTCGGTAAACAGGTTCGTGTGATGAGCCAGACCGTTGCCCGTGAAGCGCGACAGCGTGATCAGCGTCTTGATGAGGTGCGCCAACGCTATCTGGCCGGGGTCGGTCAGGAAGATACATGGCATACCGCGGTTGAGTTAAGTTCACCATCGTTCAACTGGCTATTGGCCGATCCGGTGGAGGCGCTCGATACGGTAGGCGATTTGCCACCTATACCCAACGACTATGCAATCGTGGCGACCGATGGCTCGCATCTCGATGTCGACCGCCACGGTGAGGTTGATTGTTACTTGATCAACATTGGGCAGGTCTATATCCGGTATGGAACCAACCCAGAAGCTCGGCTCGAATCGCTACCGCGCCTCTTCTTTACCGAAGATGAGCTATTTTTGACTGATGACACGCGCCGCATTCCCATTGAAGGTGCGGTGCTGAGTATGCGGCGTGATGTTGAGGAAGGATTAGCGTTGGCACGATTAGCCGCCGACTATCTGACCGATCCGAACCTTCCACGTGTAGCATTACAAGATGGTACCTTGATTCGATGGGCGTTGGCGAATGCCGACGCGAAAGTACGCGATCACTTTTTGCAGCAGTATTTGGCATATCTCGACCAGATGCAGAAGCTAGCCATCCCGGTTGCTTCGTACATCAGTCGCAGTCGCTCGCCAGAGGTGATGGGGTTGGTCCGGTTGATGCTGTGCCCTGATGTGAATGTCAAAGCGCAGCGCGGGGCAAATTGTACCCAATGTAGTGATGCCAAACAGGGACTCACCCCGTCGTGTATGGTGTGCCAAGACTTGATCGACGCCGATCTGTTTGCGCCGCGTTTGCGTGAAGGTCAGCGCAGTCCTATTTTTCGCTCGCTGAGCCGGATTAGCGTTGAGCGGTACGAACATCACCAGATTCACTTCTTTTTCTTGCGGGTCGGGCGCGAGCTGGCCCGTGTCGAGCTACCCGGTTGGGTGGCGAGCCAGCCGGCATGGGTCAATCAGGTGCATGCGTTGGTCTACGATCAAGCGGCGCGCGGCCTGGGCTATCCGATTGCCTTGCAGCGTGCTCACGAACAAGCGGTGATTCGCAGCGCCGAGCGGCGCATGTTCGAGCAGATGGTCTCTGGTGCGATCCAGCGCGCCGAAGCGCCGGCTGGCGTTTCGGCCAAGCGCGAGAGTAAGCAGTTTGTGCAGGGATGATACTCATGACGATGCCGCAAAATGGCCGGATCGGTGAAATTATCGAGTCTTCGACGACTCAGTTTGTCGCTGCGACATACGAATTGTTGGCTGCGCCGCCGTTTGGCGCGTTGGTGCGGGCCACGACTCGTGATACCAATATGCAGGTCTATGGACTGGTCTACGATATTCATACCGGCAGCCGCGAACCGGGTGGTCGGGCGATTGTGCGTGGCCGTACCTACAGCGGGCGCAATCTGTACGACGACCAAATCTACCGCGAACATCCCGATCTCGGCGAGGTGCTGCAAACCGAGTTCGCTGCACTGACGGTCGGTTACACCCTCGATGGGCGTTTGTTTCAACGCCTGCCGCCCCAGCCGCCACCGGTTCACTATTCAGTCTATCCTTGTACCGATGCTGAACTGGTTATGTTCGGCGAGCAACTCGATTTTTTGCGCACCGTTTTGCTCGCTCCCGGGGTGCCGTCGGATGAACTGTTGGCCGTGTCCGTCCGCGCGATCGCATTGGCCCGCCGTGATGGCCCTGCCTATCTGGTGCGGGTTGGCCGTGAATTGGCCCGGCTGCTCAAAGAGGATTATGACCGTTTGACGGCGCTGCTGCATCAGATTAGGCCGTAAACGACGAACGCAACGGTATCGTCGCAGCGCCCGGTGGCTGATCTTGCGATGTGGAGTGAGGAGCCGCTTCTCGCTTGTCATTGCGAGCCGAGCGGTCGGGGCCGAGCACCGCTCGGCCCGCCGCGAGGCGAAGCAATCTCCCCCAAGAGCGGGATTCTATTACTCATCGAAAACGTATCATTTGTGCATCGTTTCGTAGCAGTATCTGCCCTCCCAACCCTTCCTTCGTTGTGGGATGAGTGATAAAGAGCCACCAAAACACCCAAACCGCGCAAAACGACCCTCTTAGATGTTGGGTCTTTTGTGGCGCTTGACAGTTCTTCACTCTCAGCCCGCGTCGCCAGTTTCGCAACCGTAGCAGCCCTTCGGGGCCATGTGGTCACCATCCTTCGGTGCTTGCTCTACGGAATGCGGCAATGGTAGAGGTCTTGCGCAAGGTAGCCAACTTGCGCTGTGGCGTGCGGCATAGGAATAACCATAAAAACACCTAAAGCTCGCAAAAAGCCAAGATTCTATGTCTTTTGTGACTCTTGGCGGCTCTTCACCCTCAGCCCGCGTCGCGAGTTTCGCACCCGTAGTGGCCTGCACCTCTTGCCCTAACATCTGCTATCATATCCATTCAGAAGCCGATCTGTCACGGAGAACATTATGCTCTTGCTCGATGCCGCTTTTCAGGTTGATGCCAATCCCTTGCCGAACGCCGCCGCCGTGGCCCAAGCTGCCGAGGCGATTGGCTTTGCTGCGCTTTGGGCACCGGAGACAGCCCACAACCCCTTTCTCCCCCTCACAATTGCTGCCGAACATACGCGGCGGCTTACTATCGGTACGGCGGTGGCAATCGCTTTTCCACGTAGCCCAATGGTGACGGCTCAGATTGCGTGGGATCTGGCCGGTTTTAGTGGCGGGCGGTTTGTGTTGGGGTTAGGCACACAGGTGAAGGCCCATATCGAACGACGTTTTAGCAGCGTCTGGGATTCGCCGGTAGGCCGGTTGCGCGACTACATCGATGCGCTCCGTGCCATCTGGCAGTGTTGGCAGACTGGCAGCAAGCTCGATTATCGCGGACAATACTATCAACATACGTTGATGACACCTTTCTTTAGTCCTGGCCCGATCGATCATCCGCAGATCCCAATTTATATCGCCGGTGTGAATACCGGTCTTGCCCATCTGGCCGGTGAGATATGCGATGGCTTCCACGCCCATCCACTCTCAAGTGCCCGTTATTTGCGCGAAGTTTTGCGCCCGCAGATTACCGCCGGAGCTGTGGCTGCCGGTCGCGATCCGGCGGCGTGTATCATCGCCGGAAGTGCTTTAGTGATTACCGGACATAATGCCACCGAACGCGCCCGCATGCGCGCCTTCGTGCGTCAGCAAATTGCCTTTTATGCCTCGACACCGACCTACCGCACTGTGCTTGAATGCCATGGCTGGGGTGAGGTTGGCGAAGAGTTGTCGCGCTTGGCGGCGCAGCAGCGGTGGGCCGAGATGACTGCACTGATCGACGAAACAATGATGGCGACCTTTGCTGTGGAAGCCGATCCGGCCGATCTGCCAGCGGCGTTGCGGGAACGGTACGAGGGTTTGCTCGACCGGGTTGCACTCTATCTGCCGTTTGTGCCCGGTGAACGTGATGCGTTTTGGCGTCATCTCGCTGTTTCGCTGAATGGTGCGTAGGATGGCCGGCGTTTTTACCCAGCTTGATTTGTCACCCAATCGGTTGGAGGTAGCCCGGCAAGCGTGTGCAGCACGCGGCGATCTGATCGATCTAACAAGCAGTAACCCGACAACCCAAGGGTTGCTCTTTCCACCGGAGGTATTGGCAACTGCTGCCGCTAAATACTGGACAACTCGCTGTTACCGACCTGATCCTCACGGTGATTTGGCAGCACGCGAGGCAATTGTCGCGTATTACGCACGGCGTACGCCACCGTTGGTTCTCACGCCCAACGATATTTTCCTGACGGCCAGCACGAGCGAGGCCTATAGTCTGCTCTTTGCTTTACTCGCCGATCCGGGTGATAACCTCCTCGTACCGAATGTGACCTACCCACTGTTTGAATATCTGGCTGCGCTCCGTAATCTGGAATTGCGTAGCTATCAACTCGATGAAGACCGGGATTGGCAGATCAACCAACGCTCGTTGCGTCGCGCGGTTGATGACCGAACACGCGCAATTTTGATCGTCTCACCACATAACCCCACCGGCGCAATTGTCGAACATTCGCTGACAACCCTTGATCTGCTCGGTGTACCTATCATCTGTGATGAGGTCTTTGCTCCATTTACGTATGCAGCACCTTCGACTCCGCCGTTGGCGGCCCTCCATCCCGATCTGCCGGTATTTACCCTGAACGGTATCTCAAAATTGTTCGCTTTACCCGACCTCAAATTGGGATGGATTGCACTTAACCGACCTGCGCGCGCTTTTGCTGCACGGCTAGAGCTGCTTAACGATACGTTGCTTGGGGCAAATGCGCTCAGCCAGTTCCTCTTGCCGACCCTCTTCGCTGCCGGTGAAGCGTTTGTTTCAGCGATGGTTGAACGGGTGCGCACGAATCTGACCTTTGCCCTGCAACGGTTCGCCGATCACCACCGTATCCATGCCCGTCCTCCTGCCGGTGGTTATTATCTCTTTCCTTCCATCAGCGGCTGGGATGATGAAGAGGCGCTCGCTCTCTATCTCCTTGAACAGGGCGTCTTTGTCCATCCTGGTTATTTCTACGGTGATGTTCCCGGCTGTCATATTATGCTGTCGGCGCTGACCGAACCACACGTCTTTGTTGCCGGGGTAGAACGTCTCTGTGTGGCCCTGACCGGATAATACTTGACCGCGTGTTTGCATGGTAGATAGCCATAGTTGCCTATTGCAGAGCATTCTAGCCTCGGCTATAATGCTTGCAATCGAATGGATGGAATGCATATTTGTGTGCTAATCATGCGGAATATGTCGTTTTTCAAACCGAAAAGGTTGTAATGCCGCTTGCGATACAGCGAGATTCTCAACCGAGTGTACCATTCTGTTCACGAGCAGAGTCAGTAACAGTACGACGATGACCACATCTTCGCAGCAACGCTCCTCTCCCCGCTGGTTGGCTGTATCGTCGGAACAGCCGATCAGTGATCGCGATTTGCTGCAACACCTCCTGTTACAAGAAATCCCGGCTCGGCGCCATCCGCTGCGTCCGGCACAGTTACGTTCACGCACGGTGCAGCGTGAACAGGCACTACGCGGCTTCTTGCAGCGCACCTGGGTTGATCGAGTACTGCTCGTCACCGAAGTCATCCTCTTTATCGCGATGGTTGCAGTCTTTGCATACTGGCTGATCGATGGCTACGGGCGTGATTGGTGGCGAGCATGGATAGCACAAACCCAACCTGAGGTGCTTGCACCGACAATACCGATCCCACCGGCTCCGGTCGCTCCACCGGCGGCTGCACCTCATCTTCCTGCCTTGCCCTTTACGAAATCTGAATTGGCCGTCGAACCACCAGATTATCTTGCGCCACAAACGCATGTTCAACCCTTACCCAAAACCGATCCCCGACCGCAACGGTTGCGTATCCCCGCGATCCAATTGGATACACCTGTCTACGAGGTCTTTGTGGTCGATGGTGCGTGGCAGGTGGCCGAGTATGCTGCCGGCTACCATCACGGCACAGCTTTGCCGGGAACGACAGGTAACACCGTGTTGTCGGGTCACGCCGGTTTGCGCGGGGCGGTGTTTCGTAATCTACCGGCACTTAAGGTTGGTGATGAGATTGTGCTCGAAACAGGTAGTTGGCAGTACCGCTACCGTGTCCGTGAATTGCGCAATGTTTGGCCAACGCAGGTGGAGGTGATGGATCCGACTCCATCACCCGTTCTCACCTTGATTACCTGCACCAACTGGGATACGCAACGCCTGATCGTCATTGCCGATCTGGTCGACTCGCGCCCGCTCAGTTGAGGCAAGGAGGCTGTATGCCACCAAAACCGTCGCACTCTGCCAAGTTACCCCCTGGTCGCGGTCGTGCTCCGGCACCGTGGACGATCTGGGAACTTATGGCGATTGCGGTGAGTGTCTTGATGATTGTGGTACCTCTCTCGTTCGAGGTGCTGAATTGGTTGCTCCCGCCGGTTGTGCCGGCGCAGGGGCTGATGGCTGTGACTGAAACGACTGTTAGCCTTGAACAGCGCCCACCAACGTTTACACCGGTAAATTCACCCACGCCAGGAACGGTAACCCCGGTGACGCCGACGGTGGATACACCGACCGCGGTGACGCCGACGGTAAATACACCGACCGCGGTGACGCCGACGGTGGATACACCGACCGCGGTGACGCCGACGGTAAATACACCGACCGCGGTGACGCCGACGGTAAATACACCGACACCGTCACCTACCCCTGGTATCACCCGCGTGAACAAGTTTGCTTCATTAAGTACAGCGGCGCCCGGTCAACCGTTTAGCTATAGTCTTGCCGTGACGACCCAAAGTGATAGTACGCTTACCCTGACGCTACGTGATGTACTAGCACCTGAGCTTGAAGTACTCAACGTATCGGCGGTAGGAGGATCGTGCTTTTTGGGTCAGACGGTGCTCTGCACGCTAAACGTTAGTAGTCTTAATCCGGCATCAGTAACGATACAGGTACGGGTAGGTTCATCGGTCAGCGAGGGAACGGTTATTCCTAATCAAGCGACACTTGAACAGGGTAGTTTGCGGATCGGTGTTTCAAATGTTGTCAATGTCACGGTTGCCGGATCAGCACAGCCCACTCCAGAACCAACGTCTGCAACCCCAACCCTCACGGCAACCCCAACCCCAACGGTGCCTACTACCCCAACATTGGTGACGGCTATCCCGCCAACGGTGGTTGTAACCAACACTCCGGTACCGTCTACCCCACGGCCAACATCTCCGCCACGACCTCCGGCGCCTCCTGAGCCTACTCCAACAGCATCACCCGTACCACCGCCGCCCACTGCTCCTCCACCGGTGTTACCGACGGAGCCGCCATCACCGGCGCCGGTCGTCACGGTTGTGCCTCGCCCAACAGCAACGCCGCGTCCTCGTCCGCCGGTACCGCCAACCAATACGCCGACACCGGAGGTGTCGCCAACTCCAACCGAGCCACCTGCACCGGCTGTGTTCGGTGAGTCTGATCTGCTCTTGCGGCTATCGAGTGATTGGGGAAGTGTTTATGCCGGTCAGGACGTGGTCTTTACGGTAATCTTGGGCAACTCGCATCCATCTCAAACGATCAGCACTGTCAATGTTCGCAGCGTTATGCCGGCGAACTTGCAGGTGTTGAATGCCAATGCAAGTCGCGGGGCCGATCCGGTGATCAACGGGCGGATAGTAACCTACGTTGCACCTGATCTCGCCCCCCGTGAGCGGGTAGAGTTGACCATTGCAACCCGTGTCCAGCCTAACGTGGCAGTGGGTACGCTCCTTGTGGTTCAAGCGCAGGCGAATTATAGCGGGTTGAGTCGGCCGGTCTTTTCCAATATCAGTACCGTGTTGGTGGTCGGATCACAGCAGGTGGCGACGGCTACTCCGACGTTGTCACCAACGATCGGTCGAACGCCGGTAGTGACGAGTAGCCCGACGGTGACGGCAACGGTGACGGTAATTGCTTCGGTGACGGTGACGCCGATGACGGGTGGCACGGTGACCGCTACCACCATACCTGTACCACCGGCGGCAGGTGGTCAAAGCGGTAGTCAAGCACCGCTACCGAATACGAGTGCCGGGATACCCTTCCTTGGTGTGTTATTGCTGGGTGCTACCTTGCTAACCCGCACGATACGGCTCCATCGCGCTCGTGAACGGATTTGAGGCCATTATTCGTCGCTAGGGGTACGGGCGTCACTGTACCCCTCCTTACTCCCTTGGCCGACGCTCAACCACGATCCGAAATTGGACATCGCCGGCAAGGTATTGCAAGGTCGTGCTGACGAGCGAGATAACCACGCCACCAAAAAAGGCCGGCCAGAAGCCATTAACCACGAAATTGATACCAAGCTGGTCGGCGAGTGCTGACGTTAATCCTAACAGCAGCGCATTGATCACCAAGCCAAACAAACCGAGGGTCAAAATAACGAGCGGGCAGGTCAGGAAGTAAAGCAGGGGCCGTAGCAGAGCGTTAAGCAGCCCAAACAGCAGAGCTACTACCCCAATCTGCCAGCCCGGCCCGCTAAACTCGATCCCCGGTACGATCCAGACCGCAGCAAAGATTGCCAGCGAGTAGATGAGCCATCGCAGAAACAGTCGGCTCAATTCGCTTCGTTGTGGGGTTGACGACTGAGAAGGTGGAAACATTCCTCGGCTCCTTCCTATCAAACCGGCGCGCGATACCCGACTCGCCGATCTGTCACGAGTATGATACTATACGGCGCGGCATAATGAGGTAGACCGCCGTTACCGTGTAAGCGATGATGTGCAACTTCTTATTACATAGACGAACAAACCATGACGAAAGTTGATGAATCAGCTCTTTTTGCGCGGGTGGCCCAGAGCGCGCGTGCCGATGGTAAAGAGGCCTACTTCCGCTTACATCGCCATCGCTTCGCCGCAATGTTGCGAGCAATGGGGCCGGCGCATGGCGCGCATGTACTTGAAGTCGGTGTCACTCCGGGCCAGTTTACCGAATTATTAGTTGGCGCCGGTTTTCGAGTCAGTGGGGCCGATCTCGACCCTCTTACCCGCAAAGCGCTCTGGGATCGGTTAGGGGTCGAAGTACGGCGGGTTCATCTTGAGCGCGAACCGCTGCCCTATCCTGATGCCGGCTTTGATTGGGTGATCTTTTCAGAAGTGATCGAGCACATGGTCTATTCGCCCCTGCCGATCTTACGTGAGTTTTACCGCGTCCTTCGACCCGGTGGTCGTGTGCTGATTACGACACCCAATGAGCTGTATCTCAAAAGTCGGGCGCGGGCGATTGTCCGCATGCTGTTGTGGCAGAGCTTGAGTACCCGTGAAGAGTTTCGCCATCAAATGTTGCTTGAGGGCGAGGCGCGCTATACCACCCATAGCCGCACGTACACCATGGACGAGCTGACGTGGCTTGTTGAGCAAGCCGGTTTTCGCATTGCGCTCAAGCGGTTTGAATCACCGTGGGAGCGAGTCGGTCTCGAAGCCGGCCGGCTGTTCCGCGCTCCTCATCGTGTGCTCGCCAAGGCGCTCTTCTTCGTCCTTACGACGGCCATCCCACCAACCCGCTCAATGCTGTTGGTAGTTGGGCAAAAACCGATGAGTTGACGACAATCCTTGCTCTTCGCTATAATAAGGCAGCGGGCCGCTAGCTCAACGGCAGAGCAATCGGCTCATAACCGACAGGTTCTCGGTTCGAATCCGAGGCGGCCCACCAGAAGCGACCGGCACTAGCCGGTCGTTGTTGTCTGGCGCTTGACAAGCGCTTAACTTCCTTCTATCATTACCAACACAACTTCATATGTAGCGAGGGGTGCCGGGAGAGCCTGGCTGAGAGTGCGGCCCAACTGATGCCGCTAACCCTTTGAACCTGATCTGGGTTATGCCAGCGGAGGGATTGCTAAGTGATGTGACGTACCGTCGCTTCCATTCGCTGGGGCGGCGGTTTTTTGTTGTTAGATGATCGTATGTTAAGGAGGAACGTATGCCCGCAGTTACCGTCAGTTTCGAGGTTCTGCCCGCCGGTTTGCCCGATAAAGCTACGACCTATGCCGCTGTTGATGCCGCGATTGCGGTAGTGGCCGAAAGTGGCTTGACGTACCGTGTCTGTCCAATGGAAACGACCATTGAAGGTGATTACGATACGATTATGGCCGTGATTAAACGGGCGCAAGACGCTGTACTGGCCGCCGGTGCTAGCCGGGTCTTTACCCTGATCAAGGTTGATTACGATCCCAACGGTTCGTCGATTGCCGAAAAGTTGGCGAAGTATGAGTGAAGAGGCTTCTGCTCCTATTACTCCTCCAACCCGGCCGTTGTCGGTGCAGGTAACGTGGCGGATTCGATTGGCTGAATACGGACCGCCGACTCTCCTCGTGGTTGGCTTATTGCTCCTTTGGGAGGGACTGGTCTGGTTTTGGGCTGTACCGGTCTGGTTGCTGCCACCACCGTCTCGGATTGTGACTACGCTCTTGAGCAGCTTGCCGGTGTTGGTCGAACATACCTTGGCTACCCTTACCGTGACTATCCCCGGCTTCGCACTGGCATTGGTGACCGGTTTTGGGCTGGGCGTGGCCCTCGATGCCTCGCCGTTGCTCCGTCGCGCCCTTTATCCGCTACTGGTAACATCTCAGACGGTGCCGATTGTTGCGATTGCACCGTTATTGGTGGTGGGTTTTGGGTTCGGTCTTTTACCCAAGATGTTGGTCGTCGCTCTGATTACCTTCTTCCCGATTGTGGTCAATACAATTGATGGCTTGCAAAGCGCCGACCGCGATCAGCGCCGTCTCCTTGAGGCGATGGGTGCTACCTACTGGCAACTGCTTCGCTTGCTCCGTTTGCGTGCAGCGCTGCCAATGATCTTTACCGGGATCAAAGTCGCGATTACCTACAGTGTTATCGGTGCAGTCTTGGCCGAATGGATTGGGGCTAGCGCTGGGTTGGGCGTGTACATCGCCCGTTCGTTACGCGCTTTTCGCACCGATCAGGTTTTTGTCGCGGCATTAGTAACCTCGTTACTCACGGTTGCCCTCTTTTCGTTGGTGAGTTTGCTTGAACGCTGGATCGTGTTTTGGAAGGGAGAACACTAATGCACAGATGGTTTTTGCTGACCCTGGTCATCCTGCTGACCGCCTGTGGCGGTGGTGCCGCTACGCCGACAACGTCGACCCAAGCTCCTCTCACCAAAGTGCGGGTGGGACTGGATTGGACGCCGAATACCAACCATACCGGCTTGTACGTTGCTCAGGCGAAAGGCTACTATGCCCAGCAAGGCTTAGAGGTTGAGATCCTCGGCGCACAAGAGGGGGGGACTGTCGAGCAGTTGGTGGCAACGGGCCGCCTCGATTTTGGTATTTCGTATCAGGAAGGCGTAACTCAGGCTCGGGTCGAGGGCGTACCGATTGTCTCGATTGCTGCGATTATTCAGCACAATACGAGTGGTTTTGCCAGCCGTGCTGAAGAGGGCATCACTAGCCCGCGCGATTTTATCGGTAAAAAGTATGGTGCATTCGGTTCGCCCGTCGAACAAGCAGTGATTAAGGGGTTGCTCGAATGCGCTGGAGTTGGCGATCAATTCGATCAGGTGCAGTTCGTTGACATCGGCAGCTCCGATTTCTTTGTCGCGACCGAGCGTGATGAAGTGGATTTTGTCTGGATCTTTAAGGGTTGGACGGGAATCGAGGCTGAGGTGCGGGGCGTGCCACTCAACATTGTGATGATGAATGATCTCCAGTGCATTCCCGATTACTATACGCCCGTGCTCATCACCGGTGAGAAGCTCATTGCCGAACAACCCGATCTTGTGCGACGCTTCCTCGCTGCCACGAGCGCCGGGTATCGCTTTGCCATTGAGCAACCGGGTGAAGCAGCCGATATTTTGCTCAAAGCTGCGCCTGAACTCGATGCCGAACTTGTCCGGCGTAGTCAGCAATATCTGGCCGGTCAGTATCAGGCCGAGGCAGCACGCTGGGGCGAGCAGAAGCTTGAAGTCTGGCGTGCCTACGCACAGTGGATGGCCGATCGTAACCTGATCGCTCGCATGATCGAGCCGGAAAAGGCGTTTACCAACGATTTCTTGCCGTAGCCGTGTCAAGACGTGAAAACGATCTTCTGCCCGGTGCGTTTTCGCGTCTTGCCATCACAATACATATATGTCAACGCTCGAACTTCGTGCAATTAGTAAGACCTTCGCATCGCCAACCGGTCCGGTTCAGGTGCTCGACCGGTTGAGTATGCAGGCCGCGGCAGGCGAGTTTGTCGCCGTTATTGGTCCGAGCGGGAGTGGAAAAACGACTCTCTTCAACATCATTGCCGGTCTTGAATCGCCTGATGCCGGTGCAGTGCTGATCGACGGAATTGAGGTGACCGGTCGGCGCGGGCAGGTGGCGTATATGCCGCAACGTGATGCGCTGTTGCCGTGGCTGTCGGTGATCGAGAATGCGGTGTTGGCGACGGTTGTGCAGGGCGGCGATGTCGCGGCGGCCCGCCGCGAGGCGCGTGCGTTGCTGGCCGATTTCGGCTTGCAAGGCTGGGGCGATGCCCGCCCTGCTCTTTTGTCAGGTGGGATGCGTCAGCGCGCCGCTTTTTTACGCACCGTCCTCTGGCATCGCCCGATTATGCTGCTCGACGAACCTTTTGGTGCGCTCGATGCACTTACCCGCGCTCAGTTGCAGCAATGGCTGCTGACGCTCTGGGATCGGTTGGATCGCACCGTCGTGCTCGTTACCCACGACATTGACGAGGCGATCATTCTCGCCGATCGTATCTATGTCCTCACGCCACGCCCGGCGCGGATCGCGTTGGAAGTACGGGTCGATCTACCACGACCGCGCTCGTATGCCCTCGTCACCGACCCAGCATTTGCGCGGCTCAAACGGCAGTTGCAGCAAGTGTTGATGGACGGTGAGCGACGATGAGATGAACATAAGCCGAGGCTGCGATTATGCCGTCACCGGCTAGATGATCCTCTAAATCTTACGCAGGCCACAGAGACAGCATCGTGGTGGTACTGTAATCGCCCCGCCTCCGCCCTTGTGACTGCAAGGACGTGAGCGGGGCGGTTCTTTTGCCCTCCGAACCGGTTGATCTACTCAGCAGAATCCCCACATGAGGCCTTCGTCATCCCCGCTCACCTACTCCTCTGGCGGGAGCGAGGTCGTAATGTCATACACTAATACCTGCACATCGAGACCCTCATTAGTCAGTAGGGAGATGGTAAACTCGTTCGTCGCATTCTTGATCGCCTGTTCGTCAGCAGCAGGGGCATACGCGCGAATGCTCGCCTCCTCGGTTGACACGCGCGTCACTCTTGTCACCGCAGTGGGGCTAGCCGCAGCAATTCGGCGCTGGATTTCGGCGATGGCTTCATCAAGTGTCATGGTTCATCACCTCATTAGATAACATTGAATTCGGATGCGAGTTGACCGCGGCGGAACCGGTCGATCCGCAGCTCGTCGATATTGATAGTGTGTGCCCGTCCATCGATCACCTCTTCGGCGATCAGCAGACCGGTAGCCGGAGCGTGCATAATGCCATGGCCACTAAAGCCGCTGGCATCAATATAGCCTTCAAGGTCGGGGTGTCGACCAAGGATGGGGTTATGATCCGGGGTGATTTCGTATAGCCCGGCCCAACACTGTTGCTCGGCTAACCCTGCCGACTCAAGGATTGGGAAGCGATAGATGCCGGCTTCTATCACTGCTTCTAGCCATTCCCAATCGACGTTCGTGTTGGTACTACTTGGCTCGTTAGGTTTCGAGCGGCCCATCAAAATACTCTGACCTTCGCGTCGCATATAGAAACCGGTGGCAACGTCAATTGTGAGTGGAATCGGTGCATTGATGACCGGGAAGGGGGTGGTCATATAGACGTTACGACGGTATGGTCGCACCGGTAGATCGAGACCGGCCAACGCCGCGACTTCACCGGCCCATGGCCCGGCACAGTTGATCACGATCTCACAGCCAATGGTACCGGCTGGCGTTTCAACTGCCGTGACTCGCCCACTATTGATGTGGAATCCGATGGCCGGTGTACTACGGCGCAGACGCACACCGTGACGTTGTGCTGCGCGCAGATAGCCGAGCGCGATTCCATAGGGATCGCAGTAACCGTCGTCAGGGCCAAATGTTGCGCCAATGAGGTCGTCGATCCGCATCCTTGGGATAAAGCGAGCTGCTTCGTCAGGGGTAAGTACCTCAACCCGCACTCCTAGCTCGCGTTGCATCGCGACATTATGCATATATTGCGCCCATGTCGCCTCGTCGTTAATCAAAAATAAGTAACCGACTTGGTGTAGTTCGGCGTGACCACCCACCTCTTTCTCAAAGTGGCGCAACCGTTCGATACTATAGCGCGACAGTAACACGTTAGTACGTGATGAGAATTGGTGACGCACGCCGGCTGCCGAGCGAGCAGTGCTTCCGCTAATTTCGGTTTCTTCGCGTTCAAGGATGATCACATCGCGCAGACCACGTTCGGCCAGATGAAAGGCAATACTGGCGCCGATCACGCCTGCACCGATAATGACGACGTGTGCTCGGTCAATCATACCTTTGTTCCTTGTCAGGAAACAGCTTATCGTGCGGCACAATAACATCGTGCCGCTGCGAAACCCTAAAAGGTAGTTCGTTTACCACGCCGCCGTGGCGATGTCTCCGCCGGCGGCGCCTGAGGTTCTTCACCGGGCGCTAACTCCTCGGGTGGTGCCGGTGCTGGCGGTTCCGGTTGCGACCGACGTTCCTCGCGCCACGCCAATCGTTCACGGGCGACCGCTTCAAAACCGCGGTTAGTCGGTTCATAGTAGATTCGACCAACCAGATTTGGTGGCAGATGCTCTTGATCCGACCGACCTTCCGGCAAATCGTGCGCATATTCGTAGCCCCGTCCGTAGCCCAATCGTTTCATCAACTCCGTTGGTGCATTACGTAAATGGAGCGGTACCGGCTCGTTGCGGGTTTCGGCTACGTCACGTTGCACCGCATTGTACGCGCGGTAGAGGGCGTTGCTCTTCGGCGCGAGGCAAAGGTAGACCACCGCTTGCGCTAGCGCTAACTCCCCTTCCGGTTGACCGAGAAAATGTACTGCTTGCTGTGCTGCAATCGCCTGCGGTAACGCTTGTGGATCGGCCAATCCCACATCTTCAACCGCAATCCGTACCAGCCGGCGGGCAATATAGAGTGGATCTTCACCGCCATCGAGCATACGACCCAACCAATACAGTGCACCGTCGGGATCGCTGTCACGTATGCTTTTGTGTAACGCCGAGATAGCATCGTAATGCAACTCACCACGTTTATCGTAGCGCACAGCTCGGCTTTGCAAGGCGTCGCGAATATCATCAACCGTGATCAGCCGAGTCTCGCCGATGGCCGGTGGCTTCGAGCGGGCCGCTGCCTCGAGCGCGTTCAGTGCAGTTCGCGCATCACCATTTGACATATTGATAAGATATTTACGCGCATCGCTCGCCAGCATGATCTTCAGATCGCCTAGACCACGCTCACGGTCGCTCAGTGCCCGGTCGATCAATATGCCGATCTCTTCATCGGTCAACGCTTCAAGCGTGAAGATGCGCGCTCGCGAGAGTAAGGCTGCATTCACTTCAAACGAAGGGTTCTCGGTTGTCGCGCCGATCAGAATGATCGTGCCATCCTCTACGTAAGGGAGGATAGCGTCTTGCTGGCTCTTGTTGAAGCGATGGATTTCGTCGATAAAGACGACCGTGCGTTGTTGGAACATGCCTAGCCGATCTTTAGCCTCTTGCACGACCCGCCGCAGATCGTTGACCCCAGCACTCACTGCGCTCAACGGCTCGAAGTGGGCATTGGTACTACTTGCGATAATCTGAGCTAGTGTGGTCTTGCCACTCCCCGGCGGCCCCCACAGGATCAGCGAAAAGAGCTGATCGTTGGCAATTGCCCGTCGCAGCAGTTTACCCTCACCGATGATATGCGTCTGCCCGACGAATTCGTCGAGCGTGCGTGGGCGCATCCGTGCCGCGAGTGGCGCTTGTTGCTGCAACGTCTGTTGACGTTGCGCGTCAAATAGAGTTGGGCCTCGTGATTTAGACGGCATATGCAACGGTTTGTTGAGCCGGTTGGTTTACTATTCTTGATTGTAGCACATCTTGGTTGCCAATCTGTTGTCTGATGGTTGTGAGTGCATGCGCTATGACAACCGGCTGTCTCGCAAAAGTTAATACTGCTATATGCTACCCATGTGGGTCATGGCAAAGGGGAATAAAGAACTCTTGCCGCTTGTAACTTGTCATCGTATGCTATAGGCATGTGAAGACGGCATGGCCCGCCGGTAGAGAGGCAACTGTAGCGAACCTCAGTGCTACTTGTACATCATCTCTTCAGTGCCCCGTTGCCCCTCTTCCACTCTCCTCCTTCCCTCTACTGGCCGGCCTGCCGGGGACACGAACACCGGCAACGATCATCGTTGCCGGTGTTGTTATGTGTCACAGGTTCTGGTTTGATGACACGGGACTACATCTCTTCGCTAGCAGCAATGACGGCATTCGCAATCTGATCCCCTCGTCCGTTTGGCAGATACACATAGCGCCCACCGAGCCAAGCTGCCAATTGCTGTGCTTCACCCCGTGAAACGAAACTGCGCTGGGTATCAATGACCACAGCACCGACACCGGCAGCGCGCAGCCGACCGGCCAGTTGCTGCACCTCTTGACGAGCTTGTTCAAGCCGGCGGTTTTTGTCCATCGTGGGGTCGGCCTTAAGCGGTACATTGGGTCGCCCATCGGTGATCAGCACAATGGTGGTGCGGAAGATACCACGCGCCCGTGCTTGCTCGCTGATCTGGTATGCCGCCAGGAGTGCCGCTGCGAGTGGGGTGCCGCCACCGGTTGGCAAAACGTCGAGGGCGCGTTTTGCCAGCTCGACGCTTTGTGATGGAGGAAGGAGCAGATCGGCCCGCTCACCACGGAAAGCCAGCAACGCCACCTGATCGCGGTGGACGTAGGCTTGCTGCAAGAGTGCATTGACGGCGCCTTTCGCCTGTCGCATGCGGTGCAAAGCCATTGAACCGCTGGCATCAACCAGAAAACAGAAGAGTGTCCCTGCCTTAGAACGGTATTTCTTGATGTGTAAGTCTTCAGCACGTAGATGAATTCGTCCACGCCGATGCTGATGTTGCGGATGGTCGCTCGCTCGTAGTCGTTGCCATGGTGCGGCGGCACGGAGTGTGGCAATGACATCAAGCCGTCCCTGAGCCGGACTCCCCGGTACCGAACGAATATGGCGACCGCGTTGCCCGGAAATAGTACCACGTGAACCACTCCGCCCACGTCGGCGCACGGTAAACGGCGTTTCGAGGATGTCCGGCGGTACTTCTGTATCCATTGCCGCCAGGATAAGATCCTCGACTGTCAGCTCTTCGTCTGGTGGCGTCGGTGGTTGATCGTCATCATTGTTCTGCTCGTCGTCCTCTTGTTGTTGACTCGGTGGTGGTGGGGCCGGTTCTGGGGTTGGTGGTGGTGGTTGGGATTCTGCCGGTGTCATTTCTGGTAACCGTGTAGCACGCGGCAGCATCACTAACCGCACGGCCAGCTCAAGGTCTTCATTACTCACCTCATCACGTCCGGCCAGTGCGGCGGCTGCCCGGGCTGCCCGCACCGCGAACATATCGGCCCGGTGCCCTTCGATCCCTAATGCTAGTGCGGTCAGACTCAATTGTCGAATCTGATCATCGGTAATGGTGACGTTCGGTAATAATTCACGTGCCGCCAGAATGCCGGCCAACACCAGCGCCTCATCATCTTCGTAATCAAGGGGGGGGTGGAGGTTGCGACGCACAACCTCGGCCCGCGTCGTCACCGGTGCTTTACCGATCGGCGCTACGATCAACCCTAGGCGGTCGAGCAAATGGCGACGGGGAGGACCCTCCGCCGGGTCATATGTGACGAGCAGCACAAAACGGGCCGGTTCCACAACGGATATTCCTTCTCGCTCGACCCGCACTACGCCGCTATCCAACGCACCGAGAATGTGGTTGATCGTGCTATCGTCGAGCAAGTTGACGCTATCAACGTACAACAAGCCGCCGTTGGCCCGTGCCAGCAACCCGCTGCGATGCACCCGTTCGCCGAGGGCCAGCGTCGCCTCAATGTCAATCCCGCCCAAGAGCCGGTCTTCGCTCACGCCGATCGGCATCTCGACCAAATTGCAGGGTAAGGTGGGGTCAAACTCACGTCCTCCGGCCAGCATATGTGCAAAGGCGCGTACCAACGCACTCTTACCGGTACCTGCTCCTGCCCCAATCGCGACACCGGTCAGTAGCGGATCGACTGCCAACAGGAGCAGAGCCTGTCGGGCTGTTTCGAGGCCGACAATTGCCGTGAAGGGAAGTGGCCCTGTCGGTAGTTCTTTCACTCTTTGTACCATAATGTACTCCTGTCAGCGTGATCGTTGTTGTTCGTCACGCTGCCAGATGCGATTCCTCCTACGGTGTAACGTGCCTGGCTATGTGGATTGCAGCAGGATGCCTGCCGCAGTCCATACAGGATGAAAGGATTGCGGCAGGATGCGTATCGCCATCACACTTACGGCACTAACACCTCTTCTACCGCTCGCTCGATTCGGACAGTATCATCTTGGGTCTCCAACGGATCTTTGCGGAGACGGTGACGTAGCGCGAGCACTGCGATGCGGCGGACATCCTGTATCGTCACCTCGTTACGCCCTTCTAATGCAGCCAAAGCAGTAGCGGCACGGGCCAATGTGAGCTCACCACGGTGACCATCAATTTCAAGCTTGACGCATAATTCGGCGATTTTGTAGAGCACCGGATCGGGTAACACGACATCGGGCAAGCGACGTTGCGCCTGCTTAATCTTGCGCTGCAATTTCTGGGTCTCTTTCGACCACTTCTCAGCAAAGGCAAACGGATCGGCGTCGTATTCACGGCGCCGTTTGACGATCTCGACCCGCTCATTCACATCGGTGATCGTCGTGATGCGGGCATGGAGGCCAAAGCGGTCGAGTAATTGTGGTCGCAGATCACCTTCTTCGGGGTTGCCCGATCCTACCAGCACAAAGCGTGCCGGGTGGCGGATACTCACCCCTTCACGTTCCACGACATTCACCCCCGAAGCGGCTACATCAAGCAACACATCAACCAAATGGTCTTCGAGCAAATTCACTTCATCAATGTAAAGAAACCCACGATTGGCGCGTGCCAGCAGGCCCGGAGCAAACGCCTGTACTCCTTGCGTTAGCGCACGCTCAATATCGAGCGTACCACACACCCGATCTTCCGTTGCACCGAGTGGTAAATCAACGACAGGCACCGGAATATTGATCACACTCAGTTTCTTGGATTTACCCTTCTGAGCAGGAATCGCCCGGCACTGATCGCACAGACCGGCTGTCCGATCTGGTGCGCACGAATACGGGCAGCCGGCCACTGCCTTGATCGGCGGTAGCATGGCTGCTAAGGCCCGTACCGATGTCGATTTGGCGGTACCACGGTGGCCCATCACCATCACACCACCGATGGTTGGATTGACCACACAAAGCAACAGCGCTAACTTCAATTCAGCTTGACCAACAATGGCAACAAACGGGTAGGGTGGTATCGGAGCATTCGTCGCGGGCGCTTGCCCATTGCTCGATACTTCTTCGGTGGTGACTACTTGGTCGTGTTCATTGTTCATTGCGCAACACCTTTACAAAATGTATGGGCGGGCACATGCCCGCCCAACCCATCAACCCCGATGTAGGCGGGACAGATAAACGAACCCTCTGCTGTATGCGACGGGTACGCCCTGATCCCGCTGTGGGCCGATTAACGTTGTGACTTGACCACCGATCCCGCCGTCGGTTTCCGCCCGTTACGAGTGCGACGAGCGTAGGCCGTGACATTCGTCCAGATGAACGTGAGACCGAGACCAAGAACGGTTAGGATCAAACAGGCCCAACACAGGATTGCCGGCGTCAACGGACCGATCATTTGGGTGGCTTCTCCGAGTCCGCTAGGCATAGTGTTCACTCCTCTCGCGGCTGTTTAGCTTTTGCGGCATACGATGGCATAATCACTTCACGCATTTTTTGTGGATCAATGCGGAAGTTCTCTATTAATTCTACCACGTAGCGCAAATGTGATCGCGGGATGGAAACGAACATTTCACTCGGATCGAGCCGGTTATGCATCCGTCCGCCGCCATCGCCAATGGCAAAAACTGAATTTTTCGTGTGCCATGGGGCTGCAAAAATCGAGGCGCAAGCACTAGCACCTAACTCACCGACCGGAAATGTCCCGATCCGCACACTAGCAGCGCCGGCGATTTGCATTGCCCGTTGCGGATCAACCACGCATACCATCAGATCGACCGGCACACCGTCAGGTACATCATCGAGCGGTGCCGCTGCCAAGGCTTTAATCATTCCGGCCGGTAACGAATAGCTTTGTCGTTTGTTGCAAGCTGCTGCCTCCGGCGTGTAAAAGCCCTGTGCATCGGTCAGATAGATGCCCTCGGTAATGTACGGCCCCGGATTGGGGTTGAAGCCAAGGTGGTACTGACCGACCCAGCAATCGTGGTGCTCTGCGTCGATATACACTCGGCGTCCCTGTTCGGCTTCACGCACGATGGCACAAGCGACTACATTGGCCGGCTCGTATCCCGGTGGTGGTCCGTCATAACAATAGGTAATTGCAACCGGGCGGCGTTTTACCCGCATCCGCTCGATCAGGAGACGGCTAAGCTCTTTCAGATCAGGGATGATATCGGTTCCGTTCATCACCGCCTCCATAGTGGATGTTGCAAATCAGGGCTTTTGGCGTGCAAGGTTGCTGCCGTTTCGCCCCAGCGCCAAATCCATCCCTCGATCCACCAACGTACACGCAGGATGAGCGGCGCAACTCGATATTCGGTCGGTTTGGTCGCAAGGTGCAGCCGCATTACTTACCTCCATCATCCACCCAACGGTTACAACCAAATCGCTCGGTTAGCGGTAGAATGGGCTAGCCGGTCGGCGTAAATCGACATAACGGAATTGCTCACCCGAACGTTTTAACGCAGCCAGAATGGCAATCTTACTATCGAGATCGTCAGCGCTCCCCATGCAAATGGTGGTGTAGCCATCAACGGTGAGCGTCATTCCTTTCTTGGGATCGTGGTTGGCTTCCGTAACGTACATACCGAGTTCGTTGAGTAAGCGCTTGACCACCATTCGGGTTGGTGCATCCATGTCGGGTTTGTCGCCCACCGCGCGCTCCATCAGACCTAGTGTTATCACCGGTGCCGATTTCCGCTGTGGTTGCCCACCAAACAACTCTTCGGCACTCGCCCCATCGGGTACGATGTCCGGCTCCTCCGCACCAAAGACACTCAAAAACTCTTTGTAGGCGAGAGGCTGCACTTCTTCCATTTTTACTTCCGGTAGCGTGCGGTCAATGATCTGGCGGGCCAAGCGGTCGAAAATCGCGTCAAAGCGAGGTTCTTGCAAAGCGAGTTTACAAGCGTCGGCCAGTTCACGCACGGTGCGGTCGAGGGGAATACTTGCCAACACCGGTAAGTTAATCTTCTCGGCAAAGCGAGCAGCTACGCCACTGCCATCGTCACGATTAACGACCAGGCCGAGGAGTTTCGTCCGTCCACCCATGCTAGCAAAGTACTTAGCCGCACTGGCAATATTGTTCGCTGCGTAAAGGCTTTGGCGGTCGTTGCCACAGAGAATAATGACCTCTTCGGCCAGCGAACGTGAGAGGGGGGTTGCAAAACCACCGCACACGACATCGCCCAGAAAGTCCATGACGACAAAATCGAGCGCCCATTGGCTCAGACCGAACTTTTCGAGCATATCAAAGCCGAACGTGATGCCGCGTCCACCACAACCACGTCCGACTTCAGGACCACCGATCTCACAACCGTAGACGGTTGCTGCTCCGTCCATAATGGTCGTCTTAAAGATGACGTGATGTGGGGCCAATTCATCTTCTCGCCCAGCTTCCTTAAACTCACGCCAGACATCGCCAAGCGTGGGTAAGCTTACTCCTCCGAAGAGAGCATTACAGCTATCGTGCTTCGGATCGCAACCGAGCTGGAGTACCCTATTTCCCAAGAGTGCCAATTTGCTGACCAGATTGGTAGTAAAGAACGACTTTCCCATACCGCCTTTGCCGTAAACGGCTAGCATCCGGGCGGTTGTACTGGTCTGTTTCTGCTTGGGATGCGCAGGCATGTGCTGTTTCTCTTTCTAGGCGTCGTCGCTCCGCTCAGGCAATTGTTCGTTACTTCTCCATTCCATGCGGTGTCATATTACTCAGCCGCCCCGTTTTGAGGCCACGTGACCACCACTTTGAGGCAGGCCGGATCTTCCAGTGCCAGTCGGTACGCAGCTTGGATCCGGTCAAGCGGGACATAATGGGTAAGCAGACCATCCACCTTCAATTCACCATTAGCCAGCAGGTCACGTACCCGCGGGAGGTCACCATCGGGGCCAAACTCCCACTCACGCGCGACCAGAATCTGTGCTTCGCGCATAAAAACCGGTGCGTAGGGAATATTGATATGATCGTAGTAGCCGAGTAATACCACCCGACCATGGTTCGCGAGCAACGGTAATGCTCCCGACAGCGCTCCCATCGAACCGGTCGCCTCGATCAGCACATCCACTTTCGATTCACCAATGGCCTCATCAAGCGACTCGCGGGTCACGTCGATCACCTGATCAGCTTGACTAGCCTGCAACCGTACCGCCACCCGATCGGCGACGGCAACGTGTTGCGCGCCGGCGTATTTTGCCAACCGGGCCGCCAGTTGGCCGACAATCCCCTGCCCCAACACGAGAACACGGTCAGTGCGTCGAATCTGGCCGATGCGCACACCGTGCAAGGCAGTAGCCGCCAGCGCCAGGAGAACACCGGTAGCCGGTTCTATCGTTCCCAGTGGTACCACCCGCTCGTGCTCGGCAGTGATGTATTCGCTCTGCCCACCCCACGCAGCATTCACTCCCCGGAAGCACCGCGCACCGCCGATATACACCCACTGGCCAAGCAACTCTTTCGGTGCTTTGCTGCCTACCTGCACAACCTGCCCCACGGTCTCGTAGCCGGGAACGACCGGGAAGAGCAATTGGGGTTGAGGGAGGCGGCCATCGAGCAGCATGCGTTCGGTACCGGCACTAATCGAGGTAAATGCCGTCTTGATTAACACATCGCCCGATTTTGGCTCATTGACCTGCACCGTCCGAATTTCGATGGTGTTCCGCTTGGGAATAACTACTGCACGCGATTTGATCGGCATACAATCTATTCCGCTTTCTAGTACGCCGGAGCGTAATCTCGCTGAGCGACACGGCCATTAGGTGTGCCGCAACCTCATCGTTGTTACTGCGCCTTTGCTGTTCCTGATGCCTGAGCGCGCAATTGCGCCTCAAGCAGACGTCGCTCTTTGGCCGAGCGGATGCCGCGCCAGAGGAATTGACCGGCATTGAAGAGGTAGGTGGCGTAGGCAAAGACCATCACCCACATCACGGTGCGGCTATCGAGGTGGAGCCACACTGCCACGAAGTAGGCGTTATGGGTAATGATGGCGATCAGGTTGCCCAAGTCTTCCCAGAAGAATTCGGGCGCCATGAAGTATTTGCCGTAGATATCGTGTTCCCACAGCATGCCGGTGATGGTCAGTGCCCAAATCAGCGCAATCTTGATCCAGACGCTGATGGTTGCAATCCAGTATCCCTCACCGGTAGCGAGATACCGGATAACCAGGGCAAAGCTGATGATAAAGACGATAAACTGAATAGGGGCCAAGATAAATTGGGCTTTCGTCCATGGTGAGCGATTTCGTCGTTCGAGTTGTTCAGGAGTGTACATTATCTTCCTCCACCTTGACCACGACGACCACGACACTCCTATGCCACACGCCCTACCGTCAGGAGAAACCGATGTTCAACGACCTGTGGCTCGTTGAGGTCTGCCCACCGGTGTTCTGCCCATACCTGCACTCGTTCGATAGCGGCTTGCAGTATCTCATCGCTTAATGCCCACGTTTCGGTGTCGATGCGGGCGGCCATACCGGCCAGCACTTCCGCCGGGCTAATGGAGCGTTGCCAACGGGCTGCTTCAATTGGGTCGCCAACAGATACGCCTAGTTTTGCCAGATGCTGATTAACCGCCGCCCCGGCTCCGGGTGGTCGCGAACCGGGTAAGAGATCCATCACTGCTTGTCGTAGTTGGCTGCGTAACAAGCCAACACATGATGTCGGGTCACGCCAGTCAACCCCTTGAATAATCAGTCCACCCGTTTTAACCACGCGCACCATCTCGGCGAGCGCCGTCCGCCAATCGGACAACAAGTGCAAGACATGCACAGCGAGAACTGCATCGAAAGCCGCTGTCGCAAACGGTAATGCTTGTGCGTCGGCTCGGATCAACCATAACGGCACGTCGGCCTGTTGGGCACGTTCGCGTGCCGTTGTTAGCATCCCGGTTGAAACATCAATCCCGATCACGCGCGTACCGGCTGCCGCTACCGGTAGCGCAATGCGCCCGCTGCCAATCCCGATTTCTAACACCTTCGCCCCGATTCCGGTTTGGGCAACAATCGCTTGACCGATTGCGGTGGCTGCTGCCGGTGGGTGCGCACGCTGGGCGTCGTAGACATCGGCGATCTTGTCAAAAGTAATCTCTAATGCCATGCGTAGTCGATTTTCCAGTGGCGCGGAGCATATCTCCGCGCCAAGCAATACGATTGCAGCTACTTAAGAGGCCGTGTCCATTGCCAATGTCGTTGTAATATCTTGCCGGGTAAGGCCCTTGAACTCCTGTACCGAAATGCCACGCAAGATGCCGATAGCTAGCACCATCAACAAGGCCTCGAAGCCAAAGACGAGGGCGTAGCCGGTGGCGGGCGAGACGAGGCCACTTTCGATCATGACCGTATGCCCTAAGCCGCTCACAACGTTTGCGAAACCGTTACCCAGTCCTTGAGCCATGCCCCACATCCCCATATACAGGCCGGTCTGACCTTCAACCGTCATTTCCATCATCATGGCGAGTGTGCCGACGTTGAAGAAGCCGATACCCAACCCCATAATGAACAGGGCCGGTTGAATAATCTCGCGATGGTAGGTCATGGCCGAAATCATGAGTAACGCCAAACCGCCGGCTACACCGAGGCCACCGAGCGTTGCGATGGTCTTCTTCTGAATCGAGAAGACGCTCGACAAGATACCAATGCCCAGCATGCCGAGGAGCGCACCGGCACCCCACATCTGTTGGAAAGCAGCGGTGTCTTTTTGTGGCATATTGAAGACTTCAGCACCAAACGGCTCAAGAATGGCATCTTGCAGGAAGATACCGAAAATCGCCAGCAATACGAAAAGGAAGAATCCGCGCACTTGTGGGTTGTGTCCCATCAGACTCGTAGCTACCCGCCACGTCCCGAGTGGGCCGGCCTCACCCTTTTCCGGGGCAGCCAGTAACAACTTGCGATGCTCTTCCTTTGAGATTGGCTTCTCAAGACCAATTACGCCTAACAGGACGGTCACTGTAACGATAATCGGGGTAAGGTTGTAGAGGAATTGCATCGATTCAGGTGAGTATTGTGGCATAATCACCCGCGACACGCCTGCCGAGACAATTCCACTGATAATCACCGTCGCCCAGATAAACGCAACCACCGCGCCGCGCTCTTTGGGGGTTGTCACTTCGGCGATAAGAGCGTTCGACGAGCTGCCGTTCATCGCCATCAGCACACCGAACAGGAAGATCAACCCAAATGCCTCAATCGTCGCGAGCAGTGAGCGCTCACCGAGGCCAATGGCAATACTGGGAAGTGCCATAAAAATCAGTGCGGCGCCAATGTTTGAGAGGATAACGTAAGGTGTTCGTCGCAAGCCAAATATCGGGTAACGGTCGGTGAATCGGCCCCAGTAGACTTGGAAGAATGAAATGAAGTGGTGTAGTCCGATCAATGTGGTGACGATCACCGCCATTGCACCGAGGTCAGCAATGGTCACGCGATTGAAATTGAAAGTAAGAAGGGCGAACATCCATCCGGCGCCTACCCGCATAAGCGAGAGGCGAAAGGTCTTGACGGCGAAACGGAGCAGACCCATTGCGCACACCTTTCTAGCTGATTAGGCGAGGCGATTGAACCTGTAGCGCAGAATCTGAACTACTTTTTTCGGACAGTACCTGTTCCTACTTGATCGCAAAAGCAGACAGCGCTTCCTGTAGCTCTATGAGGCATTTGGGATATTCTTTACGCCGTGAGTATAGCATATATTACAGTGGTGTGCAATATTTGCAAAAGTTGTGCATTAGCTTGTCAAACTTGATTTGTTGCATATATGTCAAAATTTTGGCGGGATTAATAATTGATTCGTATTGTGTTTCTCTCTAAATAAGGTGATTATATCGCTGAAGTTTCAATAAATGAGCATGATTCTCAATTGTGTTGTATTTGAAACTATTTGCCTTGCCAGGTCATCTGTGATACGGTTGCGAACTCTTTACGCATCGGAAAAATTTATTGCCTGGTAGGAAGCAAGCGAGACATACGACCCTGTGCAGCCCTGATGTTGTGGTTAGGAAGGTTCTGTTGCGGCGAAACCGCTTCTTTCCGTTGCATCTCTTGCTGTTCCGATGGTAGTTCGGCGGTAAGCAAAGAGGTAGTACTGCTCTTCACACTATGTGTGTAATACGGTCGTTTGTTCGATGTATCCTCACCGATTCGGTTGCTACGATGAGTTCCATCTGGTAATGCTGTGGTTCGCCGGAAGCGTATATTTTACGATAGGCCTTCGGTGTAGCTTCGGCCATACCCGAAGTACTGTGTCTGCTTACTTAAGGAATCTAAGCTTATGTGGACCAACATCGCCGCACTTCGTCGCTCGTTCGTAAGCTTGTTGCTCGTCATCGCTGTCGTTTCTAGCGGTTTACAGCCGACGATTGCCTTTGCGAACGCTACCGTCAGTGTGATGCTCAGCACCGATTTTCCCATTGTTGATAGTGGTCAATGGGCGGTGATTAAAGTTGACTATAGCTGTTCGAGCGTGATCAATACGCCGTGCGAGAATGCAACGGTGACTGCTGTTATTCCGCCTGAGTTGGCCGGTGCCGTCGGTGATGTGCAGGTGCTGGGTACCGGAACAACGACGGCTTACAATCCGGCTACCCGGACTGCAACGTGGACGTTTACTGCCCCTCTCAGTGCCGGTGATAGTGGTCGCCTTGAGCTGCGGGTTCGCTTTCCTGCCGGTTCAACTCCTGATGGTACGACGGCTACTTTGCGTGCCGAGATGCGCTCGACAACGGCACCACCTCGCCTCTCCAATCCGTTGACCATCACGGCGCGTGCCGAACCGCGGGCGGTGGCGACGAAGACGTTTGTGTCCGGCGGTGCGCCTGATGTGCCGACAACCTATCAGGTGCAGGTCTGTATTCCGAATAGTGGTCTGGGGTCGTTGAATCTCACGAATGTTCAAATTGTTGATACGTTACCCGCCGGCGCGACGTTCGTGAGTGCTTCAGATGGCGGTGCCTACAATAGCGGTACGAATACGGTGACATGGCCGGCGACCAGCCTGACTGTGCCGAGCAGTCTCTGCGCTACCCGCACGGTGACGGTGCTCTTCCCCGCGACAACATTTTCCGTTGGTACCGAGGTGCGCAATGTCGTAGATGTGACAGCACAAGCCGGTTCGGTTACCTTAACCTTGACCGATGATGATGTTCGGCGGATTCAACCGCCCACGCCTGGCTTAGGTTCGAGTAAGAGTGGTCCAACGACGGCGCTGATCGGCGATACGGTAACCTACACCCTCAACGCGGTTAATACCGGTACGACAGCTTTGACTGATGTGGTTATTACCGATCCGGTACCGCCCGAATTGCAGGTGACTCGCATCACCGTCGATGGTGGGAATGTTACTGGTATCCGGGTTGCGCTCGAATACACAACGAATCTTAACTCAACCTTTACCCCCGTGCCCGGTAGTCCCTTTACCACAACGAACTGTATCAATATTGCGCCGACGACCGGTGGTGGGTGTAGTACGTTGACGCTTGGCGTCGGCGAGCAGATTACTGCTATCCGCTGGCGCTATCTTGATCCGCTGCCGTTTGGCTTTAGCGCCACCGGTCACGGTTTCAGCGCCGTTGTGACCGCCAGCCCCGTCAATGCGGTGATCGTCAATCAGGCGACGAGTGCATATACGTTTAATGGCTTTACCTCCACGCGCGTGAGTGAGGCACGCACCCGTATCATCGAACCCGGTGCGCGTGCGGTGGTTGGAAAGTCGGTTAATCCGACCATTGCTTATGCCGGCGATACGGTAGAGTACACGCTTACCTTACAAAATATCCAAATCGGTACTTCAGCGGCGGCACTGGCGAATCCGGTGTTAGCCGATCTGTTGGTGCCAAGTTTGAGCTATGTAGCCGGTAGCTGGTCGGTGGTTTCGAGTCCGTCCGGCGCACCCGCTCCGGTGTTTGAGGCAATTGAGAATTACAACGGTACCGGTCGTATGCTCTTGCGTTGGCGGTGGGATAGCTATAGCTTGCCGCCCGGTCAGTCGTTTACGATTCGATTTCAAGCGCGAATCAATCCGGCTACGCTTGCCGGGATGATTACGAATACGGCGTCATTGGCAAGTTTTGCCAATCCGCCCAGCCAAATCTTTATCGATCAGTGTAGTCAACAAGTACCCGATACTTTTGATCTAGATGGCGATGGTATTATCTCCGAGTTGATCTGCTCTTCATCGATTACCAGCTTGAGTTTGGCGGCAGCAGCCACTGCTAGTTCGGCCAAGTGGGTGTTGGGTCAGCTCGATACCGATTGGACGCGCGATCCTGATGTTGGTCAGACTACGCCGGGCGGTATGGCCGACTATAAGTTGATTATCACTAATACCAACTCGGTGGCACTGACCAATCTGGTCTTGATCGATATTTTGCCGTGGGTTGGTGATGTCGGTGTGGTGCGCTTTACCGAATCGCGTGGTAGCCAGTGGCAGCCCTATTTGGCCGGTCCGATCAGTGTGCCCGACGGTGCGACGGTCTACTACAGCACTACTAACAATCCTTGTCGTAATCCGGATTTGGGCCTGACCGATATTGATGGTAATCCAATAGATGCCCCCGGTTGTGTTGATCCGCAGTGGTCGACGGTCCCGCCCGCTGATATTACAACTGTCCGTTCGATCCGCATCGATTTCGGGAATCGGATTCTCTATCCAGGTGATTCGGTTATTTTGACATGGCCGATGCGGGCGCCGGTCGGTGGTACTCCTGACGAGGTGGCGTGGAATACCTTTGGTTACCGTGCCCTTACCATCAATGGTGATCCGCTCCTCGCCGCCGAACCACCGCGTGTTGGGATTAGGCGCGGTGCGGTGTTGCCCCCGTCGTATGGTAATTATGTGTGGCTCGATGCTAATCTGAACGGAGTGCAAGACACCGGTGAAGTCGGCGTGAACGGTGCTCGGATCGATTTCTACCAAGATAACGACGGTATAACCGGGCCGAGTACCGGTGATCGTTGGGTGGGCTTTACTATCTCTGGCCCGGATAATGACGGTAACCCCGGGTTCTATCTCTTCTCTGACCCACTCGATATTCCGCCCGGCGATTACTACATCCGCGTGACTCCACCGGCCGGCTATGGCTTTACCACGCCGAATGTGGGTGCCAACGATACGGTCGATTCGGATATTGAGCCGGCAACCCGCTATAGCGCTGTGACCGAGTTGGTTGCAGGCGAGAACGATGATACGTGGGACGTCGGTTTGGTGATGGTGACGGCGGTTGGCAATTATGTCTGGATTGACCGCAATGGTAATGGGATTCAGGATGAACCTCCCAGCGAGGGCGTCAATGGTATGACCGTGCGGCTCTATCGCTCGGATAATACGCTGGTGGCCACCACTGTCACCACCGACGATTTCCTGGGCAATCCCGGTTACTACATCTTTAGCGATCTCAGTGCTGGCGACTACTACATCGAATTTGGCTTGCCTGCTGGCTTTACCTTCACCACGGCCGATACCGGCAGCAACGACGAGGTTGATTCAGACGCCAATACGACGACCGGCCGCACGACCGTCTTTACGCTGGCAGCCAATCAACTCGACCGTAGCCGCGACGCCGGTCTGATTGCGTCGTCCGGCATGCTCCGGTTGGGCAATCGGGTCTGGTACGACCGCGATAACGATGGCCGCTACGAGCCGGCCAATAGCGAGATCGGCATTAATGGCGTGTCGTTAAGCCTGTTCCGCGATTTCAACAACAATGGCCAGCCTGATCCCGGCGAGCATGTTGGCAATTCGGTGACGATGACGGTTGGCGGTGAAGCCGGCTATTACCAGTTCACCAATTTGGCCGCCGGTAACTACATTGTGGTGGTTGATGACAGCAACTTTGCTCCCGGTGGCGCGTTGTTCGGCATGCCACCAGCAGCGGCAATGATCCGACGCCTGATCCCGATAACGATGTTGACCACGACGACAACGGCGATCTGATCGGCGGCATGGTGCGCTCGTTGCCGATTACCCTCGCGGCGGGCAGCGAGCCGGTAAACGACGGCGATGATGCTAACGGCAACCAGACCCTCGATTTCGGCTTTATCCGTGGCGCTGCGCTTGGTGATCGGGTTTGGTTCGATACCAACAATAACGGCATCCAAGATGCCGCCGAACCCGGCGTGCCCGGCGTGACGGTTGAGCTGCTCGATGGCAGCGGCAATTCGATTGATAGCGACCCGGCGACTCCCGGTGTGCAACCAACCATTACCGTGACCGATGGCGCCGGCCGTTATGGCTTCACCGATCTGGACGCTGGTACCTACCGGGTGCGCTTTAGCGATCTGCCGATCGGCTATAGCTTCACCACGCCCGATCAGGGGTCGAACGATGCCCTCGATAGCGATGCTGATGCAACCGGTCTTACGACGTTGATTACGCTGGCCGCCAATCAGACCGACCTGCGCTGGGATGCTGGTTTGGTGGCGGCGCTGGCGAGCCTTGGCGATCGGGTCTGGAACGATCTCAATTACAACGGCATCCAAGATGCCGGTGAGCCGGGGGTGAACGGGGTAGAGGTGAGCCTCTACCGGCCCGGCTACGATGGCCTCGCCGGCACGGCCGACGATGAGTTGGTGGCGACGACGACGACCAACAGCAGTGGCAACTATAGCTTCACCAATCTACCCCCCGGTCGCTACTTTGTCCAGTTTGGCCCGCCGCCGGCTGGGTACGCGGTCACAGCGACCGATCAGGGGACGAACGACGCTGCCGATAGCGATGCTGACCTTACCACCCGCCGCACTGCGTTAATCGATCTTGCTCCAGGCGAGAACGATCTCGACTGGGATATGGGTCTGTTTGTCTTTGCCGCCATTGGTGATCGGGTCTGGAGTGATACGAACAACAACGGGACTCAAGATGCCGGCGAGCCGGGGGTGAGTGGTGTGCAAGTGCGCCTCTACCGGCCCGGCAGCAGTGTGCCGGTGGCGATGACCACCACTAATGGCAGTGGTGTCTATACCTTCACCAATCTCGTTCCCGATGATTACTACGTTGAGTTTAGCTTACCCAGTGGCTACCGTGCTAGTCCGCGTGACCAAGGCGATGATACGCTCGACAGCGATGCCGATCCGGTGACGCACCAGACCATAATGACGACGCTCGTACCCGGTGAGAATGATCCAACATGGGACTTCGGTATTGTGCCAACCGCCAGCATCGGCAATCGGGTCTGGCTCGATCTCAATGCCAACGGTATCCAGGATGCCAACGAGACGGCCGGTGTGCCCGGTGTGCAGGTCGTGCTTTACGACGGCTCAGGTAATGTACTCAACACCACTGTCACCGACGTTGATGGCCTCTATCACTTTGACAATCTGTTGGCCGGTAATTACTATCTACGCTTCGTCGTGCCTGCCAGTTTTGTGGTGAGCCCGCAGGATCAGGGTACGAACGATAATGCGGACTCGGATGTCAATCCAACGACCTTCTTGACCGTGCCGACCACCCTGAGCGCCGGCGAGAACGATCTGCGCTGGGACCTTGGTCTCTACCAGTTGGCCAGCATTGGCGACCGGGTGTGGCACGACCTCAATGGCAATGGCCGTCAAGATGGTGGCGAACCGGGTGTGGCAAATGTGTCAGTAGAACTCTATCGGCCCGGTACCGATGATGTGGCCGGTACAGGTGATGATGTGTTGGTTGGTAGTACGACCACCGATAGCAACGGTTTCTACCGCTTTGACAATTTGACTCCTGGTCGCTACTTTGTTCAGTTTGGTGCTACTCCCGGCTATAGCCTGCTGAGTCCGCCTGATGCAGCCATTGCTACTAACGAGACCGACAGCGATGTCGATGCCAACCGTCGCACACCGATTGTTGAACTGGTGTCGAGCGCAGTTGATCTCAGTCTCGATATGGGTGTGCTCAACCCGGCCAGCCTCGGCAACTATGTCTGGTTCGACGCCGATGTGGATGGGATTCAGGATGCGACCGAGAGCGGTGTGCAGGGGGTGCGGGTGCGCCTCTACCGGCCCGGCAGCGCCACGCCGGTGATGACCACAACGACTGATATCAACGGCCTGTATCTGTTCAACAATCTGTTGCCGGGAGAGTACTACGTCGTCTTTGATAACCTGCCGGCCAATCGTTCATTCACCCGCGCTGATCAGGGCAACGACGATGCGCTCGATAGCGATGCCAACCCGCTCGATGGACGCACCGGCGTTATCCGACTGGTATCGGGTGACAATAATCAAACTGTCGATGCCGGTATCTTCGAGACGATCACGGTCGGCGATCGGGTATGGATCGATCTCGATGCTGATGGTATCCAGGATGCGACCGAAACGACCAGTGTTCCCGGCGTGCGGGTCGAGTTGCTACGTAACAGCGATAATACCGTCGTTGATGTCACCTACACCGATCTCAACGGTTTCTATCAGTTCACCAATCTCTTCCCGGATACCTATCGGATTCGCTTCAGTGAGATTCCGATCGGTTATATTCGTAGCCTCCAAGATCGTGGTGGGGACGATGCGCTCGATAGCGATGCCAACGACAATTTTGAGACGGCGCCCTTCACGCCAGTATCTGGGGATAATCCGCAGTACGATCTTGGTCTCTACCAGTTGGCGCGCATCGGCAACTTCGTCTGGGAAGACCGCAACGGCAACGGCCGCCAAGATGCCG
Source organism: Chloroflexus sp. (assembly GCF_049970315.1). Taxonomy (GTDB): domain Bacteria; phylum Chloroflexota; class Chloroflexia; order Chloroflexales; family Chloroflexaceae; genus Chloroflexus. The sequence goes on from NZ_JBMFNE010000011.1 coordinate 112,222, forward strand.
GCGAGCCGGGGATTCCAAATGTCACCGTGACATTAACCGGCACGACTGGTGCTGGCGATGCCGTGACAATGACGACTCAAACCGACTCAAACGGATTCTACTCGTTTGATGGCCTTACGCCGGGGAGTTATACCATTACGGTAACAGCACCGCTCGGCTATCTCTTCACCACTGCCGATCAGGGTGATGATATCGGCGATTCCGATGCGAACATTGCCGGTGCTATGCCGACAACGACTCTTGAATCGGCTGAGGAGGACTTAACATGGGATGCTGGTCTCTACCGCCCAGCTACGATTGGTGATCGGGTCTGGCGCGATACGAACGGCAACGGTGTGCAAGACGCCGGTGAAGCAGGGATTGATGGTGTCGTCGTGGCACTAAATGGAACAACCGGTGTGGGTGTGGTGGTTAACCAGATCACTACCACTGCCGGCGGCGGCCTCTACAGTTTCACCAATCTCGCGCCGGGTACGTACCAGATCACCGTCACGGCGCCGAGTGGTGAGGTCTTTACCTACCGCGATATTCTGGCGAGTGAGGTGGCCGGAGCGAACGATACCAACGATAGCGATGCTGACGCCAGCGGCATGATGATCGCCACCACGCTTGAGTCGGGTGAGAATGATCTGACGTGGGATGCCGGTCTGGTCATTCCAGCCAGCTTAGGTGATTTGGTCTGGGAAGACCTCAATGGCAACGGTGTGCAAGAGACAGGCGAACCCGGCTTCAACAATGTAACCGTCGCGCTGATTGGGGCCGGACGCGACCGCACCTTTGGCACCGCTGATGATACGGCGGCGACGACTACCACCAATGGCAGCGGTAGCTATAGCTTTACCAACCTGCAACCCGGTCTCTACCGCGTCCGCTTTACCCGTCCGAACGGCTACGGCTTTACGGTAGGTGACGCGGCGGCAGCCACCGATACGACCGACTCGGACGTACCCGGTGGGGTGAGCGCAACAGCCACCACGATCACGGTTGATCTGGAGTCGGGCGAGAATGATCCAACGTGGGACGCCGGTCTCTACCAATTGCTCTCATTGGGCAATCGGGTGTGGGACGATGTCAATAACAATGGCCTGCTTGATACCGGTGAGGATGGCATTGACGGCGTGACCGTGCGTCTCTACCGTGATCTCAACGGTGATGGAGATGTCAGCGACTCCGGTGAGACCATACCCGTGGCAACCACGACTACCGGCAACGGCGGCTACTACCTGTTCAGCGGCTTAGTGCAGGGCGACTATGTGGTTGAGGTGGTCTTGCCGAGCGGCTATGTATCGAGCACCGGCACGAATGGCAGCGCTAGCGGCCCCTTCGAGCCGGCGCCCAATGCCAATACCAACAATACCGACAGTGATGACAACGGTACGCAGAGTGGCAGCGTTGTGCGTAGTACCGTTGTGCAGTTGCGTCCCAACAGCGAGCCGACTGATGAGAGTGATCCGCTCCCCGCTGCGATGAGCGATCCGGCGCGCAACGAGAACAGTAATCTTACCGTTGACTTCGGTCTTTTCCGCCCGGCTAGCCTCGGCAATCTGGTCTGGTTCGACCGCGACGCCAACGGCGTGCAGGACGGTGGTGACGAGACGGGAGTGAGTGGGGTGCAGGTCCAGCTCTTCCGTGACGATGACGGCACACCCGGCCAAAGTGCCGGCGATAGCCCGATTGCCAGTACCAACACCGATGCTTCCGGTGTGTATGGGTTTGGTTATCTGATCCCGGCGAATAACTACTATCTGGTCTTCGATCTGCCAACTGGCTATGTGCGCAGTCTGCGCGATCAGGGCGGTAATGATGCAACCGATAGCGATCCCGACCGGACGAGCGGTGCAACTGCGTTAATCACGTTGGTGGCCGGCCAGAATGACCAGACGTGGGACGCCGGCCTCTACCAATTGGTCAACCTCGGCAACCGGGTCTGGAACGATGTGAATAACAACGGCATGCTCGATGTCGGCGAAAGCGGCATTGACGGCGTGACCGTCAACCTCTACTACGACGCGGATCGCAGCGGCACGATCGATCGATCCGGCTGAAAATACGCCGGTGGCAACGACCACTACCAGCGGCGGCGGGTTCTATGCCTTTGCCAACCTTGATCCGGGCAACTATCTGGTCGAGATCCCGGCCAGCAACTTTGCCGCCGGCGGGGTGCTAGGGCCGAGCGGCGCTATACCGGCCTTCCGCTCCAGCACCGGCACTAATGGCAGCGCTAATGGCCCCTACGAAGGTATGGCGACGCCCGATCCCGATAATAATGTCGATAACGACGATAACGGTACTACTGACGGGAGCGGCAACGTGCGCGCAGTCCTGATTACCCTGCGCTCGCAAGATGAGCCAACCAACGACGGCGATGGCAATAACGGTAACTTGACGGTTGACTTCGGCTTCTTCCGTCCGCTGGCGCTGGGCAACTTCGTCTGGCACGACTACAACAACAACCGCGCAGTAGATGCGGGCGAACCCGGTATCAATAATGTGACAGTGCAGCTCTACCGTGATGTCAACAGCAACGGCGTCTACGATAGCGGTACTGACACACTGGTGGCAGAGACCACCACTACCGGCGGCGGTCTCTACCGCTTCGACAACCTTGCCCCCGATGACTACCTCGTCGTCATTCCGGCCAGTAACTTTGGTCCATACGACGCTCCTCTCCGCTTCTTCCGTAGCAGCGATGGTGGCAATGCCAACGACAGCGCCGACACGACCGATCCTGATAACGATAACGATAATGACGACAACGGTATCGGGCCAAATGTGGGAGTGATGACGAACAGTTCAGGGCCGGTCGTGAGCAGGGCAGTCACCCTGAGCGTTGACGACGAACCAACCGCTGAAGATGGTGACAGCAACACCAATCTGACGGTTGACTTCGGTTTCTACAGCTTGACTGTCGGTAATCGGGTGTGGCTTGATGCCAACAACAATGGTGTGGTAGATGGGGCTGAGACTGGTCTAGATGGTATTCAGGTGCAGTTGCTCTATGATGCCGACGGTAATGGCACGATCAACGGTTTGGAGACGACGGCAATAATAACCATTTCTACCAGCAATAGCGGACGCTACTTCTTCGGTGGCTTGCGTGATGGCGGTCAGTATGCCGTTCAAGTCGCCTCTAACGCATCACTGGTGTCGAGCACTGGCATTAACGGTATGGCAAGTGGTCCGTATGAACCGGGTCTTGATCCCGATACTGACCTGACCGATAACAACGATAACGGTACCCAAACCGGCAATAGCGAACGTAGCCCAGTCTTTGCGGTGCGGGTTGGTTTGCTGCCGATCAATGAGCCTGATACCACATTACCGACCGGCATGACCAATCCGGCCATCGATGCCAACAGCAATCTGACAATTGACTTTGGTCTGTTTGACGATGCACGGCTAGGTGATCGGATTTGGCTAGACGTGAATGGTAATGGGATTCAGGATACCGGCGAAACCACAAATATTGCCGGAATTACCATCACCATCTACGATGCCACGACCAACCAGCCGCTCGACAGCGATCCGGTAACGCCGGGCATCCAGTCGATTACGCGCACCTCGACGACGGCGGTGACGAGCTACCTCTTCGACCGCCTGATCGCCGGTTCGTACTATCTGGTCTTTAGCGACATTCCAGCGCAGTACGCCATTAGCCCGCTTGATCAGGGCGCTGATAATGCAGTCGACTCGGATGTCGATCCGGCAACCTTGCGCACTACGACGATCACACTCGGTACGAGCAATAACAACGACCTGACGTGGGATCTCGGTCTCTACCCGCGGTTGACACTCGGTAATCTGGTCTGGTACGACACCAACGATAACGGAGTAGTTGATAGTGGTGAGAGTGGTATTGCCAACGTCCGGGTTGAACTCTATCGTGACGGTGATGGCAATAGCCAGCCTGATGCCAGCGAGTTCGTCACCTTCACGACCACCGATGTCAACGGCAATTACCTCTTCACCGGTCTTGAGCAGGGTGATTACATCGTCGTGGTTCCGGCGAGTAATTTTGTGTCGGGTCAGCCGCTCTACCGCCATCGCTCAAGCACCGGTAGCAACGGTGCCGCAAGCGGCCCGTATGAGCCGGCGCCTGATCCCGACAATAACGCGGATAACGATGACAACGGTACCGATCAGACCGGCGGTGATGTGGTCAGTGGTGTGATCACGCTTAACCCGTCGTTCGAGCCGGCCACCGATGGCGACGACAGCAACGGCAACCTGACTCTCGACTTCGGCTTCTTTGAGCCGTTGACGCTCGGTAATCTGGTTTGGAACGATGTAAACAACAATGGTCAGTTCGAGACCGGTGAACCCGGCATCGACGGCGTGCACGTCGAGTTGTACCTCGATAGCAACGGCAACGGTCAGGTTGATGCAGGTGAGTTTGTCGCCTCTACTACCACGGCAGGCGGCGGTCTCTACACCTTCAGTGATCTGATTGAAGGCAACTACATCGTGCGTATTCCGGCCGGCCAGTTCGCGACGGGCCAACCGTTGGCCGACTTCGTCTCGAGCACCGGCACGAACGGCAGCGCTAATGGCCCCTACGAAGGTATGGCGACGCCAGACCCCGATAACAACCTTGATAACGACGACAACGGTACGACCGGCGCCGGCGGCAACGTCGATAGCCTGCCGATCACGCTAAGCCGTGGTAACGAGCCAACCAATGATGGTGATGGCAACAACGGCAACCTGACGGTTGACTTTGGCTTCTTCCGCCATGCTCGCCTCGGTGATCGCGTCTGGCACGATCTGAATGCTAACGGCATCCAAGATGGTGGAGAGGTTGGGATTAACAACGTTATCGTCAAACTGTTCAGCGTCGGTGCTGATGGAAATATCGGTGGTGGTGATGATGTGTCGGTAGCGACTACGACCACTGACTCTAGCGGGATCTACGGCTTCAGCTACTTGATCCCCGGCAACTACTATGTCCGCTTTGACCTGCCCTCCGGCTACACCGATGTCAGCCCGCAAGATCAGGGCAGCGACAACACGATCGACAGCGACGCCGATCCGGTTACCCGCCAGACGGTGGTGATCGCGCTGGCTGCCGGCGATAACGACCCGACATGGGATATGGGTGTCTTTAACCGGGCCAGCGTCGGCAACTTCGTCTGGGAAGATCGCAACGGCAACGGTGTGCAAGACACCGGCGAGGCGGGGATCGGCGGTGTGACCGTCACCCTCTACCGTGCTGATGGTTCAGTGGCCGGAACTGCTACAACTGCCGCTGATGGTTCGTACAGCTTCACCGGCCTTGTGCCCGATGAATACTACCTTATCTTCAGCAACCTGCCGAGCGGCTACGTCTTCACCGCCGCCGATCAGGGCACTGACGATGCGGTGGACTCGGATGCTAATCCAACCACCGATCGCACTGCAAACTTCACGCTCACGAGTGGTCAGACCGACACTACGTGGGATGCAGGCGCGTATCGGCCGGCTAGCATTGGTAACTATGTCTGGGAAGACACGAACGGCAACGGCATCCAAGATATCGGTGAGCCGGGAGTAGCGAACGTGAGGGTCACACTGAGCGGGATGACCGGCGCGGGGGTGGCGGTCAACCGCAGCACCACCACTAATGGTAGTGGCTTCTATCTGTTCGACAATCTTGCGCCGGGGACGTACACCGTGACAGTGGATCGACCGAGCGGGTACGAGTTTACCCCGGCCAATCAGGGTACCGACGATGCGGTCGACTCGGATGTGACCAATTCGGCTACCGGTTCTATGAGCGCCACAGTGCTGGTGTCGGGTGAGGAAGACCTGACGTGGGACGCCGGTCTGTATCGGCCGGCCAGCGTCGGCAATCTGGTCTGGGAGGACGTGAACGGCAACGGCGTGCAAGATACCGGCGAGCTAGGGATTGATGGCGTGACCGTGACATTGAATGGGACAACCGGTGCCGGCGTAGCGGTCAACCTGACCACGACCACGAGTAGCGGTGGCTTCTATCGGTTCGACAACCTTACTCCGGGGACGTACACAGTGACGGTAAGCCGACCGAGCGGGTACGAGTTCACGGCGGCCAATCAGGGTGCGGATGATGCGGTGGATTCGGACGCCGATCCGACCACTGGCGCGATGAGCGCGACGGTACTGGTGTCGGGCGAGGAAGACCTGACGTGGGACGCCGGTCTGTATCGGCCGGCCAGCGTGGGCAATCTGGTCTGGGAAGACACGAACGGCAACGGCGTGCACGATACCGGCGAGCTAGGGATTGATGGCGTGACCGTGACATTGAATGGGACAACCGGTGCCGGCGTAGCGGTCAACCTGACCACGACCACGAGTAGCGGTGGCTTCTATCGGTTCGACAACCTTGCTCCGGGGACGTACACAGTGACGGTAAGCCGACCGAGCGGGTACGAGTTCACGGCGGCCAATCAGGGTGCGGATGATGCGGTGGA
>NZ_JBMFNE010000012.1:0-113789 GCF_049970315.1 Chloroflexus sp.
CAGACCGGGTACCCGTCACTGGCTTGGTGCGCCGTTACCACACCAACTACCTGATGGGCCGCAGGCCCGTCCCGGAGCGCCGTTGCGGCTTTCCTCCGTAGAGCGTATGCGGGATTGTCCCGTCTTTCGACGGGGTATCCCCCACTCCGGGGGTGGTCACCCACGTGTTCCTCAGCCGTTCGCCACGCAGCCGGCACACGGCCGCTGCGTTCGACTTGCATGCATTAGGCACGCCGCCAGCGTTCGTCCTGAGCCAGGATCAAACTCTACATAGATGGACTACGTGCGCGTTGGTTCACCACGCTTGCTTGTCAAGGTGCGGGGTGCAAGGGATGAAAAAACTAGCGCCACGGATGTGTGACCCTAGTCGGCGACTGCGCGCCTGGCGAGTTGTCAGGTCTACCGCCGCTCGGTGGTGAGACCGTTGCCCTTGCAACGCTGCGTAGTATAGCGAATCCCTCCCGATTTGTCAAGCGCATACCTCCGATCACGTTTTGTCTCATTACAACGCGATCTTAACCATCGAGGTCAATCACCGGTCGTCTCGAAGATTGCCGACAATTTTCGCGAGTCTTTTTGCATGTTGCAACGGTTTTATATATGCCAGGTGTTCTTCGTCCTATCGAAAGGAGGTTGACAATGAGTGACCGGGTACTCTCGACGGCAACTGCACGAGAAGCGGTAGAACGGTTTCAACGGATTGTACAAGGGCCACTGCTGCAGCAAATTAGCGATCTGAACCGTGAAGGGCAGGTTCTTTCAGATCCTAACAACTGGGATGGACGCCTTGCCGCTCAGTTCCGATCGCATTGGGCTGAGACGCATCAGAAGTTGTTGGCTATTCAGGGTTCACTTGAAGAGTTGCGCCGGCAAGTCGCTCAGATTAACCAAAACATTATGCAGGCCGGTGGTCAATAAACACAAGCTGAAGCCGGCAGGTTTCGTTCTGCCGGCTTCTGTTCAAGTATTTGATATGGAGGAAGACGGATGACATCGATATTCCAAATCAATCACGCAGAGTTGTTGTTGTTGCTCGGGTTACTCGAGTTGCCACGCCCCTTTTCGCTCGGACAAGGTACTCTGCCCGAACGTCCACTGCTCGAAGGCATGTTGAATACCGCAATGAGTAGTCTCGCTGCACGTGATTTGTTGACCTTATCACCAGAATCTGGGGAGCCACCGTTACCCCACCCTGAGCTTGCCACGCTCCTGCGCACAGTAGCACTCGCCGACAGTCTACTTATCGTCGCCAGCGGTCCACCCACGCGCCTTGGTCATATTAGTCGGTTTGGTCAGCGCTTCGTTCTCCACAGCAGTCCTTTACCAGATGTACACCGTTTTCAGGCAATCAGCGATGCAAAGCAAGTGACCGACACAATGCTTGATCTGCTCGCACCGGCGAACTTCCGCGAACCGGACAATGAAACACCTGTGCTCTTGAATGGTGAAGCGGTGTTGACCGCGTTTAATGCGCTGCATCACAACGACCTCCAAATGGCCGTGTGGGCGTTACAGAAATACGGTAGTTCATTGGCGATAGCCCAGAAGTTGGTTGAGACTATCGGCCCAAAACCCTCGCGCTACGCTCTAGCCGCGATCCGGCATATGCGACAACCTCAGCCTGAAGCGCGCGGTGCTTTGGTTATCGCCGGACGTTACGGTGGTTGGTGGGCTGCCCCGGCACCTGAGCATGCCGATCTCATGGCACTGTGGCCGGTTGGCGTCAAGGGTTTACGTTCACGGGTAGATGAGTTTGGGGCTTGGATCTGCGAGGCCGCATGAATACCGTCGCTGCTATTCCAGAGCATTTACGCCGGTTTGCTACGGTTGTCACTACCGATCTCGACCATTTGCAAGCAATAACCGGCCATCTCTCAACGATACTTAATCGGTTTCAGTCTCGTTGCCGTGAATACAGTGTTCCCGCAGTGCATGGATTGACCGACGAGTTGTTTGCACACTATCGCTCGATCGGTGATCTGGCAGCTTGGGTGCGCACGACGGCTGACCGATTAGAGGCGGCAGATCAAGGTGTTTTGCACGTCAGGACCCTGAGTAACGGTCTAACTATCATCGTTGGCAATAGCCGTCAACCAATGCTGTCACCTCATCGACTTGCCTGGACGGCGTTCGATCTCGGTGCGAGGATGGCATTGCGTGTTATCTGGGAGCTACGCTCTCCGACACGTTGGCAACCACAACTTCGCACGTCCCTGACAACTTCAGGGTGGTTCAGCAGAGTGATTGAACCAACCTTGCATTTGTCACGCTCTTGGTCGGTACTGACCGGAACGACCATACGACATTTGTTTGGCGCATTTGGACAACAGCTTCACCGGCAAGCACTGTTGTATTATCCGTCACTCTTAGCCTGGCAACACCATTGGGATACGTTTGCCGCGGTACCCTATCGCTATTACATCTGGCGCACGATAGGTCACTTGGAGGTCATTACCACATTAGGGCTGCCTCCGCTTCACACTATCGCGTGGTTGACGCGGTTTATGCCGCTCCCCTTCAGCTCGTTGGGACATTTCGCTGTATCTATCGCCGATTTGGGGTTGGTCACAAACTTACCTCCGTCTCTCTCACATCTCGCTGAGCAGATTCAACGGCGTGCGAGTATTGTGGGGCAATACCAACAGTTGTACACGATATTGCCTATCGTGACCAGCTTCGCCCAGCATTGGCAGCCTCTCAAATGGAGGCTGGGGCCATACAGTGCGTTAGCAACCACGCTAATCCTTTCCTCTCCCTTACTCGCAATGTTAGCTAGTGGACAGCTTGATCGCCTGCGACCAAGCCTACCTGTTTCTAATCCAGTTGAGGTACTGGCAATACTCGAAAACGATCTTTGGATCAATGCTTTTGAGAACCTACCCCCGGATAAAATTCGCGAACTCGCTATTCGGCTCGAGCAGCTTAATTATGCTGCCCGGATGAATTTATCACTCGGTCCATTGACTCGCTCAACAACCGGTCCAGACGCCGAACCAGATGGTCACGTCTCGGCAACAGCCGTTTTTCCACCGCTTGAGTGTAATCTTGATCCCACTCAGCCCTATCAGATCACGCCGGCTGCATTGCAGGCCAATGCCCACAGCCTGATCAGTCCGTACCTCGGCGAGGAGGTGCGCGCTGCTCGGGTCGGCGAAACAGAATATGTTGTTGGAATCAGTGGTCTTAACCTGGACAATATGGCGTATGGCACGAACGGCCTTGTTTCGGTCATTAACACTGCTGAGGGCAAAGAGTACGTCGCAGAAAATGCCTACTACCAGACAGTACGTAGCCGGATTCTCTACGTGATTGAGAACCTGCCGGAAGGTAGTACCCTTCACCTTACCGGGCACAGTATGGGCGGTGGCATGTGCATCCTGCTAAGTAACGATCCGCAGGTACAGACCGCATTGGCGCAACGCAACATCCGATTAGCCAGCGTTACTACCTTAGGTGCCGTTCGTCCGGCAGGTGAATGGAGTGACGTACCTTCCTCAATCAATGCTCAAGCCGTCACAGTCCGTCACTATGTTGATAGCGACGATGCGTTGGCAAAAGCGGTTGGCGCCGGACATGACGATTTGCGGTATCGCGATAACGTGTATACCTTAAACAATCAAACTATCGATCAACCTAGCGTTGCGCATAGCGCCTACGAAACATTCGACTATACCCGTCTACCCGACGAGGTACAAACGATGCCATTTACCATCGATCCGATGAAGTTCGAGCTACTACCGATCCCGATCCTATCCGAACCACCCGCCGTTGAGATTGAGTGGCCGGAAGCACCTCCACTTTCGGCTTAAGAGGAGGCAACCACAATGTCAGGGCCGCACGACGTGTATTGGGATTGGGGAGCCGCTAACGATGCGATTGGGGCATTACGCCGGTTAGCCGGTGAAATAGACTCGGCAGCAAACCGCCGCGCACGAGCAACTACCGAATTGCTCGGTAGCTGGGAAGGACCGCGCCAACAAGAATGGCTAGCACGCTATGCGACTATGCAGACCGCGTCCATCCGGTTACGTGAACGATGCTTACAGGTGGCAAATGCTATCGCGCAGGCCAGTGATCGCGCCCGCGCTGAACAAGATCGGATCAATCACATTCGTGCCGAACAAGAGCGTCTCGCACAACAACAACGTTAGCAGGTAGCGAACAATGCCGGACAACTACAGTCATTTTAATCGGCCACCACGCTTACGACCGCGTTGGCACGCCGAGACGGTGGAACTACCAACCCCACCAACCCCACCGCCGTCCAGAACGACCACGATCTGGTTACAGGCATTGTTGCCGGTGATTGCTGCGCTCATGTTTAGTGCCGGTGCTTGGTTTGGTCACGGCTCGTGGCTTATGTCGCTGCCGGCATTAGTGTTGGCGTTATTGAGTGGCAGCGTCACGATCTTCCACGAGCGAGAGTCGGCACGGCGTAACACCCAAGCACACACCGAACAAGAGGCGCTATTCAGTGATCGCCTCGCAGCCGCGCGCTCCCGTCTCCGCCGACTACACGAAGCAGAGCGAGCCGCCCGACGCTATCTTGCACCTGATCCGGTCGAGCTATTACAGATCGCCGGTGCGGGCGAACGTCTTCGCACACCTGAACCACGCTTATGGGAACGACGCCTACACGATGATGACGCGCTAGAGTTGCGATTGGGTAGCGGAATGTTACCTGCGGCTAGCCGAGCTGTGATTCCACCAGGTACACCGGCCGACCGTCGGATCGATCACCTGCTCGCCGAATATGCCCATCTCCAGCACGTACCGATCTGCCTGCCGTTACGTCAGCTCGGTTCATTAGGCATTGCCGGACCACGCTCTGCTGTTTTAGGTTTGGCCTATGCCCTACTAGCACAGGCAGCAACTCTGCATGCTCCCTCTGAACTGCGGATCGCTCTGATTGCAACACCCCCTGCTGCTCCCGACTGGCAATGGATAGTACGCCTACCCCACACCCAACTCGCCGACGAAACTGCAACCGGACGGGTATTGGCAGCGACAGAGCCGGCAGCCATCGAACGTCTCCTGACCCTCTTACTCGATGAATTGAGCCGACGACGTGAACTGGCGTCGGCTAACTCTTTACCTATCTTGATTATCGTCGATGGTGCAGGGTTAGTTACCGTACATACTGCTCTCGGTCAATTGCTGCGTGACGGTGGAGCATACGGCATCATAGTTGTCGTCCTGACTGACGATTGGGCCAATATGCCAGAGCACTGTGCAGCAATGGTAGAAGTCGATCAACGGATAGGACGATGGACACGAGCCGGCGAAGCATGGCCTGCAACCCCCTTCCAGCCCGATCGGTTAGATCGCAGTGGGATCGAACAGCTAGCCCGTCGTCTGGCGACAATACGTCTCAACGAGGTCGGCGTTGGACAAAATCTACCGCGCCACGTGCGATTGCTCGATTTGCTGGCAGAGTATTTCAGCGCTAACCATCCTGTTCCTACACGCTGGCAAGAATTACCGACCAATGCCTGGTGTGCCGACGTTCCTATTGGATCGGTTGGTGATGGAAAGCCATTACACCTCAATCTTAATGAACAACAACACGGCCCCCATGGGATTATTGCCGGCACCACCGGTGCAGGGAAAAGTGTCTTGCTACAGAGTATTATCACTGCCCTTGCTGTAACCCACGGTCCAGATCGGTTGAACTTACTACTTATCGATTTTAAAGGTGGCGCTGCGCTTGCACCCTTCGCTCCTTGGCCGCATACCACCGGCTTTATCACCGATCTTGACGGCAGGATGGCAACCCGTGCAATTGCAGCTATCACGAGCGAATTGCGACGACGCAAAACGATGTTACGCACCGTCACCGAATCCTACGGTGTGCATGTTGAAAATATCGCCGATTATCGAGCCTTAGCCGACAAATATACGCTAGAACCATTGCCTAATTTGCTGATTATACTTGACGAATTCGACGAAATGGCCCGCAGTTGTCCCGATTTTGTCAGTGCTCTCGTCCGCGTCGTAAAGCAAGGCCGCTCACTAGGCGTCCATTTACTGATTGCAACCCAACAACCGGCGCGCGTCGTAAGTGATGAAATCCGTAGTCAATTGAGCTACTTCATAGCGCTGCGTCTTGGGAGCAGTGAAGACAGTCGTGAAATGCTACAACGACCTGATGCGGCTTTTTTACCACCACAATTACCGGGCCGCGCCTATATGCGGAGTGGCAGCGAAGCACGACTGGTCCAGGTTGCTCGGCTCACGACACAAGCTAATGGTCAGAGTGATCTCGAGACGGTCACACGACAATTGTGTAATGCCGGTCAAGTGTATCTCAATGCGCTGAACTGGAAACCATCACCGATTTGGCAACCACCCTTACCAGCGCGTTTGACGACAATCGCACCGGCCAGTGGCCTACAAGTCGCGATTGGATTACTCGATATTCCCCAACAAACCCGACAAACACCACTACTTATCGATCTGAAAGCCGGTCATCTTGTCATTTTTGGTGGGCCGGCAAGTGGTAAAAGCGTCGCTCTGACCCGGATCGTGCTTGATCTAGCCTCTCGATTACCACCCGACGCTCTCTGGTGCTACCTGATCGATGGCGATGGTCGCTTGCTCAATGCACTCACCGGTCTGCCGCATGTCGGAGCACTTGTGCGCCCATTCGAGCGAGAAGCATTGCTCGCACTCTTCCGTCAACTCGACAACCATCTACGCGAGCGGAGAACACGGGTTGCTGCCGGGCAATCACCGGGACCACCATTGCTCCTCGCCATCGACCGCATAGCAGCAGTGCGCGATGAGCTGCGTGACACCTATGGAGAAAGTGATCTGGTGGAGTTGGTACGGCTTGCCCGTCATGGACGCGACCTTGGATTACACATCATCATCAGTGCTGAGCGAGCATCAGACCTGCCATACCGCTTGGCCGCCCAATTCGAGCAGCGGGTAGCGTTGCGGATGCCTGAACTCAACGATTACACCGACGTTTTTGGGATTCGACCGGCAACCCAACTACCCCCATTAACACCAGGACGGGGTTATTGGCTGCACAACGATGAGGGGTTGCTAGAACTACAAGTTGGATTACCAGAAGAGTGGGGCGACAGTAGTGATAGTCGCGAAATCACCCATGCAATTCGAACGCAGGTAGCAGCAATGAACGGTCTTGCATCGGCTTGTAGCGGACCGCCACCGCTAGCAATCCTCCCCGAGCGATTGTCACGTAAACAATTACCGACAGTCAGACGAGGTGACGTCGGTCTGATCATACCTTGTGGCTGGTCGGCAGAACCACCTGGTCCGGCCTTCCTACACCTCGGCTCAGCAACACCCCACGCACTTATTATCGGGCCACGCCGAAGTGGTAAGAGTAGCACGCTGCTTACCGTGGCCCACGAAGTTCAAACGGAAGCAACCGTGCGCATGATCATTATCGATGGGCCACGGCGCAGTCTCAGTCAATTGCGCACCGTACCACAAACAGTGCGTTATATCGCTGATGAAGCCGGTCTCATCGCTTTTAGCGTCGAACTAACCGAGTTACGTCATCATCCAACCGAACGATATTTGATCATTATTGATGATTATCATCTCTGCCGCGAGCGATGGCGAGATCACTTCACGCAGAGTTATAGTCCAACCCCCAATGTATTCAACCAACTGGTAGAGCTGGCGCAAACCGGTGACGAACCGTTCCACCTTTTAATTGCTGCCACGATAAGTTATGCCGATGATCCGCTGCTCCGAGCACTCGACAGTGCTCGTAATGGCATTATACTCTGGCCGGGCCGCTATGACACCGGCACGCGATTGCTGGGTTTAAACCTGCCACTCACCGACCAGCGCACGTTTGAGCAACCACCGGGACGGGCGTTGCTGGTAAGTGGCGATGATGAGCCGGTGATGGTGCAGTTGGCAGGGGAAGAGTGAATGACCTGCGCATACACAAATGGACTTTGGACGTAGGTATGAACGATGAACTAAAATGAAAAGCAAAACATTTGTACATATACAAATTAAACCCTATCCCTGTATATATGCACTGCAACCCAATTGCAAAAGGAGAGGCAACCAGCAATTTTCCTCTCTAGGATTACACCACCAACTAACCGATAGCAACCACTCCCCCAGCTATATATCCCCACCCTTTGCGTTACACCCTTTGCACTCTCTGCGCCTTTGCGTTACACCCTTTACACTCTCTGCGCCTTTGCGTTACACCCTTTACACTCTCTGCGCCTTTGCGTTACACCCTTTACACTCTCTGCGCCTTTGCGTTACACCCTTTGCATGCACACAACAAGCCTGCATCGACCTAAGCAAGATAATATCGGTAACAAGCATAATTATTATTCTGTTCTTCTATAATTGTCCACAACAAACCTATCACTGAAAATAGCCAGTCTCACCAACCCACCGGCTACTTCGCCAACCATCGCAGGCCAATTGCCGCTCAATCTTGGCTTCATGATGTTCTACACAAGAGAATTCGAACTGCCATCACAAGACGTTTGACATGACGTAATAGACATGGTACATTGCAACCCGATCTGTGCTGTATATCACAAATGGCTCAATCGGTAACCAGACGACAAAGGAGTGCGCCGTGAGTGAAACTTTGGGAAGCGCCCAACGCCCGCTGCGCGTCGCTATTATTGGCGCCGGTCCGGCCGGTTTCTACACTGTTGAGGCTTTACTAAAGCAAAAAGATCTCGTCTGCCAGATCGATATTTTTAATCGCTTCCCCACACCCTATGGACTGGTACGTGAGGGAGTTGCTCCTGATCATCAGTCGATTAAGGCGGTCACACGTATCTACGACAAACTCGCAGCCCACCCCAGTGTACGCTACTTCGGCAACGTCACCTTCGGCGTTGATATTACCCACGCCGATCTCCGCGCACGCTATGATCAGATCGTCTACGCCGTTGGCGCACAATCAGATCGACGAATGGGCATCCCGGGTGAGGATCTCTTTGGTAGTATGCCGGCAACCGCCTTCGTCGGTTGGTACAACGGCCGTCCTGATTACCGTGACCTCGAAGTAGATTTGAACGTTGAGCGGGTAGTGGTAGTTGGCAATGGAAACGTGGCAATGGATGTCACCCGCATCTTAGTCAGCGATCCTGATGAGCTGGCAAAAACCGATATTGCCGACTATGCACTCGCTGCTCTGCGCCAGAGCAAAGTTCGCGAAGTGGTGATGCTGGGTCGGCGTGGGCCAGTGCAGGCAGCCTTCACAAATCCTGAGTTGAAGGAGTTCGGTGAACTCAAAGGCGTTGACGTCATTATTGATCCGGCCGATCTTGAGCTTGATCCGCTGAGTGAGGCCGCAATGGCCAACGATAAGACAGCGGCGAGGAATGTTGAGCTGCTCCGCGAATATGCTGCACGTGGTAGTACCGGCGCACCACGGCGAATTGTCATGCGCTTCCTCGTTTCACCCATTGCAATCCACGGTGCTGATGGCCGTGTTACCGGAGTGACCATCGAACGCAACCGGCTGGTACAGGCCGCCGACGGAAGTCTGCGCCCACGCGGTACCGGTGTGACCGAAGAGATTAGCTGCGGTATGATCCTCCGTTCAGTTGGTTATCGTGGTGTCCCTCTGCCCGATGTGCCATTCGACGAAGCAAGCGGCACCATTCCCAACCGTAATGGACGTGTTCTCAATGGACCAAATGGCGAGCCGATCCCCGGTGAGTATGTGGTTGGGTGGATCAAGCGCGGCCCGTCGGGAGTGATCGGCACGAATAAGCCCGACGCCGTAGAGACCGTGAACAGTATGCTGGCCGATCTGCCAACGTTGCCCGGTGCGCCACAACATAATGATATTGCCGATCTCTTGCGCGAGCGTGGTGTTGATTTCGTGAGCTACGCCGATTGGCAACGACTGAACGAGTACGAGACGGCACAAGGTGCCGCCCAAGGTCGCCCACGGGTCAAGGTTACGCGCGTTGAGGAGATGTTGGATATTATTCGCGCCGGCCGCTAATGCGAATCGTGATGATTGCGCCCTTCGGGATCAGGCCGAAGGGTACGCTCTTGGCCCGCATGTTGCCGTTGGCACAGGCACTGCACAGACGGGGCCATGCCGTGACCATTGTGGCCCCGCCGGTACATAACCCCACCGATGGCGGAACACACCGCTCCTACGATGGAGTGATCGTTATCCACACGGCCACACCACCGCTGCGTGGGCTACCGGCAGCGCTTTGGCATACGATGGCGCTATGGCAGCAGACACGCCGGCTTCGTCCTGATGTGATTCATCTATTCAAACCAAAAGGTTTTGGCGGCCTGGCAGTGTTGGCACGTGGTCGGGTTCCACTCGTTGTCGATTGCGACGACTGGGAGGGGCCAGGTGGCTGGAATGATCTCCTGCCGTATCCACAACCGGCTAAATTGCTCTTCGCGTGGCAAGAGCGCGATTTGCCGCGCCGCGCCGATGCAGTTACGGTTGTTTCCCACACGCTCGAAACACTGGTGTGGGCAATGGGCGTGCCACCACAGCGCGTTTTCTACCTACCTAATGGTGCAGTCCCGAACGAACTACTCCCGCCGCGACCAACCGAACGACCAACCATTGTGCTCTATACCCGCTTCTGGGAACTCGATGTGGCCGAGGTGGCAACGGTGCTGGCAACGATTCACCAGGCTCGACCGACAGCTCGTCTGTTGTTGATCGGCAAAGGTGAACGCGGTGAAGAGCAGCGTCTGTTAGCGCAAGCGGCAGCCGAGGGATGGCTCACAATGGTCGATTATCGCGGCTGGCAAGAACCAACCGCTATCCCATCGTTACTCGCCGAAGCCGATGTGGCGCTAGCACCCATCCGCGATACATTAATCAACCGTGCTCGCGGAATGGCCAAATTGGTTGAAATACTTGCTGCCGGTTTACCGATTGTCGCCAGTGATGTAGGTACGGCACGTGACTATCTTGCTCCAGATGCCGGTATTCTTGTGCCACCCGGCAATCCGAACGCACTAGCGGCAGCCGTCATTAATCTGCTTGACGATGCAACGGCACGAGCCAAACTCCGTACCGCCGCTCTCGCGGCGGCCCATCGCCTCCATTGGGATAACCTCGCCCTTATTGCGGAAACCGCCTATCGCCAAACCGTCTGTCAATAAAAATCCAGTGCCATGGTATGATGATGCTCAATCAGCGTAACCGCTTTCCAAACCATACCTATGGCAGATCAACTAACCGGCCGGATCCTCATCATCGATGATAGTGAATACAATCGCTCTTTGTTGGCCCGCCAGCTTGAACGGCGTGGGCACAGCACTGTTACTGCTGCTCATGGTCGGCAAGGGTTGGAATATGCTCAACGTGAACTCTTCGATGTCATTCTGCTCGATCTGATGATGCCGGAAATGGACGGATTCACTGTGCTCGATCAGCTCAAGCATACTCCCCAGACCCACCACATTCCGGTGATCGTGATTTCGGTAATTAATGAAATCGACGATGTAGTACGTTGTATCGAGGCAGGCGCTGAAGATTATTTAACCAAGCCATTCAACCAAACATTGCTGTACGCGAAAATTAACGCCTGCCTCGAACGAAAAAGACTACGCGATAGCGAACAAGCGTATCTCAACGCTATTCGCTACGAACTAGAGTTGGGTCGGCGGACACAGGCAGACTTTTTGCCCACCAGCTTACCACAACTGACCGGTTGGGAAATTACGGCTGCGTTTGTGCCGGCGCGGGATGTGGCCGGTGATTTCTACGATGCTTTTCTCTTGCCTGATCAGCGGTTAGTCTGTTTTGTGGGGGATGTGTGTGATAAAGGGGTCGGCGCAGCATTGTTTATGGCACTGACCCGTTCACTTTTACGTGCCTTTATCGAGCAAGCTGCGGCCAATGGTACCGATCCGCTACGTGCGGTTGCAATGACCAATGAGTATATTGCCCGTCACCATCGCGCCAGCCGCACCTTCTCGACCATCTTCTGTATTATGTTTGAGCCTAAAAGTGGACTTGCACAGTATGTAAACGCCGGTCATCCAGAACCGCTCATTATCAGAGCAGATGGTAGCGTTTCGTACCTCACCACCACAGGGCCAGCCGTCGGTTGGATCGCAGATGCCTGTTTCACCATCGAGACAACCACATTGCGTGCAGGAGACATCCTTTTTGCCTACACCGACGGCGTCACCGAGGCCCGCACACGCAATGGCGAGTTGTTTGGAGAGGAACGACTGCTCAGCGCCATCGCTACAGCCCACAATCAAGCCTTTCGCCTCGATGTCATCCAGCAGGCAGTGATGATATATACCGGCCAACCGCAACCTGCCGATGATTTGACCATGTTGGCGGTATGCCGGTGTCGTACCGACTAACCGCCAACACCGATTACATGACTTCGACCTCTAACGCAACCGCTTCACCACCACCAAGGCAGAGCGCGGCAATACCTCGCTTACCACCACGTTGCCGCAATGCCGAGATGAGTGTTACCAATACTCGCGTCCCACTAGCACCGATCGGATGCCCAAGCGCAATCGCACCACCATGCACATTAACCCGATCGGCATCGAGCGACAGAGCGCGCAGATTGGCAATCACCTGAGCTGCAAAGGCCTCATTAATCTCAAATAGATCGTAATCGTCAAAGGTACGCCCGGCGCGTTTCATCAACTGTTCAATTGCAAAAGCGGGTGCCGTAAAGACTTCGAGCGGCTTCACGGCAGCCTGTGCCGCAATTCCAATACGGGCCAACGGTTGTAAGCCTAGCTGGGCAGCACGACCGGCCCGCATCAAGACAACCGCGGCAGCACCATCGGTGATACCAGGCGCGTTTCCCGCCGTTACCGTGCCATCGGCAACGAATGCCGGTTTAAGTTTCGCCAACGCAGCTAATGAGGTATCGCGCCGTGGCCCTTCGTCAACCGTCACTACATTAATTTGCCCCTTCGGCCCTGCTACCTTCACGGGGATAATCTCTTCGTTAAACGCCCCACTATCTTGCGCGGCAATCGCACGCTGGTGCGATTGCAATGCGTAGTTGTCTTGCTGTTCACGGGTAACGTGAAATGTGCGCGCAATCCATTCCGCAGCCGCGCCCATATGGTGATTCTCGAATGCGCACCATAACCCATCGTGAACAACTGCGTCGATAATCTGACCATGACCGAGTCGGTACCCGTGCCGCGCTTGGGGTAACAGGTAAGGACCTCCACTCATATGTTCCATACCACCGGCAACCAATACCTCTGCCTCACCGGCTTTGATCAGCGCAGTCCCTACCATTACCGCCTTTAGGCCACTTCCGCATACCTTGTTAATGGTCAAACCACCGACCGTTTCCGGTAAACCGGCGCGTAAGGCCGCCTGTCGTGCCGGTGATTGACCCAACCCAGCAGTGACAACGCATCCCATAATACATTCATCGATCATGGCCGGATCGATACCGGCACGTTGCACTGCCGCCTGTACGGCAGCAGCACCGAGATCAATCGCGCTCAAACCACTATAGGCGCCATTGAAGCGTCCGATCGGTGTACGCACCGCACTCACGATGACTACATCGTCCATGAATTGTTCCTCACAGTGCTGGGGGTGGTTAGATGCCACACACATTAAGCCAAATAGTAACCCTATTATAACAAGCCACGTTTTACCCTATTAAGCCACGCAACTGTCGGTAGAGGCGTAATACGCCACTGCCATTATCATAGCCGGGTGGTAACCACGCCGGCGGACGCAACAGCCACAAGCCAGCCTGTGCTGCCGGAGGTCGAGCACGCGGCACTACCGGATCGGGCAACGGCGCAACAACCTCAATGTCCGGCAGAGTCGTTGCGACCTGGGGTAGCACCTTAGCAATCGCTTTTTGTAAGACATTAGCAAGCTGAGTGCGGAATTGACCGCGTTTATGGCGAGAGGCGGAACGTAACTGAGCCGATTCGGCGGCGGATAACCGCATCGCAACGGTGAGAGTACGACAAGCCGCTTGATCATCGGTCGGTGATACGCTGATTAATACCGGCGTACCCCCAACGGCTACAATCTGACACAATGGGAGACATTCCGGTACCTGCGCATTATCAAGTGCAACGTAGCTCGTAGCCCATGCCGGCAGCGCGTTATGACGATGATGAGCTAATTGCCACGCAGCAACGCCAAGCACAACCACCCGCGCTGTTACCTTTTCACCACCGGTCAAACCAATACCCACAACTCGGGTTGGCGTCGTGAGCAATGTCACTGCACGTTGATGCCGTCGCCATTCACCACCGGCGCGTATCAACGCATCACCGAACAGCCAGGACAATGTCGCAGCATTACCGACTAACGTTTCTGCCGGTGGCAGCAACGCAACACTACCGGCCGACCATGCGCAATGGTCACAGACCGGCAGACCATAGGCCATGAGCATGGTATCGATGAAATGACGTAACGCCGGGTCGACCAACCCATAGCGCCGCAGCATATCGGCCACCGTGATTCGTCGCTGACGCAGCACCTGAATTTGAGCGAGCGGATCAAACCGCTCGGCCAACCGTAACGCAGCCATTGCTGCGGTCTCTTGGGCCTGCCAAAAGCGACTTGCCGCATCGGTCTGCGCCGGAAAGAGTGCCCGGCGCGTCCGTCGCCACTGTCCTATATCGCTCGGCACATCAATAGTGCGCGCAGGTAGATGCACCCGCCATGCCGGCTCACGACGGACAACAGGGAGATAAACCCCTACATGCGCGGCAATACGAGCGTATGGCCCGTCATTCAGACCGGCCCACTGTGGAGGGAAGGCATCGTACTGCATACCGCGCCAGCACACCTGTGGCCGCGTCGTCCCGGCACTCACGAGCAGCACAGCGCGACCATCACGAGCAAGCAGCGCAGCGAGTGCTGCCTCGGCAGCGGTATCACCAACAATGATGACATCGAAGTGGTCAGACATGCACCCTCTACCTTCCGGTCTCGAATAAGCGGGCCACCACGATGAAGAGCATCACCAAGATACCGGTATAGGCCAACCCCACCACCCTCGGCTGCCGATCACGCACCGCAAACGCCGTAGCCGGGATAAGTGCCACCGCAACCACACCATAGATGAGGTGTAATGCCATTACAACCAAATCGGTATTCCAAAGCAACGGAATCCCAATCGCAGACTGGGCAAGAATGAGTAATTGCAGAATCCCACTGAGCGGTTGCATCCCACCACGGTTACGCCAAGCTACCACTAACGCCCAAAGTAAACCGACCACGATCACCACAGAGATCGTCAGTTGCAACCGACTGTGTAACGCCAAAAGCCGCTCCATAATGCAATTATTGTAGCACGGCAACGCAAGAGCTTGGAGTATACTGATGCCACGGCGGAACTACCGTCTAGATAACATGCGAGTACCTTCATGAGTACCATTGGTATCACCGAATGTCTCATTATTCTACTATTGGTGACGGTCGTCGCTGCACTTGCGTTCCGAGTCGGCTATTTTCGTGGACGGGGGCGGAGTTGACAAAGAGCGCGTGAGAAGTCTCACTACTCTTTGCCATTGCCTATCACCGAACCAATTCCTGTTATGGTGTAGGCGTTGCTACCGGTGAACCCGTCGGGCTTGGGGTTGGTGTGAAGGCTGTTGCAGTTGGGGTGAGAACCGGTGTCAGAGTTGGCAACCCTACGTCATCAACCGTATCGCCGGCAATATTGCTTAGTCGGTCGAGAAAACGGGTCAACCGCTCGCTGCGACGTTCCACCTCGCGAATACGCGCTTGCTGTTCGGCCTGCACAGTTGCTACAACCGCGACCAACACTTGCCCTTCACGCAACCGATCTTGCAACGCAACCGTCTCTGCAACCGCGGTCTGCAAGGCACGTCCTAGCGCTACCGCCGTGGCTGCTTGCCCGACCTGCGCAGTCGCAAAAGCCGCTAATCGCTCGGTTTGTTGCTCAAGCTCGTCAATCCGCTCACGCGCATTGTTTAGCTCAAGATTGGTTTGCGCCTGCGCCGTTTGCAAACTGACGAATGTTTCAGCGTGCGCGGTAGCTATCGCTTGGAGTTGCTGTACATCACTGCTCGCTTGCCGAAGTTGTTGTGGCGTCGAGAGATCAAGCCCCGACAGATAGAGGAGTCCGGCACCGGCTGCGAGTGCCAATCCCACAGCCAGGATCAGCGTCATCAGCCAACCGAAAAAACTGAGGAATCGACTGAAACAACTACGCGATCGGGACGTGGACGTTGCCGATGCTGTCGGCGGTAGCTCATTGGTGTTTGATTGGGTCATACTATCAAAATGTCATGAACGCGAATTCCATAGCCTATTGTAACATGCCCGATCTAAGACACAATGCCGTACCTATTTGACAGTCATCAAGTCGCTCGTTACAATCGCAGCAGCCGGATTGCTTTGCTGAGGAAGTCGTATGCGAGTTCCACTGTCGTGGTTGCGTGAATTTGTTGCGATTGATCTGCCGGTCGAGGAATTGGCCCGTCGCCTCACCTTTGGTGGTATGGAAGTTGCGCAGATCCACCGCATTGGTGTTGAGGGGTCGCCGCTGCCCTGGGATCCCGAATTGATTGTCGTGGCGAATGTGCTAGAAGTGCGCTCGCACCCCAACGCCGACCGGCTCGTGTTAGCCGATGTTGATTACGGCGCCGCCCAGCCACATACGGTCGTCACCGGTGCACCGAATCTCTTCCCTTACCGCGATCAGGGTCGCCTGCCGCATCCGCTCAAGGCAGCCTTCGCCCGTGAAGGTGCGCAGTTGTACGATGGTCACGCCGAGGGATGGGTGATTACAAAATTGAAGGGTCGCCCGGTGCGTGGCGTGATGAGCGATGCGATGCTCTGTTCTGAGAAGGAGCTAGGGCTTAGTGAGGATCACGAAGGCATTTTGATCTTGCCTGACGATGCACCGGTAGGGATGCCGTTACGTGATTATTTGGGTGAGGTGATCCTTGAGATCGATCTCACCCCGAATTTTGCCCGCTGCCTCTCGATTGTCGGTGTAGCCCGCGAAGTCGCTGCCCTGACCGGTGCGCCGCTCAAGCTGCCCGATCCACAAGTCGTTGCCGAGGGACCGTCGATCATCGGACGCGCCAAGGTGACAGTCCACGAACCTGACCTCTGCCCACGCTTTATGGTGGGGCTGGCCGAAGGGGTGAAGATCGGTCCATCACCGTTCTGGATGCAACGCCGGCTGATCAACGCCGGGATGCGCCCGATTAACAATATCGTTGATATTTCCAACTATGTGATGCTTGAGTGGGGACAGCCGACCCACACCTTCGATGCCGACCGTGTCGCCGACCGTCATCTGATCGTGCGACTGGCCCAACCGGGTGAACGTCTCACGACCCTCGATGACCGCGATCGGGATTTGACCCCCAGCCCTGAAAGCGGCTTGTCGCATCCGCCACTGTTGGTATGCGATGCAACCGGGCCGTTGGCGATAGCCGGTGTGATGGGAGGGGCCAATTCGGAAGTCAGCAATGCGACGACAAATGTGTTGCTCGAGGCGGCCATTTGGGAACCGGTGCAGATTCGGCGCACGGCACGCAGCCTGAAATTGCCGAGCGAGGCGTCGCGCCGGTTTGAGCGCGGGGTTGATTACGCACTGCCACCGATTGCTCTGCGCCGCTGTTTGGAGTTGATGCGACTGTATGCCGGAGCGACGATTGCTGCCGATTTTATCGATGTCTATTCTCGTCCGTGGCAGCCGGTAACGATCGAACTGCTGTCATCGGAGGTTCACCGGTTGCTCGGTATTCATCTCGATGCTCACTCGATTGCTGAGATTTTGGGTCGGCTCGGTTTTACCTGCTCGATCCAAGGTGGGTCGACGGTCGGCGATTTTGCGATCTTAGCTGCCGAACCGGTGGTGCGGGTAGAAGTGCCCTCTTTCCGCCAAGATGTTACCATGGTCGCCGATCTGTGCGAAGAATTAGCGCGTGTCTATGGCTATGATCGCATCCCCTCAACGCGCCTAGCCGACGAATTACCCCCACCGATGACGGTGAAAGCCATTGAACTCGAAGATCAGGTGCGTGACTTGATGGTTGGGGCCGGACTGACCGAGTTGATCACCTACTCCTTGATCGACATGGCACTGGTCGCCCGCGTTCAACCCTCTGAAGCGGTGCCCGAACGGTATCTCAAGATCAGCAATCCTGGTACACCAGAACATGTATATATGCGACGCTCGCTCCTCCCGTCGCTCGCAGCAGCGTTAGCGCTCAACTTACGTGAACGCGAGCGATCGCTGGTCTTTGAGATTGGGCGCGTCTACCTGCCCCCAGCCGAACCGGGCAAGGATGATCGGTGGCTCCCCGATGAACCGCGCCGTCTGGCAATAGCCCTCGCCGGCCCACGTCAGCCCGAAAGTTGGTTGAGCACCGACCGCGACTGGCTCGATTTCTACGATTTGAAGGGTATCGTCGAACTGCTCGGCGAACGGCTGGGATTGAGTGATCAACTGACCTTTGCACCACTGACCGATGATGAACGTTTCCATCCCGGACGATCAGCGGTGCTCATGTTGGTACATAAACGCGATAGCCGGGGACGCCCGGTCGATCAGCAGCCGGTTGGCGTACTCGGTGAAGCGCATCCGCAGGTGCGCGCCCGCCTCGAAGTGAACGTACCACGTGTGCTGCTCGCCGAGATCGATCTCGAAACACTCATCGCTCACGCCGGACAAGCGACCTATCGAGCCATTTCACGCTTCCCGGCCAGTGTGCAAGATCTGTCAATTGTGGCCGATGAAACGGTGAGCGAAGCTCAGATCCGCGCCGTCATCCAACGCAGCGCCGGTGAGTATCTTGAGAGCTTAAACCTGTTCGACCGCTATAGCGGGCCACAGGTAGGGGAGGGTAAGCGTAGTCTGACGTATCACCTCGTCTTCCGCGCATCTGACCGCACCCTCCTCGACGAGACGTTAGCCAAGATTCGCAAGAAGATTATCGGTAATCTTGAACGCGAACTAGGCGCAACCATCCGCAGTTAGGCTATGGCAACGGCACCGGCAAAACTGATCCTCTGTGGCGAACACGCGGTTGTCTACGGGAGACCGGCGATTGCCTTGCCGTTGACCGATCTGCGCGCAACGGCAACGGTGACGCCGGCGCCGGCGGGGAGTGGCCCGATCATCAGAGCGCCCGACTTAGGTGGACAGTGGCGGGTCACCGAATGTCCCAACGAACCTCTCAGCGCGTTAGTACTAAAGATCGTTGAGCAGTTTCACATTCCAACGGACATTGAAATTACCATCCATTCGGCGATCCCGATTGCCAGTGGGATGGGAAGCGGAGCTGCGATTGCGACGGCGATTGTGCGTGAGCTGCTTGCAGTTGGCGGACACACGGTACCCACCGCGACCATCGCTGAGCTGGTGTACGAGAGCGAACGTGGTTACCACGGGACGCCGAGTGGGATCGATAATACAGTGGTCGCTTTTGAGCAGCCGATCTGGTTTCAACGCCGTCCATCTTTACCACCCCTGATCGAACCGGTGACCATTGGTACACCGTTAACACTGGTGATCGGCGACAGTGGTGTGCGTAGTCCGACGCGATTACCGGTTGGTGCCGTGCGTGAACGTTGGCAAGCCGAGCCAGAGCGTTATGAAGCACTGTTCGATCAAGTAGGTGAAATAGTGACAGCCGCACGAACGGTGCTCGCGCAAGGCGATGTCGCAGCATTAGGGCCATTACTCGATGCCAACCACGCTCTCTTGTGCGAGATTGGTGTCTCTTCACCCGAACTCAACCGCCTAACCGACGCAGCGCGGGCGGCGGGTGCATTAGGCGCCAAACTGGCCGGTGCCGGTTGGGGTGGCGTGATGTTGGCGTTGACCACGCCGGAACATGCGGCGACGATCGCTGGCGCGTTGCGGGCCGCCGGCGCAGCCAACACGCTCGTGACAACGATTGCGGCGACGGGATGATGACAGAGTGCGACAATGAGACTGCCACACTCCATAACATCGGCAACGTTTGCGAAGCCTACTCCACCGGCGAGAGGGCGAGTGACTTACCTTGCGACAATGGGACTGTCGCACCCATCGTCCATACTGTAGCGTGACGTTTGCGAAGCCTAACTCACCGGTAAAGGAGAGAGTGATGTTAAATACGGCAGGAGAACTGCCGCACCCTATGCATTTGTGCAATGTTTGCGAAGCCTACCCCACCGGTAAGGCGGCGAGTGACTTACGTGCGGCAGTGGGACTGCCACACTCCATCATTTGTGCAATGTTTGCGAAGCCTAGCTCACTGGCAGTTGCACAATGAACGTACTGCCCCGCCCCACTTCGCTCTCAAGCAAAATACTGCCGCCGTGCGCCTCAACTGCGAGCCGGCAAAAATAGAGACCCAAGCCGGTACCCCAGCGACGATCATTCTCGCGGGCTTGATAGAAGCGATCGAAGATCCGATCTTGCGCCTCGCGCGGAATACCCACACCGGTATCGCTGACCCGCAACTCAACGCTATGGCCATCGTTGGTCAGGCGAGCAGACACGACCACTTCACCGTCTGACGGCGTAAACTTCACCGCATTCGAGACCAGATTCGTGATCACCCGTTCGATCAAGTGCTGATCGAGTAGGATCAGCGGTAACTCTGATGGTAATTCCACCCACACATGTGGCTGATCAGGATGGGCCAACTGGCGAAACGGATCACACACGGTCTTGATCAACATAACGAGATTAGTCGGCTGCAACTGCAACGACCAACTGCTCGTCTCGAGCCGGGCCGAATCGAGTACCGTCTCGGTCAAACTGAGCAGATAATTGGCGCTCTCGCGCGCCACTTCAATCAATTCATCGCGCGCGCTGGCATCAAAGCCTTGACGCTGCAAGGCCTTGAGACTGATCAGAAGTGTATGCAACGGCGCGCGCATATCATGCACAATCATCCGGGTCTGATCTTCATGATTGCGCAGCCGTTCGGTGAGCACGCGATTGGCGAGTGCCAAGGTCACGTGTTGGCGAGCAGCAAAATCGAGCGCCTGATGCGCGATCTGCAAGAGCAAATGGCTAGGCAGCGGCTGCAAACGCTGCAATGCAGCGCGTTGCAGTATCGGGATGGAGTTTTCGAGCTGCTCGCTTAGGGCCAACAGATCTTCAGGAGCGCAGCTCCAATGGGCATCATGCAATTGCAGATCAGCTTCGTGTTCCAACGACTCCATCGGAATAGCGACCAAGGCATAACCGTAGCGCGGTCCTACGCCAACCAGCGCCACTCCTACACCTTGAGTCGCCACATTACTGCGTTGAATCGGCAACGCCACGCCCTGTAGGGCCAGATCGGCCCAATGACCGCCGGCTGAGCCAGCAACGAGCACTGACCCACCCTCAGAAAGCGTTGCATAACTCAACGTCTGCGCCAGTTGGATAAGTGCCGCTGGCGTATATCCGCCCGCTACTCCCATCCGCAGACATGATTTGAGCTGAGCAATGTCTGGGATGAGCTGGACTGCCGGTCGCTCACCCACTTCACGTTGATTACCCCCCACGGCTCATTCCTTCCCCACTGCGTAGCGCAAGCACTACCCGATCACGAGGCTGCTCAGCATCGTATTGAACAAGGTTAGCTGACTATCGAAACTCGTTTCCGGAGCTTCAAAGAGTAGTAGATACGACCATTGCGTATTTGGGCTTGTGACGACAATTGCTACTACATAGCTTGTGCTCCCTTGACTCGTCTGGTAGACATATTCGATCTTTAAGCCATCAAAGCCGGCGACCTTAACATCGCTTACGTCATCACGCAGTTCGCCATTCTGCCTTACCAACTGCTTTAACTCTTCCATCAAGAGGCGGGTTGCCACCGTTGGATCATCGGCAACCGACTTATACACATCGACAACCACATACACGCCATCGTCAATAGCTCGATCGGAGAAGATTATACGATCATTACCGGTATCAAATGCGCGCCACGTTTCGGGATGATCGATAGCAAAACCGAGCGAGCTTTCGTAGCATTGAAAACCGGGCGGTGGGGTGTTTGACGATGGCAAGACGGCACCGGTCGGTGTGGTTGGGACGTTAGTGTTATCTACTGATATATCAACGTAATCGTAGTGATAATTTCCGGCAATGTCGCGCACGAGAAAACCCATCACATAATCACCGCTCAGTGTTGGACCACGAACGGCTTTTAGCGGCGTCTCACCAAAGGTGATCGTTTGCCCTTCAAAACGCTTGGCCTCTAACCCACTACCGGTATCGGTATATGAACGGTAGTATGCGGTGAACGTATCGCCGGCCCGTGGCGTCAGCTCGAAGGGCTGCGGTTCCTGCTTACCGGCAAGACGGGGGAAACCCCAAATCCGCACCAACTGTGCTTCATTGCCTTGGATGGAAAAAATAAGACCGGCATTGATCTGTTCACCGGTCGCAGCAGATGTATACACCCCTTCGACGCCGTAGAACTCGACACCGTACTTAATCGGGCCAAGTAAGACCTCAATCGAATCGGTGCCGTTGCTCAAATACCAATTGGTTGCGTCCCAATTTAAACGCAGACTAAACTCACCATCGCTCCAGTCTGGTACTGGATTACCGGGCGTTGTGCCGGGTGGGTAGACAAAATCAACCAAGATTAAATCGACCGTATCTCGGCGTTCGTTGGGAATACCGATAAACTGGAAGACATACGCAATATCACTGCCGGCTACCGTACCGGTGAGGCTTACCGGTGCATTGACGCTGACTACCTCACGATTGAGCAGGAGAGCGCGAATGGTTGGGCGCTGAACAACCGTACTCCCCACCTGATAGTACGCAGCCAAGAAATCATCCCACGCCGTTACCCGTGGCGTCGGCGAAATACGTTCGTAGGCTTCCGCGTACAGCTCGGCGAGCTGGGGGAAGTAGATCGACAAGCCACCACTTTCGCGATGATACGCGCCGACACCGTTGGCAAGCCGAGCCTCCTCGATCAACTGCAATAATTCATTGGCCTGTTCACGCACCGCCCCGCTCGCCCCTTGCTGCGGTAACAATGCTAAAAAGTGCGGGAGATCGATAGCGTTAAACTCTTCGGCGTAAGAGGGTGCATAGACATTCACAAACGAACGTGCTTGCCCGATGGCCGTGTAGCTCTGTTGCACGTCACGTTGTAACGCTTGTGCAAAGGCGTCGAGACGGTTGATCAGCTCATTGGTCCGGCTCAGATCAAAAGCCGATAGCGTGACTTCGTCAGCACTGCCGGCGCTAAACGAATCCATATACGTCTGAACGATGACCGGCGCTATTGCATAGCCGTCCTGGGCCGGATTATTGACCAGCTGCGCCAGCCACGCATCCCACGCCCAACCAGTGTTCGGTTCGAGTTCGGCGGAGGCAACGGCTACCCGCCCGTAAGGCGCAACCGTATGCAAAACATCGATCTGGGCCATCAGACAGGCATCAAACCCGATCAATTCAAAGCCACCGATCCGCGTTCGCCTGAGCGCAGTCTCGAAAGCCGAGCCGATCTCCGGCAGATTGAGCGCATCGTTATCGGTATCATCACTGGCAATACCTAGCCACGAGGCGCCGTGATCCCACAAGATGATTGCATACCGTTGGGCCGGGTACGTCTCAATTCCCCAAACTAGAAAGTCGGTGAGGGTCGCCGGGTCACCCATGTTGCGCTCACCGAGATCGGTGATCGCATTCGCACGGGTTGGTTTTATCCCCGCTGCAACCCGAAAGCGTAGCGTTCCTTCCCAATTGCCATATCGTTCGTCGTCCCAAAACTCTGGCGAGCGGATGCGGTCGAACTCGACGACGATATGCACACGCTCAGTCGATCCAACTCGGGCCATTTCGAGAAAATCCTCAATCGCATCCGCCTCTAGATTGTTATCACCATCGAGATACACCAACACCGTCCAATCGGCTGCATTGGGTGGTAGTTCACGGGTTGGTATGATCTCCGGTATCGGTACGGGTGAACCAGATTCGTTCACACTCTCACCACCGGTAGTATTCGCACCACCACCGGAGCTAACTACACCCCCACCATCAGTACCAACTCGGTTCACAAACCACACGCCGCCGGCTACGGCAGCAGCCAGGATGATGCAGGTAAACAGACCGGTGAGTATCAGCCAGACGGGGAAACGGCGTGCTTGCGGTGAAAACGGTGGGGCAGCAGCAGGCGGAGTAGCGGGGATACGAACGTCACCGCCGGTTGGCGCCGGTGGGGTGCCCCCACCTGCCGCAGGTGGTGTCGCGGGTGGGGATGGCGTACTCCAACTTGCCGGCGGGGGTGGTGTCGGGGCAAGCGGAACCGTCGGTTCAATCGTTGCAGCGGGCAGCTCTTCAAACCGAAAGACCTCATCGCCAATCGCAAAGGTATCACCGGTTCGGAGAATCTGCCGCTGTATCGGTTTGCCGTTCAGCAACGTCCCGTTTGAGCTGCCTAGATCAACCAGCACATATACTCCGCCCTCACGCCGAATTTCGGCATGCCGGCGCGAAGCAAGCTGGCTCGCGATTACGATGCTATTATCCGGCGACCGACCAATCGTAACCGGGGTATCACTGAGTTGAAATGAGTGTCCGGCTCGCGAGCCACTGACAGCGATCAACCGCGCAGCCATTCTATAGATTCTCCCCCGCTTCGTGAATACGATCGCATTGTAGCACGTCATCTATACGGTGAACATAGGAAAAAGGTTACACCTTGCGACCGATCGCAAGCTGCAACCAATTAGCTATACTCGCAACAATGTTCTACGTCTGCAAGATGGTGTTGTGTCGCTCCAGATGGCGATGTTCACGACTAGCCAGGTATGGACGGAGTGCCCTCATCCCTTAACAGCAGCTACCTCTGCGCTACGATGAAACGGAAGGAGACTTAATCGTGCAACGCAGTGAATTTACGGTTACCTCAGCCCACACCTATGACCGGCGAAGCGTGGCGCGTTGGCTGCTCTCACACGTTGCGCGTTACTGGCCATTTGTACTGGGCTTCTACCTCTGCTTCATCACCGCATGGGCCGCTTATTCGGGGGCACAGGCATTGATCGGGCATATCGCCGATGTGCTGAGCAGACCGCCCGATTACGCGGCCTTAACCGGGCTGGCACTGGCAGTATTGGCAGTGATGGTGACGGATAGTGTGACGGCGTTGATCGGCAGTTTATCGGCCGAAAATGTGGCAGCGCGGGTCGAAGCCGATGTACGGCAAGAGTTTTACGAGAGTCTGTTGGCGAAGAGTAAGGCATTTCACGACCGTCAGCGGACCGGCGATTTGATGGCCCGCGCCACCGACGACACTAATCTGGTAGCGAATATGATCGTTCCCGGCGCGACTCTGATCTCCGAGACGGTGTTGGGCATCGTCGTACCGCTGACCTTCATCTTTTTCACCGAACCGCGCCTGATCATCGTGCCGCTGATCTTTGTGGCGGGCTATATCATCACCGCACGCTGGTATCTGCGCCGGCTGATGCCGGTGATCCAGCGCCAGCGCGAGCAGTATGGGGTGATGAACGCCGGGCTGGAAGAGACGATCAGCGGGATCGAGGTGGTGAAGGCCAGCGCGCGCGAAGCGCTCGAACGCTCGAAGTATTTGCGTAACGCGCAACGATTCCGCGATCTGTTTGTGCAGCAAGGTGACATCGAGGCGCGCTATTTGCCGCTCTTGCTGTTTGGGATTGCACTAGGTGCGGAGTTCTTCCATGCCCTGTGGCTCTATAGCACCGGTGACATCGGGTTGGGGCAAGTCGTGGCGGTGATCGGGTTGATGAATGTCTTGCGATTCCCGACCTTCATCTCGCTCTTCGCCTTCTCGGTCTTTCAAGCCGGATTGGCCGGTGCGCGCCGTATTCTCTCGATCATCAATGCCGAGACCGATCTTGACGAAAATCCGAAGGGCTATCGCGCACCGATGCGTGGTGAGATTGTGTTTGAGAATGTGAGCTTCAGTTTCACCGCGAATCCCAGCGAAAAACCGCACCAAGTGCTGCGCGACATCTCGTTCCGCATTGCCGCCGGTCAGACGGTGGCAATCGTCGGGCAGACCGGTAGCGGGAAGAGTGCGTTAACCCAGTTGGTTAATCGCACCTACGATGCGACTAGTGGACGGGTGCTCATCGATGGAGTAGATGTGCGTGACTGGAATCTCGATGTGCTCCGTTCACAAATCGGCAAGATCGAGCAGGATATCTTCCTCTTCTCACGCACAATTGGCGAGAATATCGCTTTTGGCGCTCCTGGTGCGACCCCTAAACAGATCGAGGCAGCAGCGCGTGCGGCGCAAGCCCACGACTTCATCAGCCGTATGCCGCACGGCTACCAGACGGTCATTGGCGAACGAGGCGTGACCCTGTCGGGTGGGCAGCGGCAGCGGATTGCACTGGCGCGTGCCTTTCTCGCTAACCCGCGTATTCTTATTCTTGACGATAGCACCAGCGCAATCGATAGCGCCACCGAAGACGAGATTCAGCGCGCGATCCGGCAGGCGCAGCAAGGGCGCACGGTGTTGCTGATCACGCACCGCTTGGCGCAGATCCGGTGGGCCGACCAGATCCTGGTGCTCGATGGCGGGCGGTTAGTGGCCACGGGCACCCACGAGGATCTGCTGCGCACATCACCGCACTACCGGCGAATCTTTGCTCGTTACGAACCGGAGCATGTCCGTCCAGCACCGACAGCGGTGACAATGCACACTCAGTAGATCGAAAGAAGCTTATCTGTTAGGAGTGTGAGATAAGCACGACAGAAGGAACGTCATTATGGGTTTTCTCTTCGATGGCCTCGATGCAGAAGGCTACGATCGCAAATATAGCGACGGCGAACTGGTGCGGCGAATTCTGCACTATTTTCGCCCGCAAGCCGCCAAGATCATCACCGCCGCATTGATGATTAGTGCCACCGCATTAATCGAAGCGCTCATCCCGATCTTTATCTCGTACAGCATTGACGAGATTCAGACTGCGACTTCGCTCAATCAGGTGGCGATACTGGCCGGCGCGCTGGCCCTGATCGCCTGTTTGTCGTGGGTGTTTAACCTGATCCGGCAAACGATGTCGGTACGAGCCATCGGTGAAGTGGTGCTGGCGCTGCGCCGCGACGCCGCCGATGCGGTACTGGCCCGCGATCTCAGTTTCTACGACGAGTTTCCATCCGGTAAGATTGTTAGTCGGGTCAATTCTGATACAGCCGCGTTTGCGCAGGTAATGACCCTGACGATGGATCTGCTGAGCCGGTTGTTGCTGGTGGTGGTGCTGGTCAGCTATCTCGCCACCGTCAGTTGGTCGCTGACGCTGGTGCTGCTGGGCTTAGCGCCGTTGATCATCGGTGCGGCGCTGGCTTTCCGCTCGATCGCACGTAAGGTCATTACCGCCTCGCGGCGGGTGAATGCTGAAGTGAGCAATCATATTCAGGAGACGGTTAGTGGGATTGGTGTCGCCAAAACTTTCCGCCAAGAGCAGGCCGTTTACGCCGACTTTCTCGATGTCAATCAAAAGAGCCGACGGGTCAATCTGCACACGCGCTACACCTTCAGCAGCATCTTTCCGCTGCTTAATCTGTTGGCCGCCATCGGCACTGCGCTCTTGGTCTATCTCGGTGGGCAGAAGGTCTATGCCGGCGAACTCACTACCGGCACGTGGTTTCTGTTCATCCAAGGCTTGCAGAGCTTCTGGTTCCCGCTGACCAGTATTGCTTCGTTTTGGAGTCAGTTCCAACTCGGTTTGGCCGCCGGTGAGCGTGTCTTTGCCCTTATTGACGCCGAACCGCGGGTAACGCAGATTGACCGGCTCGATCCGGGCCGGTTGCGCGGCGAGATTATGTTCGAGCAGGTCGATTTTGCGTACAAACCGGACGAACCGGTGTTGCGCCAGTTCAACCTGCACATCAAGCCGGGGGAACAGGTGGCACTGGTTGGTCATACCGGTTCCGGCAAGAGCAGCATTGCCAAGCTGATCGCCCGTTTCTACGAGTTTCAGGGTGGGTGCATCAAGATTGACGGTCACGATATTCGGCGGCTTGATCTGAGCGCTTACCGCAGTCAACTCGGTATGGTGACGCAGACGCCGTTTTTGTTCGACGGTACGGTGCGTGAGAACATTCGCTACGGACGACCTGACGCTACCGACGAGGAAGTACTGACTGCGGCCCAACGGGTGGGCCATGGCGACTGGTTGGCAAGCTTGCCGGCAGGGCTGGATACGCCGGTTGGCGAGCGTGGCAGCAGCTTGAGCATGGGCCAGCGGCAATTGGTAGCGCTGGCACGGGTCTTACTGCAAAACCCAGCCACTCTCATTCTGGATGAAGCAACGGCCAGCATCGATCCGCTAACCGAGACCTTGATTCAAGAGGGTTTAGACGAGGCGATGCGGGATCGGACGGCGATCATCATTGCGCACCGGTTGAGTACGGTGCGCGAAGTTGACCGGATCATCGTGTTGCGGCACGGCGAGATTCTCGAACAAGGGACACACGATCAGTTGCTGGCCACCGGCGGGCACTATGCCGAGCTGTACAACACCTACTTCCGCCACCAGAGCCTTGAATACATCGAGGCGGCGGGCCAGAGATAAAAGGTACAAAGCAGGCAGAGACGCAGAGATTCTTAACGCAAAGACGCGAAGGGTGCAGAGAGTGCAAAGTTTCTGAAGGGAACGGCGCGGAGGACGGTACATGACCAAGCCTCTGCGCCGCTTTGCGGTCTCGGCGTCTTTGCGTGCCGTCGTTGCAGCTGTGTATAGACCAGTGACGCGTATGGTTCCCTCTGCGCCGCTTTGCGGTCTTGGCGTCTTTGCGTACCGTCGTTGCAGCTGTGTATAGACCAGTGACGCGTATGGTTCCCTCTGCGCCGCTTTGCGGTCTTGGCGTCTTTGCGTGTAACGCCTTGGCGTCTTTGCAAACCCTGCGGCTGTGGAGCCGGCCGTCCGGCTCTACACCTTTTCCAACGCTGACCGTTCCTGCAACGACAGCAACGTCCATTGGCCGGCACGTATCGCTTGGATCGCCTGCACTGCCGCCGCAGCCCCTGACAGGGTCGTCAATGTCGGCACGCCATACACAATCGCGGCCCGGCGAATGGCCCCTTCATCGAAGAAGCTCGCCTTGCCGAGAGGTGTATTCACGATCAGAGCAATCTCACCATTCTTGATGTAGTCAACCGCGTTGGGCCGACCCTCGTTCACCTTATAGATCGGCTTCACGTCAAGGCCGTGCTGCTGGAGGAAGGCGGCCGTGCCGCTGGTGGCCAGCAGCTTGAAACCGAGTGCAGCTAAATCACGGGCAATCGGCAACAAATTGGCCTTATCGCGGTCGTTGACGCTGAGAAAGGCGTTGCCGCTAGTGGGCAGGTGGCTGTTGCACGCCATCTGTGCCTTAGCAAATGCCTCGCCAAAGGTCGCACCGCTGCCCATGCCTTCACCGGTTGACTTCATCTCTGGGCCGAGCAGCGTGTCTACGCCGCTGAAGCGCGACCACGGCAGCACCACTTCCTTGACGTGGTAGCGCTGCTCGCTGGTGACATCCAGTCGGTAGCGAGGCGAATTCACCAAGGCCGGATGCACCATCTGAATGCGGCCATGCTCGTACCGCAGCCGAGCGCCGGCAGCGCACTGCACCGCCAGTTGCGCCCACGGCACACCAGTCGCCTTAGCAACGAAAGGCACGGTGCGCGAGGCGCGCGGGTTGACTTCGAGCACGTAGACGACGCCGTCTTTCATGGCGTACTGAATATTCATCAAGCCGACCACACCCAAAGCGCGGGCCAATTGCTCGGTATAGCGGCGCATCGTCGCCACATGCTCGGCTGCCACCATATAGGTTGGTATCACACAGGCGCTATCGCCAGAATGGACACCGGCCAGCTCAATCTGCTCCATGATCCCGGCGATCACCACCGTCTCACCATCACAGACCGCATCTACATCCATCTCAAACGCATCTTCGAGGAAGCGGTCAATCAGCACCGGGTGCTCAGGCGAAGCGGCTACCGCTTCACGCATATAGCGTTCGAGCGATGCATCATCGTAGACAATCGCCATGGCACGCCCGCCCAGCACGTAGCTGGGCCGCACCACCACCGGATAGCCGATCCGGCGGGCCACTGCCAGCGCCTCTTCCCACGAGGTGGCGCTGCCGTGTTCGGGGGCGGGAATATTCAGCTCCTTCAACAGCGCGCCAAACCGGTCACGATCCTCGGCAAGATCGATAGCTTCAGGCATAGTGCCCCAGATCGGCACCCCAACCGCTTCGAGCGCCCGCGCCAACTTGAGCGGAGTCTGACCGCCAAACTGGATAATCACCCCATCGGGCCGCTCCTCTTCAACGACATTGAGCACGTCCTCAAAGGTAAGCGGCTCGAAATAGAGCCGGTCAGCGGTGTCGTAGTCGGTCGAAACCGTCTCCGGGTTACAGTTGACCATAATCGTCTCGTAGCCAAGCGCACGCAACCCGAACACAGCATGGCTACAGCAGTAATCAAACTCAATACCCTGCCCGATCCGGTTCGGACCAGAACCGAGGATCACCACCTTTTTGCGATCGGTCGGCTCGGCCTCGTCTTCACTCTCATACGACGAGTAGAGGTAGGGCGTGAAAGCCGGGAACTCGGCGGCACAGGTATCAACCCGGTGGAAGGAGGGGCGAATACCGAGTTCGAGGCGACGCTTGCGCACGGCCAATTCCGCCGACCAGCGCTGTGGGCCGGGTGGCACGCGCAGGAGATGGGCCAATTGGGCATCGCTGAAGCCCATCCGCTTGGCCTGGCGCAACAGGTCGGGCGGAATGGTGTTGAGATCAAATGCCCGTAACCGCCCTTCGAGATTGACGAGCTGTTCGAGCTGGCGAATAAACCAAGCATCGATCTTGGTTAGCGCGCTAATCTGCTCGACCGACATCCCGCTTTGCAGCGCGTAGCGTACATAAAACATGCGGTCGGGATGCGGCGTAATCAAACGCTCGCGCAGCCGCTCCGGCTCAATCGCATCGCGACCATCAGCACCCCAACCGGCCCGTCCCTGTTCGAGTGAACGCCATGCCTTTTGGAAGGCTTCGGGGAAGGTGCGGCCAATCGCCATCACTTCACCCACCGACTTCATCGAGGTGGTGAGCGTCTGATCGGCTTGGGGAAACTTCTCGAAGGTAAAGCGTGGAATCTTCACCACCACATAGTCGAGGGTCGGCTCGAACGAAGCCGGCGTCTCGCGGGTAATATCGTTGGGCAACTCGTCGAGGGTATAGCCGACGGCCAGCTTGGCGGCAATTTTGGCGATGGGGAAGCCGGTCGCTTTAGAGGCTAGCGCTGACGAACGCGACACGCGTGGGTTCATCTCGATCACGTAGATACGGCCATCGGTCGGTGAAACAGCAAACTGAACATTGGAACCGCCGGTTTCGACACCGACGGCACGCAGCACCGCCAACCCCATATCGCGCATCCGCTCGTACTCGCGGTCGGTGAGGGTCATCGCCGGAGCGACGGTAATGCTATCGCCGGTATGCACCCCCATCGGGTCAATATTCTCGATTGAGCAGATGATGACGCCGTTGTCGTTCCGGTCGCGCATCACCTCAAGCTCAAACTCTTTCCAACCGAGGACACTCTCTTCGATTAGCACCTGTGAGACCGGCGACGCATCGAGACCGCGTTCGACAATCGTGCGGAACTCTTCCATGTTGTACGCAATACCGCCACCTTCACCACCAAGGGTAAACGATGGTCGAATAATCGCCGGGAAGCCGGTCTGGGCAACGACTGCCAACGCTTCATCGAGGGTAGTTGCGGTACCGGAACGAGGTACCTGCAACCCAATCTCGATCATCTTATCTTTAAAGCGTTGGCGATCCTCGGCGATCCGCACCGCCTCAACCGATGCCCCGATTAGCTCGACACCGTACTTATCGAGGATGCCGGCCTCGTGGAGCGCCACCGCCAAATTGAGTGCAGTCTGGCCACCAACAGTCGGTAAGATTGCGTCAGGACGCTCACGGGCAATAATGCGTTCGAGACTGGGGACGGTCAGTGGTTCGATGTAGGTGGTGTCGGCGAGGCCGGGATCGGTCATGATAGTGGCCGGGTTTGAATTGACGAGCACGACCCGATAGCCCTCTTCACGCAACGCTTTGCACGCTTGGGTGCCGGAATAGTCGAATTCGCAGGCTTGGCCGATCACAATCGGGCCAGAGCCGATAATAAGAATAGTATGGAGATCGGTGCGCTTCGGCATCTTCGTCTCAGACTCCTTTGGCGTGGAGCAAACTAGCGCGCCCCACACGGCGCTGCCTGATTATACAATACGATTGATGAGACTTTCACGATGCTCACGCAAAGACCGCAGAGGGCGCAAAGGCCGCAAAGATTGCTCACGCAAAGACCGCAGAGGGCGAAAAGGCCGCAAAGATTGCTCACGCAAAGGCGCGGAGGGCGCAAAGGCCGCAAAGATTGCTCACGCAAAGACCGCAGAGGGCGCAAAGGCCGCAAAGATTGCTCACGCAAAGACCGCAGAGGGCGCAAAGGGGGTGAAATAGGTGGCGGGCAGGGTGGGATTCGAACCCACGACAGCGTTACCGCTGTACGGCATTTCCAGTGCCGCGCACTAGACCAACTATGCGACCTGCCCGCACCGTATGCGATATTACCATAAGGCGGCGGGGGGCGCAAGGGTTTGGCACAACTACCTAAAGATGTCCAATGACCCTTTCGGATGTTCAGCGCAACGGTGTGCTCCCCCAGCGATACCATTCTACCGATTGACGCATTCATTTGCCCTTGAGCAGCGCTGCAATCACCCTTTCCCACGTGATCGCTTCAACCAGCGGACGGCCCGCGCACCCTAAGCGGGCCGCTTCAGCCGGATCGGCGTTCAGCCGGTCGAGATGCGCGGCAATCGCCACCGGGTCGGGTGGCGAGACGAGGCCGTTCTCACCGTGGCGGACAAATTCGAGCACGCCGCCGGCATCATCGGTAGTAATGACGGGTCGGCTAGCGCCGAAGGCTTCCACCGTCGCAAAGCCGTAGTCTTCATCAACCGGTGCGTAATACACGGCACGGGCGTGAGCGTAGAGATCGATTAATTCGTCATCAGGGACAAAGCCGCGGAAGGTGACTCGTTCGCCGAGGCCAAGCTCGGCGGCGAGGCGTTGGAGGCGGTCGCGGTCGGGGCCGGCGCCGGCGATAATTGCACGCACCGGCGTGATGGTATGGGCCAGCGCCGTTAGCAGCAGATCGATCCGCTTGGCCCGGTCGAGGCGGGCGGGTGAGAGAATGTAGTCACCATACGGACCGGCCCACAACCGTTCGGCGTAACGGCTTGGTGGGTACAGTGGCTTGCTACTCAGCCCATTAAACCGTTCTAGCCGGCGGCTGACGTTGCACGAAATGGTATAACGGGCTTGGCATTCGCTCAGCGCGCGCCCGTCGATGCGAAAGATCTGTTCGCGCACGGCACGATGGGCGGGTGAGCCATCAAAATCGCTGAGCGGTGTGCCGTACCAATCGTAGGCTTGGCGGTGCTGATGGACGAGCCATAGCACCTTGCGTGGGTGGCGGATGAGGTACGACGGGAACTTGGTCGCGATCACGAGATCGATCGGTTCGCCGTTGACGTGGCTAATATCCAGCAGTCGCCACGCCAGTGCGCTATCAACGATCCGCTCGACCGGATGCCACTGAAAGGGAAGGGCGACGACATCAACGGTATGACCACGACAGTGCAGTTCGTCACGTAAACTTTCGACCAGATACTCGGCGCCACCGCGAACAAAGGGTACCTGCGTGGCACAGATCAGAATGCGGCTCATGACGAAGGTTGTGATTGCTGCAATTGGGCGTGGAGAGCGGCCAACTCGGCCCGCAAGGCAGTATTCTCGGCGACCAGCAAGCGAATGGCGCGGACAGCAGTATCGTTAAAGGCATTTTGCTGCTCGACGATAGGATTGATGTACCAACGCAGATAGCGACGCACCACTTTGTTGATGAACGCGATGACCTTCTCAAAAGGAGTGCGGCCCTCGAGTGGCCAATGGGCGCTCACAACCCGGGTGTACTCCAACTCTTCCACCACCCGCTGCAACTCTCGTTCGGCAGGGGTTGGATCGAGGTTTGGTAATCGCGCGCGCTGTGCCCGCACCTCGGCCCGCAACGCCGCCAACGTCGCCGCAACATCAATCTCGTCGCTCATGACACCCCCACACTCGCCCGTTTCAGCAGCTCGTTCAGTCGCTGACCACGCACCTGCGCGATGTCGTCTTGATACTTCAAAATCGCGCCTAGTGTATCCTCGACGGCCTGTGGCGTCAACTCTGTCTGATCAAGCGCAACCAGTGCTGTCACCCAATCGAGGGTCTCGGCCACGCCGGGCAGCTTGTACAGATCCATACGCCGCAACTCTTGCACCACCAGCACCACTTGCCGGGCCAGCCGCTCGCTTGCGCCGGGCACACGTGCCTTAACGATCTGAATCTCTTTATCAAGCGTTGGATAATCAACCCAATAAAACAGACAGCGCCGCTTGAGCGCATCATGGACTTCGCGGGTACGGTTCGAGGTAATGATAACGGTCGGCGGTGTCTCGGCGCGAATAGTGCCAATCTCTGGGATTGAAATCTGCCAGTCAGAGAGTAACTCAAGCAGGAACGCTTCAAACTCTTCATCGGCCCGATCAAGCTCATCGATCAGTAAGATGGGGGGATGATCGCCACGGGCTTCAATCGCTTGCAACAGCGGGCGCTTGATCAAAAACTCCGGACCGAAGATGCTCTGCTGCGCAGCGGTGTTTTGTGCTGCACCCTGCGCCTCCAGCAGGCGAATCTGCAACATCTGGCGGGCATAGTTCCACTCGTAGATCGTCGTATTGACATCAAGCCCTTCATAACATTGCAGCCGGATTAACTCCCGCCCCTGCATACGGGCCAGCGTCTTGGCGATCTCGGTCTTGCCGACACCGGCCTCTCCTTCGAGCAATAGCGGCTTGTTGAGCTTGAGGGCCAGAAAAATAGCGGTGGTTAGAGCACGATCGGCGATGTAGGCGTGTTCAGCCAGGGCAGCCTGCAATTCGTCGATCGATGCAAAGGACGTGTATGGCATACTATAGCGCTCCACGGCGTAACGTATCTTCAACTTATTGTACACCGACTCGCGAAAATGTGTGTTGATGAACTGATGAGATGGCAAGATGGTGGTGAGAACATCCATCCCGCTACTCGCTCCACCATTGCTCTACCGATACTGACGGGCAATGTCGTAAGGCGATACGCCACCGAGATATTGCAGCCAGAGCCAGAAATCGTGGAGCAGTTGGCGAATGATCCCGTTAGCCCGAAAGCGTCGCGCCGATGTGACCACCTGCGCCGGCACGACATGCACGCGAGTCCGGGCACGGGCGCGGCGAAAGAGTTCGACATCCTCAAACAGCGGCCAATCCGGGAAGCCACCAAGTGCAGTGAAGAAGTCACGCCGGATGACCATGCACTGATCACCGTAGCTGGTGAGCAGCGAATCGAACCACATCAGACGCGCTGCCAGAGCCAACATCCAGTTCGGATCGTCGAATGAGAGCCGGAACTTGGCGATGTGTACCTGCGGATCGGCGAACATCGCCCGCAACAATGCGAAGGCATTGGCCGGCAGGCGCGTATCGGCATGCAAAAAGACAAAGACATCACCGGTGGCAACGGCAGCGCCGGCGTTGAGTTGATGGCCGCGACCGCGCGGTGCCAGCACCACCCGCGCGCCGGCAGCGCGGGCCAGCGCTGGCGTCTCATCGCGGCTGCCACCATCGGCAACAATGACCTCGACCGTCGGGTCGCACTGTCGCACCGCTCGGACGCAGGTTGTTATATTGGCCGCTTCATTCAGAGCCGGAATGATCACGCTGAACGTTGTCATCACTGTGGTTTCTCCTTGCCGTCATCACCTGCGCGACGGTAGCTTGTCCGACGCCGAGCACGTACCGGCTCGTGATGGCACGGGAACATCGGCATATCGGCCTGTTCCGTGTACCGTTTGGACTGAGACTACCATAGCCTTACTGTCGGCGCAATACAAAGATATACTCGTGCTTAAAGACGTAAAATCCGCCGGCCAACGCACGATACCGCCACAGTTCATTATTACCCCGCTTGCCCAGCGTACCACTGACATTTTTGACAATAATACTCTTCAAGCTAAACCCACACGCTCGTACCGCTTCCATTGCGTAAAAACCGAGCGGATGCCACTCGCCCTGCCGATACATATCGCCGATCACTAAGGCCAAATAACGACCACGGTCAAGCACGGCGGCCACCCGCTCGGTCACGCTCGTCAAGCGGTCGAGAAACTCCGCCATGGTCGGGGCATTTGACAGATCACGCGGATCATCGCTAAACCGGATAATATCGTGGTACGGTGGGTGGAGTAACACTAATTGCACACTCTGCGCACCGTAGCGCGCAAGGAGCGCAGCAAAATCGGTTGTCAGACTGTCTCCCTGCTCAATCGCCGCCACCGTTTCCTGAGCAGGCTGTTCGGTAGCCAGGAGCGCACGGGTGTGTTCAACCATCGTCGCCTGCAACTCAAGCCCAACCGCATGGCGGCCAAGGCGACGTGCTTCGATCAGGGTCGTCCCCGAACCGGCAAACGGATCGAGGACCCACTCGCCGGGCCGTGTATACCGCCGAATAAATTGGCGAGGAATCTGGGGAACAAAATTGCCCCAGTAATCGGCCCGATGCACACCCGACGTATCACGCCGCTCGATGAGCCAGAGACTATCGGTCAGAATATCATCATACTCCTTCCATCGTCGCAGATCAATGTCGCTCGTAGGGGCAAACCGCGGTTCGTCGAGCGAACGACGCAGCCGAGTCAGGTAATAGCGCGCCCGCTCAAGGGTGCGCGCCGTCGCGATTTGTTCGAGATCGGCGATCAACACGACGGGAGTGAACAGCACCACCGATCCATCGGTCCGGTGGATCGGATCGCCGGGATCATGCAGCCGTTGCTGCAATGTTGCCAATGCGGTGCGC
Organism: Chloroflexus sp.; assembly: GCF_049970315.1. Classification (GTDB taxonomy): domain Bacteria; phylum Chloroflexota; class Chloroflexia; order Chloroflexales; family Chloroflexaceae; genus Chloroflexus. Next base: position 36,918 of record NZ_JBMFNE010000012.1, read on the forward strand.
AACTCAGCAAGATTGGGGATCGCCAGCAACGTATCGAGGGTTGCAGCCAACATATCACGATTGAGCTGCCACTGCGGCGACTCGGCGTTGGACGGCAACTGGGCCAAAGACGAACGTCCGGTCATCGGTTACTTTCCCGCTGGAAATCGATCTATTGCGGTTAGTGTAACACAAGATACTTGCCTATGATCCGAACATGGTACCACTCCAAACAAGAAAGATGCACGCGGTATGTTATAATAACAGTGGGTAAAGCTGAACCATTCAAGGATCAGCGTGTGACAGCGAGTGACATTCTGTTTACAATTGCCGAAGAGGTGCAGCGCTGTACCGCATGCAACCTCCATCGTGGGCGGACACGGGCTGTTCCCGGTGAAGGGCCGGCGAATGCGTGCGTCATGCTTATTGGAGAGGGTCCCGGCTACCACGAAGATCGCCAAGGCCGACCCTTTGTCGGTCCATCAGGGCAATTCCTGAACGATTTGCTCGCCTTAGCCGGGCTACGGCGGGATGAAGTTTATATTGCTAACGTCGTCAAGTGCCGGCCGCCCCAGAATCGCGATCCGGAGCCTGATGAAATAGCGACGTGTACCAGGCTATTCTTAATGCGCCAGATTGCGGCCATTGATCCGATAGTGATTGTGACGCTGGGCCGCTTCTCGATGGGCCTGTTCCTGCCCGGCGAGCGGATTTCACGCATCCACGGCCAACCGCGCTACGTCAACGGACGGTTGATTGTGCCGATGATCCACCCCGCCGCTGCATTGCACCAGCCCCAAAACCGGCCGTTGCTGGAAGAGGATTTTCGCCGCCTGCCTGCCATCATTGCCGATGCCGAACGCCAACGTAGCGCAGCCTCCCCGGCAACGCCGCCAGCCGATGAGCCGCCCGAGCAGCTCCGTCTCTTCTGACCGTTGGCCGCATGTCGCCGGTGGTATAACCAAATCAATGTCTCGTTCGTATCGCCTCTCGCCGGCTGGCCGGCGTGATAATTTAGTACTCATCGCCGTGGTAATGATGCTGTGGCTGTTCGCCATCTGGAGTCTGGCGAACACGCTACAGGTGCGACTGCATCCGGCCGGTATGTGGGCCGATGTGCAACGGCTGTTCACCCAACCACCCGCTATCGAACAAGCTGTACCGGCATTGTTCCTCCTGGTGGTGATCGTCGCTACACCACCGGTCATCTGGAACGTGATGGCTGAATGGGACGCTACCTTCGTGCCAACCAAAGATGGCTTATGCTATACCACCATGGGGATACGGTTGTGTTGCCAATGGAACGATATTGTGAACATACAACCGACCCCGGTAAGCGCCGAAGAAGACGTTGTCCTTTGGTTGCGATATGATCCGGCGAGTACGATCACCCATCCGCTACGACGCTGGCTTCATCGGCAATATCACGGCCCAAACCGATTGGTGATCGGCACCGGCATCGAACGAAGGGCTGAATTGGTGGCATTGATCGAGCAGACGCTGGCGGCAACTCGTTCATCGTTCGCAACGACTGCTGCATAGCGTCACCACGTTGGACTGATCAGGGCAGTGTCATTGCCCTGTCGTTATAAAGGTGTTTGGGTGCCTACCGCAATGCACCCGCAAGTTGTACTGAAGATGATACGTATCAGAAAGGAGCAAGGGTCGCTCATCCATCGGCCCTAACAGGAACGTATGGCCAAACAACGTCTCCGTGTGATTCCACTCGGTGGCGCCGGGGAAGTCGGCCGGAACATGTGGGTGGTTGAGTATGGCGACGACATCGTCATTCTCGACTGCGGTGTCATGTTTCCTGATGCCGATATGCTCGGCGTTGATCTCGTCTTGCCCGATATTACCTATTTGCGCGAAAAGACGGATCATATCAAGGGCATCCTCATCACCCACGGTCACGAAGACCACATCGGCGCTGTACCACACTTGATTGCCGATCTCGGCTTTCCACCCGTCTATGGGACAAAGCTGACCCTCGGGTTACTCAGCAATCGCCTGAAAGAACACCGACTGCACGATAAGGTCAAGACGGTACAAATTACCGAGCGTGAACCATTCCAGGTCGGCATCTTTACCGTCGAAGCGTTTCACATTGCGCACTCCATCCCTGACGCGGTTGGCTTCGCTATCACAACACCCGCCGGCTTACTAATCTATCTCACCGATTGGAAGCTCGATCATACCCCGGTCGATGGCCGACCGACCGATCTGGAGAAGATTGCCGAGTTGGGGAACCGCAAACCACTGGTGCTGATTACCGATTGTGTACGGGTAGAGTCGAAAGGCTATACGCCAAGCGAGGCAACCGTCGGCGAAGCGTTCGATAACATCTTTGCCACTGCACCCGGTCGGATTATTGTCGCTACCTTTGCCTCAAACATTAGCCGTGTACAGCAGGTGATCGATTCGGCAGAGGCCTACGGGCGGAAGGTCATGCTGGCCGGGCGCAGTATGGAGACCAATGCCCGGATCGCCTTCGAGCTGGGGTATCTCCGTGCCGACGAGCGCACGATCATCCGTCCCCACGAGATGTCGGCTTATCCGGACGACGAGATCGCCATCGTCTGTACCGGTAGTCAGGGTGAGCCAATGGCTGCCCTCAACCGCATGGCCAACCGCGACTATCCTAACGTCAAAATCAAGCCCGGTGATACCGTCGTGCTCTCGGCCACCCCGATTCCCGGCAACGAAGTCAGTGTGAACAAGGTCATTAATAACTTGTTCAAGCTCGGTGCCGATGTGATCTACGGCCCGGAAGCACGAGTGCATGTGTCTGGTCACGCCGCCCAAGAGGAGTTGAAGCTGATCTTGGCGTTGCTCCGCCCAAGCTACATTGTACCGTTCCACGGTGATTATCGCCATCTTATGCTGTATCGCAAGTTGGCAACGACTGTGGGTGCGGTTCCCGACAGCGAGCGGGTGCTGTTGGTGGAAGGTGGCTCGATTATGGAGTTCTCGCCTGGCTTCGGCAAAATTGTCGGCAAAGCACCGGTCGGCTATATCTACGTTGACGGCACGACGGTCGGTGATGTCGGGAACGTGGTCGTGCGCGACCGTCAGTTACTGGCGAAAGACGGCATGCTGATCGTGGTAGTAAGCATCGACAGCGCCACCGGCGAATTAGTTGCCGGGCCGGATGTCGTCTCGCGTGGCTTTGTCTATATGCGTCAGAGCCAAGACCTGATCGAGGCAACGAAGGAAACGGTGCGCGCAGCGTTGGCGACCAAAAACGGGAGCAATTCACCGGTTGATGTGACATACATCAGTCGTAAGATCCGCGATGTGGTGAGTGAATTCCTCTACCGCGAAACGCGCCGACGACCGATGGTCTTGCCGATGGTGATGGAAGTCTAGGTCTGCGACCGGCAATGCCCGTACTGCACCAAATGGTACGGGCATTGTGTATCTCACGGATCAATGCGCGGCAAAACAATCCCGGTCTGTCCTTGATACTTCCCCTTTTTGTCGGCGTAAGAGACTTCACACGGCTCATCACTTTCGAGAAACAACACCTGCCCAATCCCTTCATGCGCATAGATCCGCGCCGGCAGTGGTGTGGTGTTGCTAATCTCGATGGTCACATGCCCTTCCCATTCGGGTTCAAGCGGCGTGACGTTAATGATAATTCCACAGCGCGCATACGATGATTTTCCGATTACAATACAGCTCACCGTGCGCGGAATGCGAAAGTATTCGAGCGATTGGGCAAGCGCAAACGAGTTGGGCGGGATGTCAACGTAGTCGGCTTTAATATCCACAAATGAGCGCGGATCAAACTTCTTCGGATCGACCAGCGCATTGTAGACGTTCGTAAAGACTTTGAAGTGATTCGTCACCCGCATGTCGTACCCGTATGAGGTAAGGCCATACGAGATGACGCCTTTCCGTACCTGATGATCAACGAACGGCTCGATCATGCCATATTCAAGCGCCATTCGTCGAATCCAACGATCCGATTTCACCGGCATCGTGATATCCCTCCTATAGTGGGTGTATATGTTTCTTTAGCAGTGTCTCTGCCTCGCCATGTAGCGTCCAGATGGTAATGTCCCTCCAGTGGTGGAATATACGAGTTTCTCTAAGTACCAAACGCTCCCGTATACGTTTTTTCCACCGCATTGCGTGGTTAGGTCAGCCCGCATCCTCTGCGTCTCTGCGCCTTTGCGTTCCCCCTCCCCGCCTCTGCGCCCTCCGCGCCTTTGCGTTACCATTGTCTGATAGACATCCACGTGCTGACGGGCAATAGCTGCTTGCGTAAATGTAGCCAGCACCCGCTCACGACCACGTCGGGCGAGTTCAACGCGCAGCTCGGGATGATCGATCAAACGCTGCAACGCTGCTCGCAACGCGCTCACATCACCTTCGGGGAAGACCAGCCCTGCCTCACCGATCACCTGTGGGATTTCGCCACAACTTGAGCCGATCACCGGGACGCCACAGCTCATGGCTTCGATCAATACCCGACCAAACTGCTCTTTCCAATTCGGTTGGGTACGCGAGGGCAAGACGAGCACATCCAATTCGCGCAACGCAGCCGGGACAGCAGTGCTATTGAGTGCCGGCAAAACCTCAACCCGATCACCAACCCCAAGGGCCACAGCTTGCCGCACCAAACGCGGGCGCTCAATGCCGTCGCCGATCAACCGCAACCGGACATACGACGGCAAACCGACCAGTGCATCCACCAGATCGGCCACCCCTTTTTCCGGCACCAACCGGCCCACATAGCCGATGATCAACGTATCACGTTGACGTGGCTCCTCCGCCGGTGCAAAGAGATCGGGATCGACGCCGAACTGGGGAATAACACTGATCGGACCGCGATAGCCGTGACGGCGAATAATCGCTGCTGCCTCTTGATTACCGGCAATCACATGCGTAGCGTGACGCAAATTGTACCGTTCAAACCAGCTAAACGGCGGTGGATAGCGACGGTCGATATTGGCCCAATTGTAGAAACAACAGCGCGCACCAACCGCCAACCCGGCTCGCATGGCGAGAAACGTCGCTAAATTAAAGCTCTCCTCATCGATGTGAAAGACCTGTGGGCGTAACCGTTGCAGCAGCGGCTGCAAGCCTCGGTAAAAATGAATGTGATGATGGCCGTTGAAGACAATCGGCAACGTGATGAGCGAATAACCGGCGGTAAACCGGCGCTCAAGCGGGATGCGACCGACCCGTGGCTCGTGCCATGCCGGTGGCGCAACGACGGTCAACTCAACGCCGAGGCGCGCGATCTCCTCCAGCTTACGCTGGTACGCACCGGCAACCACAGCCTTGGAAAGCATAACAACGCGCATAGGTTAGCGAGCCTGGCGTGCATCGCCATCAAACGGATGCAGAAACCGCTGCACCTCCAGTCGGTAACCATCAGGATCACAGGCAAAGAAGTGATAAATCCGGTAACGCGGATTCTCGCGTGGCGGGCCGTCGGTCGTGATACCGGCAGCGACAAGCCGTTGATAGACCACATCAACATCGGCAGTGACGATGGTTAAGATCAGACGATCATCAGCAATGGGAGGTGCAGCTTGTTGGCACAAACCGAGGTAACCGCCACACGCCACGCGATAGATATGAATACCGCCTTGATCGAGGACGAGCGGCAAGCCGAGCGCAGCCCCATAACAGACTGCGCTCGCTTGCAGATCGGCAACCGGCACAAAGGTGATTGCGGCGGCGTAAGGCTGTTCATCCATAACGTTTGGCAAAATCCTGCATAAAGTGCGCCAGCGCTGCCGCCGACTCGGGAGAGACTGCGTTATACAGCGAAGCGCGGATCCCGCCGACCGAGCGATGCCCGGCCAACCCCACCATCCCTGCCGCTTTCGCGTCGGCCAAAAACTGCTTTTCCAGGTCTGGTGACGAGAGGCGAAAGGTCACATTCATCAGTGATCGTGCTGAAGGAACGGCGTGACCGGTGTAAAAACCTTCGCTAGTATCGATTGCTGCATACACCAGCGCTGCCTTACGCGCATTCCGCTCAGCCATCGCCGCCAAACCGCCTTGATCCTTGATCCATTCCAATACCAGATGGACCATATAAACTGCGAACACCGGCGGTGTGTTGTAGAGAGAGTTGTTCTTGGCGAAGGTAGCATAGCGCATAATAACCGGCAAATCCTTCCGACTGCGTTCGATCAGATCTTGCCGGATCACAACGACCGTTACCCCCGCCGGCCCAAGGTTCTTTTGCGCACCGGCATACATCAGGGCAAAGCGCGTCGCCGGGAAGGGACGCGAGAGAAAATCGCTACTCATATCGGCGATTAACGGCACATCACCGAATAGTGGCAGCTCAGCCGGCCACTGCACACCTTGGATCGTCTCGTTAGTGGTTATGTGAAGATATACCGCGTTCGGATCAGGAGTACAGGCCTCAACATTCGGCAGGCTCCGATAGCCATCGGCAGCAGTACTGGCCCGGAGATGAACCGAACCAACGCGCTGCGCCTCTTCATACGCTTTTTCGCCCCACGAACCGGTGACAATATATTCGGCGACCCCGCCGGTGGGTAAGAAATTGAGCGGGATGAGTGCAAACTGCATCGAGGCGCCACCCTGCATAAAGAGCACCCGATACTCGTCGCCCAATCCTAGTAGTTCCTTTAGATTAGCTTCGGCAGCAGCATTAATCGCTTCGTATTCCTTACTGCGATGGCTCATTTCGAGAATCGACATGCCCGTACCGTGATAATCAGGCAATTCGGCTTGCACACGCGCGATAACCTCTGGCGGCAGCGCTGCTGGGCCGGGGTTGAAGTTGTGAGTCATCGGTTTGTCCCCTCTTCCTTGCGACAGGCTTTTTGTAGAACATAGTATACTCGATATGGTAACGTCAGCGGTGCACTATTGCTAGACCATCTTACCTCAGCAATGTGGCAGAAAGGACAAGTGGTATGCAGATCATCGTTGTCGGCGGCGGCGTAGCCGGGTTGGTTTGTGCCCGTACCCTGCACCGCGCCGGGCATCAGGTTACACTCATCGAAGCGAGTGATGGGTTGGGCGGACGAGTACGGTCGGATCGCGTCGACGGGTTTGTACTTGATCGTGGCTTTCAGGTGCTGTTCACCGCATACCCGGTGGTACAACGCCAACTGAAACTAGCCGCGCTCGACCTGCGCGCCTTCGATCCCGGCGCGATTGTTGCATGGCGTGGACGACGTGACATCCTAACCGATCCCCTCCGCGACCGCGATCCATCGGCGCTGATCGGGGCCATCCTCGCACCGGTAGTCACGATTGGCGACAAACTGCGCACCCTCCAACTCGCCGTGCAGATGCACCGGCAGACGATTGATGAGCTACTCACCGGTCCCGACCGCACAACCTTAGCCGAACTCCAAGCGCTTGGCTTCAGTCAGCAGATGATCGACCGCTTTTTCCGGCCTTTCTTCGGTGGAATCTTTCTCGACCGCTCATTGCAAACAAGTGCGAAATGCTTCCGGTTCAACTTTAAGATGATGAGCGACGGTCAGACTGTCGTTCCCAATAGCGGGATGGGTGCAATCGCCGACCAACTCGCTGCCGAGTTGGTTGCTGCCGGCAGGGTACGCTTGCAGACCAAGGCTGTAGCCCTAATCAATCGCGATGGCGGGGTAAGCGGTGTGCGGCTTGCCGATGGGAGTGAACTACAGAGCGATGCCGTAGTGTTAGCAACCCCGGCCCCCGAAACAGCTCGACTCGGCGACTTACCGGTGCCGGAAGGAAGCCTCGGTTCATCGTGTGTGTGGCTGGCGACCCGTCAACCGCTGTATCGCGGCAAAAAGCTGTTGCTCAACGCCGAGGAGAACGCTTTTGTCAACACCCTCGCCCCGATGAGCGCAGTCGCGCCAGGGTACGCACCGCCGGGATGGCATCTCTACGCGGCAGCTATCCTCGGTGTGCCTGAGCTTGATGATAGCACACTGATCGCGCGCGTGATGGTTGACCTCCATCGTATCTTCGCCAATGAAGCCGCAGCCACGACTGCTCTCACCAATGCGCGCATCTTACGTGTAGACCGCATTCCATTTGCTCAATTCCCGCAACCACCCGGTTTACACCCTAACCTACCCGACAATCGCACTACCCGGCGCGGCCTGTATCTGGCCGGTGAACTCACCGAAGCGAGTAGCATCAACGCAGCAATGCTTAGCGGTGAGCGGTGTGCCGAAGCGATTCAGCAAGATGTAGCACGATAACACACCGCATACCTCAGGCAACCGTCACGTGCCAACGGTCGTTGGGTGCATTTACACTTCACCAAACCTACTGCGCTAGCTATATAATGGTGTATACAACCGAGGCTATGGTTGCCGCATTATGGGAAGGAGCCAAACGTATGATTAACTTCGGCGGCAAGAAAGATGAGGGAGGACAGAACGAAGGCATCAGCCAGGCGATGCGCGCGATGAGTGATCAGATTGGGCGACAAGCTCAAGAGATCAAACGTCTACAAGAGGAGTTAGAAACGGCCCAGCAAGATGCTGCTGCCGCCGAGAAAGCTCGCAAAGCACTCGCCGAGGCTGAAGCACGACTCGCTCAAATGGAAGCTGAGCTTAAGAAATTGAAGGAAACCACCACCGCGCCAACCGCTGGTGGTAAAAGCGTCAGCCCCACCGTTGAAAGCAGCAGTGTCTCCGGCGCCATCTCCGGCGCGCTCGGTGGCAGTGGTGTTGTCAAAATCGGACCGCGCACATCGGATTCCGCAGCCACATCAACCCCCGGTGGACTCCACGTAGGTGGTGTAGCCTACGTCCAACAAGCAGGTGGCAAAAACCTCCGTCTTCGCAACGCACCTGGCCTCGATTCAACCGTTCTCGACGGTCTACCTCCCGGCACCCAACTGACCCTCCTGGCCGGCCCCCACGAAAAAGACGGGTATCCGTGGTGGCATATCCGCACCAATGACGGCCGGGAAGGGTGGGTCGCCGGCACCGAATTGGCAACTACCCCCTCATAACAGCCACCCTGTGGCGCCGCACAGCTGTGCGGCGCGCCTATTCATACCGCAACGCTTCAATCGGCGGCAGCAGCGCTGCCCGCCGGGCCGGGTAATACCCAAACCCAATCCCAATCGCCGACGCAAACCCCAACGCCAGCACAATGCCGATCCACGAGATGCCGGTGTTGATCCCGCCGACAGCACTGATCAGCCCTACCAGACCAATCGCCCCGATCACGCCGATCAGACTACCAACCAAGCTCAGGGCTACCGCCTCCATCACAAATTGGCCCAATACATCACCATCACTGGCCCCCAACGCTTTGCGCACCCCAATCTCACGGGTCCGTTCGGTGACTGCAACCAGCATGATGTTCATAATCCCAATCCCACCAACCACCAGACTAATCCCGGCCACCACAGCAATAAAGCCGGTAATCGCCGTGCTGATCGCCGCCAATACGTTCAACGCTTGCGTCGGCGTCTGTAGATTGAAATCGTTGATCATGCCATCAGGCACATTCCGCGCGGCGCGCAGCGTCCGCTCAATCAAGGCTACCGCCTCACTGACCTGCTGTTCGCTTTGCAAGCCGAGCAGAATACTGCTCATCCGCAAACCACGTCCCGGCAGATCAAGATCGCCGATCAGCCGTAAGCGCATCGTACTGACCGGCGTAAAGATGCGGCCATCAGTCGAGAAAGGCCCACCGTTTTCGTTAATGATGCCGACAATCTCAATCGGTTGACCGTTGACCTCTATCGTCTGCCCGATCACATTCCGCAGCGCAGCCTTATCAGAGCCAAACAGATCACGGGCCACAAGCCAGCCCAACACCCCAACCCGCGCCCCTTCTGCCTCATCTTCAGGGGTCAAAAATCGCCCGTAGAGCATCGGCGTCCGCTGGACTTGCGGATAATCCTCGGTTGTGCCGACCAACAACGTTTGGATCGCCACCGTACCGGCCCGAGCTTGCGTGCTGACCGTAATTTCCGGCGCAATGGCGCGAAACAGATCAGGCCGGCTGGTTGCCATTGCTGCTAATACCTGATAATCCTGTATGGAAAGGAGACCATAGCCGGGCACATCACGTGCACCTTTGGCCCGCGGATCACCCGGTGTGATTGCAATCCGGCGGGTACCGAGATCGACGAACTGCTCGAAGACTTGGCCTTGTAAGGCGTTACCGAGCGAGAGCACCGCAACAAGCGTGCCTGCGCCGATGATCACGCCAAGCATCGTGAGTAGAGAGCGAAGTTTATTGGCGCGTAGGCTATCAAAGGCCATAGCGATCAATTCGGAGAACATAAGGGTTTCCTCGTGTATTCGCAACAGTTTTTTCAACGTATGGGCATCACGCTGCTATGCTTTGGGTACCGAAAACTATTGTTCAACATAACTATAGCGCGCCATGCCCCAACCTCACACCGTTATGGCGTGGTGGTATCGGTCGAAGGACGGCGCACAACCGGCACCGGCTCAAGACCGCGGGTACGCTCGACCTCTTCCAACACCTCAACGCCGTAGTACTCGCTCAGGATGTTGTCAACCAGCCGCCCGTCGCGCAAGCCGATCACCCGATCCATATGCCGACCAATTTCGGGGTCGTGGGTCACTATTACGATGGTACGTCCCTGATCGCGGTTCAATTCCCGGAACAGCGCCAGAATCTCGGCTCCGGTGCGCGTGTCGAGCGCACCGGTCGGTTCGTCGGCCAGAATAATCGCCGGGTCATGGACGAGCGCACGGGCAATTGCGACTCGTTGCTTCTGCCCTCCCGACAACGTATTGGGCAGACTGTTGAGTTTGTGACCAAGACCAACCGCCTCAAGCGCGGCCCGTGCTCGTTCAGCCCGCTCGCGCGCACCAACCCGCCCGTAAACAAGCGGCAACTCAACGTTCTTTTGCGCAGTCAAGCGCGGCAGCAGGTTAAAGTTCTGGAATACAAACCCCAGCTTACGATTGCGAATGCGCGCTTGTTCCTGCCGACTCAGGCGTGAGACATCGATCCCATCGAGAATATATTCACCAGACGTGGGAGTGTCGAGCAAGCCGAGCAAGGTCATGAGGGTGCTCTTCCCGCTACCCGACGGCCCCATAATGGCAACCATCTCACCTTCTCCAATAGTCAGGCTAATATCGTCAAGCACAACAAATTCATCATCACCGGTGGGGAACGTCTTGCGGATCTGACGCAATTCAACAATCGGACGGCCAAGATATTCTGTCGTCACGGAAACACTCCTTCTAGAGGAGAGCGGGCTCATCACCCGCTCTTACCATTACGGGTACGCGATGGCTCATCGCACGACAACCTGCTCACCTTCGGCCAAACCACTCTGAATTTCGACCATACCGTTGACCCGCAAGCCAACCAACACGGCTCGCTCACTAAGCTGACGCTGGCCGTTTTCATCAACAGTGACCACTTCAACAATCGTCTTCGCATCAACATTCTTCACCGCAGCGACCGGGACTTGCAACACATTGCTGCGCGTGGCCGCAATAATCGCCGCTGTCGTTGTCATGCCGGGCCGTACCGGTTGACCAGATGAGTCAAAGGCGAGGGTGACCCGATACGCCGTCACACCATTCGTACCGGTGGGCAACGGTTCGACATTCACCACCTCACCGGTAAACGGTGGCGAATTGAGCGCATCTACCGTAATCTCGACCGGCTGACCGATGGCTACCCGCGCAATATCAACCTCATCAACCGTCACCTTGACCAGATAACGACTCACGTCGATCAATACGATTGGCGCTTGACTGCCCACTGTTTCACCAGGTGCAACATTAACGGCCGCGATCACGCCGGCAAACGGTGCCCGCAACGTCGCTTCGTCGAGCCGGATACGCGCCGCTTCGAGCTGCGCCTGCGCCTGAGCTAACCGTGCTTCAGCACGGGCAACATCGCTGGCACGCGGATCGGCAGAAAGTTGGGCCAGACGTGCTTGTGCTGCTTCGAGCTGAGCCTGTTGCGCAGCAATAGTGTTCTGTCGAGCAGCCCCGGTCAAACGGGCTAGTTCGGCTTCGGCGCGCGCTAACTGAGCACGGGCCGATGCAACAGCATCAGCAGTAGGGCCGGCCAGCAATGCATCAAGATCGGCTTGTGCACTGGCAACTCGTGCCTCGGCAGCCGCCAATCCGCTGATTTCGTTCTGGACTGCGGTCTGGTAAGCGATCTGGGACTGGGCTAGTGCAGCTTCAGCATCGGCCAACGCCCGCTCAGCCCGCTCAAACGCACGCTGATACTCACGTTGCTCGATATCGTTGAGTGAACGACCGGTCCGCGGATCGATGCCGTTCGCCTTCACATGTTCCCAATTCCAATACGCATCGCTGTAGGCACTTTGCGCGTTGCGCACCACATTAGCCTGTGCTTCAACCCGCGCCTGTGCCTCAGCCTTCGCTGCGGACAACAGCTCGCGCTGGCGTTCAAGTTCGGCCTTCGCCTGCGTCAGCGCCGTCTCCGCCCGCACCCGCTGTTCGTTCGTCGGCCCGGCCAACAACTTCTGTAGCCGTTCTTGTGCCTCAGTCACCGCAACACGTGCTGCCGCGATGTCGGCCGGCGTCACATTCGTCTGCGTCTGGGCTAACGTAGCCTGCGCCGCCGCCACCAGCGCCTCGGCCTCAGCCCGCTGTTCGGGTGTAGCCCGCTCACGCAAAGCCTGGACATCGGCTTGGGCCAGCGCAACTGCCGCCTCCGCCGCAGCTACATCGGCCCGTAACTGGCGATCATCAAGCCGTAGCAACGGATCACCGGCGGCAACCGTCTGCCCGACCGTCACCAGCACCTCTTGTACCCGACCGGGAATGGAAACGCTTAACGTGGCTGTCTGGTTCGGCTCAACCGAACCGGTAGCATTCACTGCCAAACGCAGATCACCACGAGTTACCGTAGCAAAGGTCAGATTGGCTAACGGATCGGTATTGGAAGTTGTTGTTAGCCGCACCAGCAGGGTCACGACCACCGCCAGCAACAAACCGGCGGCGATCCACATCGGTAACGATAGACGAGGAGGGATTCGTAAACGGGAACGTGACTGGGGAAGAGTGCTCATACTTCTGCCATTCCTACTGAATGATTACCTGCCGACCGGATGCCGGCCCCATACAAAAAGATGTCGACTAGCAACTCCGCCGAGACGTTGCCCGCCCACCCCATCGTCGCATGGGTTGAAGTCAGCTCGTGAAACGTCTCGCACAGACTGAGAAATAACGTCGCCAACATTGCCGGTGACATATCGGCCCGTACTACACCGGCAGTGAGCGCTTCGCGCATGATCTTGGTTAACGGCGTGAAGAGGTGTTGATAGAATGCAGCACTCAAACGATTACGCGCCGCCGGGCTGAGGTGCTCCATCATCTCGTGACGCATAATGCGCATATCACCTTCGTAGCCGGAGATCAGAATATCGGCCATTGCGCGCAATCGCTCAACCAACGCCCGCTCGGACGCAGCTAGCTCGGCCAGTGGCCGACTCATCGTCCACAACACCTTTAAACCCATCTGCACAAACAGGTCTTCTTTATCATTGAAGTAGTAATAAAGGGTCGGTTTTGTCACACCGGCCGTATGAATGATGTCGCTGATCGATACGGCCCGATAGCCGCGCTGCATAAAAAGTTGTGTCGCTACATCAATAATGCGGAGCGCCGTCGGACTTTCAACAACCCGCGGGTCGGGCATCAAATGTACTTCGGTCATTTCACAAAACCAATCTTTCGAATTTTTACTGACCGGTAAGTAATATACCACGAATGCAAATATTTTGTCAATGTATTGCAAAGATTTTCTTAGAATTGAAACCCTCTCCCCGCCACAAGAGGGCACAGGAGCGGAGACATTTCACGCCGTGGTGAGGGACATGCGGAGCAACCCGCTATCAAACCACCCACCCCCAACAACACAAGGTATGGGCAAGCACATCTCATCAGGAGCACAGACGATGGTACAACGTCCAAACAAAACGGTCCTCCCCTTGAGGTGGGGAGGACACAAGAGAGGGATTCATACCCTGCCCCCTGATGGGGAGGAGGTGGTAATACCAACTAAACCATCATGCGAGCATTACCACGCATCCGGTTAAAACACGAGCTACAGTAGACCGGTTTGGTACCACGCGGAACGAACGGAACGGTCGTCTCTTGACCACAGTGAGCACAGGTAACGCGATAATTCACCCGTTCACGCTCCGGTGCTGCTGTGCTAACGGTACGGTGACGCTCAGATACGTTACTCTTCCGGGCTTTGCGCGCTTTGCGGCATGACGGGCAACGCACCGGTTCATTAACAAAACCTTTGGCAGCGTAGAATTGCTGCTCTCCCGCTGTAAAGACGAAATCCATCCCACAATCCCGACAGGTTAGGGTCTTGTCTGCGAAGCTCATGGCTCGCTACTCCTCTAGCAGAACGACGAAGGGTCATGTGGCCGGTGCCATGGGGCTGCGTTGCGTCCGAACTCAACCGAGGAGATGCTCAGCGGGGAAGCACTCGCGCATACCAGATCCGTACCATCTTTAAATGTTGATTATACCAAATTTCTACCATTGCGCAAAATATTCGGAGAACGACCACTGTCGGTCAGTAGACTTGTGCAAAAATACCAATCTCTCCTACACAAAGATTGGTAATCCTATCTGTTGGCAAGCTATCAGCGGGCTGTTATCATACCAGCATCAATGATTGTACAAATTAGTGCGCACCACGATGTGATCAATGGAAGGGGGTGAACGTAACTGTGCGGGCATCACCTGCAACGTTGCAGCCATGAGTCGTACAGTTAAGGTGGAAGATTATACAGAATAGGTGCGTCTTGTTCACGTTTCACACTCGGCAGTCGAACAGCAAGCGTTGATTTGCCCCTGTTACACAGTATACATACGTCTTGTTCATGTTTCACAAGTGCATAGCAGCGGTAGTAAACCAGTTGCAAGCGCGATGATGCTGGTTAGACCTGCGACGAAGCAGAGGCAGATGGTTTGTGCATTTTATCCAAACGTATGGAGGCTATATCCATACCCGACATGCAATCGCTGGACGTGTAGTATGGTTAAGGAGTTACCCTCATGAAGCTTGCATGGCGCACAAAAATCGGTCTCGCTCTCGGTTTTGGCCTCGGTCTCTGGTTGGTAAGTAGCGGACGCGCTTTTGCCCAAGAAGGCCCAACTACCGCCGAGTTGGCCGTGGCAATGAATACCTTCTTTTTGCTGGTGGCGGCAGCGTTGGTCTTTTTTATGCAAGCCGGATTCGCGATGCTAACTGCCGGCCTCACCCGCGCGAAGAACACAACCAACATTCTGTTTAAGAATTTGATGGATTTCGTGATGTGTTCGATAGCGTTTTGGGCAGTTGGTTGGGGTTTGGCTTATGGTACGTCGGCCGGTGGCTTTATTGGGACCGACCAGTTTTTCCTTTCGCATATCACTGCTGAAGGGGAGGTGCCGGTATTGGCAAGTTGGTTTTTCCAAGTTGTCTTTGCCGGAACCGCCGCTACGATTGTGGCCGACGCGATGGCCGAGCGCACGAAGTTTGTCGCTTATCTGATCTATAGCTTTATTATTTCGCTCTTTATCTATCCGGTAGTAGTACACTGGGTATGGAGCGGCGCAGGTTGGTTGAATACGTACAGCGGAAGCACCGAAGGCAATTGGGGCTTTACCGATTTTGCCGGTAGCACCGTTGTGCATAGCGTGGGCGGATGGGCTTCGCTCGTCGGCGCAATGATCCTTGGCCCGCGCCTTGGTCGCTTCGGCCCTGATGGTAAACCACGCGCTATCCCCGGTCACAATATGTCGTTGGCCGCCCTCGGTACTTTTATCCTCTGGCTCGGTTGGTTCGGCTTTAACCCCGGCTCGCAGTTGGCAATCGCGTCGCAAGCCAATGCCGATGCCGTCGCAATGGTCGCCGTTACGACCAATCTGGCCGCGGCAGCCGGTGCATTGGGTGCACTCTTCACGGCATGGCTACGCTACGGTAAGCCCGATCTGGGGCAAACCCTCAACGGTGTACTGGGTGGCTTAGTGGCGATTACCGCCGGTTGCGCTTATGTTGATCCCCTTGCCGCCATCATCATTGGGTTTATTGCCGGCCCGGTAGTAGTCTTCTCGGCCGAATTGCTCGAGAAGCTCAAGATCGACGATCCGGTTGGTGCAGTGCCGGTTCACTTGGTTAACGGCATCTGGGGTACGTTGGCGGTTGGTCTGTTTGCCTCAATCCCCGGTAATACCGGTACGACCGGTTTGTTCTACGGTGGTGGTCTGACCCTCCTCATCTCGCAGCTGGTCGGTGTAGTGGCAATTGGTCTGTGGACGGTAGCGACAGCGGCGCTGATGTTCTTCGCGATCAAGGCAACGATTGGCCTACGTGTGAGCAAGGCCGAAGAAGAGGCCGGTCTTGACATCGGCGAGCACGGTATGGTCGCTTACCCAGATCTCGCGCCAGTACCAACCGGCAGCACCGTAAGTGGCGTACCGGCAAATTAACCGGAATTATGCCCCTCCTCGTTGCCCGGCGAGGAGGGTTTACATTTTACTCGTGCACCGCTCCTGCAACTTCGACCGTAAACCAAAACCGGTTGCGAAACCGGCGCAGCTCTTTCAATACCAACCGTCCCAAGAGGGCAATCAAAACGGCATTGCCGAACGCACGCACTGCGTCCCACGCCAATGAGGTCACAGCGTAAAACACAAGGTACTGGCGGATCGTTGCCTCCAACCCACTACCGGGAACCCAGCCCAAGGCGCTAGGCGGTGCAAACGGCCAAAACCAGAGATTCATCAGCGCTCCAAACAAAAATCCCCATCCGTAACCAAACCCAACCAGTAGGATCATTTCACCCCACCCGCCCGGCCGTAAACGCTGTCCCAGCGGAGCGAGCCAGCCGGCACTCATCCCCATCCACCCACTCACGAACATCTGAAACGGTAACCACGGCCCGACACCACCGGTGAGCAACGCCGAGACAAGTAATGCTAATGCACCGAGCAAAAAGCCAAACCGCGCACCATACACATACCCAGCCAGGATGATCAGAAAGAAAAAGGTCGGTGAATCACCCGGCCCTGCCGGTAGTCGGAGCACCGCAACCAGACCGGTAAGTACGCCCAATATGGCCAGGATACGCGGATTAAGCCGCCCTGCGCTCAGTTCGGTGATGAGTAAGACCAGCATCGCCGGACCGAGCATGGCAAACAAGATCGGCGCCGTCGTAGCATGGGCCTGCTCAAATCCGCTTACCTCTCGCCCCATCATGAATGGGTAGAAAAATGCAATAAGTCCGAGCAGACAGATGAGTGCCAGCACGACATCACCGGCCCACGTCGCCAACCGGTTGTAACGAGAGAGTTGGATCGCCATAGCCATCATCATACCCGATGTAGGGTGCCACCAGGTAGCCCCCGCGGTCCTGCCTCACATTCCTTTCCTCATTCGTCTGTTTCGTGATGCACGTTCGGTCTAAACCAAATTTAATCATTAATTTGATAATTTTCTCCATGTACGTTGTTGACAAACGCCGTTCTGAGTGCTAATATTCTTCTTGGAATGGTAAATACTATCAACCAATTGAAAAAGGAGGCGATCTGTGATGCGCGATCTCTACCACCTCGAGGTATTATCTGCCAAAATGATCAACGAACGACTGACGACCGCTGCTAACGACCGGCTCCTCCCTCCGTTCCGCCCCATTCGCCGGATGGCACGCTGGGTCGGCCTTCTGCTGATCAGACTCGGCGCGCGTCTCCTGCGCTACGCTCATGCGCGTCACACCGGTCGTCCTTCGTATGTCCGTTAGCTGCAAGACCATATGCTGGTAGCTTCAAAGGAGCACCCCTATGAACCCGCTTCTCACTCGTGATCCTATCACCGGCAGTGAGCTTATCGTAACCCGACTCGAGTCACCGAGCAGCGGCATCGTTATTGAGGGCCGGTTTAGCCTTGGCTGGATCGGTCGTCTGACCCCCGAACAACTGGCTTTTGTCGAGCTGCTGGTGAAGAATCGGGGCAATATTCAACGCCTCGCCGCCGAACTCGATATCGCCTATAACACCGCGCGTGCTCGCCTCGACGAAATCGTCGCCCTGCTCGGCGGTCCGCCTGAACACGAGCCACGGCTCGACCGTCGCCAAATCCTTGACCGGTTGGCCGCCCGCGAGATTTCGGTTGAAGAAGCCCTGCGCCTGCTGAAAGGCTCCGATTATGAACAGCGTAAATGAAGAGCGCCATCGCATTTTGCAGATGGTTGAGCAGGGCCAGTTGTCCGCTGCCGAAGCAGCCCGCTTGCTCGATGTGTTGAGCGCCGACCCCCGCCCACTCGAACGTAGTCGGGCACGCTTGGTACGGATCCGCGTGACCGATCTGGCCTCCCAACGCCTGAAAGCCTCGGTGTCTATTCCGGTGAGTTTGATTAATGTTGGGTTACGTCTCGGTGCTCGCCTTGCCCCACAACTGAGCGGTAGCGCCCTCGAAGAGTTGATCCGGAGCGTTGAACGCGGTACCACCGGTTTGCTCCTCGAATGGCAAGATTTGGAAGAAGGTGAGCGGATCGAGATTGTAGTCGAATGAATGGACCATATTTAGAAGTACTAGATATTGTCCGCGAAGGAGCAGAAGATGAAACAACGTATTCCGGTCGATCTGCCGTTCACGATTTCCCTGTCCTCGGTTGACGGTGATCTGACGATCCACGGTTGGGATGAACCGAGTGTTGAATGGCAGTGTGATGAACAAGTTAACTTCACCAGGAATGAAGCTGGTCTGACGCTTGAGCCATGCCACGGTGATCTCCGGCTTACAGTGCCGGCGATAGCTGAAGTGCGGATCGCCAGTTGCAACGGCGATACACGAGTGACACAGGTGCATCGGTTGCTTATCGACCATCAGCACGGCGATTTGGTCATCCGCCATATCACCGAACAAGTGACTATCGGCCAGCTCTCCGGTAATCTTAATGCAGCGGAAGTGGCTGAATTGAACACGACCGGTCAGCTTTCCGGTGATATCACCTTATTCGCGACTCCGGTTGCCCATCTACACACGGTCGCCGGCGATCTCGCTACGCGCGGTGTGCTGAGTTTATCCTTGACCCAACTCGATGGCGATCTGGTTGCTACTGACCTCCGCGAGCAGTTGAGCGTTGCCGTGGTGAACGGCGATGTGGAAGTTACCGGCAACAATGCTCTCCTCCGCCTCCAGCAGGTGAACGGCGATCTGACCATTCATGGGCAGGTGTCCGTGCTGGAATGTGTTGCAGTGAGCGGTGATGTTGACGCCGAAGAGGCTACTATCGGCCAACTGGCTATCGAGACGGTGGCCGGCGATGTCGAGGTGGGTGTGCTCACCGGTGGGCGAATTGGAACGGTCGGTGGTGATATTGAATTGTTGCAGGTTACCGGCGAACTGATGATCGGTAATGTGGGTGGCGATTGCACCATCAAACACGCCGGCGGCAATCTGACCCTCAACGCGGTTGGGGGCAATCTGTCGTTGCGCGCCGAGGTTGTTGCTGGCAGCACGATCCGCGCACAAGTAGGTGGTGATGCAGTGATTGTGTTGCCGAAAGATCCCGATCTGGTACTGACGGCAACTGCCGGTGGCGAAATCCGTGGCGTCGGTGTGAACCGTTCAGCGCCCGGTCAGACCGTAGAGCTACGCTACGGCAACGGTGCAGCCGGTCTCCATCTCCACGTCGGTGGTGACGTGATCGTCAAAGGTGCAACCCAACCGAATACGTTCAGCGGATTTGCCACGCAACTCGGGCACGAACTAAGCGAGCTAGGTCGCGAGTTGGGGCGTGAGTTAAGCGAATTGGGCCGTGAATTGGCCGCTGAGTTGCGTAACGCACTGGCAGGTGGTGACCCCGCCGCCGCCGACCGCGCACGCGCTGCTACCGACCGTTTTGCCGCGCAGGCCCGTCGCCTCAGGGAAGAGGCCGGCCCCAAACGGATGCGCATCCGTATCAACGAGCGGGAATGGCGCCTTGATCCCGAACGGATCGAGCGGATCAAAGCGCAGGCTCGACAGGCTGCCGCTGCCGGTCTGAACGATGCACTTGAGGCTGTCGAACAGGCGTTGAGCCGCCTCCAACCACCACCCCACGCGCCGGCTCCACCGCCGCCACCCCACCCGCCGGCTCCACCATCGCATCATGCACCGCCGCCACCCCACCCGCCGGCTCCACCGCCGCCACCCCACCCGCCGGCGACCGGTCAGACGATCCAATTACGCCCATCACCCACCCCACTGAGCGAGGAAGATCGCGAACGGCAACGTGCCGCCATTTTGCAAATGGTTGCCGATGGCCGAATCTCGGCAGCCGAAGGCGATCTGCTTCTCACTGCCCTCGACGATTAAATTAATACGGTACAGCTTCTTCGAGTGTCTCTCTACCGCTGGTCAAGCTCCCCATACCGATGACTATGGGGAGCGTTTATTTCCGATGGCCCCCTTCCCTTTCGTCGTATAATGAATGTAGCAGTCCTCATTTGCAAGGGTAAAGGATGGGGTAATGCAACATTTCTTCGAGTTTAGCCTCGGTGCACGGGTGTTGTACCAGATCGGTTTGGCCGCCGAATTAGGGCAAGTGATTAGCAATGCCTTGCCACAACGCCGTGCCTTTATTGTGGCCGATAAAGGTGTGATCAACGCCGGCCTCCTCAAACCGATCAAAGCCGGTATCAGCCCGGTCGAGATTGTTGGTCTGTTTGATGATGTACCGGCCAACTCCTCGGTCGCCAAAGTGGCCGAGGGTGCCGCGGCTGCACGTGATGCCGGAGCCGACTTGATTATCGCGGTTGGTGGTGGTAGCCCTATCGATACCGCAAAGGGTATTCGGATTTTGCTCACCCTCGGCGGTACGATCCCCGATTACGAAGGCTACAATGTGATCGATACACCGCTCACACCACTCGTTGCGATCCCGACCACTGCCGGCACCGGGAGTGAGGTTACGCCTATTGCTGTCATCCTCGACGAGACCGATCAGCGCAAGATTAGTATCGTTAGTCGCTACCTTACCCCCGATCTCGCTATTCTCGACCCACTGATGACCCGCACGCTACCACCGCACCTCACCGCTGCGACTGGAATGGATGCGCTATCACACGCCATCGAGACGTATGTTTCGACTGAGAATAATCCGTTCAGTGATAGCCTGGCGCTGGCCGCTATTGATATAATCGCCAATTATCTGCGCGACGCCGTCCACGATGGTACGAATATGGAGGCGCGTAGCCAGTTGCTTATCGCGGCCACGATGGCCGGCATCGCCTGCGGTAACAGCCTGTTCGGTGTGGTGCATGCCCTTTCCCATGCGGTCGGTGGCAAGTTCCCGGTACACCATGGCACGGCCAACGCGATCTTCCTCCCGCCGGGTATGCGATTTAACAGCGAGGTTGTCCCCGAACGCTATGTACGAATTGCCCGTGCGATGGGGGTGAATGTCGGTGGTCGCAATAATGCCGAAGTCATCGCCGACGGGATCACCGCAGTTCACACCTTGACCGCCGATTGCGGTTTACCCACCCGTCTCCGCGATGTTGGTGTACCGCGCGAAGCATTGCCCGAATTGGCCGAGTTGGCCGCCGTCGAACCGGCAATCTTCAATAACCCGCGGTCTGCCACGCCCGAACAGTTGTTGGCAATGCTGGAAGAGGTCTGGTAAAAGAGATGGGGTGGACGAACCCACCCCTCTCGGCTCAATCCCACGTGCGCAGATCGACAAACGGTTTCGCATCAGCCGGTAACTCAGCGACGATCTCTACCTTGCAGTGCAATTTCAGCGCTTCGTGCAGGGCATGGGCAGCGGCGTCACGGAGTATCGCGTGATCAGCGTCAGGTGTTGGTACCAGTCGACAGATAAGCTCGTCGCGATGATGTTCGCGCACCACGACGGCCTGATACGTCTGCACTCCCTCTACCCGGCGAATCGCCTCGGCGACGTGGCGCGGATGGACAAACAGACCGCGCACTTTCACGCTCTCACCGCTGCGCCCAAGCCATCCGACCAGGCGAGGCGTCTGGATCACGGTCGGCGTATCCGATACCATCAGCGCCGACAGATCACCGACTGCAAAGCGAATGAGAATGTAATCGCGGCGGAAAAGGGTCACTACCACCTCACCGGTTTGGCCGGGCGGTACCGGCTCACCCGTGTTCAGATCACAAATCTGGACGAGCGCATCTTCGGGTAAGTGCCAGCCTTGACGTTCGGGACCATTGTAGCCGAGATTGCCGGTCTCTGCCGTACCATAGCCATCGTAAATCAAAATCCCATACTGTTCTTCAAACAAGGCCCGCAACGATGGTGGCAGCGGCTCGGCGGCAACGAACGCTTTATTCAACGGCCATGAACGGGGAGCGTACCCCTGCTCCACCGCGCGCTCAAGCAGGGCCTTCAGATAACTGGGCAAACCGGCATAAGCCGTCACCCCCAGATGAGCCATGACCTCAATCTGTTGGGCCTGATTACCGATCCCTGCCGGAATTACCGCACAGCCTACCGCCCGTGCTCCCTCTTCAAACATCACACCGGCAGGAGTGAGATGATAACCAAAACAGTTGATCACCACATCGTCAGGGCCAAAACCGGCTGCTCGAAAGGCCGGCGCCCATCGCCACGGATCTGGCTCATCGGGTTCGGGATCGTAGATCGGGCCGGGCGACTGGAAGATCCGTCGTAACCGCGCAAGCGGCACGGTCAGCATCCCTCCTAATTGTGGCCCCTGCCGTTGCAGCTCAACCAACTGCTCTTTGCGCAAGATCGGAAGCCGACTCAGATCGGCGGTTGTCTGAATATCAGCCGGAGTCAGGCTAGACTCCTCCATCCGGCGTCGAAATGCCGGTGAATGCTCGTAGCCAAATGCCACAATCTCGCGCACACGCTGATCAAACCCAGCATAGAACGTTTCAATGTCCATATCCCTACCCCACCGGCAACGATAATCTACGACAACCAGCGTTTGCGCCGTTTGTAATGCTTAACTTCGCGATAACTCTTGCGACTGCCAATCTCATTGAGGCCAAGGTAAAACTCACGCACATCGGCATTATCCTTCAAATCTGCCGGCGAACCGTCTAACACTATCCGCCCGTTTTCCATAATGTAGGCGTGATGGGCTGATTCAAGCGCCAAACGAGCATTTTGCTCGACCAATAGAATCGTTGTGCCTTGTTCGCGATTAATCCGACGAATAATCTCAAAAATCTCGGCTACCAATAACGGGGCTAACCCCAGCGACGGCTCATCGAGCATAATCAACTTGGGATGGGCCATCAGGGCGCGCCCAATCGCCAACATCTGCTGCTCACCACCACTAAGGAACCCGGCCACCTGATTGCGTCGTTCCTTCAACCGCGGAAAATAGTCGTACACCAACGCCAGGTCCTCGCCAAACCGACGGAGCGACTGAGTGTATGCACCTGCACGCAGATTCTCTTCCACCGTCAAGTGCTCAAAGACCCGCCGCCCTTCCATAACCTGAAAAATTCCCATCCGCACGATCGCAGAGGCGTCTTTTTTGTGGATTGGCTGGCCCTGAAAGAGGATCTCTCCATCGGTTACTTCACCATTCTCCGGCTTGAGCAAGCCGGATATCGCCTTCAGCGTGGTACTCTTACCGGCGCCATTTGAGCCAAGCAAAGCTACAATCTTTCCCTCCGGCACCTCGAGCGACAACCCTTTGAGCACCAGCACGACATCGTTGTAAATGACTTCGATATTGTTGAGTGAGAGCATAAGCAATTGATCCGGTAGCGCGATAACCGAAGAAGGGGCCGATTATCATCTCGGCCCCTACCCAACCTTCTTCCTACCGTGCGCTAATAAAGTCGGTGATCGGCACCCACTTGCCGTTTTCAACCCGGAACATCTTGAGCGACTTGACGCCGGCATGATCGGTAGAGCTAAACTGCACCGGCAGCGTCACACCTTTGGTATCGATCTGGCCCATCGTCTCAAGCGCTGCCTTGACGTTCTCACCGGTCAATTCTTTGCCATCAGCCACAACCTTCTCGACCCCGGCAATCAGAATCGACATCGCCGTCCAGCCCTGCACAAAGGTGCTATCGGCGCCGCCGTAGTCGATATTCTTCGCCTTCGCGTATTCAAACGCAATCTTGCCACCCTCCGACTCGTGGTTGAACGGCACCGCACCAACCACACCTTCGGCATCGGCCCCGGCCAGCTTGATCAAAATTTCGTTCGCGCACCAGTTCAGACAGACAAACTGTACGTCATAGCCAAGGCTCTTGGCATTCTTGATCGCCAGCGCCGCCGGGCTTGACACATTTTGCAAGAAGATGTAGTTCGCGCCATAGTCGCGAAGCTGGGTCAACTGCGGTGTGAGGTCGGTTGCACCACGCGGCGAGGGAACCTCGAGAGGTGTTTCGATACCTTGTGAGGTCGCAAACGCCGTCCCATCGGCCAGTGGCGAGCGACCAAACGGGCTATCGTTGATCAGGTAGCCGAATTTCGGCAGGCCACTGTTCCCCTTCGCTTTCCAATCCTCAATTGCCCACTTCATCGCGATAATCAATTGATCGGAATAGGTGGGAGCCACGAGGAAGTTGTACGGCGTTTCGGCTGGATTGGCGAGCGTTGCCGAATACGAAGCCGAGATGAATGGAATCTTGTCCTCGGTAATCTTGGGTCGCAGCGCCTCGGTATCACCGGTTCCCCACCCCGAGAAGACTAAAACTTTGTCTTGGGTCACAAACTTGGTATACAACTCTTCCGCCCGCGGCACCTGATAGGCATAGTCTTCACTGAACAACTGCAAGCGCCGACCGTTGATACCACCCTGCTCGTTTTTCCAGTCAATAAAGGCAATCTGTCCACGCGCATAAGGCGTACCAACGTCTGCCGTTGCACCGGTCAAATCGAAGATCGCACCTACCCGGATCGGCTCGCTGCTCGCACCACCACCTGTGCTAGCTCCGCCACCACCACCGCCACAGGCGGCTAGCAAGGTCGCGAACACGGCCAACACCACCAACCACTCAAATGCCCGTTTCCTTCTGACCATACCATTCTCCTTACTCGACGCTTCAATAACTGAACGGCCATAGCCTGAAGTAATCTTTGACGTTACGCCACACCTTCACAATGCCTTCCGGCTCGAAGATGAGGAAGAGGATGATCGCAAGACCAAACGCGCCCTGCTGCATATACGGTAGGTATGAATTAATATTTGGCACAACATCACTGAGAGCACGGGCCAGATTCGAGAGCAAAGCTGGCAGGAGCGTCATAAAGGCTGCACCGTAGATCGAACCAGAGACGCTCCCTAACCCACCGATGATAATCATGGCGAGGTACAGAATACTGGTGTCGATGGTGAAACGCTCCCACGAGATGACACCACGGTAGTGAGCAGTGAGCGCACCGGCCAAACCGGCGAAAAACGACGAGGTGGCAAACGCCAACAGTTTGTACCGAAACAGATCGACCCCGATCACCTGCGCAGCGATGTCTTGGTCGCGGATTGCCACAAACGCCCGCCCGGCACGTGTCCGAAAGAGATTACTAACGAAGATAACGGTACCGATCAACAAGACCAGACATACCCAATAGAAGGCAAAATCATTGTTGCCCAGCCATTCCATCGGTACACCGAACAGATTATTACTCGCCCGCGGCAACGTCAACGACTCACCGATTCCTAGCAACTTCCCGTGGGTGAGCAGCCAGATGATGATCTCTTGCGAGGCGAGGGTAGCAATCGCAAGGTATAGCCCCTTCAGACGCAACGATGGTAAGCCAAAAAATGCCCCAACCGCTGCCGTAAAGAAACTGGCAACCGGAATTGTCAGCCACATCGGCGTACCCAAGTGGACGGCCATCAGACCGGCAGTGTACGCACCGACCGCCAAAAATCCACCATGGCCGATACTAATCTGCCCGGTATACCCAACCAGAATATTCAACCCGATCGCACCAATTGCAGCGATGGCAATCGTATTTGCCAGATTGAGCCAATACCGATCGGCAAACCAAGGAAAGACCAGGGCCAGTACCAATACCAGCACCATCCGAATCCGCTGCGGCCAATACGGACGCAGACTCACATCACTGGCATAGGTGGTGTGAAAGGTTCCACTCTGCATTGCGCTGACCGTTCCTCGCTACGGGCAAGTACTTCTCGCCCAACTGCTACACCCGCTCGATGATGCGCTGACCGAACAGACCATATGGCCTTACCAGCAGAATAAGCAACAAAATCACAAACGGAGCCACCTCACCCAATCCCCATTCTGGCGGAAGCAAACCACCGGCAAACGATTGCAGCAATCCGATGATCAAACCACCGATGATGGCGCCGGGAATGCTGTCGAGACCACCCAAAATTACCACCGGGAAAACCAGCAAACCGACGCGACCAATCGTGCCCGAAACGCCACCGAAAATGCTCATCAGCAGGATACCGCCAACTGCAGCAGTAATCGCTGCAATCGCCCACGCGACTGCCCACACCTTCTTCACGCTAATACCCATGCTGAGCGCCGCTTGCTGATCATCGGCTACTGCTCGCATCGCAATACCTTCGCGGCTGAAGCGGAAGAAGAGCGTGAGAATCACGAAGAAGATGATCGCTAATGTAAAGGCCCAGAGCCGGTCGACACCGACATTGGCCCCAAGGATCGTCACGGTATCGGTTGGTAGAAACTGCGGTGCCGGGCGCGGCGTTACGCCCCAAATCGCACCAACAATCGCTCTGAGCAGTGATGAGAGGCCTATCGTGACCATAATAACCGAGATCACCGGTTCGCCGATGAGCGGACGCAGTACCAACTGCTCGATCAACACCCCAACTACTGCCGCCAACACCACTGCAACCACGACACCTATCGGCCACCACAAGCCAAACTGTTCGACCATTGCATAGGTGAGATAGGCGCCGATCAGCAGTAGTTCCCCTTGGGCGAAGTTGATCACATCGCTACTTTTGTAAATCAGGACAAAACCCAGCGCCACCAATGCAAAGATTGCACCGTTGGCAATCCCGCTCAGAGCTAATTGGATAAACCGATCCATGCGCTTCTCCGCTATCACATTACACGTCGCCACTGTACCTGCCTCAACGAGCGACCGCCCGCGCTGCCGGTGCCGGCGCCGATGAGTCGGCTAGCTCCTCAATCCGCAAGCGCGTCCTGATCAAGGCTGTCCGGCCATCTTGATAGGTAATTGTCGTCTCAATCTCAAATTCGCTTTGATCGCTGTACAGAGCATCGACGATCTCCTGGTAACGTTGTGCAATGAGACGACGGCGCACTTTGCGGGTCCGAGTCAGCTCACCGTCATCGGCATCAAGCTCTTTGTGGAGCAACAGAAAACGCCGAATACGCGCCGCCGGCGGTAGATCGGCATTGGCACGCTCGACATCTTTGCGGATCAGAGCATAGACCTGTGGCTTTTGAGCGAGGTCGGTGTAGGTGGTATACGAGATCTGGGCATTTTCTGCCCACTTACCGACATTCGCGAAATCAATATTGATCATCGCGGTGACAAACGGCCAGTCACCACCAAAGACGACCGCCTCTTTGATATAAGGGCTAAACTTGAGCTTGTTTTCGATAAACTGGGGCGAGAATTTCGTTCCGTCGTGCAAAGTCATGACATCTTTCGCCCGGTCAATGACGATCAAGTGACCATCTTCATCGAAATAACCGGCATCACCGCTGTGCAGCCAGCCGTCTTCCAGCGCCTCGGCAGTTGCCTCGGGGTTCTTGTAGTAGCCGACAAAGACCGAAGGACTCTTCACTAAAATCTCACCGTTTTCGGCAATCCGAATCTCTGTGTTCGGCAACGGTGTCCCAACGGTCTGAAATTTTATCTGACCGTCACGGTGGATCACACTCAAACCGGCACTTTCGGTCTGACCGTAGACCTGTTTGAGATTCACCCCAATTGCGTGATAAAAGCGGAACACATCAGGGCCAAGAGCAGCACCACCGGTATAGGCCCGTTTGAGAAACCGCAAACCGAGATGATCTTTCAGCATCTCGAAGACCAACAACCGTGCCAAACCATACCGTAGCCGCAAACCAAGACTCGGTCGTTGGCCGCTAAAGCGGGCATCCGCCATCGCATACCCTTGCTTCATTGCCCACTCAAAGATTGCGCGCTTCAACGGTGTTGAGTCTTGAATCTTCACCTGTACCTGCGAGAGCATGTTCTCCCAGATTCGTGGCGGTGAAAACATCACCCGTGGCCCGATCTCGCGAATATTCTCTTGCACAGTACTTGCCGATTCGGGGAAGTTGATCGTGAAACCGCACTGCATGCCAGCAGCCACCGTCACCATCTGCTCACCGACCCACGCTAACGGTAAAAAGCTTACAAATTCGTCGTCAGGACCAAGTGGGTCAACTGAAAGCAGGCCGGCGCCTTGGCTGATCAGATTACGGTGGGTCAGCATCGCCAGTTTCGGCTTCCCGGTCGTGCCGGAAGTGGTCGCGAGGATCGCAACGTCATCGGGTTTACCGGCGGCAAGTTCGGCGTCAAACAAACCGGGGTGCTCACGGTCATAGGCCCGCCCTAGCTCTTCGATGTCGGGGAAGTGCGCCAAATAGGGCTGGCGATAATTGCGCATGCCCTTTGGTTCGTAGTAAACCACTTTGAGGACGCCGTCGAGTCGTGGCCAGATCTCAATGACCTTATCAACCTGCTCCTGGTCTTCGACCACGATGACCCGCGCTTCAGCCGCCGAGACGACGTAATAGACCTCTTCAGCTACCGAATCTTGGTACACCCCAATCGACATCGCACCGATCGCTTGAGCGGCAAATTCGGCGTAGAGCCATTCAGGTCGGTTATCACCGATAATCGCGACGACATCACCGCGTCGCACACCAAGCGCATGAAGACCCATGGCAAACGCACGCACGTGTTCGGCAAACTGACGCCACGTCACCGTCTGCCAAATCCCGAAGTCTTTTTCCCGTAGGGCTACCTTATCACCAAAGCGTTCTGCATTTTGAAACAGCAAGCGCGGGATCGTCGTCTCAGGTATCTGTATCATCGCTTCACCCAACCGTATATGGTAACCCACCGGTAGACGAGTGCCGATTACGCTAGGGGTATTGCGTGTTCGCGACCAAGGTAGGCATCGATCACTTTCGGATCGCTCCGCACTTCGTCCGGTGTGCCATAGGCGATCAACTGACCGAACTCGAGCACGGCAACCCGATCACTAATATCCATCACCACCCCCATGTCGTGCTCGATCAGCACGATTGTCGTCCCGTATTCCTCGTTAATATCGAGGATGAAACGAGCCATATCCTCTTTTTCTTCACTATTCATTCCGGCCATCGGCTCATCGAGCAGCAAGAGGCGCGGATTCATTGCAAGCGCCCGGCCTAATTCAACCCGCTTTTGCAGACCATACGAAAGCGATCCAACCATCTTCTTGCGGATCGACTGAATTTCGAGCAGATCGATCACCTGCTCGACAAATTCGCGATGCTCGACCTCTTCCCGTTGGGCACGCCCCCAATAGAAACCACCACTGAAAATGCCGCTCCGCATATGAATGTGACGACCGAGCATGAGGTTATCAACGACCGTCATGTGGCGGAAGAGTTCGATATTCTGAAACGAACGGGCAATGCCAAGGCGTGCAATCTGGTGTGGGGGTAGACCGATAATGTTGCGCCCTTCAAACCGAATCTGTCCCTGTTGTGGGCGATACAGACCGCTGATGCAATTGAGGAGACTGGTTTTGCCGGCTCCGTTAGGACCAATGATCGCCTGGATCGTGCCGGGGTAGATGTTGAAGGTTACTGAGAGTAAGGCGCGCACCCCACCAAAACTGAGACCAATATGGTCAATCTCCATTTGGGGTGCAGGCAATACTGCCGAATCACGATGCGTCATGCGATCCTCATTGACCTACGGGTCACATAAACGGTACGCTGCTTATCTTGCAATCGTAATGATGCTGTGCGCAACGTTGCGATCAACCAATAACGTATTGATGGGGAATAATCGTTGTCTATTATAATGAAGAATAGCCGATTGCGCAAATAGTCTAGTTCCGCCGTAGTGCGTAGAGAAACACGCCGGCCAGTGCCAACCACACCCAGTGCCACCAACCAAACGGTTGCTGAAAAGCGACCACAACCGAGATCACTACACATATCAGACCGAGGATAGCTAACAGCGCACGACGATAGACCGGTGGCATCAAGTTTCCTCACGTACAACTACAAATGCAATCGCCAGCAGCGCAATCGCTATCAATAGCAAGAGAGAAAACGCTAAATTACCGGTCGCACTGATCAAAAAGATCGTCATCGCGATGACGATAATTGCCATCATGATGCATCCACGGCGCACTCGCCGTACACTGACGGCAACATCGGGGTCTTCATGAGGTTGTTTCATGGTCATTACCTTTAATTTTGTATCACTTCCCCGCCATCTTACCATAGCACGCACACTTTACGATCTGTCATCGTTTTGCAATCTGAGATTAGTACTAAAGTACTGTGTTATCTATTCGCAGTATGGTATACTACATAAGTAGGCGCGGTCATCTTTAGGTCGCAATAGCGCACGGAGAAAGGAGCTGCCGATGTTTGACCGCGAAACGTGGCGGCAGCGGATCGCCGAACGCTTTAACAACTTCGCCCGCAACCCTCGGCAGGAGATCCAAGTCACCGGTGTGAACACTGTGCTTGGCTTCTTAGCTGTGCGTGCGCTTGAACCGTTCCTCGAAGCATTTCAGGACGAACCGGTAGCAGCTGTACTGACCCTCGCCGAGATTTCACGTGGTCCCGGCGCCAACCATCTCGTGCGTCGTGCTTTCCACTGGCGCTACCAATTGGCACACCTGATCGAACGTGAGCTGCGTTCACGGCCTGAATTGCGGATCACCGTCGAAGAGATTCTGATGGCCTTAAACGTGATCCATCTGGCCCGCCAACGGTTGAATAGCTCACGTGACGAATGGCTACGCCTGACCCTGCTCGCCGAACTTGACACCTTTGAACCCGGTGATTTCGAGCAACTTCGTCGCCAGTTGTACGATCCCGGCTGGCAAAGCCGCTATGAAGCCATTCGCCGTCTGCGTGTACGCGAAGGCAATTTTACTGCTGCCGATCTGGTCTTGCTCCACGATGGGCTGAGTGATAGTGCCTCACACGTGCGTGCAGCAGCAGCTCGTACCCTCGGTCTCATCACCGGTACACCGCCACAACCCCTCGTCAAGACGTTAATCCGTCTTGCGATCCACGATTGCGATCTGGAAACCCGCTTCGCCGCCGCACGCACGCTCGGTCAACTGCGCGACCGTATTGCTTCACCACAATTGATCGATTATCTGGTTGAATGCCTCAAAAATCCCGATAGCTTCGTCCGCTCGGCAGCAGCATTGGTGGTGAGCCAGTTGGGCGAGATAGCCGGTACCGCTCCGGTGATCGATCACCTCCTCGTTATGCTCAACGATGTCGATGCTTACGCTCGTGAGTCTGCCGCGCGCGCCCTTGGTCGTCTCGGTGTCGCTGCAGCGACCGCTACCGTCCTGAATGCGCTTGCCCAGGCCGTTGATGATGCTGACCCTAATGTCCACGAGGCAGCAGTTGATGCCATCGCTCGACTGCGGAAGCTACGCGCTACCCTACCACTCACACAGAGCCGCCATCCCACGGAGCCATTAGCAGTCTAGAGGATGGCATGCAGCGGTACATCAGCGTCTTCGCCGATTGGAACGCGATCCCGACGTTACTGGCCTTTAGCGATGAGCTGGAAGCCAATTGGCGCATGCCCGCCGATTATGGGTATCTGCTGCGACTGGTGATTGAAGAAGTCGCAACCAATATCGTTAAGTATGGGTACCACGATCATAACCGCGATCAGATCCATCTGAGCTGTACGTATGATCAGGGAATCTTGACCATCACGATCCGCGATCGCGGCCAGCCGTTCGATCCACTCACTGCACCACCGCCCGATCTGCACGCCGCCGCCGATCAACGCACTCTCGGCGGGCTAGGTATCTTCTTTGTGCGCGAATATGCCGATACGCTCACCTATCATCACGACCCCGATAGCGGTTGGAATGAGTTGACCGTCACCAAAACGATGACGATGCTCGACCGGCTGCGCAGCCTACCCCTGTTTCAGGCAGTTCCTGAAGCGGTTCTGTCCGCGCTCGCGCCTCGCCTCGCCGAATGCCGGTTGGCCCCCGGCGAAGTATTGTTTCATCAGGGTGATACTGGTCACGAATGTTATGTCGTGTTGAGCGGTGCAGTTGAGGTGATTACGTTCGTCAACGGGGCTGAACTGCGCTTAGAGGTGTTTCACAGCGGCCAAATTATTGGCGAGATGAGTTTGATCGATCACAGCCCCCGTTCGGCAACGGTGCGGGCAATTGAACCGAGTCGGCTGGTCGCTCTCAACGAACAGGTTTTTGCCACGTTGATCGGTTCGAGTCCCGCATTGGCAATGCACATGCTGCGCAGTATTGTGAGTCGGGTGCGCAATACGAACCAACGGATGATCCACGATCTCGAACGGAAGAATGCTGAGCTGCTTACCGCCTATCAACAGTTGCAAGCGGCGCAAGCCGAACTCATCCGCTACAACCGGCTTGAAGAAGAGCTTGACGTTGCCCGCCGGATTCAGCAATCGTTTCTGCCCCGGGTTTTACCACAACCGCCCGGCTGGCGTATCGCCGCTTTTAGCCGCGGTGCACAGGCCGTCGGTGGAGATTTCTTCGATACCATCCCGCTTCCCGATGGCCGCATTGGATTGATCGTCGCCGATGCGTGCGGCAAAAGTGTTACCGCCGCACTCTTTGTGGCACTTAGCCGATCACTTCTGCGCGCTACTTCACAGGCTGCTGCCAATCTCCCGCATAGCACCGATAACGGCGCTGCGCTGTTGCAACATACCATTGGTCTCACCAACGACTACATTTGCCGCGAGCACGGTGAAGCTAATATGTTCGTTACCCTCTTCTATGGCCTGCTCGATCCGACCACCGGTCGCCTCCTCTACGCGAATGCCGGTCACAATCCACCGTTGCGGGTCAATCACGACGGCACCGTTGTCGAAGAGCTGAGTGAAGGGGTTTTACCGATCGGGATTGTCGTCGAGCAAACCTACGAGGTACGTGAGCTATACATCGCCCATGGCGAAAAACTAGTTGCATTTAGCGATGGGATTACCGAGGCGATGAATTCGTCCGGTGAGTTATTCGGTGATGAGCAATTGCATCACGTATTGCAAGCACATGCCACGCAGACGGCGAACGACCTGGTTGCTACGGTGGTAGCCGCTGTCGATGCGTTTGCCGCCGGAGCACCTCAGGCCGATGACATCACTCTCTTGGTTGTTGAGCGATTGCCGGCAGAACAAGCATAGCCCGTCTAACGAGCGTGCTATAATGCTTGTACCCTCTACCTTTCCGAAGTAGGAGCATATGAACAAACGCTCTAGAAAGGGAGTTGTCGGCGTGAACACCGAGCAAGTAGACGATGTGCTGATTATTCAGCTTCCCGCCCGACTGGACGCTGCGGGCGTGGCAGCGATTGAGTCGGATTTAGCATCAACCATTACCGGCCACGGCGGTAAGGTTCTAGCCGATATGACAAACGTTAACTTTGTCGCCAGTTTGGCCCTGCGCATGCTACTGAGCAACCTCCGCGCAATCCAACCGCTCGGAGGTGATTTGCGACTCTACGGTTTACAACCGCAAATCGCCGAAATCTTTCGCAAAAGCCGGTTCGATACCCTTTTCAAAATCTACCCCGACCGCGAAACAGCGCTGGCAGCCTATCGTAATCGGTAACATACCGTGTATAATCGAGAGCAGACAATAGTGGGGCAGTCGTGGTAGGCTGCCCCATAAGCTGTTGACCACTACTCTGTCCGCTCATTGATCAGCATCAGCGCCATTGCTCCCGCCGATACAATGAGTAATACTAACGCCGGCGCAGCAGCTTGTGTGAACATCGCTTCTGATGTCGCACTCCAGATCATTGTAGCTAAAGTGGGAAAATCGGTTGGACTAAGTAGTAACGTTGTTGGTAACTCTTTGATCGAGGTGAGAAAAACCAGCGCTGCTGCCGACAACACACCGGGCATGATCAGCGGTAATGTAATCCCGATAAAGACGGTAAACGGAGCACGCCCTAGTGAACGGGCCGCATCTTCTACCCGTGGATTCATCTGCTGTAACGTAGTCCGTAGCCCGCCTACTGCCTGTGGCAAAAAGCGAATTGCCAACCCTAACAGTAGCATTGGTAACGTTTGATAAAGCCATGGCACAAAATTGGCCCCGAAGAATACGAGTGCTAACGCCACAACAATACCGGGCAGGGCATAACCGGTGTATGCTGCGGCATCGAGTAGACGGCTCAGTTGCGACGGAAAGCGGGCCACAAGGAGAGCAATCGGCACGGCCATCACGACGGTCAAGAGCGCTGCACCACCGGCAGCCAGTAACGAATTGCCCAGCGGACGCCAGAGCGTGGTGAGGGTTTGGCCGTTCAAGAGACCACGGATCAACCAATAGCTAAGTGCGATTAGCGGCATCCCAACGCCCAAGAGCGTGATTAGTCCGGCATAGAGTGCAGCCGGCCAACGCCACCATCCAATATCGGCCAACCGACGCAACCGCGCCACGGCACACGTCGTCCGACTCATACTTGGTCGTCCCCGGATCAAGTGCTCAATCCCTATCAGGCTGAGGGTCAACCCGATCAGCACCAGTGCCAACAGGGCTGCGCCGCTTCGATCGAACGAACCACGATACTGCACATAGATGGATCGCGTGAAGGTTTCAAATTGCAACAACGAGACCGCACCAAAATCGCTCAAGCTGTAGAGGGCAGCGAGCAGAGCACCGATCGCAATTGCCGGACGCACCTGTGGCAGTAAAATTCGCCAGAACACTAGCCATGGACTATCACCCATACTCCGGGCTGCATCTTCCACCGCCGGATCGCAGCGCAACAATGCTGCGCGCATGTTCAGCAAAACATACGGGTAACTGCTCAACGTAAGGGCTAACACTGCTCCGGCAAACCCATAAATCGGTGGCAACCGCTCAACACCGAATGGGGCAAGCATCTGCTGCAACAGACCCACCGGACCTAATACCACAATAATCGCAAAGCCGTTGATGTACGACGGCACCGCTAGTGGCAAAGCAGTAGCAATCGCCCAAAACCTGCGTCCTGGAATGTCAACACATACCGTCAACCAAGCCAACGGCGCGGCGATAACCACACTGAGCAGAGCCGTAGCTATCGCCACACCCAGGCTGTTGAACACCACCCGCAGCGTTCGCGGACGAAGCAACACGGCCCACGCATCGGGTCCGGCTTCCAACGCGCGCACTATCAAGTAGCTAATCGGCAACAATACCAACATCACAACGGCCAAGCTCAAGCCGATCAGCAACCACGGTTGCCGACGGAGCGACGCTGTGGATAGAGCAGTCGGAGCAAGGGTAGTACGGCGGATCATAGACATCCAACAAGGTGCCGCGATCGTATGCGGATCGCGGCACGTGAACACGATTACAAAGCGCCCACCTCGCGGAGTAATTGCAGCGTACCCTGTAAATCACGCAACTGATTCAAATCGATATTAGGCGTTTGGATCTCGGACAAGGGCTTTAATCGCGGATCGGGTTGTACATTACCGGCCAGCGGATACTCGAAGGTCTGTTCGGCAAAATAACGCTGACCATCGGTTGACAGCATATACTCGATCAGCCGCTGCGCTTCGGCAACATTCTTGGCCGTCTTGAGAATGCCAACACCGGCAATATTGATCAGCGCGCCTACATCACCATCAGGCGGATAGTAGTTAGCGGCCGGTAGTGTATCGCCTGATTGACGCTGCAATTGGTACAGGTAGTAGTGATTCACAAACCCGACATCAATCTCGCCGGCAGCTACAGCCTGCACGATTGCCGCATTGCGTTCATACGTCTTTACCTCATTGGCAATCATCCCCTCTAACCATTTGCGCGTTGCTTCTTCGCCCAACTGTACGCGCATTGCCGTAATAAAGGCTTGGAATGAACCGTTGGTCGGCGCCCAACCAACACGCCCACGCCATTGCGGATCGACAAAACCGGTAATCGAACGTGGTAGGTCGGCCTCGGTGAGCTTGTTGGTGTTGTAGACAACCACACGAGCGCGACCACTAATCCCAACCCACCGACCATCCGACGAGCGGAAACGTGCTTCAACCTGATTGAGTACATCGGTCGGGAGCGGGATCAACACATCGGCTGCAGCTAGTGCCCCCAATGCTCCGGCATCTTGGGCAAAGAAGAGATCGGCCGGGCTATTGGCTCCCTCTTCAAGGATCGTCGCCGCCAATTCGGCGGTATCACCATAACGAACTTCAACCGGAATTCCGGTAGCCTCGGTGAATTGGGTAAAGAAGGGACCGACGAGGCTCTCACTGCGGCCAGAATAAACGACCAGTTTCGCCGGGGTTTGCGTCGGAGTAGATGCTGCCGGGGTTTGCGTCGGAGTAGATGCTGTCTGATTACCACATGCTGCGATCATAAGCGCAGCGATGATCAACACACCTATACGAGTCACCTGATTCACGGTATCACTCCTCAACCTTGGTTGTTCTTCGTGACAAATCGACACAACCTTGCGCAAGGTCGAGGGTTAGTATATGCTAACGTTCGGTGAAAGTCAAGCTAATTTACGAACATTTTGGTTGAAATATTTTGAAAAAGATTGTGAATTGACTGTGCAAGGGGCGAAGTTAGACCCACAATCGGTCGAGCAACTCGATCAACAGTTGACTGTGTCGACTAAGGTCAGCGAGGGCAATATGCTCATTTGGGGCAAAAACGGTACTCTCTACCGGGGTAAAGCCGATACTAACCGTAGGCACCGGATGCACCTCGGTCAACACACTAAATGGGATGGGATAGGGGCCGGCAGGGACAACTGCTGGCGGACGTTCAAATACTGTCGCACCAATAGTGGCTACCCGGCTAACAAAGGGATTATCGGTTGCCGTCACCCATGGCGCATAGCCACCAGGCAGACGTTCGACGATCACATCGCCAAAACCCTTCTCATTGAGAAATTGCCGTATCAACTCGGTGACGGCATCGGGCTGTTGGCGCGGCGCCAGTTGCAGATCAAGCAACGCTGTTGCAGCCGATGGAATACCCGGCAAATCATGGTGTGGCTCAACCGTCAGCGCGCTCACATTGCACGTTGGCAGCGTCACCTCCGACCGGCTCAAGGCTGCACCATCGATACCAAAGAGAAATTGATCGATCTGCCAGGCTTGTCGACGCGCGCCAGAAGCGAGTTGCAACTGCCGAATCATCGCATTATCGGCGCGCGACGGACCTTCAACCGCATCGTAGAACCCTTCGATACGCACGTCTTCATCGTCGCCTTTCAGCGCAGCCAATGCCCAAATTAAGCGCCAGAGTGGGTTGGCAACGCTAGTGGCAAACCCGGCCGGTAAGGGGTACGCTGGACCACGGGCGACGAGCTGCAGCCGGAGCCATCCTTTACTACCACTAACACAAATTGGTGTCCCATTCGCGTCACGATCGCCAATACTGGCCAGCACCGCGTCACATTGCAGGAGATCGGCATGTGAACGTAACGCTTCGGCTAATCCCGGACTACCGCTGTTGGCGGCACCCTCTATCACCAGGATCACCCCACACGGCAAATTACCTTCGCGTTGCACAACAGCTTGCAACGCAGCCAGATGCGCAGCCAGTGCCCCTTTCCCACCGGCTACGCCTCGTCCAAACACTTGCCCATCCCGTTCGGCTAACTCAAATGGTTCCGATAACCAGTAGCGCCACGGACCGGTCGGTGGTGTATCGTAATAGTGGTACAGCAAGAGGGTTTGTGG
This sequence comes from Chloroflexus sp., assembly GCF_049970315.1. Taxonomy (GTDB): domain Bacteria; phylum Chloroflexota; class Chloroflexia; order Chloroflexales; family Chloroflexaceae; genus Chloroflexus. Next base: position 74,710 of record NZ_JBMFNE010000012.1, read on the forward strand.
GCGACGACCGACGCGATGAGCGATGATCACCGGTGCAGGTGCCGAGCTAACAATCCGCACCTGCATGCCGAGCAAACGGACAAGGAACGCAATATGTTCGGCAGTAGTGCGCAACTCATCGGGCTGGCCGGTAGTCGATGGCTGCCGACAGAGATGGCGTAACACCCGGACAAGCTGTTCTGTTGATGGCGGTGCGTGGATCGTCACCGGAATCGCCCCTCTAATAGCGTCGTATTCCGCTTGGTGAACGAATTATAACACGGTGTTTACTGCGCGTTGTGTGAAGACCATGTTAGAATAAAGTGCGAACTGTCACATTATTCTTGCAACCCGCGGCCAACGGTCGCGGCGGGAGGTTACAGCATGGATTCCCGACACCGTGCATTTGTCAACTTTGCGTGGCTGAATGTCGGCTACAACTTGCTGGTGATTCTGTGGGGTGCGTTTGTGCGGGCCACCGGTTCAGGGGCCGGTTGTGGCGATCACTGGCCGTTATGCGATGGTCAAGTCATCCCACGTTCCCCTGATACGGCCCAACTGATCGAGTTCTCGCACCGGGTGACGAGTGGTATTGCCCTGCTCTTGGTGATCGCCCTACTGGTTTGGGCCTTACGTTTGTTTGCTGCCGGCCACCCGGCACGACGCGCTGCCATTGCTGCAATGGTGTTCATGATTATCGAATCACTGATCGGTGCGGCATTGGTACTGTTCCAATTGGTTGCTCACAACGCCTCGCTGACACGCGCACTCTCTCTCGGCCTCCACTTGGTGAATACTTTCTTGCTCATTGGGTCAATTGCCCTGACGGCATGGTATGCGAGTGGTAAACCGGCTCCTGAAGTACGCGGTAAGGGTAGGCTGTTGGCAATGCTGATAGCTGCCCTCGTGGGCACGGCAATCGTCGGTTCGAGTGGTGCAGTGACCGCACTTGGTGACACCCTGTTACAGTTGGGGGTTTTACCCGGCGGTGTCTCCCAACCGATCAACCGTGATAGTCATCCGCTCGTGTTGATGCGTATTATTCATCCGGTACTTGGCACACTGGTCGGGTTGGCGATGATCTCACTTGCCCAACAAGCAATACGCCATGACCCCTCGCCAACGACGCGGCGACTGGCATGGATAACGGCAACGATCTTTGTCGGCCAAATCTTCTTGGGTGCGCTGAACGTAATCCTTAAAGCACCGGTTTGGATGCAGTTGGTGCATCTACTCTTTGCCGATCTGGCATGGCTGGCCCTGGTGCTGCTGGGAGCAACGTTGTTAGGCCGACCTGGCACCGTTGTGGTCACGCCGACACCGATCGTCTCAAGCTCGCCAGCACGCTAGTTTCGTGACGAACGATTGTTCGGGTGTCCTAGTCAACGACGGTACTCTGGTCATCTTGTTGCCACATGTAGTGTCGTGGTATAGTCAATTTAAAGGGCATTCCTCTGCTGCCATGCTACCTAGTCTGGGAGGCCCACGATGGCACTACACGGTACGTTGCAACAAGCATCGTTACGAGAGTTGATCGATCTTGCAGTGTACAGTTCACTTACCGGATCACTCGATATTACCGGCGAGCGATCCGGTCGTATCTATTTTTTAAACGGCCAAATCTATCATATCGAATGCGATGGGCAGATCGGCAGCGAAGCACTTGGTCTTTTGTTAAACGTACAGGATGGGACGTTTAACGTTATCAGTGGTGCGCGCAGTGAGCATCAATCGGTGTGGGGCGATCACGAGAGTATCATTCGTAACGCCGAGCGCACTGCCCTGCGTTGGCGGCGACTTTGGCACCACGTACCTTCACTCAATCTGATACCAGTGTTGGTTGTCTCTGAGAATGAAGCGAAATGCCAAACGAGTGTGGCGTTGCATGTGCTGATTGAGGCAATTGACGGGTGTAAGCGATTAGATGACCTCGCCACCGAGCTGCGCTGGTCGGCAATTGATGTTGTGGAAGGCGTCGTGCAACTCATTACGCAACGGTTAGTACGGCTTGAGCACGCGCAATCTGTACATCGCGAACCCACACCGGCCCCTTCTCCCCGACCGACCCCGTCGGTGATGTCGTCTGTTGATCGACTATTAGCTATTCTTCGTTCGTGACTACTCCCACGTATGCACCGTGGGCTTCTAGGGATTTGCACCCAGGCTGTGTAGCCCCACAGCCACTCTATTCCGTGCGGCGTGGCGATTACGGTCGATTGCCACGCCGCACGAGAGTCACTGATCACGCGAACGGACACATCCTTGTTCACCACCGCGCGATACTGGCTGCCGCGTTGCGATGTCCCGCGTGGATCAACTGCCAGCTACCACCTACCGCCACGCGTAGCCTTGGAGTGCGTCGACCTGGCAGGTGGTTCCTTGTGGCATCGGCCCTACGGTTTGCCGGCGTGTGGTGGTTGATCGCCGTGCGATGGGCAGGTCTGCCGCGACGGTCATTTCGACCTCATTCACGAGACGGCGGCTGAGTGAATGCGCGAAGTCGTTGCGACGGTGCGCAATGCGTTCGTGAATATGCACCACCACCGTATGTCGTGGGGCGCGTGCCGGCGTTCCCTTTGCAGTGTTCGACCAGTGACACGGTGCGTTGGCGCCCGCCGGTTCGTCTGTGCGGAAGAAGTGCAGGTTCGCAATCGGTTTCGCCTGTGGGCAAGGGAGCGACATGCATCACGCCACCATCACTCCCCACGGTGCGTTGACGTTCGGGCAACCGTTCAGGTTCGGTGACCACGCTGAACCAGGCGTCCCGCGTGCCCGTCCTGGCGCGCCGGATCGTGAGCGTTGTGTTCGTGTCTGCAAGCGGACGATGCGCGATGATTGTCGACCGGTCACGCCATTGCCCGTTCATCTGGTACGCATCCACATACGGATACGTGAAGCAGTCGTACCTGCCGTTGCCGCGCACACGCAGCTCCCCAGGCGTGTCACCCGCCTTGACGCGCCGGAAGAACGCCGTGAACGCCAGGTCAACCTGTTTGGTCACGCGCGGCACCACCGGGGCGTGAACCGTGTGCAGCGACGGACGCGCCGCGTTCCCGATTGGGATGCGCCGCTTGGTGTCGTCCCCATCCGCCGGGCGCGGTTCGTTGTCCCATCCGGCCTTGTGGTACGCCAGCGTATCGTTGTCTGAACAGCGACATGCGTCAAGCACCTGTACCAACAGGCATCCGTGACCGTTCGTTGGCGCAAGCCGGAATTGGGAGGTACCGCGGAATAGCAGCTACCCTGCTGGTTTGTAAGGTACTACTGCACCACGTTGCGAGTCATCGTGCCGACCGAGGTCGTCATCTTACTGCGCGTCTACTACGTCGGGATGCACGTGTTCCACGAGGGAACCTCGTGCCCTGTACTTCGTGGGAGGTACGACCGTTGATAAGGGCGACGACCGTATGTCTTCCACTCCGCGGATCACCATCAAGCAGGAGATGGACGTGATCCGGTTGCACCACGTGATCCATCACCACATCGCCGTACCCTGCTGATTATGCCATCACAAGGTCGCGCATCCGTTCAGCAACCGCGCTCGTCAAGACCTTGCGGCGAAACTTGGGACAGAAGATAACGTGGTACTGGTCACGAGAGTCAATGCTGTGCTCCGTATGATAAGGCGTACTCGTTTGACGGACTTCCATATCCTGCCGATGGTATATACGCAGCTACAGTATAACATAGAACATGTGTTTCTGTCACGTCTAATCCTGCTCAAGCGAGAAACGGGTGTATATCCCAGGACTAAAGCACCTGGAGTTGACGCCCTTCGTTCCTCATACCGACCTCGTTGCGGTGAGAAACTCGCGTTGTGACCCGATACAGGCGGGTGAGCTACCCGCCTCTTTCGTTTTTATGGCACAATACGATACATCATCACGTATGGTGAACAGGAGGAGGCTATGAACATCAGCTCTCCAACCGGTGCGCAAATCCACTACACCGATGTGGGTAGCGGTCTACCAGTAGTTTTACTACACGCTTTTCCGCTTAGTTCAGCCTTGTGGCGCGCCCAAATGACGACCCTGACCGACCGTTTTCGGATGATCGCACCCGATCTACGCGGATTTGGCAACTCACCACCCATACCACTGCCCCAATCGCTCGACGATTACGCTGCCGATGTGATTGCGCTCCTTGACGCATTAGGTATTGAACGAGCAGTTGTGGCCGGCTTGTCGATGGGTGGGTACATCGCCTTCGCTATCCTCCGCCAAGCCCCCGAACGGATCGGCGGCCTCTTGCTGGCCGACACGCGCGCAACGGCTGATACAGACACAGCTCGCGCTAATCGTGCGGCTAATGCCGAACTTGTGCTCCGCGAAGGTAGTGCAGCGTTGGCCGAACGCCTCTTGCCGAATCTGCTGGCGCCGACAGCCGTTGAATCGCTACGGGCTGAATTGCAGGCAATAGCAGCGGCTAATCCGCCTGAAGGTATTGCTGCCGCGCTCCACGCGATGGCCGCTCGACCCGACTCTACCTCGTTACTCAGCCAGATTCGTGTTCCAGTCACCGTTGTCGTGGGAGCAGAAGATACGCTTACACCACCCAGCGAAGCTCGCACGATGCACGAAGCGATTCCCGGTAGCCGGTTTGTCGTCATTCCCGGAGCAGGTCATCTTAGTGCTATTGAGCGATCCGCCGAGTTTAACCTGGCCCTTACCGAGCTGGTGATGCGGGTAGAGGCCGGCAGCCGCTAACGTCGTAATGCAACGGGATGGGAGTTGGCGAAAGTGTTAAAACTAGTGTGGGGTATACCACGATGGCTACCCCACACCAGCGATAGCGAGGTTGATTATCACCCGTGCTATCGGTATCGTTTCATACCACCTGACACGACTAGCGGCGCTCGCGGATCCGAGCAGCCTTGCCGGTGCGCCCACGCAGGTAGTAGAGCTTCGCCCGCCGAACTTTACCTTGCCGGATAACCTTGATGTAGTCGATCCGCGGTGCATGCAGCAAGAAGGTACGTTCGACCCCGATTCCATGGGATGCGATCCGGCGCACGGTAAAATTCTCGTTAATCCCTTCACCCCGACGCCGAATGACGACACCCTCAAAATCCTGTACTCGTTCGCGGTTACCTTCAACCACCTTTACGCCGACGCGCACCGTGTCACCAACGCGGAATTCGGGGATATCGGTGCGATACTGGCGCCGGCCTAGCTCTTCAAGTAGTTGCTGCGACACGGCGTCGCTCCTTTCACCTAATGCCGGCAGGCGCCCGCATGGGAGCGGGACTGCACGGCGTCCTGACACACAAATTTGGCAGGCGGCGTTGTCTCCGCCTGCCAGATGATAACAATTCCGTTCCCGATTATAACACAGTTGGGCAGCGGCGGCAAGTTATCTACCTTTGATCGATTCACCCGAAACACGTTATAATCGCTGACAATAACGAATTTTGGCCGATGTCTTATGCAGCCATCAACGCAAACCGTTTCGTACAAAGAATATCTGCTTTTTCGCCTTGCCAACGAACTGTACGCTCTCCCCGGAAAAGCGGTGCGCGAGGTAGTGCGTTGGCATACACCAACGCCGATACCGGGCGCACCACCGCTCCTGCCCGGTTTACTTAACCAACGCGGTCAGATTCTACCGGTGATCGATCTACGACTCTTACTCGGTTTGCCTGCGACGATACCCGATCGGGCGACACGCCTCATCTGGATACATCAGGATGACATCGAGGCTGCATTGCTGGTCAATGCCGTCGATGATCTTGTTGCCATCGAATCTTCCCTCCTCGAACCACCACCGGCCCACCTCACCGGCCCGGCCCAACGAGTGATTCACGCCGTCTTTCGTTATCAAGAGCAGCCTGTAGCCTTACTCGATCTGGCTGCCGTTTTTGCCTTTGTTAAGGAGGCTGCGTGATTTTACTGATCACAACGGTTTACCGTCGCTATCTATGCCGCCAACACGATGTTGATAGTATTAGTCAACCTACCACGGCCGAGCGCGATGAACGCGGTCGCCCGATTGTGCGCTACCAACTAGGGCCGCTCCTTGATCCGAACGATCCACCGGCGAGCGGTCGCTTGCATGCGCTGACCATCGCCATGCGCCGTCGTGTGGTCGAATTGACGGCACCGCATGTCGATCTGCTGGTCACTGCTCCGTCAATCATTCCGCTCGCACCGTTCGTCATGGCTCATTTACAATTGCCATGGGTCAACGGCGTGGCCCTGCTCGACAATCAACCGGTCGTTGTCCTCGATCTCCGCCGGATCGCAACCGATGTGGCCCTCGGTCTGCGTCTAGCCCACCATAAGGAAGCACTATGAAAGCGGGAACATCCACTACGGCTACAACTGAACTTGCCGCTCTCCGCGAAAACCGCACGATCTTGCACTGGCTCATCTTGGTCAGCGCGACACTATTAGTGTTCTTCTGGGTGGTTGGTCTGATTGTGTGGTTGAACCAGTCCACCACCACGTTCTCCTTTGCAATCGCGAGCGCCATAACCTTGATCGGCGTAACTATGTACGGCTTAGCAGGGTGGCTTCTCCAATCCCAACACATCGCATTGAGCCGACGCTGGCTCTTTTTGGCGATGATTACCGGCGCAGCGATGGTTATCATCCTGTTCGGTGGTGCTGATGGAGCGCGTACCGTTGTCTTGCTGGTACCGATCATTAGCGCCGGTCTCCTCGGTAGCGGACGCGATACACTTATTGTGATTATCAGCGGTATCTTGGTGTATGCGGCATTGCTACTCGGTGAACAACTCGGTGGTCTACGACCATTATTAGACGATAATGTTGTGATTGATGCCGGTTTTCTGCTTACAACCATTAGTGCAATCGGTACATTAGCCTGGCTGAGTAGCCGCGATCTCAATCGGGCACTGGCCGAATCGCATTTGCGTGCTACCGAGCTACTCCGCAAGACCGAACAGTTGATGGAGAAAAATATTCAACAGGTTGAGCTAGGCAGCGAATTGGCCGCAGCGGCTGCCGAGTTGCAGGCCAATTCCCAACAACAGGCCGGCGGAGCAAGCGAGCAGGCTAGCGCTGTCTCTGAGGTCTCGACCACGATTGAAGAATTGGGCAGTACGGCCCGCCAAATTGCCCAAGCGGCAGAACACGTCTCGGAAGCTGCCCAACAGACGCTTGAGCAGTTGAGTAGTGGTCAAGATGCGGTTGATGAGAGTATTCAGGCAATGGAACGCATCCGGCAGCGCGTCCAAGATATTTCGACCCGCGTGCTCGGCTTGGGAGAGCGTTCCCAGCAGATCGGCGAAATCATCGACCTGATCGACGATATTTCTGATGAAACCCATTTGCTCGCGCTGAACGCCGCCATCGAGGCTGCCGGCGCCGGTGAGTATGGTCGCCGATTTGCCGTGGTGGCGGCTGAGGTAAAGAGTTTGGCCAATCGTACCCTTGCTGCGGCCAAAGAGGTGAAAGGGGTGATTGCCGAGATCCGACAGGCGACCAGCGCCGCCGTATTGGCCGCCGAAGAGGGCAGCAAAGAGGTTGAGCGCGGTGTTGAACTGGCCCATCGCGCCGGTCAGGTTATGGACAATATCGTGATGGTGGCCGAACGCACGGCTCAGGCTGCCGCCGAGATCGGGCTGGCAACTGCTCAACAGCAAAGCGCCAGTGAGCAGGTCGTCGAGACGATGCGCGAAATCGCGGAAGTTGCCCGTCAATCCGCACAAAGCGCACGCCATATGGCCGAATCGGCAGCAAAACTCACCGCTATAGCAGCTCGCTTGCACGGCTTGGCCCAAATCGACACCGATCACGCTTAGTGAGAATGCCGATGATCTTATGGATCTAACCAGCTTCTATGCACAATTTCGCGATGAGATCGCCGATAATCTCCGTCTGTTGAGCGAAGTTTTGTTGACTATTGAGCAAAATGCCGATGCGGATCGTCGCCGTAGCGAACTGGATCGCGCCTTCCGTGCCGTCCATACGATTAAGGGATCGGCTCGTATGCTCGGCTTCGATCCGATTGCCCAAGCTGCTCACGCACTCGAACACATTCTCGGTCAGGTTCGGCAAGGCCAACGTACCCTCGACCGCAGTCTGACCGATCTGTTGCTCCACGGCGGCGATCTGATCGGGCGGCTGGTGGCTCATGTTCCACATATACCGCCAGCCGAATCGTCGGCAGTTGAACAATTTCTGCAACAACTAAGCTCAACCGACACCACCACGGCATTCACTCCACCTCTATCACCATCACCGTCACCGCCTCCGTCGTCCCAGCCGTCAGACAGCGAACCACCGCGCACGACCCGCCAAACCGTTCGGGTACGAGTCGACCGCCTCGATCGGCTCTTCAATTTGGCCGGTGAACTGGTCATCACCCAACAATGGCTTGGTGAAATTGGGCAAGAGCTGTATCGGCTGCAAGAGACTGTTGAACGCCAACAACGAGCATTGCAGGCACTCGAACAGGAATTGGCCCGTCTCCGCTTTTCCCAGTCACAACGGCAAGCGCTTGATACCCGCATCAATGCCCTGCGCGAAGTGCAAGCGGCTATTAACGATCTGGCCCAACGTCAGAGCGACCGGCTTGACCGCCATTTGGCCCGCCAACAGCTTTTGATTAAAGACCTTGAGCAAGAAGTGATGGCAGTACGGCTGTTACCGATTGCCACCATCTTCAACAATCTGCCACGATTGGTGCGTGATCTAGCAGCCCTAACTAACAAACAGGTGACGATTGAGATCGGTGGCGAAACCACCGAACTCGACCGCAAGGTTCTCGAATTAATCAGCGACCCCTTAGTACATCTGGTACGAAATGCGGTCGATCACGGAATCGAATCACCTGAAGAGCGTATTGCCCTTGGCAAATCACCTACCGGCCTGATCCGGATCAGCGCTACATCTCTGGGAAACGAAGTGCGAATCCAAATCATTGATGATGGGCGAGGGATCGACCCTGAACGTATCCGGGCACGGGCCGTTGCCCTCGGTATGTTGAATACCGAACGCGCGAACCAGCTCGATCTGCAAGAAACGCTCAATCTTATCTTCCAACCGGGCTTCTCAACTGCGCCAACCGTCACCGAGATTTCGGGGCGCGGTGTCGGTATGGATATTGTGCGTGCCAATTTGCTTGAACTAGGTGGACAGGTATGGGTCGACACCACGGTTGGTCAAGGCACAACGATCACGCTCACCATCCCCCTCACGCTCATTACCAGCCGCGTATTACTGGTAAAGGTAGGAAGTCAAATATTGGCATTACCGGCCACAACCGTGAGCAGCATCCTTTGGGTGCAGCGCGATCAGGTACAAGTTATCGATGGTCGGCCGACAGTTGCCTACCAACAGCGCACCGTAGCCCTGCTGACCTTGGCCGATCTGGTAGGGATCACGACCGGCACGCCGCTGACACGCCAGCGTGTCCCGGCCCTCTTGATCAATACTCGCCAGCAACGGGTTGCCTTATTGGTTGATGACCTGATCGACGAACGCGAGGCGGTCGTCAAACCACTCGGCTCACTCTTTGCCCGTCGTCCGGCTTTGAGCGGTGCCGTCCAGTTGAGCGATGGTGGGCTGGTCTTGCTGATCAACCCCCTGCATCTGCTCGAAAGTAACCAACACCAAGCAATCTCATCATCGGTACCCGGTCAGCCGTTACCCCAACCTCAACGACCGGCCCGCCTATTGGTCGTCGACGATTCATTCACAACCCGTGAATTATTGCGCAGTATTTTGCAATCGGCCGGTTACGAAGTTACCGCGGCAATTGATGGTGCCGATGCGCTTGACATGCTCCGTTCTACGACCTACGATCTTGTTGTAAGCGATATTGAGATGCCGCGAGTCGATGGCTTTACCCTCACGTCTCGCATCCGGCGCGAGTTGGCCCTCTCTGATCTGCCGGTGGTGCTGATTACCAGTCTTGCCTCTGAAGAACATCGTCGTCGTGGTCTGGAAGCAGGGGCACAGGCCTACATTGTAAAAAGTCAGTTTAACCAAGACAGTTTGCTGAAGGTGATTCAGCAACTGCTCGGCCACGAGGAGTAGTTATGCCAACCATTTTGGTCGTCGATGATAGCCGACTGGTTACCGATATTGTCAAGATGCGGCTTGAGATGTACGGCTACACCGTCCAACTTGCTCACAGCGGTGAAGAGGCACTGGCCGCAATTGCCGCGAATCCACCCGACTTGTTAGTCCTTGATGTACAGATGCCCGGCATTGATGGCTACGAAGTCTGCCGCCGCATCCGCGAAAATCCGGCGTTGGATAATTTACGGATTATTATGCTCACGTCATCAGACGACAAACGAGCCGCATTTGAAGCCGGTGTTGATGATTATCTTAACAAAGATATCGATCTCCTCAACTTGCCCAATCGGGTGCGCTTGGTGCTAGATATGGAATAAGTGTGTCACACTGATGCCAAACCTACGATAGGTAAAAATCAATGACGAATCCGTTGCGTGTACTTGTCGTCGACGACTCGGCACTGATGCGCCGCTTGTTGCGCCAGATGCTCGAAAGTGATCCGACGATCCGGGTGGTCGGTGAAGCAGGCGATGGTAAAACCGCGATTGCCCTCACCGCCGAACTACGACCCGATCTGATCACGCTCGATGTACGGATGCCGGTTCTCGATGGCGTAGAGACGACACGCCAGATTATGGCCTACCATCCAACACCAATTTTGGTGCTTTCGGCAGCCGTGAGTGGGAAAGATGCCAACATCGCGTTCGAGGCCCTCGCTGCCGGCGCACTCGAGGTTATGGAAAAGCCAAGTCTGACTGACGCCGATTCACTCGATCATTTGCGCCGCACCCTGATCCGACGTATCAAGTTGCTGGCTCGTGTAAAAGTTGTCACCCATCTGCGCGGTCGCCGTCACCCACCCTCTGAAGTACGTACAACCTTGATCGATACCCCCCATCACGTGCGCGGTCCGCGCATTGCTCCTGGTCAGTTTCCGGTGGTGGTGATCGGAGCCTCGACCGGCGGGCCAAAAGTGATCCGCCAATTACTGGCCGGACTACCGAACACCTTTGCCGCCGCAGTGATTGTGGTGCAACATATCGCGCAAGGCTTTGGTGAAGGAATGGCCGAATGGCTGGCCGAAACCAGTACCCTGCCGGTCGAATTGGCCCGCAATGGTCTTGCTCTCCAACCCGGACGTGTCTTGCTCGCACCTGATCAGTCCGATCTGTTGATCAAGTCTGACGGAACGGTCCGATTGAGTATGTCACCACTGTTGCTTCAACGCCCCTCAATCGACATTACAATGACAGCGGTCGCCGAACTGTACGGCGTGCATTCGGCCGGTGTGTTGCTGACCGGTATGGGGCGCGACGGGGCCGTCGGAATGCGCGCCATCCGCCGCGTCGGTGGGTTGACCATTGCGCAAGATGAAGCCAGTTGCACGATTTTTGGTATGCCACGTGCGGCGATTGAACTCGGCGCCGCCGAGTTGGTCTTACCACCCGATCAGATATTGATGATCCTGCGCGAGCGCTTTTCGGCGCCAAAGAGGGTACTATGACACTGCCGCTCGAATCGCTCAGCTCGCTGCGCGAGATGCTTGCTCATTATTGCGGTATCCTGCTCGACGATTCTCGCCTCACGCATTTGCAAACTGCGGTCGAACGGCGTGCGCTCGCTCTCAAGCGCTTGCCCGATCAATACTTGGCCGATCTACTGACCAATCGAGATCGCACCGAGCTACTGTATCTGGCCGAGCCGTTCCTCAACCACGAGACCGTCTTTTTTCGCAACCGGCCTCATATGGAAGCCTTGCGCAAGACGTTGCTACCTACTCTACACGCTACGCTGCCGCCCGGTATGCCGATCAAGATTTGGAGCGCCGGGTGTGCCACCGGAGAAGAACCTTATTCAATCGCGATTACGGCACTCGAGACACTTGGCGAACCCTTACCACGTCCGGTCGAGATTCTCGCAACCGATCTCAGTGCTACAGCAATTGAGAAGGCACGCGCCGGTATCTATCGCGGGCGTACCCTTACCAATCTGACACCGCTTCAACGACTGCGCTTCTTTACTCCGGTGGGAAATGCGCTGACCATCCATGAACGAGTGCGGCAACTGGTTACCTTCATGCAGCATAACCTGCTCGATCCGTTTCCACCGGCAGTACGCGGTACACACATTCTCTTCTGTCAGAACGTGACCATCTACTTTTCGCTCGATACCTGTCGGACACTCATGGCGCGCTTCTACGATAGTTTGGCCGACGGTGGTACACTGTGTCTCGGCTTTTCCGAGACATTATGGAATATTTTTGATCGGCTACGCCCGGTGTCCGTTGATGGTGCGTTTCTCTACCGCAAAGATCCGCCCCGTCAACGGATGGTTGCATCATCGCCTAAACCGTCGCGCCCAACCCTGCATCCAACACGGCCAACGCGGCGGCCAACATCTCCACCTGCCTTCTCTGATCCACTCTTTACCGACGAGACAGTCGTTGTTGAAGGTCGGCGCATGATTGAAAGCGGTCAGATCGAGGCGGCACTCGAACTCTTTGCCCACGCACCACTTGCCGGACGACACGCACCGGCGGTACTGGCCTTAACGGCCCAAGCCCATGCCAACCGTGGCGAACTCGATCTCGCGCTGGCCGAAGCTCGCCGTGCCTTAGAACTCAATCCGCTCGTGACGGAAGCGCATATCTTGCTCGGCTTAATCTACGAACGCCAACAACAATTTACGTTAGCCATTCACCACTTCGAACGAGCACGCTACCTGAACAGTGATTCTCCGCTCGTTGCCTTCCATCTTGCCGAATGCTACCGTCAGACCGATCGGGTAGCCGATGCCATCCGCGAGTACCGCAATACTGAGCGCTTACTGCATTCGTTACCACCCGATCACCTCATCGAAGGAGTTGCAGTATATTGGCTGGCTGAGAGTTGTCGGTGTTGGATCCGCCGGCTCGAGGGGGAGCAATAATGCCTGCGCGTAACGGTCACATACTACCCACACTACTGAACCGTCGCCGGTCATGGCCGAGTTTGCTGGCCCACCGCCAGCGCAGTCTCGTCGGTGTACGGCGGCATGTCGCACCTTCTGCCGCCCCTCCTCCATCACCTGCTGCACCGGCTATGGACGAGGCAGCGCAGCAGCGGGCACGTGAGATCGAACAGGAATTACAATTAGCCCGTGATATTCAGCAGGGCTTGTTACTCGAATCTGCCCCGCACCTCCCCGGTTGGGAAGTCACTGCTATCTCACTACCAGCACGCGATCTCGGTGGCGATCTGTACGACTTCTTACCGCTCACCGATGGTCGGCACGGTATCATGATCGGTGATGTCAGTGGAAAAGGCCTCCCTGCTGCCCTGCGGATGGCCGTGGCGCGCACCGTCTTTCGCCACGAAGCACGTCGCAATATCAACCCAGCCACTACCCTCGCCGCCGTGAATCAGGGTGTATTAAGCGAGATTCCACACGGTATGGTAACCATGCTTTATTTACAGCTCGAGCCACGCACCGGACAGGTATGCTTCGCCAACGCCGGTCATACCTTCCCGTTATTAATTTCCGATACCGTACAAGAACTCGAAGTTGCCGGACTACCGCTCGGTATTGATAGCGAAAGTGAATACGGGCAACAGCAAGCCATCATTGCTCCCGGCGAGAGTTTATTGCTCTATACCGACGGTCTGATCGAAGCCGAGAGTCCGAACGGTACGATCTTCAGCTTCGAGCGCCTCGTTGATCTGATCGTAGCCCACCCCCAACGTAAACCACGCGCTCTTGCCGCCGCACTTGTCCACGAAGTGCGCTCGTGGACGAACGGCATCCTAAGCGATGACGTTACAATGGTCATCCTACGCAGACGACTACTCGATCTGGTCACTGAAATCCGCAGCGTGATCGCCGATGTGATCGGTGTCGAGCGCGTCGATATGCTGTGGGAAACTCTGTTTGCCGGTAATATACCGACCGACGTCGAGGAATGGCGTGAAGCGTTACCCCGTTTACAACCACTCGCACAAACATCGCTCGGTCGCGGCCTTGCACGTGAGCTGATCCAGCAAATCCGCCTAACACTCGATGATTATCGCGCAATTAGCTGATAATCTACACCGTTCGCAACCTCATTGGGCGGCAAGATAGAACTGACAGGCTTCCATCACGCAGCATATTCTACACATTCTTCATCTCATCAAGTGTTAAGAGTGAACGAAAAAAAACATCTCTCGTGAGACATTCTCTACAAACTACCCCTATGACCACTGCTCAATAGTTCCTCTCTTTAAGAAAACTATATATTGTCGTATGTCTTTAAATGGCAATTCTTCAATATACGAAGGGCGACGAGCATGTTATAGTAGATATCAGTATGACACTGGTCGCCGAGGTGCGCTATGGCATCGACCAATGAGCTTCAATTTATGCCCCTCGACCTCGATACCTTTAATGGTAGCGAGCGCTTTATGAGCGGCACCCGCCTAGGGGCAGCGTTTAGTCAGGGAATGCGTTCCTACCTGCGCGCGGCTTACGCCGATGCAATCGAGCATTTTAAGGCTGCCCTCATCGCCGCATACGTTGATGGGGAAGAGCAAGCCCAAATTTACGAGCGCGAACGGGCAATTATCTATCTCTATATCGGCAACTCGCTTGCCTTCCAAGATCATTGGGAAGAGGCATTGCGCGAATATCTCGAAGCGGTACAGACCGATCCGCAACTGGCTGAGGCCCACTACAACCTCGGCGTCGCCTTTGCCGCCCTCGGACAAATCGACCGGGCCATCGCCGCCTTCAAAGAAACGCTCGAACACAACCCCAACCTCTACGAAGCCCACTTTGCGCTTGGTCGCTGCTACCAACGAATCGACGATGCCGGTCGGGCGTATATTCACTTCAGTAGCGCCTGCAACGCACGCCCGCAAGCTGCCGAGCCACGGTACTATATGGGCTTGATGCACCAAAGCCACGGTGCGCACGAGCTAGCTCAACGCTGCTTTGCCGAAGCGCTGCGCGTTGAACCGACGTTTGTCTCACCCGAACCATTACCCGACGAGCCACTCGTCAACCGTAGCGAAGAAGAGGTGGCTCAGTGGTATTACCGGCTTAGCCAGGCCCTCAAGCAACAAGGATATGAAGAAGAGGCCGAGCGGATCTACCGCGCCTTGCTTCAGTGGCGTCCACAAGAGTACGCTGCCCGTTACCTCCTGGGCAACCTTTTGGCTCGCCAACGTCGGTTTGACGAAGCCTACGCCGAATATGAGCAAATACCACCGCAACATCGCCATTATGTTGATGCATGCCTCCGCATGAGTGCCATCTTGCGTTTGCAAAAGAAGCCCAAACAGGCCTATGAAATCCTTTTCGCCTGCGCCCGTCTTAATCCGCACCACGGCCAGCTCTTCTTGCAGATGGGCAAACTCCTTTACGATATGGGAATGACCAAGCAAGCGGTCCGCGCCTTCGAGCGCGCCGTTCAATTGCTCCCGACCGATGCTCAAGCCCATTACTTCCTTGGATTTGTGTACAATACGATTGGACGCGACACATGGGCACTCGCTGCTTGGCGCAAAGCCGTGCAGCTTGCCCCTGATGCGCATTCATTACGCTTTGATCTTGGCTACATGTACATCCGACGGGGTCGTTACGATCTTGCAGCGAAAGAGTTCCAGCAAGTACTCGAACAGTGGCCCGACGATATAGAAACGCAGTTCATGCTCGGATTATGCTACAAAGAGCTGCTCGAACCGTCGCGCGCTATCCCCTTGTTTGAAAAGGTGCTTCGCCGCAATCCACGTCACGCCCAAGCTCTCTACTACCTGGGTGCATGCTACCTCCAAGTCGGCAACACCTCACTCGGCAAGGCGTACCTGCGCCGGTACGATCATCTTATCCGTCAAACCGAAATAACGAACGGCAGTCGGGCGCGATCACTACCTAAACCACAGTTGTCTTCACCATAACCGGCAATGCTATGGTTCACCCGATCCGCTACACTAAGATCAGGGTGAACCAGGCAACACAGGTAGAGGCACAAGCATGCAACGAGTCGAGTTGCGCATTCCATCCATCCCGATCTTCGAACGCGTGGTACGCGCGAGTGCTGCTGAAGTCGGCAGTGCCGCCGGCCTTAGCCCTGAACAGGTTGAAGACCTGAAATTGGCGGTTAGTGAAGCGGTCAATAATGCTATCGATCACGGTAATCGCGGCGATACCGCCAAACTGGTCGGGGTGATTTTTGACATCGACGGTGATAAACTCGAGATCCGGATAAGTGATCAGGGCAGTGGAATCGAACAGCTCGATGTTTCACGGCGGGTCATCGATGATGAACGACTCGAAGCCGGCTATCTGCGCGGTTTCGGGATGTATCTCATTAGCGCGCTGGTCGACGATTACGAGGTGGTCTCATCACAGCAAGGGACGGTGCTCACACTCCGTCTCTATCGGAAGGATCGGCAACAATGAGTGACATTATTCGACGAGAAGAGTTTGGTGATGTGGTCGTCCTCCACATCTTGACGACCAGTGTTGATGCTATCTCGGCTGCCGCCATTGCTGCCGAATGCCAAGAGATGCGTCCGATAACGGTACTCGATTTTAGCGAAGTATCGTTCATCAATTCGGCCGGCATTTCGGCGTTGCTTAAATTCGTCGTGAATGCCCGTAAAGCTGGCTACCAACTGTTTGCGATGAATGTCACACCACACCATCAAAAAATCTTTAAGATGGTTGAGATGTCGCGTTATATGCCGACCATCGAAGAGCGAGATTTAGCTGCATATCGCTGATACAGCGAGACGGTTATGATCTGCCATCGCTCGTAAGGGCTACCCCAAGATAACAAATTGATGACATCGGTGATACGATGCACCGACAACCGTTGCGTTGCGCGCAACCTCCAGCGTGATATGGTATCATAATGGTGCAATCGTTTAGGAGGTTTCGCATGAGCTTACGCAAACGCACCGGTAAAGTTGGCGTGGTTGGCACCGGCATGGTCGGCACTTCATTCGCGTATGCCCTGATGCAGCGCAGCCTTGCCGGTGAACTGGTGCTCATTGATATTGACCGGGCACGCGCCGAAGGTGAGGCGATGGATTTGAACCATGGCCTGCCTTTTGTCCGCCCAATGCGGATCTATGCCGGTGACTACGCCGATCTTGCCGACGCCGATCTGATCGTGATCGCTGCCGGCGCTAACCAGCGCCCCGGCGAAACTCGTCTCGATCTACTCGGTCGTAATGCGGCTATCTTTCGGGAAATGATCCCTGCAATACTGGCTGCCAATCACGACGGGATTATTGTGGTGGCAACCAACCCGGTTGATATCCTGACCACCATCGCTGCGCAAATCGCCGGTTCCGACGCTAACCGTGTGATCGGCTCAGGCACCATTCTCGACACAGCACGCTTCCGCTATCTGCTCGGTCAGCACTACGGCGTTGATCCGCGCTCGGTGCATGCCTACATCGTCGGCGAGCACGGTGATAGCGAATTGGCTTTGTGGAGCCTGGCCAATATTGCCGGCGTTCGCTTAGTCGACTTTGTTGGTGCTAACGGGCAAGGCTACGATCAGGCTGCACTCGATGCGATCCTCGAACAAACCCGTAATGCCGCTTACGAAATTATTAAGCGTAAACGGGCTACATACTATGCTATTGGCTTGGGTTTGTTGGCGATTGCCGAAGCCGTTCTCCGCGATCAACACACCGTAATGACCGTGAGTAGCTTGATGACTGGCCAGTACGGTGTCACCGATATTGCCATTAGTTTGCCAACCATTGTTGGTCGTGACGGTGCAGAAGAGGTGCTTAATCTACCGTTGTCAGACCAAGAAGTCGCTCTCTTCCAACGCTCGGCCAATCTTTTGAAAGAGTACCTCGCTCAGGTAAGTTAAGACGAATCCAGCAGTCGAGGAGAGTGCGCCGTGCCACCCACGATTATGATTGTTGAGGATGAACCTGCTACCCGTCGGTTATACCGATTTCTCTTGCGGAATAGCGGTTATAACGTGATCGAAGCCGAAGACGGTATCGATGCGCTTGAGAAGTTGGCAGTGCAAGAATGTGATGTCATTATTACCGATATGAATATGCCACGTATGGGTGGCATTGAACTAGTGCGTACTCTCCGCCAAAATCATTCGCAGGTCTATGTGATTATGGTTACGGCTTACGGCGCTCCTGATACGGAGAAAACCGCTCTGCGCATCGGTGTTAACGAATATTTAACCAAGCCATTCGACTTCGATGAACTTGAGCGACGTTTGCAGAGTTATTTCTCACGGCGCAAACAAGACGATTCATAACTCTACGTAGGAGGGGAGGTTATTCCTCTGCTAATTGCAATTTTGTCATTCACTACACCGTACCTATCGTCATTGTGCAACATTGCTCTGCTATGCTATTACCGACTCTGTAACGGTAATACGATGTGACATATCGACAGAGTGACATCGGAAATATACCGTGACGGTAAGACATGTATCAGCCACTGCAAGCCTGAGGAGCCTTTATATGGCGGATTACGTTCCCTCCTCCTCCACCCGCCCACGGATCCTCGTTGTTGAAGATGAAACTACTATCCGGGAGTTCTGTCGTCTCCTCCTTCGACGCGAGTACGATGTTACCGTTGCTGAACATGGTCAAGCCGCCATCGAGCTGCTGCACACCCAGACCTTTGACCTCGTAATAACCGATCTCCAGATGCCCCACCTCGACGGTCTCGCGTTGGTACAGTACCTGCGTACCCACTGTCTGGAAACTGACGTAATCGTTATGACCGCGCATGCGACGGTCGAAACGGCCCGTGAGGCGCTCAAGCTCGGTGCTCTCGATTATATCTCCAAGCCGGTTGACGCCGAACAGTTACAGAAGACAATCCGCACCGCGCTTGAGTTGCGCCGGGTACATCACGAAAAGGAGCGCCTCTCCGATTTCGTCCTGATGTATCAGTTTAGTCAAGCGATCGCCACCTCGCTCAATATTACCGAACAAACTGACCGCTTGCTCGAATTCATTATTCGACGCTTCGCTCCCATCCACATCGGCTTGTCGCTGATCGATACTGATGGTGAAACCTTAGTGGCACTTACCGGCGCGGCAAAGCACGAGCATTTACCAATTACCGCCTTCGACGAAGATCAACTGCGGACTGCCCATCACCACCTAATCAACGTGCCACCGGTACCCGCCGACCGATTGTTGGAAGTGGTACTGCGCAGCCGTGATCGACCGATCGGTATGCTCACCCTTGGCCGTTCTGAGTCACAACCAGTCTTTGATGCCACCGAACGTCATCTCATAGAAGTATTTGCTTCACAGGCTGCGGTGGCTCTCGATAATGCACGTCTCTACCACGCCCTCAAAGATCAACACGAGCAAACCATCGCAGCTCTTGTCGGAGCTATTGAGGCGCGTGACTCGTATACATACGGCCATTCTCGTCAAGTAACGCGCTATGCAGTGAAACTGGCGCGCGAATTAGGGTTGAGCGATGCCGAGATCGAACAGATTCATTACGCCGGCTTACTCCACGACATTGGTAAAATCGGTGTACGCGACGACATCTTGCTCAAGCCCGGCCCCCTCACCGCAGAAGAACTGCTCGTCATGCAGCGCCATCCTGAGATTGGTGTTCGCATTCTCGCCCAAATTCGTGGACTGCGTGATGTATTGCCGATTATCGCCGCCCATCACGAGCGGGTCGACGGTAATGGGTATCCATATGGCCTGTGCGGTGAAGAAATTCCACTAGGTGCCCGCATTTTAGCCGTCGCCGATGCTTTCGAGGCGCTGACCGCCGATCGTGCATATCGGGCAGCCCTTGATCCTGAACAAGCATTGCAAATTTTGCAACGCGGGCGTGGCATTCACTGGGATGCGCATATCGTTGATACCTTCGTCCGCCTTATGCGTCGCGAGCGGCTGTGGGAACAAGTACCACGCCTGCGCCAAGCAGTACCTACGACGAGCACAGTTGATTCGTAAGTAGCCTCGTAGATTTAGATGACGGTATCGATAATACGCGCAACAATGGCAAAGACACCGAGCAGGATCAACCCGAACGTGATAATACCCCCGAGCAATTCCCGAAGTGTTGGCTTGACTACTACCACCGACTCGATGAGTTGAGCGGGGCAATCTGCCGGGGCGGGCTCTACCATCTGATCGCGCTGAATGAAGCCTTGAGCCAGACAGACTGTGCTGTTGCTATCACTACGTCGCACCCGACGAAAGGTGATCGGTAACCCAATAGCGGTAAAGAAGTCAGCCTGATCTTGCAGTTGAAAGTGGAGATGCGGTTCGCTCGAATGTCCGGAATGACCACAGGCACCGATAGGTTGCCCGGCATGCACAGTCTCACCAAGTGTTACCTTAATGCTACCCCGTTGCAAATGGGCGTAGAGCGTGTAGACATGCTCATGATGCTTGATAATAACGTAATTTCCGCGGAGATCAGGTGTGGTAATATCGATCCATCCGGTGCCCGCCCAGGGACTATCGCGAATATCGTTGCGCAGCGCAACAACGACGCCATCGGCAGCGGCCAGTACCGGCTGCCCGAAGGCAAGGTAATTGGTCGGTCGGCGCGGATCAACCCGAATAGCTCAGACCAGTTGCTTCATCGCCTATAACGAAATCATACGCATATCGCTGGCCGATCAATTCCCAAGAATGAGATGTTGGTGGATCAACCCCACCATTGACAACCTTCCAGCGTCCATGAAACGGTAACTGTACGGTAAACGATTCATCGTAGGCGACACCGTGCCGGAGACCGCGCCATTGGGCTACTACTTGCCCGGCGGCTTGACGGAGCGTTAAGACGAGACCGTGGAGGTTGAAGAGCATCCAGATAGTTACTGAAGTGAGGTAGGCGATGAGAATTCCAATCGTCTGAAGGGGAGTAGGCATAAGCGTTCCCTTTCGTGACCGCTTTTCCGGCAAGACAGGGTTAACGTGATTATTATACACGTGAGTACCGGTACGTAAGGTGCCATGTCTTCTCCATTCAGGAACCTGCACGCGGGGTGGCAATGGGTTACTGTTGCACCGTATATATCGTGCAAAATGGTCGCCGGTTAACGAGGCAGCGTACCGTTATTTTGTAGACCGAAATTATGACTATTGCCCGGGAACAACTCCCTATCACTTGACGTTGAATCAGACAGACGAGTATAATCGCGGCGGTCACCCGCTCTACTGTCTCAGCTTCTGTGCCTTTCGCGAGCAAGCTGAGAGGAGTCTATTACTGTGTTTTCAGACGGGATTGGCTACCATAATGTCGGATGATCATCACGATCATGCCGCAACGACACCGAATCGTAAGGGAGACCGTACATGACACAAAAGATTGTTGCAGTGCTGGGAATGCTGGTACTCGCAGTATCACTGCTTACGTGGCCTCAGCCCGGAGCAGCCCAGGGCGGTGTGCCCGACACCTATCCACCATATCAAGCCCGTTACTTTCCCGAAACCGGTCATAGCGCGGTCAATTGGTTTTTAGAGACGTGGAAGAACACCCCGAACGCACTGTTTGTATTGGGGTATCCGATTTCAGAACCGTTTATTGAGGAAAGCTTTACCGAGCCGGGTAAATTCTACCGCGTTCAGTACTTTGAGCGGGCTATTCTCGAAGAGCATCCCGAAAATTTTGGCACCCAGAACAATCGTTACTACATCCTAGGTCGCCTGCTCGGTCGGCGGCTCGTTGAGGGTCGTGAAAATGAGCCACCCTTCCAGCGCGTACCCGACCCCGGCGATGGCACGTGGTTCGCCCAGACCGGCCACACCTTACGCGACAGTCCAGCCCCATTCCGCACCTTCTGGTTGAACAACGGTGGCCTTGAAGTGTTCGGCTACCCGCTCTCCGAGCAATTCCAAGAACGTAATCAGGCAACCGGTGAGATCTACTGGGTACAATACTTTGAACGCCAACGGATGGAATGGCACCCCGACGAGCCTGATCCGCGCTACCGGATACTGCTCGGCCTGCTGGGGAACGAGTATCGAGACCTGCGCCACCGTAACAATCCGGCGTTCAACTATCGCCCAGCCGATCAGGCGTTACCACGTCAGTTTATCTACGGTTTCAACGCTCATCTCTATGGTCAGGGCACAGCATGGCAAGATCGCAACCGGGTTTTGCAGATGAGCCGCGACGCCGGCATCTACTGGATTCGCCAGCAGGTACGTTGGATGGATTTGCACGACCGTTCGGGCGCAATTTACTGGGCTGAACTTGACAACATTGTGGCCGACGCCAACCGACAGGGCGTCAATCTCTTGCTCAGCGTGGTAGCCGCACCC
This sequence comes from Chloroflexus sp., assembly GCF_049970315.1. Taxonomy (GTDB): domain Bacteria; phylum Chloroflexota; class Chloroflexia; order Chloroflexales; family Chloroflexaceae; genus Chloroflexus. The sequence goes on from NZ_JBMFNE010000012.1 coordinate 96,941, forward strand.
AGTTGGGCAACAGCAAACGGTAGCAACGGCATGCCACGACGCGAGAACTTCAAGGATTTCGCCTATTTTATGGGTGAGATGGCCAAACGCTACAAAGGACGAGTACAGGCGTACCAAATTTGGAACGAGCAAAACCGCGCCTGCGAAAACGGTGGCGACTGCGCACGCGATGGTGGGGTTGGCGGCCGCGTAGCCGATGCGAGCTACTACGTCGATCTGCTTGAAGTTGCTTATAAAGCGATCAAGGCTAACGATCCAATGGCGATAGTAGTCAGTGGTGCACCAACGAGCACCGAGACCAACAACCCCAATATTGCACTGAGCGATACGTCGTACATGCGCTCGATGGCGTCCAATCCCAAGTTCCGCACCAATGTCGATGCAATTGGTGTACATCCGGGAGGGCACTACAATCCGCCTGACACACTCTGGCCCGACCGGCCTGGCCCCGGCCCCCAATGGCGAACCAGCCGTGAGTTCTACTTCCGCCGCATCGAGGACATTCGCAACGTGCTGGTTGAGAACGGCTTAGCCGACAAGCAGATCTGGATTACCGAGTTTGGGTGGGCAACACGCAACAACACCCCCGGCTACGAGTACGGTAATTCAATCTCGTTCGAGCAACAGGCCGAGTGGATCGTGCGGGCCTTCCAGATCGGTCGCCGTGAGTATGCACCATGGGTTGGGGCAATGTTCCTTTGGAACCTAAACTTTGCCGTACCGTGGCGAGCGCAAGGTAATGAGTTACACGAACAGGCATCATTCGGTGTGATCAACGGCGATTGGAGCCCACGTCCGGCATGGTACGCAATCCAAGCAATGCCCAAAAACTAGTAGGCCCGCACGGCGTGTAGGCCCGCACGGCGAGCAGGCCCACCTGCAAACTCGGTGGGCAGCTACTCGCCACACCGACCAACCTTGTGGTACCTACGACGTCGGCTTTGTGGAGATCGGTACCGGTTTAGCACACGATAGATGCTTACAGTTTGATACGACTACTGTGGTGCTCTAAATCAGGCGATAACATTACACTACATCGAGGTTTGTATGAAACAACTCTATTCTCGACGCTGGCCCGCATTGATGCTGATTATGATGATCATCGCCGCCATCCTCGCTGCATGTGGCGGAGAACCGACAACTACGCCGGTTAGTAACGTCCCAACGGCAGCCGTCGTTGCAACTCCAGATACCACGACCCCACCAACCACCGTCCCAACCACCGCCCCTGCCGAGCCGACTGCCGTCCCAACGACTGAACCAACGGCAGCTCCACCGGAGCCGACCCCCGTCCCGATAAACCCCGACTACCTTGAGTTCGGGATCGTCGGTCACTTGTATTACACCGACCGTGACCGCGTATTACAACTGGCAAGGAATGCCGGCTTCGACTGGTTCCGCCAGCAGGTAGTCTGGATGGACATTGAGGACCCGGTAAAGGGTATTTATGGCTGGGATGAGCTGGATCGGATAGTGGAAGCCGTAGACCGCTTCGGCATCAAACTGTTGGTTAACGTAGTACGCTCCCCAACGGCCTACAATGCTACCAATGGTCTGCCTGATGATCCAGAGACGTTAGCCAACTTTCTCGAGCTTATGGTCCGCCGTTACGGCGATAAGATTAAGGCGTATGAGATCTGGAACGAACCGAATCTCGCTGTTGAGAATGGCGGTGAAATTATCCCAGAGGATGTTGGTCACTATGTTGAGATCCTCAAAGCGGCGTATACCCGGATCAAATCAATCAATCCGAATGCTGTTGTGCTCGCTGCAGCTTCGTCATCAAGTGGGGTAACCAACCCGGCCATCGCGCTCTCCGATCAAGAGTTTTACCGCTTGATGTACACCTACAACAACGGCGAAGTACGTAACTATTTCGACGTGCAAGCCGTCCATCCCGGTGGTGCAGCTAACCCACCCGATACACTCTGGCCGGATAACCCAAGCTACATCCCCGGCTGCAAACCGGCACCTGATCGCTGTTGGAACGACCACGAAACGCACTACTTCCGCCACGTCGAAAATGTGCGTAAGTGGATGGAAGAGTACGGGATGGGTGATAAGGAGATTTGGATTACCGAGTATGGTTGGGCAACACCGAACAATACGCCGGGCTATGAGTTTGGGAACTATGTGACGCCGGAACAGCAGGCCGAGTACATTCGCTCGGCAATGCTACGGGTGTACGATAATTATCCGTTTGTCGGTAATATGTTCCTCTGGAACATTAACTTTGCCGTGCTCTGGGGAGAACAGGGTAATCCTAATCACGAGCAAGCTGCGTTTGCCATCCTCAACCCTGACTGGAGTCCGCGATTGTCGTATTTGCGTGCCCAAGATACCATTGCCCAAATTAAGACGTGGCAGGGCCGCTTTGTGGCACCATAAACCACGCCGAGTCTCCAATGCTATCGTAGGCACGAGCAGATCACACGCAAGAGGGGTACGTCACACCGTACCCCTCTCTTTTAATCCACACTTTTCCACAATCAACCATCGTAATGTGGATAACTCGGTGAATGTTGTGGATAACTTTTGCATATCGGTGGATTACAAGTTGATGACAACATGAGAGAACACTACGCTGCAACCAACCATTCAATTGACCGCAATTCTGTGCTATGCTTGAGTTGAACTCACCGGTAGTACGCCGGGTTTACCATCGACAGAGCTATGACCATCATCCTATTTGAAGACGAACGTTGGCCCTATTTCGCTACACTCGTGCAGGCCCGCCCGATCTTCGAGCTACGCTGCGGCGCATTCACCACCCGTGAACGGGTCGTAGCCCTGCTTGGCCGACCAGCCTATGGTCTAGCCCGTTCCCATCTGATGCCACACTTCGGACCAGCAGGCGGTTTAGCCGAACTGCTTGCCACCAGTGATCCGATCCTGGTTGTGAATGGACGATCCCTCAATCTCGAATGGGTAACGGCGCTTGAGTGTGAGCCGATCAATACCGCATATATCTTAGGCGAGACGTTGCTCGGCGCTAAGGTATCACCTGCGTTAGCCAGTGCGATTATCTACTACCTGCGTGAACAGCAAGCTGCTGCCGCTCGTGACGAACTCTTTCGCTTTGCCCGTATCGTCGAGCCACAGGTAACTGACGCATTACTTGAATATCCGTGGGATTTAATCACCAAAGCCGGTGAGCAACTTCTCCGCGACGAGCCGATCTTAGCCCGCCGCTTACCACTCTTCACCGCCGATCAGCCGCACGTCATCACCCATGGGCGGCGCGTCTATGTCGATCCGGCAGCACAGTTAATCGGGCCGGTCGTGCTCGATAGTCGCGATGGGCCGGTGTTCATCGAGGCAGCCCAGATTGAGCCGTTTAGCTACATTCAAGGTCCGGCCTACATCGGATCAGGTACCCTCATCGCTAGTGCCCGTATTCGTGCCGAAACCTGCCTCGGTCCGGTCTGTCGGGTTGGTGGCGAGGTTGAAGCCTCAATTATTCAAGGCTATTCTAATAAGCATCACGATGGCTTTCTCGGCCATAGCTGGCTGGGAGAATGGGTGAATATCGGGGCTATGACTACCAACTCCGATCTGAAGAATAATTACGGTTCAGTGCGGGTCTTCCTTGAAGGGATCGGCCAAATCGACACCGGGATTCTCAAGTTGGGCTGCTTTCTCGCCGATCACGTCAAACTAGGCATTGGCCTACATCTAACCGGTGGTACTATGATCGGAACCGGTTCAAACGTCTTTGGTATGCATAGCGCTCCAAAAAATGTTCCCCATTTTACATGGGGTGGCGAGGTGTTTCGCGAATACCGTATCGATACGATGATCAGTGTCGCACGAATCGTGATGGCCCGCCGGAAACGTGAACTCACTCCGAGTTATGAACATGTATTACGCAAAGCGTTCGAGCTAACCCAATCGAGTCGTGATGGGTTAGGATGAACCATGTTCGTTCCGCCACTCACCGGGCGTTGATACACTCATCTATGCGGTACGTGCCGATCCGCACAACTTGGTGCGCAATGCAGCACGGTTGTATCGGTACATGATGGTTGAAATCGGTGATAGTTTTCGGCTCCACGATGTGCTACACGCCGGTGAAACATTCATTTTTAGCCGACACGACCTACCGTATCTATACCACGACCGTGCCGCTCTGATCTTACAGGTTCACACCAACACTGTTCGTCTCTGTGTAGCAATTTGACCTGCCGGCTGAGCCAACTGTCCAAGCGCGTGGAGCTGCCGGCGCCGATTTAGTCACGTGTTAGCGACAAGCCGCTTGTAAGATCACAAGCCGGGATCATCGGTGGCCGACGCGATTTGAAACATGTGACGCAACATTGCAGTGGAGGTCTTGTGATGAAGATCGTCGGTCTCTTGCTTGCTGCCGGCCAATCGTCACGGATGGGGCAACCGAAACAGTTATTACTGTGGAAAAACCGGCCATTGGTTGCCCACATCGCTCACGAAGCGCTCAACAGTCAACTCGATGGACTAACCGTAGTGATCGGTGCAGCCGGCGAACATGTACAAGCTGCGCTACGCGATCTACCGGTAACGATTGTCTCCAATCCGGCCTACGCTGCAGGAATCAGTACATCACTCGCAGCCGGTCTCCGCGCTTTACCCTCCGACACAACGGCAGCGATGATCTTGCTCGTCGATCAACCTCTCGTCACCAGCCGTCTCATCAACGATCTTATCGCTGCCTATCGGGCTACACCTACAGCTCTTGCGCTCGTTCCAATGTATCAAGGCCAACGCGGCAACCCGGTCATTGTCGGCGCACCACTCTTTGCTGAATTACAAACGCTCCAAGGCGACACCGGCGCACGCACCGTCTTCCAACGCTACACCGACCAGATTATCTGGTATCAAACCAACGATCCGGCTATTATTATCGACGCCGACACCCCAGAAGCGTGGCAAGCACTGCATCCCTAGGTACGAGGTTATGGTATAATCTCGTGATGTCACGTGGGAGCGTACCATGGAACACGCTCCCGATAGTCTTTCTGTTTCGACGTTACGCCCGGAACGCGCACCGGACGAGCAACGAGCGAAACATCACCAGAGGAGGATAGTGTGCGCGATCGTCGTCGAGAGTACGAGCTTGTCATCATTATTAACCCGTTGTATGCCAACGAAGAGGGCATTACCGCCAACATCGACCGGATTAAGCAGACGGTCGAGCAACTCGGTGGGCAGGTCAATACGGTAAGCCAATCGTCACCGTGGGGTCGGCGCAAATTTGCTTACCCGATCCGCGAGTACGTCGTTGGTGAAGCGAGCCGGCGTAAATTCACTGAAGGGTATTACGTCTTCTTTACCCTCACCCTCAATGCATCCAAAGTCGCCGAGCTTGACCGTGCTATTCGCTTGAACGATAACATCCTGCGTCACTTGCTGGTATTAGTCGAGAATGCGACGACACAAGCTGCACCGATCGAGCCAGAAGAGTCAGCGGCAGAAGCAGAACCAGCGCTGAGTGACGAGTAAACCAGTTACTCGTCCTCATTCGCCCAACAGCCACTGTACGACTGGATAAACGTTGCCGGCGGCACACAGTTGGATTGGAGTAAGCCATGGCGCGAGACTTAAATAAGGTATCGATCATTGGTCGCCTTGGCGCCGACCCAGAATTTCGTTACACCGCCGCCGGCACCCCGGTTGCCACATTTCGGGTAGCTACCAGCCGCCAGTGGCGAGATCCGAATGGTCATCTGCACGAGGAAACCGAATGGTTTCACGTTGTGGCTTGGAATCGATTAGCCGAAATCTGTCATCAATACCTTAGTCGTGGAGCGCGGGTTTATATCGAGGGTCGCTTGCAAACACGCACATGGGAAGACGCTCAGAGTGGACAACAACGCTCACGAGTCGAAGTCATTGCCCAAGATATGATCTTGCTCGAATCACGTGAGTCGCGATCTGACGATCCACCGCGCCCACCACGTCGTGAACCGCCGCCAGATATCGGCGATGATGATATTCCGTTTTAGCTTATGTCACAAACACCGAAGTCGCCCCGGAGCGCGCCAACGCCGGCCCAATCCCCTGCGCCGCGCCGTCCATCGCGCCGCCGTCTTGAAGAAGAACGCCGTCAGCGTATTGTGATTATTGCTACGGCGAGTGCATTAGCGATCGCATTGCTCGCCGTAGTAATCGGCGTTATGTACGAACAGGTTTGGATCCCAAGCCGACCGGTAGCACAAGTTGGCTCCAGCACGCTTACGCGCAGCGATTACTGGCGTGAACAACGGCTTGCTTACGCCCGCCAAATCTCCCAAAATTTTCAACTGCTCGATCTGTTTGGTAACAATCCCCAAATTGCTCAGCAATTTCAGGGCCGTAGCATTGTGATCGACCAGCAGATCCGTGCCTTGCGCCGTGCCGAAATCAATGAACAAACGGTTTCGGAATGGATCGATCGCCAGATCAAACAACGTGCTAGTACTGAATTTGGGATTACGATCAGCGATGACGAAATAATGCAAACAGCCGTCGCCGATCTGGCATTTATCTTCCTCCCTGCGCTCCCTGAACCCACTCCAACTCCTGACGCCAACGCGACGCCGGTACCAACCGTCGATCCCTCGGCGACGGCCACTTCTGAACCAACGGCCACTCCATCGCCAACACCCGGTGGTCCAACACTAACGCCGGAGCCTTCGCCAACGCCGATTCCAACGAATACCCCCGAACCGACACCACTGCCGGAAGAGGCACGAGTGCAGTTCGATCAGATTATTGACGAGATCTACCGTCGCTACGAGCTTGAATTGATCGTTACCGAGACAAAGCCGGAGTTGAGCAAGGAAGAGTTCCGTATGGCAATGATGGAACAGTACCGCGACCGCCTTCTCACCGAACGGATTCAAGCTCAGCTCGTGCCTGAAGATGGTTTTACGTACAGTACCGAGCCAGAACGAGTAACGGCACGACAAATTTTGATCGCGGTGACACCACCGACAGAAGCAACACCTGAACAGATTGAAGCTGCTTTCGCTGCTGCCTTACCCACTGCGCAAGAGCTAGTCACCCAATTACGCAACGGCGCCGATTTTGCGGCGCTGGCCGCGGAACATTCCGACGATCCCGGTTCACGTGATAATGGTGGCGACATTGGTGCCTTCGATCGCAATGGCTTTGCCGACAATGGTGCCACATACCCACCAGAACTGGTCGCAGCCGCTTTCGCTTTACCGGTCAACCAGATCAGCGATCCGGTGCGCACGCAGTTCGGTTGGCATATCCTTGAAGTAACCAACCGAATCGTTCCATCTGAAGCCGACCAGCTACGAGAGGCGCGGACGAAAGCTTTTGATGAATGGATCGCCGAACAGCGGGCAAGAGCCGATATTCGACGCTTCCCTGAACCAACGCCAACACCAACACTCGTTCCAACGGAGTCGGTCCCGACGCCGGTTCCAACGTACCTACCCGGCCCACCGACGCCCTTCCCAACACCGACGTTGGCGCCGACGATTGTAATAACGCCGGAAACGATGCCAGAACCAACGGCAACACCAACTGCTACCGCAACACCGTAACCTCGCCGGTGCGCCGGGGATGAGTACTCCGGCGCACCTCACAAACCACCTTGACTCACTAGATTACGCGCTATGCAACAATGGCGTCCCATCCGTACAACCCGCCGCTGGCTTGGTCTCATACTCGCCACGCTGAGTCTGGCGGTGGCCGGCAGGTTGATCTTCCACCTGAGCACAGTCCTCGTCGGGCCTCCCGAATTCTGGCCGATTGATGGTTGGCTGTACCTTCAAGCAGTGCTGGCGTTAAGCTTGATTATTATCGCCGGTGTCTTACTTTATCGGACTGCGGCTGCGCTCACGCTTCGCTACACCATCGACCGCAATGGTTTATACATCCAGTGGCTAGGAAGTCGAGCGGTTATCCCACTCAACCTCATCGATCGTATCGAGCAAGGGGCATTGGCTATCGGCGGTTGGCGCACGGCGCTTGCCAGTATTGGCTATTATCACGGCCGTGTAACGGCGATTGACGGTACTGTCATTCATCGTTTTACGACACGCCCATTGGCCGAATCGCTAGTCGTGTATGCGGGTAGCGAAGCCTACGCTATCTCGCCACACGACCCAACCGGTTTTATCCAAGAACTTGAACAACGACGACGGTTAGGCCATATTCAGTCGCTGACACCGGGAATTGACGTTGCCCGCTTTTTGGTCTACGACTTCTGGGCCGACCCGATTAACCGCCAGATCCTGATTGGTACTTTGCTTCTCAACCTGCTGCTCTTCGGAGTGATCGCCGTGATGTATCCCTCACTCCCGTTGCAGATCGAATGGCGTGGTGATCAGATTGGCGCCTCGGCTGAACTCGCCCCTCGCTTTCGGATCTTTTTCTTACCAATAGCCGCCACGTTCATTGCCCTTTTCAACTTAATCGGCGGTCTCATCGTCTACCGACGCAGTGCCTTAGCTGCACGCCTCTGGCAGAGTTTTTCGTTAGGCGCGCAGATCTTCTTCATCATTGCGGCTGTTGCCGTGTTAGCTTCGTAACCACAACCCTGCCACCTGTCTCAATTAGTTGCCTTGACAATGATCTTTGCTCATGCTACGATTCCGCCATCAACCGGGGAATTTTCCACACATCGGATGCTGCGTTGCATGATTTAGAAAGGAGGTCAGTTTACCGACACTTGCCCGATACTGCTCTCCATAGCAGTCATAGAATCTATCCTCACATAAATCCATATTTGGTTTCTCCCCGGTTTGATCGTGTCCTCGCTAACAGATACAACAAGGAGTGTCGCGATGAACTTCACGCGCTGGCGTCACTCACTCGCGCTCACGCTACTGTTTGGATTACTGTTGCCCATCTTGGCAGCATGTACCGGCGGTTCGACACCGAGCGCCGAGCCAACTAGTGCACCCGCCGTACAACCCACAACGGCGCCCGCCGCACAACCCACAACGGCGCCCGCCGCACAACCTACGACGGCACCGGTCACCACCGGTACTGCTCAACCAGGTGTATTGCGGCTCGTTACCGGTTCTGAGCCGGACAATATCGATCCACAGAAGGCCAACTTTGTCAACGAGATCCAGTTCATCATGATGGCCTATCAAGCCCTGATGACGTTTGATCTCGATATGAACCCGATTCCGGCTGCTGCCGAAAAAGTCGATGTTTCGGCAGATGGTACTGTCTACACCTTCACTCTGCGCCGCGATGGCAAGTATAGCGACGGCACACCGGTCACTGCCCGCAATTTCGAGTATGCCTGGAAACGGCTGGCCGATCCGGAAACGGCAGGTGAGTATCAGTCGCTGCCCTGCGGCATTATTAAAGGCTACAGTGAATACAGCGCTGCTGCCTGCCAAGGCTTGTCGATGGAAGAGGTGATGAAGCTCGATCTCGAGCAGCTCCGCAACGATTTTGGGGTCAAGGCAATTGACGATTACACGCTCCAGATCGAACTAGTTGCGCCGGCGCCCTACTTCCTTAGCATGGCTGCACTCTGGATCGGCGCCCCAGTACGCGAAGAGGATGTGGCAAAGGGTGATGACTGGTGGTACTACCCCGAAAACTATGTTGGAAATGGTCCCTTTGTTCTGAAAGAGTGGGAACATGACAGCAAAGCGATCTGGGAACCCAATCCCAACTACGTCGGACCACTCGGGCCAGTCAAGCTTAAGCGAGTCGAGTACTACATGATCACCGATGGTCAGGTGGCGTTCCAAGCTTACCAGAACGGCGAGATTGACATGCTTGGTGTTGGTGCCGAAGACCTCGCAACCGTCAAGTCTGATCCTGTTCTAAGCAAGCAAACGATTGATGTTCCCGGCTCCTGCACTTTCTACTTCGGCTTCAACCTCGCCAAGCCGCCGTTCGACAACAAGCTGGTGCGACAAGCCTTTGCCCAAGCCCTCGACCGTGAGGCTTACGTGCGTGATGTTTTCCAAGGTTTAGGAACCCCCACGTATAGCTTTATCCCACCCGGCTTCCCCGGCTACCAACCTGATCTGAAGCTATGGGAGCTCAACCCTGAAAAGGCGAAGCAGACCTTGGCCGAGGCCGGCTATCCGAACGGCGAAGGACTACCGGAAATCAAGCTGACTTATTCGGGTACGGCCCGCAACAATGCCCGCTTCGAGTGGGTGGCGAACCAGTTTAAGCAGAACCTCGGTATCGATGTGATTCTTGATCCAATCGATCCCACAGCTTTTGCTGCGGCTACTAAAGACAATCCGCCGCAAATGTTCTCACTCGGCTGGTGCGCCGACTACCCCGATCCGCAAAACTGGATCTCGCTCTTCCAGACTAATGGTCTGCTTAGCGCTCGCGTCAACTACTCGAACCCACAACTCGATGAGTTGGTACGGCAGGCAGACGTCGAGCAAGATCCGGTCCGCCGTGCCGAACTCTACGCCCAAGCGCAGAAGATTCTGGTAGAAGATGCACCGGTTGTCTTCATGATGAACAATAGCGGTCCGGTGTTGGTGAAGCCGTATGTTAAGGGGGTAACGCCAGATACGATCACCCCAATCGACTACTGGCTCGGCTTCTTCAACCTACCAAACGTTGATGTCCAGCCTTAGACATAGCAAGGGGCGGGAAAGATACCCGCCCCTCCCAAGCTACTGTCCAGAAGACCTATTGAAGGTATCTATCGGTTTATCATAAGAAAGACGTCCGGCGGTGTTGATGCATCATATGTCCAGAAGACCTATTGAAGGTATCTATCGGTTTATCCCAATATCCCACGAAACTAACCCACTATGACTGCTTACATTATTCGGCGCGTTCTGTGGAATATTCCGGTATTAGTGATTGTCGGCTTCATTACCTTTGGGATTGCGAAACTCACACCGGGCGGCCCCTTCGATACCCAACCCGAACGCCGGCAACTGTCACCGCGCGTTGAGGCAATTTTGCGCGAACGATTTGGTATGGATTTACCGTTCTGGCGACAATTTACTCGCTATATGTTTTTTGATGTGGTGCCCGACCCCAAAACTGGTGAATGGAAGATTCAGTGGGGCGCGATTGCCGGCAACCTCGGCCCGACCTATTCATCACGTGGAGCGCGTACCGTACAGCAGGAATTGTTTGAGGGCACGGCAAATCGTCCTAGTAAGTTTTATTATTCAGCGCGCCTCGGTATTCAAGCATTAATCTTCGCCGTCGTGTTTGGTATTCCTCTCGGCATTTTGGCTGCTTTGCGCCAAAATACATGGCTTGATTATCTCTTATCACTGTCTTCAACTATTTTTGTTGCCCTTGGCACGCTCATTACTAGTCTGATACTCGTCATCGTTTTTGCCGTTATCCTGAACTGGTTTACCGTCATCCCTGACTGGAACGATCCTGTGAAGCCGTGGATTTTACCAACCGTAGCCCTCGGCTCGACAAGTATGGCCTTTATTGCTCGCTTAACCCGTGCGAGCGTCCTTGAAGTGAAACGGCAAGATTATATTCGCACCGCCCAAGCGAAAGGACTATCCGGCCAGGTCATTGTCTGGCGACATATGTTGAAGAACTCGTTACTACCGGTCGTGACCGTTCTGGGGCCGGCGCTGGCCGGCCTGATTACCGGTACCCTCTTTGTGGAGACGATCTTTCAAGTACCCGGTATGGGTCGCACTTTTGTTGATGCAATTGGCAAACGCGATTATTCGATGATTATGGCCGGTTCATTAATTTACGTCTTCTTCTTGGGAATTGCTAATTTGCTCGTTGATATTGCGTATGGGATTCTCGACCCGCGTATTAGTTATAAATAGTAGTGAGGACTAGCCGTGACCTCACCGGCAAACACCTTGACTAATCCGATTGATCTACAAGCACTGCATACCAAACCACGCAGTCTGTGGTCAGACGCATTGCGTCGGCTGCGACGCAATCGGGCCGCCATGGTTGGGTTGGTGGTCATTATCCTGTATGTGATAGTAGCAGTAGCCGCACCCTGGTTGGCGCCGTATAATCCGGTGCAACAAATCCCGAATAATAGCCTGCGTCCACCTGCGTGGATAACCGATAATCCGGACCGCATGGGCGTTCCTGAACACCTCCTCGGCACCGACACACTTGGCCGCGATGTGTTATCCCGCCTTATGTACGCTATCCGCGTGTCACTCATCGTCGGCATTGTGCCACAAGTGGCAATTTTACTGATCGGTGTCACTATCGGTTTGATCTCAGGATTTGCCGGTAGCTGGCTCGATAACCTGCTGATGCGTTTTACCGAGATCGTTGCTTCATTTCCCGATTTACTCTTCATCATTGCACTCTCGACCGCTTTCCGCGAAACATGGTTGGGCCGAACATTTAATGGCCTACTCCTCATCTTTATCGCCGTCTCGCTGGTGAGTTGGACGGGAATTGCCCGCCTCGTGCGCGGACAAGTGTTGTCACTGAAAGAGAAGGAGTTTATCGAAGCGGCACGGGCCATCGGGGTTCCCACCGCCACGATCCTGTGGCGACATATTTTGCCGAATACACTGGCTCCCATTATTGTCGCCACATCGTTCAGTATTCCAGCCCTGATCAGTGCGGAAGCAGTGCTGACTATTCTCGGTGTGGGAATGCGCCCCTCGCTCGATCCTGACAATCCGTTTCCGACGAGTCTAGGGGTAATGCTGACCGAGGGATACAACAATTTGTCGTCGGGACCGTGGTTGCTGAGTTTCCCGGTGATCCTCATTGCGGGGCTAATGCTCTCGTTTACCTTCCTTGGTGATGGCTTACGCGATGCGCTCGATCCACGCGAGCGATGATCATCGGTATCACAGCGCTGTAAAGTAAGGCACCGCACAACTGTGCGGTGCCTTGATCGAGGGATGGGAGACAGTTATTAATATAACCGGATTTTGTATCCAACCTGTTTCAACAATTCACTGGCGATCACGTGTTTCTGAATCTCGTTCGTACCCTCGAAAATACGCGTTACACGTGCGTCGCGATACATGCGCTCCAATGGCAATTCGCGCGAGAAGCCCATGCCACCGTGGATCTGGATCGCTTCATCGATAATCTGACTCGCCATCTCGGTGCAGTAATACTTGACAATACTGCTCTCGAGTGTCGCCTGCTGACCGGCATCAACACGACGGGCGCAATCGTAGACGATCTGTTCCATGGTATAGAGCTTCACCGCCATATCGGCCAGCTTGAACTGTAGCGCCTGAAACTCGGCAATGGGCCGACCAAATTGGTGGCGCGTGATCATGTACTTACGGCTCAGTTCAAATGCCTCTTTGGCCGAGCCGATACTACTCGCACCCAGACCGCAACGACCAATGTCGAGCGTTCGCATCGCCAGTGGGAAGCCCATCCCTACTTGCCCCAACACATTTTCCGCCGGCACCCGGCAGTCCTCGAAGTAGAGGCTGGCAGTATGGGAAGCGCGCAAGCCCATCTTATCTTCAATTTTGCCAACACGGAAGCCGGGCATCGTCTTCTCGACAATGAACGCGGTAATCCCACCGCGCGCACCGAGATTCTTATCGGTCACGGCAAACACGACGATCACATCGGCGAAGCTTCCGTTGGTAATCCACATCTTTTGCCCATTAAGAACCCATTCATCGCCACGCCGCTCGGCGCTGGTCTGAATATGAGCCGCATCTGAGCCGGCATTTGGCTCGGTTAATGCCCAAGCTCCCCACATCCGGCCTTCGATCAACGCCCGCAGATAGGTCTCCTTTTGCTGCTCATTACCGCCCAAATAAATACTCATTGCAGCCAACTGGGCATGTGCCCCGATGATCGTCGCATGGCTGGCGCAAGCTCGGTTTAGCTCTTCCATCAACACACAGTAGCCGGTAATGCCCAGATCGAGACCACCGTAGCGTTCGGGAAACGGTACCCCAAGCAGGCCAAGTTCAGCCGCTTTCTTCAGTGTCTCGAAGGGAACACGCTCCTCTTCATCAATAGCGCGTGCGATAGGCCGGATCTCTTTGTCAACGAACTCACGCACCGTCTGGCGCAACATCTTGATCTCTGGACTGTGTTCGTACTCCATTGTCGTGCTGCTCCTTTGCTGTAATAGATACGGAAACCTAACCGACACCACGATGCGATCTGGAGTGCGACAGTTAACTTGCCCCATTCCAACCGCTACGGCACCACCTTCCCCTGGTACGGCTGTGCGATTTACCAAACTCCACACCAAGATTCGGCACTGCCCACTGCCAATAACCTGTGTGAGCTATGCAGCCCAACGCACAGCGGCATCAACCACCGGCAAAATGATTGCCGACGGGTGGTTAGCATCGTGACAAATCCGATGGAGCAAAATCGGCCCCCCGCATCCCTGCCCATACGGACGATCATCTCCGGGGTGCGGCCCCCACCGTGGACTGCCACCACCGGCAACTTGCACACGCAGACGATGACCGACACGAAAGCGCTGAGCCGTCGCCGTCAGATCTATCTCGATCCGACGTGAACCATCGGGCTGCACTTCACCTACATCGGGCCGTACCCGCACAATACCGTCACAAATATTGATACTCCGCCCATCGGGATAGACATCACAGAGTCGACCGACAAGATCAAAATGCTCATGTTCACTACACACGTAGAGACAGAGACGAATCGGCCCGATCACATCAAGATCGTTCGCCAACGGAGCACTGGTAAAGGTTAAAACATCTGAACGAGATTCAAGCGGACGCTGATCGCGTGGGCCGGCCTTTGCACTCAACACTGCCCCCCCGATGGCAGGTGTAGGATCGGCGAGATGATACCGAAACACGCTGGGGACACAATCGGCAGGCGGCATCTCACGGGTCAATCGACCTGCAGGCTGCAAAAAATAGCGCGTCATTACTGCCGGTGGTGGCCAAAAATCCATCTCGTGCCACTCGTTGCTCCCCATCAACGCAATTCGTACCGGACGACGGGCGAGCAGCTCACGGCGCCCCTTCAGATGGGCATCAAACCACCACAACCCCTCGCGCATCCCTTCAAAGACGAGCGCCAGATCGGTGTGAGTCCGGGGCAACACGGTAAGGTATGGGCGCTTACCGGCAGCAACCAGCGCCGTGTAATCGGCCAACTGACCGGGCAAAAAGATGTCGTACCAACCGGCCACCAAATGTACCGCGGCATTGATCCGGTGCAAAGCACGATGTTGATCAACCTGTGACCAATACGAACCGTGTGGATCAGTCTCGTTCAGCCAACGTTGAAAAAAGGGAACGGACGCACCGGTAGCGATCCGATCAGCATCGGCGTAAGGTTGATGACGCAATGCACGAGTCAAAATCCGTTCGCGCAACACTATTAACCGCCATAACGCTGCCAGATTCAAGGACTGACGGTGGCGATTAGTCGCATCGATCAAAAAGACCCAACGCAGCGTTGACTCGAACGCGAAGGCGCCACCAGGGTAAAAGAGGGAAGAAAAGCGTGCGCTTGTCACCACCGGCACAATCGCTTTAAGATAGGGAGGACCATCGATGGCCGGACCCCACTGAACATATCCCACGTAACTTGGTCCCCACAAGCCAAGGTTTCCTTCAAACCACGGCTGTTCGGCGATCCAAGCCACAGTAGCTCGCCCATCCGCTGCTTCGTTAACAAACGGCTCAAAGACACCTCCCGAACGATAACGCCCGCGCACACTCTGCACGATAACGTTGTAACCACGTTCGGCAAAAAGTAGACAGCCGGTATGCTCAAAAACCCCTAATGGTCCTAGCTCACTGGGGCGACCATACGGCGTGCGGATGAGGATGGTCGGATATGGGCCACCGGTTTGCGGTGCATAGTGATCGGCGTAGAGCACTACCCCATCGGGCATACGAATAGGCACATCGCGGGTCACGGTCACACGATGTTCGGCAGGGCGCAAACCGAGCAAGCGCGCTAATAATGTACGACGAGCAGTAAAGACAGATGCCGCTGCTACACTCGCCCCTGCCAGAGACCATCCGATCCAGCGCATGTGCTGCCCCGCCTCATAGTGAAGTTATAACACGCTGCGTCATCGATGATACCACAGTTGAACGGGAGGTGTCAATAAGTGTGGTAAGTCTCCCTACCGAGAGTGCAGAAACTACCGTATCCCCGCCATGCCCTTAATAGGAAAGAGAATAATGACACGCTCTGAAACGCCGAGAAACTTCCCACTTCGTAGCCGCAAAAACAAAAGCGCAATGACACCTATGCTCTAATGCGTGCTCAGGCTAGATCTACTCGGATCGACATACGAAGCGTGCTTGGGTTATGTAATGAGCCGGTGGGCACTAACAAAGGTGATAGCGTTTACCACAGAAACCACAAACCACAGAGCCTGGCACAATCCGCCGTACCGGCCATGACGCTTGCGGGTGGCTCGTCCCTACCCTTCCCAAACACACCACGAGGGCAGTCGTGCGACTGCCCTCGCGTGGATTTCGGTTGGGGGGTGCGTGGACCTAGGTTCCCAGCGGTTTGCCGCCAGTAGGATCGGCGCTGCGACGTTTCACGACCCGGTTCGGGATGGGACGGGGTGGGTCCGCCGCGCGTTGCACACACCCAGTAGCTGAAGGGACAACCCCGGTCGTCCCTTCACCCCTCACGCGATAGTTCTCCCGTCTAGCCCCGCGTTCGTCACGACGGAGGGAAGCCCTCGCCCCTGCGCACCGGTCGCCTCTACGGGTCGCCCCGCCTCCAGCTCCGGCCGCTGCTCCCGGTCATCTCCCGGGGGGCTTACCAGCCTGACGCTGTGAGAGCACTCGTCTTGCGGCGTGTTTCCCACTTAGATGCTTTCAGCGGTTCTCACTCCCGGACATAGCTACGGAGCCTGCAGGCCGCCCCACAACTCCTCCACCAGCGGTCCGTCCAGCCCGGTCCTCTCGTACTAGGGCCAGCCCCGCGCAGTGCTCTAGACGCTCAG
>NZ_JBMFNE010000013.1:0-84026 GCF_049970315.1 Chloroflexus sp.
ATTGTGCCGGTGGCGATTGAAGAGGGCCTCCGCTTCGCTATCCGTGAGGGTGGGCGCACCGTCGGTGCAGGTGTCGTTACCAAGATCCTTGATTAGCGATATGTGAACCGAGAACGGAGGCGTAGGCCTTACCTACGTCTCCGTCGATTGGAGAAAAACAATGGCTAAGCAAAAGGTTCGTATTCGCCTCAAGGCGTATGATCATAAAATTCTCGACCAATCTGCGCGTCAGATCGTTGAGGCTGCCGAGCGAACAGGCGCACTCGTCGCCGGGCCGGTACCACTTCCGACCAAGATCGAACGCTATAGCGTGATCCGGTCGGGATTCATCGATAAAGACTCGCAAGAGCAGTTTGAGATTCGTACTCATAAGCGGTTGATCGATGTCCTCGATCCAAGTCAACAAACAATTAACGCGCTGATGAAACTCAATCTGCCGGCCGGTGTCGATATTGAGATTAAGTTGTAGAAGAAAGTAGGTATCACTCCGACTGCGACGGCTTCGTTCTTGGACTACAGTTTCGGGGTGAGCCGGAAAGGCAGCCGCTGCGCATCGACGCATGCTGCGGAGGTACACTATGATTCACGGATTGTTAGGTCGTAAAATCGGGATGATGCAGTACTTCACCAAGGAAGGGAGGGCTATCCCGGTAACGGTTATTGCAGCCGGACCTTGCATCGTCACCCAGATTCGCACACCCGAACGCGATGGCTATAGCGCGGTGCAGCTCGGTTATGAGGAGGTAGAAGCGCGCAAGCTCACCAAGCCCCAGCAGGGTCATCTCAAGGCGTCGGGTGGTAAGATGTTGCGCTACCTCCGTGAGTTTAGCGCCGACGACCCACTTGCCCATAAACCCGGTGAAGTGGTGACGGTTGAACTGTTTAAGCCCGGCCAGAAGGTCGATATTTCAGGAACCTCAAAGGGTCGTGGCTTTGCGGGTGTCGTCAAGCGGCACGGCTTCCGTGGTGGCCCTAAGACCCACGGCCAAAGTGACCGCCACCGTGCTCCCGGTTCGATTGGAGCCGGTACCACCCCCGGTCGTGTATGGAAAGGCCAGCGTATGGCCGGTCGAATGGGCGGCGACCGCGTCACCATCCAGAATCTGGAAGTGGTTGAAGTACTGCCCGAACAGAATTTGCTACTGGTAAAGGGCTCCGTTCCCGGCGCCCGCAATGGCCTGCTTCAGATCCGCAAAGCGGTGAAGGGCTAAAGGGGTACAGCGATGCAGGCAACACTCTACAATCAGGCCGGAGAGCAGGTGGGCTCAATTGAAGTCAGCGATTATATCTTCGGCATCGAACCAAACGTGCCGGTGATGCATCAGTACGTGGTGATGCAAAACGCTAATGCCCGCCTCGGTACACACAATACACGCGGTCGTGGAGAAGTTAAGGGATCGACCCGCAAGCTCTACCGCCAAAAGGGTACCGGTCGCGCTCGCCAGGGATCGATCCGCGCACCACACCACAAAGGTGGTGGTGTTGCCCACGGTCCACACCCACGCTCGTATCGGGTCTCGATGCCGCGTAAGATGCGCCGGCTTGGGGTACGCTCGGCTCTGTCGGTAAAGTTCGCTGCAAACCAGATTCGCTTTATCGATGAGCTTACCTTTCCTCAGCCGCGTACCAAGGATTTCGTTGCATTCTTGCAAGCGCACGGTCTCGCCGATAAAAAGACTCTTGTTGTCATCGATAGCAAGAGCCCGGCCAACGAGAATCTGCGCCGCTCGGCCAACAATTTGCCGAAGGTGAAGACGTTGCTGGCTCACTATCTGAATGTTCGTGATTTGCTGGTCTACGACCACATCATCATGCCTAAAGCGGCGGTTCAAGTGGTCGAGAGTTATCTCGGCGAACGCTCTCGCTTGGCGGCGCCGGCGCAGGAGGGATAGACCATGCTGACGCCGTATGATATTTTGATTCGCCCGCTGATCACCGAGAAAAACACGAGTTTGATGGAACTCAACAAGTATACGTTTGAGGTCCATCGCAATGCGACGAAGCCGCAGATTAAGCATGCGGTAGAGACCATCTTTAATGTGAGGGTCACGAAGGTTCATACGATGAACGTGCGCGGGAAGCGCCGCCGGCGCGGTCAGTCGGTTGGCTATACCCGCGATTGGAAGAAGGCCATCGTCACACTTGCCGAAGGCGATCGGATCGAGATCTTCGGCGCCTAACGTCGCTGCTGCACTGAAAGCAGCGACCGGTATCGGTTCGCACTGAAGAATCGATACCGTTAGAGGGAGAGAAAAGTTATGGGTATTCGCGTCTACAAGCCAACCTCGGCCGGTCGCCGCAATATGTCGGTTTCGACCTTCGAGGAGATTACCAAGAAACGACCGGAGCCAGGCCTGATCGAGCCGCTACGCAAGAAGGCCGGGCGTAATAACCAAGGTCGTATTACGGTACGCCATCGTGGCGGTGGGCACAAGCGCTTCTATCGGATCATCGATTTTAAGCGCGATAAGTTCGGGATTCCGGCCAAAGTGCAGGCGATTGAGTACGATCCCAATCGCAGTGCCCGGATCGCGCTGTTAGCCTACGTCGACGGTGAAAAGCGCTATATTATTGCCCCACTCGGCTTAAAGGTCGGTGATACGGTGATGAGTGGCCCCAACGCCGAGATTCGGGTTGGGAATGCGTTGCCACTCGGTGCGATCCCGCTCGGTACCCAGATCCACAACATCGAGCTGGAGATTGGACGCGGTGGTGTGTTGGTGCGCGCTGCCGGTACTGCTGCCCAGTTGATGGCCAAAGAGGGCGATTACGCAACCATCCGTATGCCCTCCGGCGAAGTGCGCATGATCCACCTGCGCTGTATGGCAACGATTGGGCAAGTCGGGAACGTCGACCATCAGAACATCCGATTGGGTAAAGCCGGTCGCTCACGCTGGCTCGGTCGGCGGCCGCGCGTGCGTGGTGCCGCGATGAACCCCCGCGACCATCCCCACGGTGGTGGTGAAGGACGCGCGCCACGTGGTATGAGTACGCCAAAGACCAAGTGGGGGAAGCCGGCCCGTGGTGTCAAGACCCGTCACAATCCGCGCTTCGATCGCTTTATTATCCGTCGGCGCAAGTAACATTGCACTGCCGGGTGACGGTAGCTGTCGCCCGGCGCTCTGTGAGGAGGAACTATGTCCCGCTCGTCGAAGAAGGGGCCATACGTTGATATTAAGCTGCTCGATAAAATCGAAGCGATGAATAAGGCTAACGAAAAGCGGGCGATCCGCACGTGGTCGCGTGACTCAACCATCTTCCCACAGATGATTGGTCATACCATCCTGGTTCACGATGGCCGCCGCCATGTGCCCGTTTACATTACCGAAAATATGGTCGGGCATAAGCTGGGTGAATTCGCTCCTACCCGGTTCTTCCGCGGCCACGGTGGTAAGAAGGCCGATAAGCGCGGGAAAGTTAAGTAGTTCCCGCCAAGGGCCGATGGCATCATGCGCAAAACGTGGTACAATAACCCGCCTGTAATGATGCGTCGGGTAGCGATACGAGAAGAGCAATGGAAGCAAAAGCTGTAACTCGTTATGTGCGAATCTCGCCGCTGAAGGTTCGTCTCGTGATGGATGTTGTGCGTGGTATGCCGGTTGACCGCGCTTTGGCAACTCTACGCTATATGCCGCAAAAGGCAGCACGTGAAGTGGCCCGCACGCTCAAGTCGGCCATCGCAAATGCCGAGCACAACTTCGATATGAATCGTGACGAACTGTATATTAAGACCATCTACGCCGATCAAGGCCCGGTCTTAAAGCGGTTTATGCCGCGGGCACGCGGTATGGCGAATCGCATCCGCAAACCAACCACCCATATTACGGTGGTAGTAGCCGATAAGTCGGATTATTAAAGAGGGAGGCTCGCTTGGGGCGCAAAGTACATCCGATCGGCTTCCGGCTCGGTTATATCAAGGATTGGCAGTCGAAGTGGTTTGCCGAAGGCGAAACCTACACGAAGCAACTCCATGAAGATATCGAGCTGCGTAAGCTGATTAGCAAGGAACTGCAAAGCGCTGGCGTGTCGCGGATCGAGATTGAACGCTCGGCAAATAAGATCGAGATTTCGGTCTATACGGCTAAACCCGGAATCGTAATCGGGAAGCGCGGCACGAACGTCGATACGTTGAAGAGCGCGCTGGAGAAAAAAACGGGCAAGAAGATTAAGCTGAATATTAAAGAGATCAGCCAGCCCGAACTCGATGCTCAACTGGTGGCCGAAAGTATCGGTGAGCAGATCACCAAGCGCGTTAGCTACAAGCGTGCAATGAAGCAGGCCGTCCAGCGTGCAATGCGCTTGGGAGCGCAAGGCGTAAAGATCCGCTGCTCGGGTCGCCTCGCCGGCGCTGAAATGGCTCGCGTGCATGAAGAGGCAGAGGGCCGGGTTCCACGCCATACGCTGCGGGCCGATATCGATTATGCACAGGTGCATGCCCATACGACCTATGGCCGGATTGGCGTGAAAGTCTGGATTTATAAGGGAGATGTCTTCCCCAACCAGAGCGCCAAGGCCTCTGTCGAGCAGCCGGCGACCGCGCCCGCGCCTGAACGGCGTGAACGCGCGCCGAGGAGGAATAGCAATGCTTCTGCCTAAGCGCACGAAGTACCGCAAAATGCAGAAAGGGCGCAGTCACGGCCTCTCCTACCGCGGCAATAGCGTTGCTTTCGGTGAGTATGGCCTGATGGCGCTCGAACCAAGCTGGATCTCTAGCCGCCAAATTGAGGCCGCCCGCCGCGCGATTACCAATTACGTCAAGCGTGGTGGTAAGGTCTGGATACGGATCTTCCCGGATAAGCCGATCACCCGCAAACCCGCCGAAACCCGTATGGGCGGTGGTAAGGGTTCGGTCGATCACTGGGTTGCCGTGGTCAAGCCCGGTCGCATTATGTTCGAGCTGGCCGGTGTGCGTGAAGATATTGCCCACGAGGCACTACGCCGTGCCGCTCAGAAGCTGCCGGTTAAGTGCAAAGTGATCGATCGCGAAGAGCAAGGTGCGACGGCAAGTGATCAGGAGGTGAGCAGTGAAAGCGAGTGAACTGCGCGCCCTTGATGATGCCCAACTCCGCGCAAAGCTGAGCGAGTATAAGGTCGAGTTGTTTAATCTGCGCTTCCAGAAAGCGACCGGTAAACTCACCAACACTGCTCGGCCTAAGCAGGTGAAGAAGGAGATTGCCCGCATCCTAACCATCCTGCGCGAGCGTGAGTTGGCGCAGGCCGAGCTCGGCTAGTAGATATGGAGCAGAGCATGATGACTGCGGAACAAAAGCGCAAAACGACGAAGGTTGGTCGCGTCGTAAGCGATAAAATGGACAAGACGGTAGTGGTTAAGGTGGATTATCTGAAACCCCACCCGCTCTACCGCAAGATTATTCGGCGCTCGAAGAAGTTTCACGCCCACGATGAGGAGAATACCTGTAAAGTGGGTGATGTGGTCCGGATTGAGGAGACCCGCCCGTTGAGCCGTACTAAGCGCTGGCGGGTTGTGGAGATTATTAAACGTGGCGAGGAGGCATAGCCATGATCCAGCCTCAGACTCGGCTGAAAGTCGCCGATAACACCGGGGCCAAAGAGATCATGTGCATCCGGGTCCTTGGTGGTTCACGGGTTCGCTATGGCCGGGTTGGTGATATTATCGTCGCCTCGGTGAAAGAGGCAACACCCGGCGGTCAGGTCAAGAAGGGTGATGTCGTCAAAGCAGTGATCATTCGTACCGCCAAAGAGTATGGCCGACCGGACGGTTCGCACATCCGCTTTGACGATAATGCTGCGGTGTTAATTGGGAAAGAGAATAACCCGCGTGGCACCCGCATTTTTGGCCCGGTGGCCCGTGAGTTGCGCGAGAAGCAGTTTATGCGGATCGTGTCGCTCGCCCCGGAGGTGCTGTGATGCATGTCAAGACTGGTGATGAAGTATTGGTCATTGCCGGTAAAGATAAAGGACGGCGTGGAAAAATTAAACGCGCGTTACCGGCAGTCAATCGAGTGGTGGTAGAAGGCTTGAATATTGTCAAGCGCCACCAAAAACCGCGTGGCCCCGGTCGCCCCGGCGGTATTGTGGAGATGGAAGCTCCAATTCACGTCTCCAATGTGATGCTGATTTGTCCGAGTTGTGGACGGGCGTCGCGGACCGGTAAGCGTTTCCTTGAAGAAACCGACCACAAGGGCCGGCCACGCAAGGTACGCTACTGCAAGGCCTGCGATGCCATTATCGATAAGTAGTCAGTTCAGGGCCGGCGCAGCCGTGACTGACGCCAAGCCCCTGGAGAAAAAGCCATGACCGTTCGTCTACGTGAGAAGTATTACAAAGAGGTCGTTCCGGCCCTGATGGAGGAGTTTAAGTTCACATCCATCATGCAGGTGCCGCGCCTCGTAAAAATTGTCGTTAATGTTGGAGTTGGCGAAGCGGTTCAGAACGCGAAGGCAATCGAGGCCGCCGTCAACGATGTCGCTGCGATTACAGGCCAGAAACCGGTTGTAACCAGAGCGAAGAAGTCGGTCGCGTCGTTTAAGCTGCGCGCCGGCATGCCTATCGGTGTGATGGCAACACTTCGCGGTGACCGGATGTATGACTTTTTTGATCGTCTCTGCTCACTCGCGCTGCCGCGTATCCGCGATTTTCGTGGCGTGAGCCGTAGCTCGTTCGATGGTCGCGGGAATTACAGTATTGGTCTGAAAGAGCAAATTGTCTTTCCAGACATTGACTACGATAAGATCGATAAGATTCGTGGTTTAGAGGTGGCAATTGTCACCAGCGCGCCGAATGACGAGCAAGCCTATTCTTTGCTCAAGCGACTCGGCATGCCATTTCGTGATTAGTTTGAACTAAGAGCGCCTCACGCGCTGACTGGTTCAACGATTTGAGGAGGTATTCCGTTGGCTAAGAAATCGTGGGTCGTTAAGGCGCAGCGACCGCCGAAATTTAAGGTGCGTGCGTACAATCGCTGCAAGATCTGCGGCCGGTCGCGAGCGTATATCCGCAAGTTCGGGATGTGCCGCATCTGCTTCCGCGAGCATGCGTTGAAAGGCCTCATTCCGGGCGTTGTGAAGGCAAGCTGGTAAGCGCTGTGCGGCAATCAGAAACCTTTTTGACGCCCGTCTTGTGAGGAGGCATACCGTGAGTGTCAATGATCCTATCGGCGATATGCTGACACGCATCCGCAATGCGTGCATGGCCCGCCATACAACGGTGACAATGCCGGCATCGAAGATGAAAATTGCGATTGCCGACATTTTGAAACGCGAAGGCTTTATTCGTGATTACACCGTGATCGACGATGGTAAGCCGTACAAGACCATCTCGATTACCCTGAAGTACATGCCCGACCGCCGGCCGGCTATCACCGGTCTTCGCCGGGTGAGCAAGCCGGGGCTGCGCGTCTACACCAAGCGCGCTGACATTCCGCGGGTGCGCGGCGGCCTCGGGCTGAGCATTCTGTCAACGCCGAAAGGTGTGCTTGCCGATCACGAAGCATGGCGCGAGCGCGTCGGCGGTGAAGTGCTCTGCTACGTTTGGTAACGCGCACGGAGGAGTATCATGTCGCGAATTGGAAAACGACCGATTACCGTGCCGAAGGGCGTACAGGTGACCATCGGTGAGCAAAACCTCGTCACCGTCAAGGGGCCAAAGGGAACGCTTACCCAAAAGTTGCATCCTGATATGATTATCAAGCAGGAAGGTGATGTTATCACCGTGCAACGCCCTTCGGACGAGAAGCTGCATCGCTCCCTGCACGGCCTGACCCGCACGCTGATCAATAACATGATTGTCGGCGTGACGCAGGGGTGGCAGCGAGCGGTGGAGATTAACGGCGTCGGTTATCGCGCTCAGCTCGAAGGCAAGACCCTGGTGCTGAACCTTGGGTTTTCGCATCCGGTTCGGATTGAACCACCACCGAACATTAGTTACATCGTTGGTGAACGAAAATCGGCCAACGATCCACTGGCATTGACGGTGATCGGTATCGACAAACAGCAGGTGGGTGAAGAGGCAGCACGTATCCGCAGCTTACGTCCGCCAGAGCCGTACAAAGGCAAAGGCATTAAGTATCTGGAAGAGAAGATTCGCCGCAAGGCCGGTAAGGCCGGTAAGGCGAAGTAGCGATACGGGCTGTGTCATGATGAACACAGCCATCTACCGCGCGAGCGACGGGGGATGGAATCTCCGTTGCGATAGTTATTTGAGGATCGTATGGGAAAGCGAACACCACGTGAACTCCGGCTTCGCCGGCATAATCGCGTCCGTAAGCGCGTCTCGGGCACGCCAGAACGACCGCGGCTGAACGTCTTCCGTAGTCATGCCCACATTTACGCGCAGGTGATTGATGATACCGTTGGTCATACCCTTGTTGCCGCTTCGACGATTGAGAAGGGCTGGAGTGGTAGCCCGGAATTGACTAAGACGCAAGAGGCAGCGCTGGTTGGTAAGCTGATCGCCGAACGGGCGTTGCAGGCTGGAATTACGAAGGTGGTCTTCGATCGCGGCGGCTATAAGTATCACGGACGAGTAAAAGCGCTGGCCGAAGCGGCCCGCGAAGCAGGTCTGAACTTCTAGTTGCCCAAGGGCAGCGTAGCGGAGGAACTGTGAAACGAGAACGTATCAACCCCGACACGCTGGAGCTCGATGAGCGAGTCGTCCTGATCAACCGCGTGTCAAAGGTCGTGAAGGGTGGCCGGCGCTTCAGCTTCAGCACAGTCGTTGTGGTCGGTGATGGTAAAGGCCACGTAGGTATTGGCATGGGAAAGGCGGCGGAAGTCCCAGACGCGATCCGCAAGGGGGCTGAAGCAGCCAAGCGGAATCTCATCCGTGTGCCGCTGGTCCATTCGACGATCCCTCACGAGATCGTGACGAAGTTTGCCGCCACGAAGGTGATGTTGCGCCCGGCAGCACCCGGTACCGGTGTTATTGCCGGTCGTGGTGTCCGCCCGGTGGTGGAAGCTGCCGGGATCAAAGACCTTCTCTCGAAGGTCTATGGGAGCAACAACCCGGTTAATGTGGTGAAGGCGACCTTCAAGGCACTGAGTGAAATGACCTCACTGCAAGAGATGGCTCGCCGGCGTGATATGACACCACAAGAGCTGAACGCACGCCGGATGCGACGTGAAACGACGGAGGCGGCGTGATGGGTAAGCTGCGCGTAACCTACGTAAAGAGCGCAATTGGCTATGCGCGTGACCAGAAGGAAACGCTGGCTGCGCTTGGCTTGCGCCGCTTGAATCAGAGTGTACTCAAACCGGATAATCCATCGGTGCGTGGGATGCTGTTTAAGATTCAGCACCTCGTAAAGGTGGAAGAGGTTGAGGACGAGGTGCAGGCATGAAACTTCACGATTTACGCCCTGCCGAGGGTTCGCATCGTAAGCGTAAGCGGATTGGGCGTGGCCACGGCTCGGGTAAAGGTAAGACCGGTGGTAAAGGTATGATGGGCCAAAAAGCCCGGAGTGGCCCCGGCCCTTACCGAACCTTCGAGGGTGGTCAGAACCGACTGGTGAAACGAATGCCCTTCAAACGCGGCTTTACGAATAAGTTTCGCGTTGAATATGAAGTGGTCAATGTTGGCAGTCTGGTCGATTGGCCAACCGAACTCGAGGTAACGCCAGAGACGTTGTTAGCGCGTCGGCTCGTGCGGCGCAAGAAAATGCCGGTCAAGATTCTCGGCGATGGTGAGTTAAACCAGCCGTTGGTAATCAAAGCACACAAGTTCTCGGCGAGCGCTCGCCAGAAAATTGAAGCGGCCGGTGGTAAGGCAATTGACCTGACGTGGATTGTCGAACGCCATTCGCGCTCGCGTGGGCCTAATCCGAGTATGCGTAACGCTCGCCAATCGTAATCGGTCAGTGCGGCGAGAACGCGACTGTTCTCGCCGCTCACAGGAAGCATCATCATGCTGCAAGCTGTACTGCGTGCAATTCAGTTGCCTGATCTCCGGCGCCGTATCCTCTTTACCTTGGGGATGCTGTTCCTGTTTCGCCTGATCGCGCATATTCCGGTACCCAATATTAATCCGACAACGCTCGAACAGTTGCGACAGGCGCTGGCGACTAATCAGTTGGCGCAACTGCTGAATCTGTTCGCCGGTGGTGCGTTGGAAAACTTCTCGGTGGCTGCGATGGGGGTGTACCCCTACATCACCGCCCAGATTATTATGCAGTTGTTGCAACCACTGATTCCCGCGTTGCAAGAATTGCAAAAAGAGGGTGAACAGGGTCGTCTACGCCTCAATCGCTACCAATTGTGGTTAACGATCCCGTTGGCGTATTTGCAGGCCTACGGCCAAACCCTGACACTTGAACGAACCATCAACCCGAATAACGATCCAACGGCATCACTCTTCCGGACACCGTTCGATCTGGCGGCCAACTTTCTCCCTACATTTACCGTCCTTACCACGATGGTCGCCGGTACGATGTTGCTGATCTGGCTCGGTGAACAGATTAACGAACGCGGGATCGGTAACGGTATCTCGATCATTATCTTCGGCGGAATTGTTTCACGGCTGCCGCGTCTCATCATTCAGGGCTTCCAGATTAGCCAGGCCGGTGATTTTAGCACCATTCTTGGACTCATCGGTTTTGTTGCTATTGCATTGCTGACAATTGTCGGTATTGTGCTCATTCAAGAGGGGCAGCGCCGGATTCGCGTTCAATATGCACGGCGGGTCCGCGGCAATAAAGTCTACGGCGGTCAGAGCAGCTTCATTCCGCTCAAGGTCAATTCGGCCGGCATGATCCCGCTGATTTTTGCCCAGAGTATTATCATCTTCCCCGGTATCGTTGCCTCATGGTTTTACCGGCCCGGTGCCGAGGGAATTGGTAATGCTATCGCCGGTTTCTTTTACAATACGTTTAACCCAACCGGTCAGGGCGGTGGGATTGTCTATATGACGTTACTCTTCCTCCTGACTGTCGGTTTTACCTATTTCTACACCGTTGTCATCTTTACCCAACAGGATTTGGCCGAGAACCTCCAACGCAACGGTGGTTTCATCCCCGGCATTCGGCCAGGTAAAAAGACGGAAGAGTACCTGATGAAGGTACTTAACCGCATTACATTGGCCGGAGCACTGTTTCTTGGCTTGATTGCAGTGCTACCATTCATCACCCAATCGATTACCGGTGTGCAAATTGGGTTGGGTAGCACGGCTCTCCTGATCGTGGTGGGTGTGGCGGTGGATACGATGCGCCAACTCGAGGCACAGTTGATCATGCGTGACTACGAGGGTTTCTTGACTAGGTAGTGCTGCACACAAACGGCAAAAGTGTAGTACAATAAAAGCCGTTGCTCGCCGGGAAGCCGGTTGGGCAGCGTCTTTGTGAGATAGGCAGATGGTCTACTGTACCTGGTAAAGGTATAGTTTTGAAATGAGCGAGCGCCGAGTCATGACCAACGTTATCTTGTTAGGACCACCGGGAGCCGGCAAAGGTACACAGGCAAAGACTCTCGCCGATCGAACAGGTCTCACCCACGTCGCTAGCGGCGATCTCTTTCGCGCAGCTTTGCGTGAAGGGACCGAACTGGGTATGCTGGCAAAATCCTATATGGATCGTGGTGAATTGGTACCTGATGAGGTCGTGATTCGTATGATCTTGGAACGCATTCGGCAACCGGATTGCGCTTCTGGGGTCATCTTCGACGGGTTTCCGCGTACCCAAGATCAAGCGCGCGCCCTCGAAGAAGCGCTCGCAAAAGATGGCGCCCGGATTGATGCCGTCCTCTTCTTGGCCGTACCCCAAGAGGTACTGTTGCGTCGGATTGCCGGGCGGCAAACGTGCCGTACCTGTGGCGCAGTATTCAACATCTATTATTTTCCGTCACACCGGCCGGATATCTGCGATGCCTGCGGCGGCAAACTCTACCAACGAAGCGATGACTCAATCGAGACAGCGCAGCACCGGCTGGATGTCTACTTCGCCCAAACGATGCCGCTGATCGAATATTACCAGCGGCAGGGCATCCTGCACGAGATTGATGGTCAACGCGAGATCGCGCTCGTGACAGAGGCAATGCTGAAAGCGCTGAGTCCGTATCTAACGCCAGCGCAGCCGTAGGTTAGGAGGACTATGTCGAAGAAAAAAGACGTCATCGAGATGGAGGGTACCATCACAGAACCGTTGCCAAACGCAATGTTCCGGGTGCAACTCGACAACGGACATGAGGTGCTTGCTCACATCTCGGGCAAGATGCGGATGAACTACATTCGTATCTTGAAGGGCGACCGAGTGCTGGTCGAACTCTCGCCGTATGACCTCACTCGGGGACGTATCACGTATCGCTATAAGTAGGGGCGCGACGCAGCACGGCGGCGTCCGCCGCTGCAAGGAGGTTGACTATGAAAGTGCGAGCGTCGGTAAAGCCGCGCTGCGAGTATTGCAAGGTGATTAAGCGCAAGGGCGTGATTCGCGTAATCTGCTCACGCACCCCAAAGCACAAACAGCGGCAAGGATAAACGGTAGTCGTCATGCGCACTACCATCGTTGGCTGAAAAGGACATTACCACCAACCGACCAGTTGGTGGAGCGTAACAGCAGCAAAGAGGACAGGCATGGCACGTATCGCCGGGGTTGATATTCCCCGCAACAAGAAGATCGAAATTGCAATCACATACATCTACGGGATCGGTCGCTCGAATGGTATGGACGTTCTGCGGAAGGCGAACGTTGATCCCAATCGCCGAGTACGCGATTTGACCGAAGAAGAAGTAGGCCGGATCCGCGAAGTTATCGACCGTGAATACCGAGTGGAAGGTGATCTACGCCGTGAAGTGCAGTTGAATATCAAACGTCTGATGGATATTGGCTGCTATCGCGGTTTGCGCCATCGCCGCGGTATGCCGGTGCGTGGTCAGCGCACACGTACTAATGCGCGAACCCGTCGCGGTCGTCGCGGTCAGGCTATCGGTATTAAGAAGAAGGTGAAGAAGTAGTTGCTATAAGGAGCACGGAATGCCCGCCAAGGGAAAAACAACAGCTACTACCACCCGTCAACGCGGTAAGCGCCGTGAGCGTAAGAACGTGCCGCGTGGGTATGCTCATATCCAGAGCACGTTTAATAACACGATTGTAACTATCACCGATCCACAGGGTGCCGTTGTGTGCTGGTCGAGTGCCGGTCAAAGCGGCTTTAAAGGCTCACGCAAGAGCACGCCCTATGCCGCGCAGGTCGCTGCTGAGAATGCAGCCCGCAAGGCGATGGAAAACGGCATGCGATCGGTTGAGGTCTTCGTGAAAGGCCCCGGTGCCGGCCGTGAGGCGGCAATTCGCTCGTTACAGGCTGCCGGTTTGCAGATTACGGCGATTACCGATGTAACGCCTATCCCGCATAATGGCTGCCGACCACCGAAGCGACGCCGGGTATAATCTACGGTTCTTGGACAATCGACGTTTTTCTCCTGTGAGACGACCGCAACTGGAACCGGAGGGCTTTGTTCCCGGACGCCCACTGCGGTGGCGTTTGCCAACGAGCAGCGCTAGCGCCCATCTCACAGGTTTGGGAAAAGGCGTGCAGATGTTTCTGCCCTGTTTTACGATATAAAAGGATAATACGACTATGGCGCGATTTCGAGGGCCCGTCGGTAAAGTGAGTCGACGATTGGGCATTGGTATCACCGAAAAAGGTAAGCGTATTCTCAATAAGCGGCCAGACCCACCGGGTCAGCACGGCGCGGCTGCCCGTCGCCGGGCGTTGTCTGACTACGGCGCGCAGTTGCGCGAAAAGCAGAAGGCAAAGTTTATTTATGGCGTCCTTGAGCGCCAGTTCCGCCGTCTGTTCGAGCAGGCGGCGCGACGCAGCGGAGTAACCGGCGAGTATTTGCTGAGTTTGCTCGAGCGCCGACTTGATAATGTGGTGTACCGTCTTGGGTTTGCTACGACCCGCGCTCAGGCTCGCCAGTTGGTAAACCATGGGCATATCGTTGTTGATGGTCGCAAGACGAATATTCCGTCGTATACCGTGAAAGTTGGGCAAGTGATTGCCGTGCGACCACAAAGCCGCAGCCGTACATATTTCAAGAATTTGGTCGATAGCGGTGTGCTCAACAAGCATCGTGCCCCGGAATGGTTACGCTTGAATCCTGCCGAACTCTCAGGCACGGTTGTCGCGTTGCCACGCCGTGAGGATGCTGAGGCCGGGATTAATGAGCAGTTGATCGTCGAGTTCTATAGCCGGTAAATGCTCCCAGTGCTGGGAAGCAAGTGAAGAAATGGGAGGCAGCAGTGCTCGATATCGCTCAGCCAAAGATCGAGGTTGTAGAAGCCACCGAGAGCTTTGGTCGCTTTAAAATCGAGCCGCTCGATCCGGGCTATGGACATACGCTCGGCAACGCGCTGCGGCGCGTTCTGCTTACGGCTATCCCCGGATCGGCGATTACTCACGTGCGGGTTACCGGTGTCTATCAGGAAACTGACCGCATCCCCGGCATGACCGAGGATATGGTTGAACTGATTTTGAACCTGAAAGGCATCCATCTGCGCGGTCACCACGAAGGAACGGTGACGGCAACGATCCGGAAGCAGGGGCCGGGGGTGGTAACGGCTGCCGATCTGGTACTGCCTGAAGGGCTCGCGGTCGTTGATCCCGATCACTATATTTGTACGCTCGAATATGAGCAAGCCCGGATCGAGTTGACGGCAACGATTGAACGTGGGCGAGGGTATCTGTCGGCAGACCAGCGCGGTATTCTGCCGTTGGGTGAAATTCCCATTGATGCCATTTTTACACCCGTGCCACGTGTCAATTATATTGTCGAAAATACTCGTATCGGGCAGGCAACTGACTTCGATCGTCTACTTCTTGAAGTATGGACGAACGGCACGGTACGACCCGTCGATGCGCTCGATTATGCGGCACGGGTCTTGGTTCATTACAATACGACGATCGCGAATTTCAACCGTATGGCCGTTGAGGCGGAAGCTCAGCCCGAAACAACCGGTCTTGAGATTCCTCCTAGCGTCTACGATACCTCCATCGAGACGCTAGAACTCTCGACCCGCACGTACAATTGTCTGAAACGGGCCGAGATTACCAAGATTGGTCAAGTCCTGCAAATGGACGAAAAGGCGCTCCTCTCGGTGCGCAATCTAGGCCAGAAATCGATGGAAGAGATTCGCGACAAGTTGATCGAACGGGGTTATATTCCGCGATTGCCTATCAACGGGTCATCGCGCTCATGAGGATACGACCATGCGACACCGTCATGCCGGAAAATTATTGGGGCGATCGTATGAGCACCGCAAGGCGCTCTACCGCAACCTGATGATCGCTCTGATCGAACACAAGAAGATTAAGACAACGCTGGCCAAAGCGCGGGCCGTCCAGCCGGAAATCGAGCACTTGATCTCGATTGCCCGTGAAGATACCCCACATGCGCGTCGGATGGCGCTCTCGAAGCTGGCCAGCAAGAACGCTATGCGCAAGCTATTTACCTTTGCGCCGACGACCTATGGCGGACGCAACGGAGGCTATACTCGCATTACCAAACTCGGCCCACGTCGTGGTGATGGAGCCGAGATGGCTTTGATCGAGTTGATCTGATGCGCACGATTGCACTGCTGCTGGCCTACGACGGCACAGATTTCGCCGGTTCACAGTGGCAAACCGATATTCGTACCGTCCAAGGTGCAATCGAGGCAGCTTGGGAGGCATTAACCCAAGAGCAACGCCGGATTGTATTGGCAGGACGTACCGATGCCGGTGTCCACGCCTCAGGTCAGGTAGCCCATGTGCAAACTGCGACCCGTCATTCGTTGGCAACGATCTGGCGTGGTTTGAACGCCCACTTGCCAACCGATGTGACGGTGCAAAATGTCGGTGAAGCGGTACGCGATTTTCATGCAAGATACAGCGCGATCGAGCGTGAATATCGCTACGTGATCGATTGTGCGCCGGCGCCATTGCCACAACTACGCCATCAGGCGTTGCATTATGCCGGAACACTTGATGTGACGGCAATGGCGACTGCGCTGAAGCTGCTAGAGGGAACGCACGATTTTGCCGCGTTTACGACGGCAACGCCGAGCCAACGATCAACGGTACGAACGATGTATTGGACTCGGATTGTTGAACGGGTCTGGTTTGACCGGCGCTTACTCGCGATTGAATTAGCGGCTAATGCGTTTCTTCAGCATATGGTGCGGATGATCGTCGGGACGTTGCTCCTTGTGGGGCGTGGACGGATGACCGTCGATCAGTTTGGTGAGGTGTTAGCCGGTCGTGATCGCCGACTAGCCGGTCCGACCGCTCCGGCACATGGGCTGACATTAACAGCGGTACGTTATCCACCCGGCCTCATCCGCTGGGTAGAACCATTAGAACGGCAACAAGGCGCGACGAAGGTCGAACAGCCTTCGTCCTACGTACACGAGGAATAGGTGCTGTGAAGACCTATCATCAGAAACCGTCAGAAGTGCAGCGCGACTGGTACGTCATCGATGCGAGTGGTAAAGTGCTCGGTCGGCTGGCGACACAAATCAGTACGCTCCTGCGCGGCAAACACAAGCCGACCTTTACACCATCTATTGATGGTGGTGATTTCGTGATTGTGGTCAATGCCGAAAAGATTGTCCTGACCGGGCGCAAGCCTGAGCAGAAGATCTACTACCGCCATAGCGGCTATCCGGGTGGTCTTAAAGAAATCCCGTACAAGGTGATGCTGGCCAAACACCCGGAGCGCATCCTGCGCCTTGCGGTGAAGCGCATGCTTCCCAAGAACCGCATGGGCCGCCGATTACTCAGCAAGCTGCGCATCTACGCCGGGCCAAACCACCCGCATGCCGCGCAGCAGCCTAAGCCCTACATTCCGCGCTAAAGCGGCACGGGCGATCGATGATACGGTGATTGCACCTCGCATGCAGGCAACGACGAAGCGCCGCGTTGGCGCATAGGTGGTGAGGAGAAGGAATGGAAGGCAAGCGCTACTATCAGGGCACCGGCCGCCGAAAAACGGCGGTGGCGCGTGTGCGCCTCTTCCCCGGCAGGGGGGATATGATCGTTAATGGCAAAAAACCGGAAGACTATTTCGGTAAGCGAGATTTGTTTCAGCATGAACTCCAGATGCCGCTCGTCTTGACCAACCATCTGAATACATTCAATGTGCTGGTGAAAGTCAAGGGGGGTGGTGTCTCTGGACAAGTCGGTGCGGTACGTCATGGGATTGCCCGTGCCCTGCTCGATTACGACAGTGGGTTGCGCCCAGTCCTCAAGCAGGCCGGTCTGCTTACACGCGATCCGCGTGCCAAAGAGCGTAAGAAGGCTGGTCTCAAGCGCGCACGCAAAGCGCCACAGTATACCAAGCGCTAGTGCGACATTATGACGCACGGGAGATTGTGCTGGCGATGACGTAGGTGCGAGGGCCGTACTACGGTATCCCTACGCCTATGGCTTCAGCACTGTGAGTAGATCGAGTACAGACCTCATCACAATGATGCTAAGCGGCAGACGGTCGGACATAACCGTCTGCCGTGCATTATGACAACTATGCGCGTCATTACCGGAAAAGCCAA
Source organism: Chloroflexus sp. (assembly GCF_049970315.1). Classification (GTDB taxonomy): domain Bacteria; phylum Chloroflexota; class Chloroflexia; order Chloroflexales; family Chloroflexaceae; genus Chloroflexus. Next base: position 17,495 of record NZ_JBMFNE010000013.1, read on the forward strand.
AGGACATCGCCTGAAAGCCCCAAAAGGGCTAGGTACCCGACCAATGCTGGATCGGGTCAAAGAGGCGTTGTTTTCGGTACTCGAAGGCTATGGGCCGATCCGTGGTGCCGTCCTCGATCTCTACGCCGGAACCGGTTCGCTCGGTATTGAATGTCTCTCACGCGGCGCCGACAGCGCCGATTTCGTGGAACGAAATGCGCACGTCTGCACCATTATCGCCGATAATCTGCGCCACACACACTTTGAGCAACAGGGACGCATCTACCAAATGCCGGTCGATCGCTTCTTGCATCGGCAGCGAGGGGTCAGGTGCTATGATATAATCATCATGGACCCACCATATGCCGATCCAGCGATTGAAGCAACGATTCAGCTCGTTGCCCAGAGCGATGTAGGTAAGGAAGGTAGTTTATTGATCGTCGGTCATTCACCACGGGTTGAACTTGCCGACATCTATCCCGGCCTCCACCGGATCAAGTATCGCCGACTTGGTGATTCCTGTTTCTCGATTTATGAACTCACGGCCTCGGCTTCGCCGACCCCAGCAGGGTAAGCTATGCGCATCGCGATCTATCCCGGCAGTTTCGATCCGGTTACGTATGCTCACCTCGATATTGCCCGACGGGCAACGCGCATTTTCGATCGGGTGATTATGGCAGTGTTCGACCGGCCACAAAAGCGCTTGCTCTTCTCAACCGAAGAGCGGTTACACTTGTTACGGGCCGCTACAGCCGACCTCGATCACGTCGAAGCCATGAGCTACAATATCTTAACGGTCGAATTTGCCCGCCAAGTTGGCGCGTGTGCCATTGTGCGCGGCTTACGCGCTGGGAGTGACTTTGAGGCCGAGTTTCAAATGGCTCAAGTTAACCAGACGATCGATCCCGGTATTGAGGTGGTTGTGTTGATGGCAGGACGGCCATTTGCCCATATCAGTTCAACCGCGGTACGCGAAATGGCCAGCCTTGGCCGCGACCCGGTGGAATTTACCCCACCGGTAGTGGTGGCAGCCTTACGAGAAAAGTTCGCGCAGAGGGGGTGATCGCCATCGAGCTTGATGATCTGATTGATGAGCTAGAAGAGGTGATCGCTGCCGGTGTTCGGCTTCCACTGAGCGGTGGACGCACCTTGATCGATGAGAGTCGGGTGCTGGAGATCATCGATCAGATGCGTACGGTCATTCCAGAAGAAATCCGGCGTGCGCGCCGGATCATTGCCGAACAAGAGCAATTGCTCGCCGCTGCTCAAGCCCGTGTGCAAGAAGTGCTGAGCGAACGCGGTCTCCTGGCAGCAGTAGAAGCAGAACGGGTCCGTTTGTTGCAACAGGCCGAACAGGAAGCTGCCGAAGTACGAGCCGGCGCCGATGCATATGCCCGACAAGTGCTGGAAGAACTCGATGAGCGTCTGAGCAAGCTGCTCACAAGCGTGCGGAATGGTCTGCACGCTCTAGATGAACGTCAACCAGGCGCTTGACAACCCTCCGCCCTCTCGCCTATAATTTGGCGCTTGTGGCGGAGCCAATGGCGCGCCACAGGTGATTGCTATGACTGCATTACGGTTTAATCTCGCGCAGTTATTGCGCGAAGAAATGGGAGCGCGACGTGACATCTCGTTCACCGAAGTGGCATTGCCGCTCGATGATGAGTTGACGCTGCGGAATATTACCGGACGCCTGCGCTTGACCCGTACCGCAGCCGGTGTGTATGCCCAGGTAACCGTACATGGGATTGTGACACTGACATGCGTTCGCTCATTAGAACCGTTTGATTACGAGCTTGATCTCGACTTCAGCGACCAGTTTTATGCGGTGGTCGATGTGGTCAATGGGCATCGATTACCACAACCGGTAGAGGATGATCCGTTTATGCTCGATGAGCTGCACCATATTGATGTAGGTGAGGCAATTCGGAGCTACGCGCTGATTAACCTACCGATGAATCCGGTGGCACCAGCTTACCGTGATCAACCGGTCAACTATACCGTTGAGTCAGAAGGCATTGAAGAAGAAGACACCACCACCGATGAGCGCTTTGCTGCGCTGCGTGAATGGGTGGAACGACAACGCAATCAACACTGAGGAGTAACGAAACGATGGGTGCAGTACCAAAACGAAAAGTTTCGCGCCACCGGCGCGGCAACCGACGACAACATTTAGCACTGACGCCACCGGTCCTGGTGACATGCCCGCGCTGTGGTGAGCTGATGCGGGCACATCGCGTCTGCCTGTCTTGTGGGTATTACAAGGGCCGGCAGATCCTCAAAGTAGGTGCCGAATAAGTAACCACACCAGTGCAATGCAGAGGTGGTTTCACAGGCATAAGGGGGGCTGTACGCCGAGATGATCGGGCCGGCAGCCCTTCAGTGTATGATAGAAAGGTCGCGAGGGTGAGTAGGGAACGTTATGCGGCAGTAATTGGCTGGGGAATGGCCGTGCCCAATCGCTTGGTTACTAATGATGATTTAGCGCAACGGATCAATACTTCTGACGAGTGGATCCGTACTCGCACCGGTATTCGTGAACGTCGGGTGGCTAGCCCGGGCGAAAGCACTTCGACATTCGCGACTACTGCTGGTCACGAGGCGCTCGAGATGGCCGGTATCTCGCCGGCAACAATCGATACGGTGATTGTCGCGACCTGTACCCCCGACCGGCCCTTCCCCGCTACTGCTTGCACCGTGCAAGCAAATCTGCAAATCCCACGTGCTACTGCGTTTGATCTAGCAGCAGCATGTAGTGGCTTTGTCTACGGTTTGACGGTCGCAACCAGCCTCATTAAGAGCGGTGTGAGCCGTCGGTTGTTACTGATCGGCGCCGACATCTTTACCCATTATATTAACTGGAACGATCGCAATACCTGCGTCCTGTTTGGTGATGGCGCCGGAGCTGTCGTCCTTGAGGCAACCGATGAGCCGTTGGGTCTGATCGCTTCCAACCTGAGCGCCGACGGTAACCTCGAAGACCTAATGGCCGTTGACGCCGGGGGTACTCGTATGCCACTTACGACTGAACTGCTTGCCGAAGGCCGACAGTATGTTTACATGAACGGGCGCGAGATTTTTAAGCACGCTGTGCGGGAGATGAGTGAGTCGGCATTGCAAGTGGTACAGGCTGCCGGGTTGACCATCGATGATATTGCGCTCGTAATTCCCCATCAGGCGAATGTGCGCATTATTGATGCCGTAGCACGACGTCTGGAAGTACCGCCTGAGCGGGTGATGATCAATCTCGACCGGTATGGAAACACATCGGCGGCTTCGATCCCAATTGCTCTCTACGAAGCAGCTCAACAGGAACGGATCAAGGCCGGCGATTATGTCTTGATGACCGCTTTCGGCGGTGGTCTAACGTGGGGATCAGGGATCGTGCGTTGGGGACGGCCGAGTCGGTAACGGCCACCATCACAACTGTTTGACCAAAGTAAGTGCATGCTGGCGCACAGCAAGGGGTACTCTGCGCCGGCAGGGAAGGAGAAGGCGAGTATATCATGAGCATCGCATGGGTATTTCCGGGTCAGGGATCGCAAGTGGTTGGCATGGGACGCGATTTGATCGCAGTATCACCGGCAGCGCGTCAAATCTTTGCAATAGCAGACGAGACGCTCAATTTTGGGTTGAGTGAATTATGTTTTAGTGGGCCGGAGACCGACCTTACTGCAACCGAGAATGCCCAACCCGCATTGCTGACGACAAGTATCGCTTTACTGGCAGCACTGCGCGAAGTATCAGGTGACCGCTTAGAACCACCGATTGCCGTTACCGGTCATAGTTTAGGTGAATACTCAGCGTTAGTAGCCGGTGGCTCGCTCGACTTCGTTACTGCGCTTCGCCTCGTGCGCCGACGCGGTGAGTTGATGGCCGCCGCCCACGAAGGCGGTATGGCAGCCGTTATTGGGCTTGATGCCGATGTACTCGAACAGATTTGTGATGAAGTCAGTGCTACTCTCCAGGAACATGGCGTGTCACAAAGTACTGTGGTGATTGCGAATTACAATGCACCTGACCAACTAGTCATCAGCGGAACCTCGGTCGCCGTCGAACACGCTAGCTTGCTGGCAAAAAGTCGTGGCGCCAAACGGGTGATTCCGCTCAAAGTCAGTGCAGCCTTCCATTCACCACTCATGGTTGATGCCGCTGAGGGGATGGCTAAGGCTATCGCCGAAGTCTCGGTCCGCGATCTCGAGATTCCGTTGATTGCCAATGTAACTGCCGAGCCGATCCGCTCAGCCGATGATGTACGCCGTGAGATCGTCGCGCAAGTAGTGGCCCCGGTGCGTTGGATTGCATCAGTTCGTTATATGGTGGCAATGGGGGTCGAAACCTTTATCGAAATCGGACCGGGTCGAGTATTAACCGGCTTGATCCGTCGGATTGCACCAGAAGCGCGGTTGATCAATATCGCGACATTTGAGGATATACGAGCACTCACTGTAATGCAGCCGGTGTAAAGATTGCTATGGAGTTACAGGGACAAGTCGCCATTATTACCGGCGCCGGTCGCGGGATCGGGCGGGCAACTGCCCTTGAGCTAGCCGCTGCCGGTGCCCGTGTGTTGATCAACTATCAGCATAGTGCTGCGGCGGCTACGCAATTGGCAGCCGACATCATTGCCAACGGCGGCGATGCCCTCACGTATCAGGCAAATGTCTCCGATGAACAAGCGGTGCAAGGGATGGTGCAGGCTGCCCTTGATCGGTGGGGTCGGATCGATATTCTCATCAACAATGCCGGAATTACCGCAGATGCACCGCTGGCTCGCCTGCGTCCTGAACAATGGCAGCAAGTACTCGACATCGATCTCACCTCGGTGTTTTTGTGTTGTCGCGCTGTTACGCCAACTATGCGAGCAGCCGGTTATGGTCGCATTGTATCGGTCAGTTCACTAGCAGCACTAGCCGGTAATGTTGGTCAAACCAATTATGCTGCTGCGAAAGCCGGGATTATTGGTCTGAGCCGATCATTGGCCCGGGAAGTCGCCCGTGAAGGCATTACCGTCAACATCGTCGCGCCCGGTTATATTGAGACCGATATGGTAGAGACGGTGCCCGAAGCATTACGCGCATGGGCACTACAAGCGATTGCCATCGGTCGGTTTGGCTATCCTGAAGAGGTTGCCGCTGCTATCCGATTTCTTGTCTCACCGCGTGCCTCGTACATCACCGGCCATGTCTTAACCATAGACGGTGGCTGGGTAATGCCATAGCCAACGATACTCATAGGCAACGTACCTGTTGGGTTATCGTAAACATAGCAGGGCGAATGTCAGACAAACCGCCCCTTCTTTATAATTCGACGCATGACAGAACCGTAGGTATACGTATGATCGACTTCAGTGGACAAGTAGCAATTGTCACCGGCGGTTCGGGCGGTATTGGGCAAGCAATTGTACGAGGTTTAGCGCGATACGGTGCCCGCGTTCTCGTTGGATATTACCACAACGAACAAGCTGCAATTGACACAGTTGCCGCGGTGCAGAATTCCGGTGGTGACGCCCAAGCACTTGCTATCGATGTACGTGAAGTCGACAGTGGCAATGCACTAGTTGCGGCAGCCATTGAACGATGGGGACGAGTTGACATCTTAATCAATAGTGCGGGGATTGCCAATTATGGACCGTTTGGTGAGATAAGCAGCGAACGCTGGCGACAAACCATTCAGACCAACCTAAGTGGGGTGTACCATACCTGTCGCGCCGTCTTGCGACCGATGATGCAACAACGCTACGGCCGGATCATCAACATAGCGGCCTTGTACGGTATATCAGGCTTTCCCGGCCAAGCTGACTTTGCAGCAGCAGCCGGCGGTATCATCGGCCTCACCCGATCCCTCGCCCGTGAAGCGGCCCCGTGGCAAATTACGGTCAATGCCGTCGCACCGGGGATGATCGAAACGGAACTGATAAACGTGATCCCCCCGGCGATCCAGCAGTGGAGTACCGGGATCATTGCCTTGCGCCGGTTGGGCAAACCGGAAGAGGTCGCTGCAGCGGTTCTCTTTCTCGCCTCGCCAGTTGCCTCGTACATTACCGGACAGACGCTGATGGTCGATGGTGGGTGGACGATGGCCTAATAACATATATTAAAAAACACAGATGCGGCAGATACCTGCCGCACCTGTGACTAGAAGCTAAACCTATTACCTACCTACCACCATACAGAGGCCGCTGCTTCGAGAGTTCATCAGGGCTACCAGAGAGTGACAACCACCGTACCCGCACAGATCCTTTAGCTGCTCTGCCTTCAGCAGATATTGCGCCGGGCCAGCTTTTGCTATCGGATAACCTCACCATCTAGCGTGGGATAGCAGCTCCTTCTTCCCCAACGCGGTGAGTTTGTGTGGGAAGCAACCGTATGGCTCGCAGAGCATCCGATTACTCAGCAGTAATCTGGCGCTTGTCTGTTCGTCTCCCCGCCGCTCATCATCATTACATTTTTCATATATTGATGAGGGCGTTTCCCCGAACTTACGCTATACCTCTCTCAACTTACCCACACATAACCTTTTACATTAGAGGTATAGCGCTTGCCTTCCGGTTGCATGTAAGTGATTGTGTTCCCTCCTTTGCTTTTTGATGTCCTCTCGAAGCTACGGCCTTATCATAGCACTACAACAGTGTAGAATCAAGTAGCTTATCGTAACTTAACGATGATAAAACACAATTATTTCTACGATAAGCGATCGTATAGTTAAAAAACCATGAAGAATCGCCCGCAAATCATGGCAGTGTTGTAAAACATTTTTAGCCTTACGACCCCTGATCGGCCAAAATCCGAGTGGTCACAGCTTTCCCGGATAACAGAACCAGCGGGATTCCACCACCCGGATGCGTGCCGCCTCCGACAAAATAGAGCTGCTTGATGCGACGGGCACGGAGAGGAGGACGGGCAAAGGCAGCAAAGGGGGAATTGGAACTCAGACCATAAATAGCACCGAACGCTGTGTTGTAGCGTTGAGCTAAATCACGCGGTGTCCAATAGTATTCGTAGCGGATCGCCTGACGTAAACCGGACAAACCCATTACCTCAAGTTTGGCGATGATATGGTCGCGATACGCCGGCATTACAGCTTCCCAATCGATCCGACCATCATCGGCAGGCGCATTCACCAGCACGAACAAATTCATATGACCGGGAGGGGCATGGGTTGGATCGGAACGGCACGTAGCAGCGATGTAGATGGTCGGATCGAGTGCTGGACGACGATCTTGCACGATGGCACGAAACTCGGATGGATAGTCGGCGCTGAAGAAGATGGTATGATGCGCCAATGTGGGAAAATCCCCTTCAACCCCAAGGAAGAGGACAACTCCGCTGTACGAAGGTTCACACCGGGCCAACCGAGTCGCTTCGCGCTGACCGCCGGGAATGAGGTGGGTGTAGGCGTACTGCGGATCGGCGTTAATAACTACCGCGGCTGCTGGCAGGACACCACCATGAGCCAACCGTACTCCACGTGCATATCCCTTCTCAACGATTACTTCACTGACCGGTGTTGTGGTACGCACTTCAACCCCGAGTTCGGCAGCCAACCTGCCCAGAGCGACGGCTAACTGGTACATACCACCGCGTACATACCAACCACCTTCTGCTAACTCGATATAGGAAATAAGGGTGAACGTAGCCGGCGATACATAGGGAGACGATCCGTTGTAGGTGGCGTAACGGTTGAAGAGCTGGCGCAAATGCGGGCTACGAAAAAACGAGCGTACAGCAGCATCAACGCTGCGCAACGCATCGATACGAAATGCGTGACGCACCATTGATAGCGTGATTAATTCACGCAGCCCATCGAACGGACGGAGTAAAAAGGGGCCGGCAACCGCATCGTAGATCCGTGCAGTATGGGCCATAAACTGAAAAAAGTGGGGCACATCAACCGGGCTAATGCGCTCGATCTCTTGCACCAATTGTGGCAGACGCTGCCAGGCATCAAAGCGAGTACCATCGGGCCAGAAATAGCGACACGTCGGCTCAATCTGTGCCAGACAGAGATAATCTTCCATCCGGCGTTGGGCAAACGCAAATAAATCACGAATAACCCATGGCATGGTCAACAACGACGGACCGGTATCGAAGGTATAGCCAGCGGCCTGATGAAGATTCAGCTTCCCGCCGAGTCGTTCGTTCTTTTCACACACGATAACGTGCCGGCCCCGTGCCGCAAGACGGATTGCAGCAGCTAAGCCACCTAAGCCCCCACCCACAATGACAATCGGGAGTCCCATTATCTGCATCACCCATCTAGACACAACAAAACGGTGCGAAGAAGCTGTGCATACGGTGGGCTAATCGCAACCCTTATCGCAACGCTCAGCGTCTTCGCACCGTCATATGACGCTTTCACACGCTAAAACCGACCCGACCGCGCTGACCCGGAATTTGCGCACCGAAGACACTTGGCGGCAACTTGAAGCCGTGCGCCTCGAGGCGAGGAGTAAACTTAGGCCGGACACCGGTAGGACGCAATTCGGCCATGATTTTGCCTTCCGGCGTCTTGCCCAATATCTCAAGCTTAAAGATATCTTGCAAGACAACAGTATCACCCTCCATACCCTGCACTTCGGTAATATAGGCCACCTTACGTGAACCGTCTTCCAACCGGGTTTGCTGCACGATCAGGTCAATAGCCGAGGCAATCTGCTCACGAATCACGCGTAGCGGCATATCCATACCGGCCATCAGCGACATCGTCTCCATACGAGCAATCGCATCGCGCGGCGTATTGGCGTGGAGGGTGGTGAGTGAACCGTCGTGACCGGTATTCATAGCCTGGAGCATATCGAGTGTTTCGCCACCACGACACTCACCGATTACGATCCGTTCGGGGCGCATACGCAGCGAGTTAATCACCAGATCGCGAATCGTCACCCGACCGGTACCATCGATCTCCGGTGGTTTTGCTTCGAGGCGCACTACATGATCTTGAGCCAACTGCAACTCAGCGCTGTCTTCAATCGTGATAATACGCTCATCTTCAGGGATAAAGTTCGATAGCACGTTGAGCAAAGTTGTTTTACCTGAACCGGTACCGCCGGCCACCACAATATTCAACCGTGAGACCACGCAGGCGCGCAAGAACTCGGCCATTTCGGCGGTCATCGAACCAAAGCGGATCAGGTCTTCGACCTTAAGCTTATTCTTCGAGAACTTACGAATCGTGATCGTCGACCCATCAATCGCGCACGGCGGGATAATCGCATTAACACGCGAACCATCAGGTAAGCGGGCATCGACCATTGGCCACTTACGGTCGATACGACGACCAAGTGGACGAATAATGCGGTCGATTATCTTCATCACGTGCTCATCGGAGGCAAACCGCACATCCGAGAGTTTCAGCTTACCCTTCTGCTCGATATACACTTTGTGAGGTCCGTTGACCATAATCTCAGAAATACTATCGTCATCGAGCAACGGTTGTAATGGGCCAAAACCGAACAACTCATCGCACACCATTGCGAAGAGTTTCTTGACATCTTGATCGGACAGGTTCACATTAGCCTGCTGATAGATCCGCGCAAACCGTTCCTGCAATAGACGTTCGGTTTCAGGCGAACGCTTCAACTCAGTCTGGCTACCGAGTGAAGCTTGAATACGGTCAACGATCCAGAGTGACAGTTCGAGCATCCGCTTCTGGTCGTTCGCCGGAGTCGCATCTTGGACGGTTGGACGCACCGGAGCGGGGGTAGAAGCTACCGGCGGAGGCGGGACTGGAGCTGGGGTCACGGCAGACGCTGCCGGTGGAGGAGGCGTGGCAACAGCCGGAGCAGGATCGGGCTGAGGCGTACTACCGGTAAGACGCTTGAGCAGTGACATAACGAAACAACCTCCTTAGCCGAGCTTGACGAAATACGCTTCGCAGGCACGATCGATCAATTCACGTGACATTGCCGGCGGAATGCCACGGTATTTTGCTTCATCAAGAATTTGGTCGCAAAGATCACGAGGATGACAAGCGCGTAATTCACGACCAACCTTCATATAATGCTCTTGAATGAGGTAGCGCAAGCCATCATCGCTGTATGGGATGCGTTTACTCTTACACACCAATTGAAAAATGGCACGAAACTCGGTTGGTGTTGGGTTTGGCACTTCAATTTTATGACGAATGCGCCGGAGGAAAGCGTCATCAACCAAATCTTTCGGATTGAGGTTCGTAGAAAAGACAATTAAGACATCAAACGGCACCTGAATTTTCTTGCCGGTTTGCAGAGCAAGAAAATCAACTTTCTTCTCCAATGGTACAATCCAACGGTTCAGCAAATCTTGCGGACGGCACTTCTGGCGGCCAAAGTCGTCGATTAGGAAGAGGCCACCGTTCGCCTTCATCTGAAATGGTGCTTCATAGACCTTCGAGACCGGATCGAAGATCAATTCAAGCTGTTCAAGTTCTAGTTCACCACCAACCATCACCCGGGGCCGCTTACACACCACCCAGCGTGCATCAGGATAGGTTGTGGTTGGCACGGCAGGCCCACTGAACGGTAAAGGTGGAATATCGGTGTGTCCAACTTCATTTACCTGCACGACCTGATGGTTGAGTGGGTCGAAGACTTTGATAATCTGCCCATCGACTTCCACCGCATACGGAATAATGACCAAGCCACCAAGGAGATTGGCGATCCCTTCGGCGATGGTCGTCTTTCCATTACCGGGCGGCCCGTAAAGGAAGAGTGACCGCGCAGAGTTAGCGGCCGGACCAATCTTGTCGAGCATCTTCTCACTCACCACCAGATGGCTAAAGGCTTTACGGATAGTCGCCTGATCGATCACCAATTCGCCAATACTCTGCCGTAACGTCACTTCTACATACTGTTGTAACGGCACCGGGGCCGGACCGGCGTACTGATTACGGTCGATCACCTCGTGTACTTTATTCCGACCTTTAGCAGTAATTACATACTGAAATGAGCGCTCGCTGAACCCCCCTTCAGCCCCAATAATATCGACATACTCTTCCAGCTTAAGAAACTCGAGAACTTTATCAATGACACCAAGAAACGGCAGCTTCACTGTCTCTTCTAGTTTCTGGCCGGTAATTGCGCCGGAAAAATAGATCACTTTCAGAATATGATCGGTCAAAAACCCCATTGACAACCCTGTCTCAGCGATGGTCGTGGGCTGAGGTGGAATATTCGGCATCTGTTGTGCCGGTGTACCGGGCGTCGTTACCGACGGATTAACTTCATGCAGACGGAAGTTCATAACTCACCCTCTCTGCCGCAACGCCGGGCAAGTAATATCTTGGGGCTGGCAGTGACCTTAAACTAGCCAATCATCAGCTCGCTAGAGGTAGTATAGCGAGCTAAACGAGTGAGCGCAAGGGGAAGCCGGCGAGCAAGCGACAAACCCACTCACCGGCTAAGGCACTATTCTTCGAGTGTATCATCATCGTCGGCGATATCTTGATCGATTTCGTCCAAACCGACTTCATCTTCCTCATCGCCGCCGATATATTCTTCGTCAAGGGTCTCCGGCTCTTCGACCAACTCTTCTTCGTCGAGGACATCTTCGTACTCATCAAAGCGGAACGAAGAGAGAATAGTCGCACCTTCGCCAAACTTGCCGGGGAATGAGACTCGTCCGCGCTGGCTCGGATCCTGATAGATCTCGCGGATGAGGATCCGCACATTGCGCGAGTCAGCCTGAACCACGGCAGCGAGATAGCGATTCCCACCGTTTATCAGCTCAACGAGCCGATGACTCAGCTTAGGTTCGACACGCCCGATCAGATTACCGTCGAGATCGACGACGTAGACCATCTTACCCTCAACGCGCAGTTCAACCTTCTCGCCGGTAATCAGTGCATCAACGGTGGGGCCACGCTGCACATCGACCAGCGAAGTCAGTGCCGTGCGGCCGGTTTCGGTAATGAACATCCGCATATCAACTTGCTGGCGCGTCGAGCGCGTAACCGGTGCTTCGGTAATGCCACGCGCCAACAACGACTCAAGGCGAGCGACATTTTTACGGGCAATCGGATTCGATGCATTCAGGCGCAGCGCATTCTGATACGCGCGATAACTTTCGGCATACTTACCGAGTTCAAATAACGCTTTACCGAGGCGATTATACGTCTCGGCATCTTCGACCACGCGCAGCAACTGTTGGTTTAACTCAGCCGCTTCTTGCCAGCGATTCAACGCCGCCAGTTCAATCGCTTTTTCTTGGAGACGGCGGCGAATCCGCAACTTTTCATCTTGCTTCGACAAGGTCATACTCCTTGCATCTCTAGTGGTGTGATAACACAGCGCTCCCATTGATCGCCACTCGTTGGCACCACGAGCGACGACAGCGTGATTCTATTTGATGAGAGCGACCACTCGGTTAGCGCGGTTGAACCGTCTCGGCCTGTTAGTCGAGCAACGGCACACCTTGCAATGACCACGGACTGGTAGCAGTAATCTTGACTGGAACCAACTGGCCGGTCAGATCGGCGGGATGGGAAAAGAAGACCAGCCGATTACCGGGAGTACGGCCACGCCACTTCCCCTTGCTTTCACCTTCAACCAACACCTCAACCGTCTGACCGAGGAAGTGAGCCATGCGCTCGGTAGCAATTTGTTCTTGCAACTGTTCAAGACGGCGGCGACGTTCCTCTTTAACGTCGGGTGGCACTGCCAGCGCCGGATCCTGCTCTTGCTCGGCGGCACGCGTTCCAGGACGCGCCGAGAAAGCTGCGATATGCACTTTATCAAAGCCGATCTCGGCGCAGAGTTCCATGGTCTGGCGAAAATCCTCTTCGGTTTCACCGGGATGACCAACGATAATATCGGTGGTCAGCGAAATATGCGGAATCGCGGCACGAATCTTCGCGATCAACGACTTATAGCGGGCCACCGTATAGCCACGTCGCATCAGCTTAAGAACGCGGTCAGAACCAGCCTGCACCGGCAAATTGATTTCTGGTTGGCAACGCGGCAAGCGCGCCACCGTCTCGATCAAGCGATCGGTCATCCAGGCCGGATGCGAGGTAAGGAACCGCAACCGGAGCAGACCGGGGATTGGATCGACCGCCTCGAGCAAATCAGCCAGCTCAGGCCGTCCGGGGAGATCGTGGCCCCAGGAGTCGACAATCTGGCCGAGTAGCGTAATCTCCTTAGCACCACGCGCTACAATCCGCCGTACCTCCTCGACGATTTCGGGCAACGGGCGGGATCGCTCACGGCCTCGGCGGAGTGGAATAACACAGTACGAGCATGTCATATTGCAGCCATACTGGATCGGTACATGCACCGAGACCGGTGGATGGCTCCAGTCCCGCACCGGCAGCGCCGGTTCATCGAGGGTATAGATCGGGTTCGGAGCTAGTGCCACTACTTCATCGACCGCCGACGGTGAGACAAAATGATCGACCATTGGCAACTGCTCGGCGAAGATCGAGCGGTTATTCGGGCCAACCATACACCCCCAGAGCACAATCTTGGTATCGGGATAGGACCGCTTCACCCGCACCAACTCGCCGAGTTTGCCCAGAATCCGCTCTTCGGCAGAAGCGCGTACACTGCATGAATTCAAGACAATAAAGCTCGCCTCTTCGGGCCGTGCAGCCGGGCTATAGCCGACACCTTGCAAAGCCGCTTCAAGGCGTTCTGAATCGGAGATATTCATTTGACAACCGACCGTCCATACATAATAGCGCCGCTCACGCGGCGTCTGATCACGGTCAGGACGGGGGCGTTGTTCAAAAAAGATCACATCCTGCATGGAACCGTTACCAAACGATGATGGGAAGTCCGCACTTCACACTCTGGTCGGCAGCCTCACGGAGTACCTCAAGGCAGCGGAAGGCATCAGAACGAGGCGAAACGCCGGCCTTGATCAACTGCGGGGCCAATTCCGACAACTCACGCAACAACTGCACCGACGAGCCAAAAAATGCCTGATCCTCTTCGCCATCGTCATCTTCAAAGGGCAAATAGATCGGATCGGCGAAATCAACCGGCAGATAGTAACTATTAATGCCCTGGAGATTGATCAGATGACGATAGCGACTCGACACCAGTTCATCCCAAACATCAGTCACCGCTCGGTCGAGATCGTCGTCAAGGACAGGCCCGTCGGCGATAATTGGGGCTAAGTCATTACCCCGCTCAAGATGGGCGGCCATACGGGCTAATTGATAGAGCGCACCCATCGTCTCAATGGAACCTTCCCAGATCTCAACACCGGGCTGGCTCACGAGATCGATATCAATGCCAAGCTCGCGCAGTTGATCCTGCACGGCAGCAACACTTTCGTACTGTTCTTCGTACTCTTCGCGATCCTCGTCAGGTCGCACCATAATTAACGACGCAACCGCCAGATCGAGTTCGGCGGGGGCATGGCTAGACATAGGTTTCTCCTCACTGAGCACTTGTTGTGCATACAACAGTATACCATAACAAAATGCGCAGTGCGATCAACGCTATGATACCCTTACCGTAGTCCAACAACTAACGGTAGAGGGTAATACTACGGTAACGTACATGCTTAGGATTATGAGCGAGGCGATAAGACGTGAAAGGAGATGATGTCGGCATGGAACACACTCATAATACATTAACCGTATATGAACTTCAGTACAGAACACCATCACGAAAAACACATGCACTGACATTATTTGGTCTAGTCAGTATTCCTTATTTTTCCCAGATCTTTTTAAGTTTCTTACTGTGGCAACAACCGATCCCGCACGAATGGCTCATCGGGGAATGGTTGATTAATTATCAAGGTGGGTTTGTAAGACGAGGATTACCTGGCGAAATCATCTTCCAGATCGCCCAGAGATTATCGATTCCAACCGCCCAACTCACTATTCTCGTGCAAACCACAATTCTAACCGTATTTTTTATCTTAACCTATTACCTTATCCGCACAACCGAGCTATCACCTATAACATTTACGCTATTATTCTCACCAGCATTTCTCTTGCTTTCATTTTATACATGGCCACACCTCGGCGTTCGTAAAGAGCTAGTCTTGGAAATTATCCTCCTTCTCGTTATTCTTAGTTTGAGATTATCAAAGAGACCACTACGATTTCTACCAATATGGGTTGGTGGAGCGAGTATTGTCGCAGTACTGTCTCATGAGATGTTAGTGCTTTTTTTACCGTATATCATCGCGGCTACCATTATCTACGAACGGGATTTTGGTCCATTGTCACGATCTACAACCGTTGCCTTACTACCGGCGGTGTTAATCGGTGGACTCATCGTTCGATCACCACAGGCAAACACAGATACTATCAATGCGATTTGCAGCTCAATTCAACCAATTCCCACACGGGATTGTATGATGCTTGGCGAAGTGCTCGGTGCTATTTCTTTTTTAGAGCTAAGCACCGAGCAAGGTATCGAGTTTGTTAGACTATTCACTACGCCTGAAACAAGTGTTGTCTACCTCATCACCGGTTTCATGAGTTTCATCCCTATTATTGTTGTTATTACTGCATACCGATTATGGCAATGTATACCACGACGAGGATTGGCAGCCATTATCATGTTCATCGGAATATCGCTACTATCCACCGTTCCACTAATGATTGTTGCAGCAGATTATGGCCGATTCATCAATATTCATGTAACATGCCTTACATTCTTGCTCATATGGCTTATCCAAGAAATACCAAATCGTATGACATATCTACCTCAACACCATGCCCTGCTATCTTGGATAGCAGCCATTGTGTTTGTTGTAAGCTGGCGTTTGCCAATGTGGTTACTGTTTGCTACCTACAGCAATGCATTCCCGCTTTTCAAATTGTTTACCGAATCCGTCAGGAATTGAAGAAAACAGCATAGCAGTAGTCAAAACCACTGCTATGCTGTGAGAGAACATATACTCAGCCTAATACCGCTCAAACACCGGTTCGACCACATCCATCGCTCCATCAAACTCATCGGTTTCACCCATCGCGCTGGCAAGCTCGGGGTTGTATACAATTGCAATCGTCACCCGCGGCAACTCATTAGCAATTGCCTTCACGGCCGCCAACATCGGACGTATGGTGGAACCTTCCAGCATCGCCGGGACCTTCATCGCGATGAGGTCGTCGCCATTCTCATTCCGAATTATCAACTGTTGCACGCCCGGCTCGTTGATCAGCTCACGAAAACGAGCGAGCAAGCGCCAGCTCTGAATAAGTTCAATTGCGATGTTCATAGCCCCTCCTGCGCCGCGCTGGCGCCTTTGGTAACGACTCCCCGCTATCCTATAGCGTAGCTGAGCAATAGCCCTTTGCGTGAAACGAACTCTTCACCTGCGGTACAGATACTTTAATCATCAATATTTTATATCTAAATTATATCCCGCTTTTCTGAATCTTTACGCCTAAAATGTTTGACATCGAAGCAAGCAGCAGCTTATAATGTTGCCGTATCCGCCGCTCTGTATGCAGAGGGAGCTAGCGAGCAGCATGAAAACCTCTGTGAAACTCCGCAACCTCACCATCACAATCTGTGTAACAATACTGATGGTACTGACAGCCCTACCACAACTTCCGGCTAGTGCAGCACCGTTAGGTCAAACGATTGATTTTGTTTGGACACCAACATCTGCAACCGTCAGCGGTCAAGCCGGTCAAGTTTCGATTTCGGTTAATACCAACCTGCAAAATCGTGGCGTGTCCGATACGTTTGGGATCACAGCAACGCTGCCGACCGGCTGGAGCGGTTTTGCGATTTCGCCCGGACAACCTATTGCTATCGCAGTGAACGCAACGCAAAACTTTACCTTTTTCTTCGATATTCCGCCAAGTGCGGTGCCGGGGAACTACACCATTGATGTTTTTGCTTTTCGTACCAGTACTCCCAGCGTGACTGCCCTTTTCCGTATTATCGTGCAAGTGGTCGCTGCTACACCGACACCAACACCTATTCCAACTTCTACCCCATTAGCACGAGCTGTTTGTGTCGATGGTTTTGAACCTGACGATATGCCGGCCCAAGCGAAACGGATCGACGTGCAGATTCCGCAAGAGCATGTGATTTGCCCAACCGGCGATGAGGATTGGCTCTACTTTGGCGGTGTCGCGGGCAAGGTTTACACCATTGATATACCGGTGATGCAACCGGGGATCGATCTCTCGCTCGAATTGCTCGATAGCCAGCTTAACCGATTGGCCTTTAACGATGATTTCTACAACCGCGATCCGGCCAATCCTAACCCACGTGATACGCGGCCACGTATTACGTTCCGTAGTCCGACTGATGGCAGTTATTACATTCGAGTGCGTGACACTGCCGGGAGGGGTGGCAACGATTATTCGTATGTCATTGTTTTGATCGATGAGAGCAATGGCCCAACGCCAATGCCTGCCGAGACGGTCTGTCTGGATATATTTGAGCCAGACGGGTTGCCTGAGCAAGCACGTCTGATTACGTCTAATGAGGTGCAAGAAAATCGCCGTCTCTGTCCGACCGGTGATGCCGATTGGGTGATATTCTTTGCAAAGGCCGGTAAACGTTATGTGATCTACACCGATACCCGGCGGTATCGTGGACCAAATACGGTTAACAGTGACACCCAAGCAGGAGCCGACACGGTGCTGGTGCTGGCCGATCGTGATGGCGTGAGTATTCTCGATATCAACGATGATATGCCGGGAGGAAATACGCTCGATTCGCAAATTGAGTTCTCACCGAAAGTTGACGGCTTCTATTTCGTTCAAGTGAAGAATGTCGGTGATATCGGCAACCAGTTTATTCGTTACGATCTGGTGTTGCTCCTTTGTCTACCGGGCCAAACTGATTGCCGGCGCCCAGACACACCGTTGCCCGGTTTGCCGGCCAATCCAGGGTCACCTCCGGCCACTGCGACACCGATCAGGGCACCAAGCACACCCATACCTACACCCACACCAGCGCCCTAGGCAAGCACAGATCAATGCCGGTGCAACCTTTTAATCCTGTTGGAATATTGGCCGGGCTAGCCGAACAGCTTGGTCCGCGCCGTGCCACTTCTACAGCAGAAGCAGTGGCAGCAGCTCAGATTAATGCCCGCCTGCGACAGGCGGGCTTCAGCGTGGACACGCGTTCACTCCCGGCAGTTGATCACCCAGGGGTGCGTTTTAGACCGGTAGCTGTATGGTTGATCGCCGTTACGGTGTTAAGTGGTTGGCTTCCGGTGGCAGGTATTGTGCTCGTCCTTTGGCTAGTGGCAGTCTTGTGTGCCGATGCTTTGGCTACCCCACTACCGGTGTTGCGCCGACAGCGCATGAGTCAGAATATTATTGCAGCCCTACCCATCGCTGTTACTGACATCGATAAGCCGAGTCAACCACGCTGGCGTTTAGTTATCGTTGCACCGCTCGACACACCCCCAGCATGGCGCGGCATATCTCACTTGATCGCGCCAACGACAGAAGGTTTGTTAATACGGCTGGTATTCACCAGCTTACCGCTCGTCAGCGCGACTACTGCGGCTTGGACGATCTGGCAGTGGTCGTTGCTGATTGTTGCGCTACTCGGTGCCATAGGTTGGCTTTGGGCTACTTATCGACCAATAGAGCTAATGGAACCTGATGGTGGGATCGCGGCGCTGGCGGCGCTATTGATTGCCGGTCATCATCTTCACGGGTTACGTCACGTGGAAGTGTGGGCGGTGACTATCGGTGCTGCCTATTGTGACCAACACGGTATCAAGACGTTACTTACCCGTTACCCGTTCGATCCGCGGAATACGTTCGTGATCGGCTTAGGACCGTTAGCATGTGGTCAATTGGCAATTATCAGCCGTGACGGTGTATTGCGGCACGAACGGGCTGATCAGTTTTTGTATCAACTGGCGATGATGGCGGATCAGACCGATCCGGTGATCGATCTCGAACCACGCACATTGGCAGTCCGTGACGAGCTACTCGCACCGTTTCGGCAACGACATTTTCGCACGTTGAGCATCCGCGCTATCGCCGATAGCAGGTATGAGTACGATCCGTCGTTAGCCGAACGGGCGGCACGATTAATCGGTGCGATTGCCCGTGCCCTTGATAATGAGCCAGAGCGATGATTTACCTCTTCTACGGAGCAAATGAATTGGCGCGTAGCGAAGCGCTGGCTGAATTACGGTCGCATCTGCCGGCTGACGTTGCCGATCTGAATGTAAGTGTGCTTGACGGGCGGAAACTGACGATTGAACAACTCGTTGCGGCCTGCGAAGCGCACCCGTTTTTGACCGACCGGAGACTGGTGATTGTTTACGATGCCCTCAAACACAGTAAGGCAGGCAAAGCACGTGAGGAACTACGTGACTATTGCGCACGGGTACCGCCGACGTGTGATTTGGTGTTTGTCGAACAGGAAGATATTGACCGACGACACCTTCTCTTCACCTATCTGAGCAAACATGGTGTGGTGCGCGAATTTCCACTGCTCAGCGGTTCGGAACTGTTGCACTGGATTGGTCAGCGCGCTCGTTTGCTGTCGGTGACGATTGAACCGACAGCAGCGCAGCGACTGGTCGATTTAGCCGGTAATGATAGTCGTACCTTAGTGAATGAGCTGGCGAAATTGGCCAGTTATGTTGGGAGGGGTGGCAAGATCGATCAAGCAGCAGTTGACCGACTGGTTACCGATCAGCAAGAGCAAAATCTGTTTGCGTTTATCGATGATCTGAGTGGAAAACGCTTAAGGGCAGCCTTGCGCGGCGCACGCGCACTTATCGAGGATGGTGAAGCTCCACACTACGTGTTGTTTATGCTGGCACGACAGATTCGGATTCTGTTGCACGTTAAGCAGCTCCTCGGCCAACGTCATCGGGCCGACGATATTGCCGGCGAGCTAGGATTAAAACCGTTTGTCGCACGGAAAGCAGCAGAACAGGCCCGTCATTTTACTGCGGCGGAACTGGTAACTGCGCATGACCGTCTGCTTGAACTCGACCATGCAATTAAGACCGGTAAGATGCAAGCAGAGACGGCACTTGAATTGTTTGTAGTGGAGATTTGTCAATCATCATCGACGACGGTACGACGTCGATAGTACGTGGGCCGCACCCTGTGCGGCCCGACCGGAATAAGAGGGGAAGGTTATGCTGCCGAACCGGCTTGAGCGGCCAAGGCAACTTTTTTGGCCTTTTGGGCTAAGCGCGACTTACGACGAGCGGCGTTATTTTTGTGGATAATCCCCTTTACAGCGGCCTTATCGAGCGTGCTATAGGCAGTGCGCAAAGCAGCTTCATCAACAACACCGCTCGCCAACGCGAGTTCGGCCTTCTTAATCATCGTCTTTATACGCGAACGATACGACTGATTGCGCAGACGCTTACGTGCGTCGCTCCGAATGCGCTTTTTTGCCGATTTTGTGTTCGCCAAGGTTAAACTCCTCGGATATAATTGGTGCGTTACTGATGACAAGTGAAGCGGCGAGCGCTTGCTCGCCGCGCTAGTTCTGAAGTATAGCATAGGAACGCCGACTGTGCAACTAAGGACCGTCCACCGCCGTCTCCGCACGCAACGTAACAGCTTGATTGTGATGGGCGGCTTTATGTTGAGCCGGATAACCGGTTTGATCCGCGACATGGTCGCTTCATACTATTTCGGTACTTCCGCCGAAATGGCCGCTTATGGGGCAGCGATTAGCACCGTCGACTTGCTGTACCTCGTGATTATTGGTGGGGCGCTTGGTAGCAGCTTTATTCCGGTATTCATTGAACTGTGGGAACGTGAGCGGCCAGAACGCGCATGGGAGCTGGTCAGTGCTGTAGTGACGTGGGCATTGATAGTTTTGTTAGTAGCCAGCACTGTTTTGTTTGTCGCAGCACCGTGGCTTGTCCCGCTGCTCTACGGCGGACAAGGCTTCACGAACACAACCCTCGACCTCATTGTCGCTATGACCCGCCTATTTCTCCTCTCACCACTCTTGCTCGGCCTTGGCGGACTAGCGATGGCGGCGCTGAATGCCCGTGACCGATTTACGATGCCAGCACTTGCCCCAAGCATTTACAATCTGGGGATTACCGGCGGAGCATTATTGGCGCCATGGGTTGGCATTTGGGGGATGGCATGGGGGGTCATCATTGGTGCGCTATGTTACTTGCTGATCCAGTTACCGGCACTATTCGAGCTAGGTATGCAACTGCGACCACAGTTGGGTCGCAATATGGCAGAACTCAGGAAAGTGGCGCAAGCGATGGGTCCGCGCGTGATTGGGCAAGCGGCGGCCCATCTGAGTATTGTTGCAACGTTAGCGTTAGCTGCCCGTCTGCCCGACGGTGATGCCAAACTAGCCGGATTACGTTGGGCCTATCAATTGATGCTGTTACCATACGGCGTCTTTGCGCTTAGTTTAAGCACCGTAGCTTTCCCACGGCTCGCCCGACTCGTCGCCGAACAACAATTTCGTGACCTGATTGATGATGTGCGCACAACGCTGAGTCGCATTCTCTGGCTAACGCTACCGGCAACCGCCGCCTTACTGACCTTAGGCCCAGCGCTAGCGCGCGTCGTATTTGAACGGGGCGCTTTTGATACACTCTCGCTCTCGTACACTGCTGCGGCACTCACCGGCTACGCCTTCGCGTTACCGGCTTTCGCTGCATCAGAAATCATGATCCGTACTTTTTATGCAATGCAACACACCTGGCCACCGGTACTGATCGGTTTCGGACAGGTGACGCTCAACATCACCCTCGGTACCGTATTGCTGTTCGCAGGAGCTGATATAGGAGGGCTGGCAATTGCCTTCAGTATTGCTAACACCCTCGAAACAGTGTTACTGGCAATTGCCCTCGCACGCACGCTACCGGGTATCTGGAGTACACCGAGAGTTTGGCAACAATTCATAAGTGCCTTATCTGTCAGCCTCCTCGTTGGCGGGTTATGGTGGTATGCACGCGATCTGATCCCTGGCGGCACACCAACAGCCAGCTATCGCTGGCCAAATGATGTACCGGGACTACTGATCGGCTTGACCCTAACCGGGATCGGTGGGGCAGCCCTGTACATCGTTCTCACGCTCTTGATAAACCGTTACACCACGAGAACGACAAATTAAGAACAAGTGTTCACAAGAACACCAAGCGTACCGTGAACAATGCGAGCAGGAACACCGCAAGAGTGGGCTATGACCCACTCTTGCATCAACGGCGGTTATCAGGCCTCTTGAGCGACCAAATTAGCAACAATCGCCCCTGAGGCAATCACACCGGGTAAGCCGGCGCCGGGATGCGTACCTGCTCCTACCAGATACAGGTTATCGATATCTTCAGAGCGGTTATGCGGACGGAACCACGCCGATTGGGTCAAGAGCGGTTGGATCGAAAAGCCGGCGCCGAGGTAGCTATTGAGGGCATCACGGTAGTAGCGCGGATCGACCATATGTTCAACCACGATATGACGCCGCAGATCGGGCATGTAATGTTCTTCGAGGAAGGTAAGAATAGCCTCGCGCAGGCGCGGCCCAGCCGTCGCCCAGTCGATGTTCGCCGCCAGATTAGGCACCGGTGTTAGGACGTAGAGCGCCTCGTGGCCAGGAGGAGCTAACGTCGGGTCGTTATGTGATGGACGGTGGAGATAGAGCGAGAAATCGTCGGCGAGCCATTTTCGATTGAAGATATCGTCGAGTAATCCCTTGTACCGTTCACTGAAGATGATATTGTGCTGAACCAACCGACCATCATCATAACGACGATTAATACCGAGATAGATTACGGCGAGTGACATACTATAGCGCATCCGGCGCAGGCGGCGGTCAGTCTGCACTTTGCGATACCGTGGTGGGATTAAGGTCATATACGTCTGTGGCACATCAGCATTCGAGACCACAATATCGGCCGGGAACAGACGACCATCTTGGGTACGCACGGCGCTAGCACGGCGACCGTTGATCACAATCTCTACTGCCTTAGCGTTCAACTCGATTGAACCACCCAACTCAGTAAAGAGTTGCACCATTGCTTTCACAATAGCACCGGTACCACCACGAGCATGATAGACACCCCACCGCCGCTCAATGTAATGCACCATCGCATAAATCGACGTTGCGTCAAACGGATTCCCCCCGATAAAGAGCGGATGGAACGAGAAGCAACGGCGGAGAAAATCATCTTGGAAAAACTGTGAGACAAACTGATACACACTTTGATACGATTTAAGCCGGATCAGGTCGGGGGTAATCCGTAACATATCGCGAAAGTGAAGAAACGGCTTATCGATCAAGCTAAAACCCTTTTCAAAGATTGGGCGGGTACTAGCAATAAAGCGGCGATACCCTTCCACATCAGCCGGATTCCACTGACGGATCTGCTCAAGCAAAGCCTGTTCATCATCACCATATTCAAGGCAGCGACCCTCATGGTTGAAGAGGCGATAATACGGTCGGCATGGCTCGAACGTCACATAATCTTCGCGTCGTTTACCGGCTAACTGCCACAGTTCATCAAACATAAACGGCGCGGTAATCACTGTTGGCCCACTATCAAAGGTATAGCCTTTCGTTTGATAGACATAGGCACGACCACCGGGGCGATCACGTTGTTCGAGAATCGTCACCGCATGGCCCTGTGCTGCAAGCCGAATAGCAGCGCTAAGCCCCCCAAACCCACTTCCAATCACGACAATCTTCTTTTGCGTCATACAGCAACACCTCATCAACTCAACAAAACGGCATACCGAACGCGATAACGCAGCCGGCCATGCCAATTGTAGCTATCGGTTGCGACCGATGAGGAAAGAGTTCCCTCATGCAGCGTAAAGAACAGACAACCGAGCCAGATAGCAACGATGAGCGGTTGATGTGGACCTAACCGACTAACAATTTTGTGCAGCTACTTTATGATTGTCTAGCAGGAATTATGTGAATATCGTGCGTGTATTCACCTTGAATACAACCGCAAAAAGTTGTAAGACTGCAACTGTTTGTTATAACCGCTTTACTTCACTAGCAACTATTGCCCGGTATACTCGCCTTGCAAGCAATTGTAGCTAGATGGATCGCACGATGCGGCTTGACATAGCACTCCCTGTAACGACAGATGAGTTAACAGCACGCAGACGGGTCATCATCCGCTTGTTGTTCGGGCTAGGCATCATCCTCATCGGTGGCCTGATCGCGGCCTTCCTATGGTTTGTGATTGCTCGTCCGGTGAAAGTTCTCCCGCGCGGCGAGCCACTACCACCCTTTGCGCTGACCGATCAGCGTGGGAACCGCCTACTCGACAGCGACCTGCGTGGACGGATGGTCTTCATCAGCCTCATGTATAGCCGCTGCGGAGACGACTGTGCCGAGCAAAACCGACGGCTCCTCGAATTGCGCCAAGCCTTGCAAACCGCCGGACGATTGGGCAGTGAAGTCATCTTTCTCACTATTACCCTCGACCCGGCCCACGATACACCGGCCGATCTCTCGGCACTGGCCGGACAGTTAGGTGTCGATCCACAGAGTTGGCGCTTTGTCACCGGTGATCCGCGCGACATCAAGATGCTCGTCGGTGGCGGGCTAGGGGTGTACTACACCGAACCAGACGAAACCGGCAAACTCTACGCCGAACGCCGCACGTTTCTCATCGATCCGATTGGTAACATCCGCACCTCGTACCCTGCCGACGGTCCACCGCTCACCATCGCACTGCGTGATGTTGATCTGATCGCACGTGAAATGGGCAGCCAAGGTGCCATGCGATTGGTGTACGAAGCGTCGCATTTGTTTGTATGTTATCCGGAGTAAGTAAAGGAGGAGTGAATGGCAAACTATCGCCGCCCATCAGATGACGACCATGAGGACGATCACGAGCCACCACGCGGTGCGCTCATGATCACGCTCGGATTCTTGCTTGCACTCAGTATTCTGTGGATGCAAGTCTACTTAACGTTGCTAGCTAACGGAGGGATACCGGCATCATGAAAGACAAGAAGTTTATTAGCTATCTCTTTGAAGTGGCGTGGATCCTGCCCAGCGTTGCAATTCCTGTATCGATGTTGGTTGCCATTCTGGTGACGGCATTTGCCGTCGGGGTACGGGTACCGACTACAGCCGGGCGCGTGAGTGTGAGTGCCGTCGCTGCCGGAACCGATGCCACTTTCAGCCAACCCGGTTTACGCGAGATTGCGCCCGGTCGCTATGAAGCAATTTTGACCGCCCAGACCTTCATGTTCACGCCTAACACTCTCGAGATCCCGGCCGGCGCGAAAGTCACCTTCATTCTGACCAGCAAGGATGTGATCCATGGCTTTAGGATCGAAGGGGTACCGATTAATGTCATGGTCATTCCCGGTCAAATTTCACGGGTAACGGCCACTTTCGATAAACCGGGTGAGTATTTGTTCCTATGTCATGAATACTGCGGCGCCGGACACCATGTCATGGCGGGCAAGATCATCGTGAACTAACCAAAGCCTAACGTGACACTGTCCGGTGTCCCCCAATGGAAGAGTAGCACCCTCGCTACCCTAGAGAAGCAAGAAGGAGAGAGAGAATGGCCAGCATTGCTGCACGCGCCCGACCGGTAGCTATCAGCACCGACCTCAGTGTCGAGCGCAAGCTTGCCGGGATCAACATTTTCATCGCATTTGCCGCCCTTGCTGTCGGTGGCTTAATGGGCGTACTGCAGATCCTCCGTTACAACGGACTGGATCTCTATACACCGGCCAAGCCACTACTACCCGGCGGGTATTATCAAGGGCTGACCGTGCACGGCGTCTTAAACGTGCTTGTCTTCACAACCTTTTACATTATTGGGTTTTTAACCTATATCTTCGCCAAATCGCTCGGTCGGCCCTTAGCCAGCAGCCGACTAGCGTGGGCCACGTTGTGGGTGATGGGCAGTGGGTTAGTATTGGCGGCCATCCCACTGCTGACCAACAACGCAACAGTCATGTTCACCTTCTACCCACCCCTTAAGGCCGATTCGCTCTTCTACATCGGGTTGACATTGGTAGTAGCCGGTACATGGCTCTTGTTGGCAAACATGATTATTACCCGGAACGCGTGGAAAGCCGACAACCCCGACCAAATCACACCACTCCCCGCGTTTATGGCCATCGTCACCATGCTCATGTGGACGATTTCGACCATCGGTGTGGCGAGTGAGATGATCTTTCTCGTCATTCCGTGGTCGCTCGGACTGGTCGGTGGCACCGATCCGGTACTAGCACGCACGCTGTTCTGGTTTACCGGTCACCCCATCGTCTACTTTTGGCTCTTACCGGCGTACATTTCGTGGTACACCCTCGTACCAGAACAAGCCGGTGGGAAGCTGTTTAGCGACCCGATGGCGCGCGTTTCGTTCATTCTCTTCCTGATCCTGTCATTACCGATTGGCATGCACCACCAAGTCGCCGATCCGGGTATTTCCGAGATGTGGAAACTAGTGCATGCTATCTTCACGTTTGGTGTCTTCTTCCCCAGCTTACTCACCTTCTTTAACGTGGTGGCATCACTCGAATACGCCGGACGGCGCAACGGCGGTGAGGGCTGGTTGGCGTGGATCTTTAACTTGCCGTGGGGCAAACCGGAGATTTCGGCCCAGATCGTGGCGATGATGCTCTTTGCCTTCGGTGGGATTAGTGGGCTGGTCAATGCTTCATACAACGTCAACCTGGTGGTACACAATACATCTTGGATTTCGGGTCACTTCCACCTAACGGTTGGTACGGCAGTAGCGCTGAGCTTTATGGGCATTACCTATTGGTTAGTGCCCCACCTCACCGGACGGCAACTGTGGAGCCGTAGCCTGGGCGTAGCCCAAGCATGGCTGTGGTTTGTCGGGATGGGACTATTCTCGCACTTCATGCACGAGCTAGGCTTGCGCGGCATGCCACGACGAACCGACATCGGTGGTGCACCCTATGTGCAGGATGAATGGCGCTTCTTCCTCTTCTTTGCCATGATCGGCGGTCTAATCATGTTCGTGAGCGCCATCTTTTACTACCTCAACATGATTATGACGCTGACCCGCGGCAAGAAGCTGGCCGAAGCACCCGATTTCAACTTCGCCAAGACGCTCTCTGGCCCTGAAGACGCACCCAAAATCCTTGATCGGTTGTTGGTGTGGGTCACCGTTGCGGCAATTATTCTGATTATCAACTACCTCCCAACGATCCTTGACATCTTGAACACAGCAACATTCGATGTGCCGGGTCGCAGGGTCTGGTAACGAGTGCGCGCATTCCCATGAACGCATCGGAGCGCCGCACGATTGTGCGGTACTCCGAGCTTTCTTGACACCGACCGGTTTTCTGTGGTACTATCCCTCATATCCGCACTATCAAAGGTAAACATAACAACGGAACGACCATGCCCGCACATGATGAGGGCAACGAGACAGAGGATTCGTATGGCCCCATTGCTCGAAGTTCGCGATCTACGCACCTATTTCCATACGCAAGACGGCATCGTCAAAGCAGTTGACGGTGTTTCTTTTTATGTTAATCGGGGAGAAACGCTCGGTATCGTCGGCGAGTCAGGTTGCGGTAAATCGGTGACGTCACTTTCGATTATGCGGCTCATCCCTAACCCACCGGGTAAAATCGTCAGTG
Organism: Chloroflexus sp.; assembly: GCF_049970315.1. Classification (GTDB taxonomy): domain Bacteria; phylum Chloroflexota; class Chloroflexia; order Chloroflexales; family Chloroflexaceae; genus Chloroflexus. The sequence goes on from NZ_JBMFNE010000013.1 coordinate 44,945, forward strand.
GTCAAATTTTATTTGATGGTGAGGATCTGTTACAGGCCAGTGAAGAAGAAATGCGCCGTATCCGTGGTAATCGGATTGCGATGATCTTTCAAGATCCGATGACGTCACTGAATCCGGTATTGACGATTGGCCGCCAAATTACCGAGTCGCTTGAATTACACCTTAAGTTGAGCAAAAAAGAAGCCCGTGACCGCGCAATTGAGTTGCTTGATATGGTCGGGATTCCGTCACCGAGCAAGCGTCTTGACAACTATCCGCATCAGTTTTCGGGCGGGATGCGGCAACGGGTGATGATCGCGATGGCACTTTCGTGCAACCCTGAATTACTGATCGCCGATGAGCCGACGACGGCGCTCGACGTGACGATTCAGGCCCAAATTCTTGAATTAATTAACCGGCTACGCGAGGAGTTGGAAACTGCGGTTATCTTGATTACCCACGATTTGGGTGTCGTGGCCGGGATGACCGACCGAGTGACGGTGATGTACGCCGGTAAGGTGGTCGAAGAGGGACCAACGGCCGAGATCTTTGCTAACCCGCGTATGCCGTATACGATCGGTCTGTTGCGCTCAATCCCGCGGCTTGATGAAGAGCGAGGTCGCCGACTCACACCAATTCGCGGCTTGCCGCCAAATCTGATCGACTTACCACCGATTTGCCCCTTTAGCCCCCGCTGTGATTATGCTCGCGAAGAATGTTTAGCGAGAGTGCCAGAGTTGCGCCGGGTTGGCCCCGATCACCGAGCCGCTTGCCACTTCGATATTACGATTGAAACTCCGGTACCACAACAGACCACTTCCGATATTGCAGTGTAAGACACGAGGCGTAGCATGGCAACTCAACGCTCAGATACTACCTTAGTTGAAGTCAAAGATTTGCGGATGCACTTCCCGGTAACACGCGGTATTATCTTTCAGCGACGCGTCGGTACGGTAAAGGCGGTTGATGGGGTCAATTTTACGATTAAGCGCGGCGAAACGCTCGGTCTGGTCGGCGAGTCGGGTTGTGGGAAGAGTACAACGGGGCGCGCGATTTTACAGCTTTATCGGCCAACCGGTGGGCAGGTCCTGTTTGAAGGAATTGATCTGACCAAACTACGTGGGAATGAATTACGTCAAATGCGCCGTCGTGTGCAGATGATTTTTCAAGACCCGTATGCTTCGCTCAACCCACGGATGACAGTTGGCGACATTATTGCCGAGCCGATCCGGGTGCATAAGCTGCGCGAGGGACGAGCGGTACGCGAGCGGGTTGAAGAACTGTTGCATTTAGTGGGGCTTAACCCGGCGTTTGCCAACCGCTACCCACACGAATTTTCCGGCGGTCAACGTCAACGCATCGGGATTGCCCGCGCCTTAGCAGTAGAACCGGATTTTGTCGTCTGTGATGAGCCGGTGTCGGCGCTCGATGTGTCGATTCAGGCGCAAGTAGTCAATTTGCTGGAAGAACTCCAAGACAAGTTGGGTTTGACGTATTTGTTTATTGCCCACGATCTGAGTGTGGTTAACCATATCTCCGACCGGGTGGCGGTCATGTATCTCGGTAAAGTAGTTGAACTGGCCGAGGGGTCGAAACTCTATTCGATGCCACTTCACCCGTATACGCAGGCCCTGCTGTCGGCGGTGCCGATTCCCGACCCAAAGATTGAGCAGCAACGACGCCGGATCATTCTCGAGGGTGATGTCCCAAGCCCCTTGAACCCGCCATCAGGATGCCATTTTCATACTCGTTGCCCGATTGCGATCCAGAAATGCAGAGAAGAAGAGCCGCCCTTCATCGACTACGGTGATGGGCACTTTGCCGCTTGCTGGCGAGCGCGTGAGAGTGTGACTCTGATGCCAGAAGTGGCGCGTAAACAGACTGAAGCGGTCGCTGCACGTATCGCGGCTGATGCCGAAAAGGTCAAGCAGATTTCTCACTCTTAACGACAGACACGGACTGGCTGCAGAAGGCTTGCTTGAGAAACCTTGTGCCGGTCCGCAACTATCATGCCCTTGAACCGTGCATCCGCAGCGCTAGATCAAGTGCAATGGTGGTGGCCGGTGGCCGAGCTGCCGGATCGAGCGTGGTACAAGCCGCACATAGTTGAGCAATGTCAGGATCGGGAACGGTTGCGATGAATAGGTCGCTGAGGATTTGCCCAAAGGCAAACACATCGGCGGCAGGCGAAGGAGCGGCACCTTCACGACGTTCAGGGGCCAGATAACGACTCGGTGTCATGCCGCCAATCGCTAACACTTCGCTACTGAGCCGACCAAGCGCAAAACCACTTACGACTAATCGTAATCCGGATCGATACCGAATATCGTTCGTGAGCAAGAGGGATGCCGGACGTAAATCACCGTGAACGACGTTGAACCGGTGTGCGTACACTAACGCAAGTGCTGCCTGGCGCGCCAAATCTAACAGGGTTAAGAGTGACGGACTCGTCCGACGCAACCATAGCGGTAACGATCCTTCGGCCATATACTCACTGATAATGTACCCATGACCACGCCATTCGCCGATCTCATTAATACGGAGAATGTGAGGATGGTGGAGGGCAGCAGCGATACGCGCTTCGTGGTAAAACAGGACGTGCAAGTCAGTCACATGCTCAAACGAGGTGCGAAAGATTCGTACCGCACAGCGGTGGCCGCTCCTCAAATCAATGGCCCGGTAGACATCACTGATCATCGAGGAAGCAATAAGTGCTTCGATCTGGGAATGACCGATTGTATCCCCCACCTGTAGCTGAACCATATTCTTACCACTAGCAGCCCCTTGTCCCCCACTATCATTCGGTGCAAAGTGCCACAGGTTTACTACTCTCGAACGACTACCGATCTACACCTACCCAAACCCGCTACGCGAGCGATCACGATGTCTCCGTCAACATGCAACGGCATTTTGCACGACGGCATATGTATCATCAACGCGGAACAGTCGCTTGATTGGATAACGCCGCTCGAACTTGGGCAATTGCCGCCAGTAGGCGTTGTCTGCCGCCCGCCTCGGCAATTGCTTGGGCTTCGGCCAGCCGTATCCGCGCTTCAGTCGGTGGTAAGAGCGGTGCCAGCCAAACCCGAATCTGGGCAGCCAGATGACGGGCGCCAAGCGTATCGGCTTGGGCTAATGCCGTCGAGAGGTAATGCACAGCACAGGTCGTATCACCATGTTGTAACGCGACTAAGCCAAGATTGGCCGTGATACCGGCTACCCGTTCAGGAATGCTGAATTGAGTGGCGAGTGCCAATCCCTGTTGGAAGCGAGCGGTAGCCGTCTCCAGATCACCTTGCGCCAACGCCACTTCACCGGCGGTCGAGAGCAGGTATGGCATAACCGAAAGCAAACCACCTTCTTCAGCCAGGCTTAATGCGGCAGTGATCAGGGACTCGGCAGCCGTGATTTCACCGAGCAGCAGACGATGATACGCCTGATTATTGCGAGCCAATACCCGCCACGTCAGCGCACTATCACCGGCTTCGTCAGCGACCTGTTGGGCCATCTCGTAGCGGGCAATGGCAGTAGTGAGATCTCCCTGCTGGGCGGCAATATTGCCTAGCTCAAACGAGACTTGAGCCAGAGCGGCTGCTTCAGCCGTCGGGCAAGCACGTAACACGGCTTCGGCCATCATTAACCGTTCGGTGGCAGCACCGAGATCGGCACCTTCCAACGAGAGCGCCGTCCCCCAGAGAAAAAGAGCTTCTGCCCGTTGACGTGGATCGATATCAGGATCGATCTGGCTCACCAAGGTAATCACATCGGCGTAGCGACCTTGCGGGATCAGGGCGTGGGCAAGCGCTAATCGCGCGACAACGGCTTCATGCGGGGTTAACGCCACACCCATCGCTTCACGAAAGGCTTCGGTAGCCAACCCCGCTGCACCGGCGTATAGCCGAGCATAGCCGAGTTTACGCAAGACGGTTGAACGTTGAGTTGGTAGCACACCGTCTAAAGCTTTGAGATAAAACTCTGCCGCTTCCGGCCACGCTGCCAACGCAGCGGCTCGTTCGGCGGCCCGCAACGCATAGCCGGCCGCCCGTTCCGGCCAACCACCCTCAGTAAAGTGAAACACAATTTGCCCGGCTACCTCGTCAATCCGATCGCGATACAACGCCTCCAAAGCTTCACCTACGCGCCGATGGAGCATACGGTGACGCAGCTCGCCGAGATTCCGATAGACCACTTCCATAGTCAAAGGATGATCGAAACGAAACCGACCATCGCTAAGCGGCAACACCAAACGAGCGGCCAGCAATTCATCGAGTGCGTCCAGCGTTGCCTCTTCGGAAAGCGCGGCGACCTTCGTGACAACAGTAAAGGCGAAATCACGACCTACGACAACCGCTGCATCGAGCACGCGCCGGGCCGCACCTGATAACCGACTGAGGCGCGCTTCGATGAGATGATACACACTCTGCGGAACCACCGATTGAGCTGAGAATGCACTTAGATCGACCATGCCATTAGGTGTCAGCCAACCGGCAATACGCGCGTAGCGCACCAGTTCGGAAACGATGTAGGGATTTCCTTCTGCATTACGCTCTAACCAATCGGCGAGTGGATGGGCAAAGGTCGGACTTAGCTGGCGGGCAATCGTCAAAATTGCAGCCGGTGCCAGCCGTTCAAGTACGACACGCACGAGGCGCTCTTCCCGGATTAAAACACGGATGAGATGAGCAAGGGTGCTACGCGGTTCGGGAGGGCGAGTCGTAGCGATAACCGTTAATGCGACATCGGTACTACGCCGCAACAGATAGCCGAGCAAGCCTAAGGTACTTGTATCAGCCCACTGAAGATCATCGATCAGGAGGTACACCGGCCGCTGGCGGGCCAACTCGTTTAAGAAGCGGGCAATCGCTTCCCACAACCGCGCTTCATCGGGTGGTGTAGTCGGCGGTAGCGCCAGGTCGGGCACCAACCGCCCTAGTTCATGCCACCAGATCGGCGCCAACAGTAGTCGACTATGCAGCGCAGGCCATTCAGGCCGAGCTACAAACGCAGCAAGAGCAGTGCGGATAGGATGGTAGGGTAAATTCTGCTCAAGTTCACGGGCACTCCCGCTCAGCACTAGCCCACCACAACGGGCAAGAAACTCCTCGGCGAGTCGCGTCTTACCAATTCCGGGCACACCTTCAATCAGCAGTAAACGACCGGGCTGGGCTTCTGTTTGTAACAATGACAGTTCGGTATCACGGCCAATAAAGGGCAGCACACCGTTCAGTGATACCGCACTCAAACGCACCGGAGCCGACGTACCGGGAAGAGTATCGGTAATAATCGCATCGTACAGCGCCTGCGTTTCGCGCATCGGTGACACACCCAACTCTTGGTCAAGCAGATCGCGAAACTGCTCAAACCGACGGATAGCACCTACCCGATCACCGTTCAGATACGCCAAACGCATCGCATCACGCTGCACATCCTCTTGTAGTGGATCGATACTCAACGCCACATCAAGCGCATGCAGTGCAGCCGCCAAATCGCTGCGCTGTTCATACAAACGGGCCAGCCGTAACCAACCACGCCCAACCAGCACCTGCGCTTGTTCACGCACACCGGTGAGCCACGACTGAAACGGCTCACTGTCGGGCAGATCAAACCCGGCTAACACCTCGACGGCATGTGTTGGCAATGCCGACGTTAACATCTGTACCGTTGCGTGCGGATCGGCAAGTACGGCTTGCAGCGTGCGCAGATCAACCGTTGCCGTCAGCGCCAAGTGCTCATCATCGGCAACTAGCGCATCACCGAGGACTTGCCGAACGGTGTAGAGCGTTGAACGCAGCAGTTGTTGAGCAGAGCTGCGTTCGTGGTCGGGCCACAACAAGATCAACACCTGCTCCCGCCGCACCGGCTGCGTATGTGCTGCAAGGTAGTAGAGCAGTGCCCGACTGCGCCGGCGTGACAATACGACCGGCTGATGGTTACGCAATACCAGCGGCGAACCAAAAAGCTGAACAGTAATCATGCATGTTCTGGCGATGATGTAGTACTCAGCGAACGACTAGCCTGCAACAAACGTCGCACCTCATCATCACTCGTTTGGCTAAAGTCTTCGTACCAATAACTCAGAGCATAAAACGGTTCAACCACCATCACCGCGATCACATCATCGGCCACCGCGCGTAACATCCGCACGGCTGCTTTGCTGGCGACCGGCACGGCTACGGTGATCCAACGAGGATGCTGTAATCGCACACATTTTACTGCTGCATGCATCGTGGCACCGGTCGCCAAACCGTCGTCGATCAGAATCACCGTCTTATCCTGCAACTCAGGTGGCGGATTCGAACCGCGATACGCACGAGTACGCCGCTCAATCTCGGCCTGTTCGAGGACTGTCACCTCCTCGACGACATGAGGAGGAATGTTCAACTCAGCGATGATATCGTGATTCAAGACGCGCGCACCTTGCTCGGCAATTGCCCCCATGGCTAATTCTACTTGACCGGGCACCCCCAACTTGCGCACCAGCAACACATCAAGTGGTGCAGACAACGCTTGTGCTACCTCATACGCTACGGGAACACCACCGCGTGGTAAGGCCAACACCTGCAAATGCGGGCGACCGGCGTAGTGGCTCAAAGCCCATGCCAGAGCACGTCCGGCGGCGCGACGATCGAAAAACCGCTGTGACACGACGGGAGCCGGCATAGCACCACCTCCTTTCAGCGGGCAACAGCAAACCGGCTACCACGATCATAGCATACCGCCTGTTGCCCAACAATACAACAAATTGACGATGTGGCAGCGTCTCCGTATAATCTCGGCAGCAGTAGATGGTCGAGCGGGAAAGGTTCAGTATGAAACTGATTGTGTTTGTGGTGGAAGACTCTCACGCCGATGCCGGTGTTGATGCGCTTGTCACTGCCGGTTTTCGTGTAACCCGACTGGCGACGACCGGTGGTTTCTTACGGCGTGGGAATACGACTCTGTTAGTTGGTGTGGAGGACTCGCAAGTAGATCGCGCCCACGAAATTATGCAGCGCACTGCACCGGGCACCCTTGCCATTACGATGGATCTTGAGCGTTACGAGCGGTTGTAAGCCTGTGCGCATTCTCTATTTAGCCTCTGGCATTCCGGTACCGGGGACATTGGGCGGCAGCATCCACACCTTGGAAGTTGCGCGTGGGCTGGCTCAACGCGGTCATGACGTTCACGTGGTCGCAGCGAGCCATGAGCTGCCGCTCAGTCATGTTCGGCTCCGGCCAATGCGTCAACTCACCGCACAGTCGTGGAATGGTTTTACTCTCTACCATCAAGACATCCCCAAAGCCCTTAGCCTACTGGGAACGGCGGCAATTATCAAGCTCACAAAGCAACTCCGGCCCGATCTGATAATGGAGCGCTACTACAACTTTGCCGGCGCCGGCCTCATCGCTGCCCACCGACTCGGCATCCCGGCACTGTTGGAAGTAAACGCCTTGATCGTTGATCCGCCGGAGATTCTCAAACGACGGATCGATGACGCGCTCGGTGAGCCATTTCGACGCTGGGCAGAACAGCAGTGTCGTTGGGCGAGTCGGATTGTGACGCCGCTGCACACAACGGTACCGGCTAGTATTCCACGGACAAAGATTGTTGAATTGCCCTGGGGCGCAAACGTCGAGATGTTCATGCCGCCGGCGGCGCCGCCCCCCGGCCCGCCCAACATTGTGTTTATCGGCTCATTTCGGGCGTGGCACGGCGTGCAAGACTTCGTGCACGCGGCGCGGCTCTTGATTGAACGCGGGCACGCCTACCGCTTCACGCTGATCGGCGACGGCCCTGAACGCGCCGCCGCCGAGACGTTGGCCGCACCATACCGGCAACGGTTCACCTTCACCGGCGCGATGCCACACGAACGGCTGCCGGAACTATTGGCGCAGGCCCACCTTGGGGTTGCACCCTTCAATACCGCACCACATCCTGCCTTACGTGCTGCCGGCTTTTTCTGGTCGCCACTGAAGATTTACGAATACATGGCCGCCGGTCTGCCGGTCGTCACGGCGGCGATCCCGCCGCTGAACACTATCATCCGGGAAGGGACGGAAGGGGCACTCTTCCGGGAAGGCGATATCGCCGATCTGGCCGCCGCCATCGAGCGCGTGCTGGCCGACCCTGCTGCTGCCTTTGCGATGGGGCAACGTGCGCGAGCGCGCGTCGTTGCCGAATTTTCGTGGCAACGACATTGTGCCGAGCTAGAGCAAATTGGAGAAGCTTTGATCAAAGCGAACTCTCACTATATTTTAAGAGAAACAGGTGAAAGAGAGAGGGGGGCGCCGCCATACGGTTAGGATCAAAGCGAACTCTCACTATATTTTAAGAAAAACCCAATAATATTGTGTTATCTTAACCGACAACAACGAGTGATTCATCACTTGTTTGTGCGGTATCCTTCGTTTCACCAAGAGAACCTACTATGCATACCGTACCAAATCTGGTCGAACGTCGACTCAATGGCTCATTCATTACGCATTATATGCTCGAACTCTTCGGAAACTCCATTCATTTTGCCCTTGCTAACATTTTACTTGAATCGCTTATCGACTATCAAAGTGATTACTTCCTCTCGTTTGATCCGTACATTCTTCTCCTCAGCAGTTTGATCCAAGGGTATTTCTTGACGATATATAGCACCAAATCGCCTTTCTACCGCTTCATTGGCAATCTCATTGCCCCATCACTATACATCACCATCGAGCTTTCAATCGAAGGCGTGAATTTTTGGAATGATCTTAATCATAGATTTTATCCGTTGTTTGGAGCCTTGATCGGCCTTACTCAATTACTTCAAGGGGTTACCAACCGTAAACTGATCAAAGATTTTCTGATTATTATTGAGAACATCATCCGTACCGGAATTATCTTTTTGATGTACTATATTTTTGAAACGCACGCCAATCCCAATCAGACGAAAAACCTCACCATGTTTTTTTCCGATACCAGTCACCAGTTCATCGGATTATCCCTGCTCTTTTTCGGTGTGGCAATCGGCTTAGCCAATGCAACGAGCCAACATTATCTAGGTCTACTCCGTGATACCACGGCCAAATTAAAGACCTTTTCGGAGTGGCTGCTTGGGCGTGAGCTGCTCAACACCTCCCTTACTCAACCGGAATTGCTGCATCAGCAACGTCAACAGCGAACGATTATGTTTATCGATATTCGTGGCTTTACGCAATGGAGTGAAGCCCATTCACCGGAAGAAACAGTTACGCTGCTCAGTCAGTATTACTGTGCAGTTGAAGATGTGTTAGATCGATATCAGGTCGTTAAATGGAAAATATCGGCTGACGAGGTGATGGCAATCTTTACTCAGCCCCTTGAAGCAGTACGGGCTGCTGCCGAGATCCAACAACAGATCACACCACTCCTTGCGCCCGAACAGTTAGGTGCTGGCATTGGGTTACATTGTGGTCAAGTGGTCGAAGGATTGTTGGGCAGCGACACCATTAAGTTCTATGACGTGATAGGCGACACAGTCAATACCACTAAACGAATCGAGAGTGCTGCCGGTAAGGGCGAAATCTTGATCTCGGAACCGCTGTATCAGCATGTTAAAACCATCTTTGCCAGCGATCGCTCACGTCAGCTTCACGTGAAGGGAAAGGCGCACCCGCTTACGGTTTACTCGCTCACCGAAACAGCATCGCAGCCGGTTGTAGCGGTTCCTGCTTCCGCTTGATCGGGCTGCATCGCTCCACAATATTCGTTCATCACTCAATACACCCTCGGCGAAGGTGGTCTGTGACCAATCGATCATCTTCGCTTGCGTTGCAGCCTACTCTGATCCATAATCAAATAGATCAAACAATGATTTGCGACCCAAAATGTATCCAGATCGACCTCCACCGATGATCACTTATTTGAGAAGCGGTAAGCGAAGGTGTGGATGATCGGCCATGATGCTTGCTCACCTCAGTGAACTCGCCTGCTATCTTCCCGGCCTCATTCGACGCCGGCTGCAAAGTCTGGGGGTCGATGGGCAGCTCGAACCGGCGCTAGAAACATGTTCAGCAGCCATTCTGGTGGCCGATCTATCGGGTTTCACTGCGCTTACCGAACACTTAACGCAGACGAATCCGGCAGGTGCAGAAGAACTGACGCAAATTCTCGACCTCTACTTTGGGCATCTGGTGCGGATTGTCACGGCGCATGGCGGCGATGTTATCAAATTTTCCGGTGATGGTCTGATTGCACTGTGGTACGGCGATGAGTCGTTGACGATCCTTACCCGACGTGCCGTGCAATGTGGACTGGCAATTCAGATGATGATGGCGCCGGCAGTATGGAGCACGGCAGTGATTGATGAGCAAGCCCGCCGACTGCGTGCCCGGGTCGGGATTGGTGCAGGCGAAGTCACGATCATGCATCTCGGTGGAGTATTTGGGCGGTGGGAATTACTGATTACCGGCGACGCAGTTCAAGAAGCGGGAGCAGCGGAAGCAGCAGCACCACCGGGTGAGGTGGCCTTAACGAACACTGCGTGGGAACTCGTGCGGCAATGGTGTGAAACCGTACCGCTGCCGAATGGACATCGGAAGCTAACCGCCCTGCTCGATGATGTGCCGTTACAGGCGTTACGCGAGGTCGAAATAGTACCGGAACAGATCGAACTTCTGCGCGCATACGTTCCCAAAGCGATCCTCACGCGCATCGACGCCGGGCAGAGCGCATGGCTCGCCGAGCTACGGTACGTGACCGTTCTCTTTATCCATTTAGGTAGCCTCACCGCCGAGACTCCCCTCCCGGCAGCACAAGTCGTGATTCGGGCCATTCAGACCTGTTTGTACCGCTACGAAGGTAGTATCAATCGGCTTGGTACCGATAGTAAGGGGCCGACATTATTGGCGGCTTTCGGCTTACCACCGTTTGCGCACGAAGATGACACCCTGCGCGGTGTATTAGCGGCTCAAGACATTGTGCAAACATTGACCGATCTGGGCTTCACCTGTGCAATCGGTGTAACCAGCGGGCAAGCGTTGTGCAGTTCGGTCGGAGGGCAAGAACGGCGCGAATATACGATGATGGGTACGGTTGTCAATCGAGCCGCACGACTGATGCAGGCAGCCCGTCAGCACAACGTACCAATTTTGTGTGACGGTGAGACGGTCGCTGCGTGTCGTGAACATATCAGTTTTAGCGCTTTGCCGCCATTGCACCTCCGCGGGATTCCCGATCCGGTCAACGTCTTCCAACCGCTACCGCCGACACCGAACGGTCATCATCAACAGATCACGATGATTGGCCGGCGTAGCGACAAGCTGATCGGGCGAGCAAGCGAGTTGGCATTTCTCCAGGACCGACTCGCAGATTTACGCCAAGGACGCGGCGGTGGTGTTCTCATCACCGGTGAAGTCGGTATCGGCAAATCGCATCTCGTACAGACATTTCTCGTGCAGGCACAAAGCCAGGATGTGGTTGTATTGAGCGGCATCGCCCGACCCATCGATCGCAGTCCGTATAACACCCTGCGGACCTGTCTCCCCAGCCTCCTCGGTGATCCACGTCTAACCCATCTGACGGATACGGTTTACGAGGTTGCCAACGAATTGTGGCCGACCACGTTAAGCGGCCAGGCAATCCAACCAACAACCTTAGCACCGGCCCACGCCGAGCGATTACGAGAGAGTTTGATCAGCCTACTCATCAGTGCTGCCACTCGTGTACCGCTTGTCCTTGTCATTGAAGACATTCAGTGGCTCGACGAAGCGACGTGGGTTTTGCTGGCCGCATTGCTCGATCGGCGTCCCCCCATCTTGCTGGTCACCACCGGACGACCACCACTGAACCAGATGGAAGTGCAGCGCCGACTGATTCATCACCCATTGATCGAGCATATCAAATTAAGCGGCCTGAGCCCACCGTTGGTTCACGATCTCCTTGCTCAAATCTTTGGTGTTGAGCATGTCGATGAGGCAATCTGGCGTATGATTGCCGACCAGACGCAAGGCCATCCGTTTTTCAGTATCGAATTGGCTAAAGCCCTGCGTGATGCGGGATTAGTCATGCGCCAGCAGGGTATCTGCCGATTTGTACCGGGTGCGAGCAGTACGGCCAACCAGATGGTACGCCTGCCGGCAACTGTGCAGGGATTGATTACCAGTCGGTTTGATCAGTTAGCACTCGATCAGCAATTGACGCTCAAAGCAGCCAGTGTTATCGGAGTTGAATTTGACACGACCACGTTAGCTGCCATTCACCCGACCAATCTGAACGAACAGCAACTGATCGGGCAGCTCTTCGAGTTACAACAGTCCGGTCTCATTTTGCTCGAACGCCTTGAACCTCATCCGTTCTACGCTTTTCGTCCGGCAGCGGTTGCCGAAGCGATCTACAACCTCATGAGTTTTGCGCAGCGTCGACAACTTCATGGACGTTTGGCAGAGTATCTTGAGCAAACCGTCGGTCACGATCCGCTCCAAGCGACAACGATTGCGTATCACTGGCAAGCAGCCGGTGAGCCGATCCGTGCTCGTCCGTATCTTGATCGTGCGGGTGAATTAGCCCTCTATACCGGTGATTATGCACGGGCTATCGAACTGCTCAGTCAAGCCAATCAGATCGGTAATGATCTGCAACCGCAAGTGCGTGGGCGACGCGAACGAATGCTTGCGGAAGCGTTTTACGGGCAAGGGCGACTAGCCGAGAGCTATCGCTGTTTACAGAGCGCATTTACCCACCTAGGGTTGCCGTTACCGGAGGCACGACGAGCAATGCTCTGGCCAGCATTAGCAGAAATTATGCGGCAGAGTTTGCGTCTGTTTGACATCCGTTCGCAACTGCTACCAGACGGCATACACCTTCTTGAGATTGCACGAGCAACCACTTTACTCGTCCAGCTTGACTACTATCAACGTGATCCGATCACCCTCGTTCATAGTACCTTGCGAGCATTAACCTTCGCCAATGCCATCGGCTTAGCGCACGCACGGGCACGGGCATATGCGCATATGAGCATCATCCTCAACCGCTTGCCGGTTCTTGCCGGTAGGTACCGACGAAAATCGATGCAGCTCGCCCAAGCGTTAGGTGATCCGGCTACCGTCGCGTGGATCGCGCAAGCCCACGGGTTAGCTGCGCTTGGCCGTGGGGACTGGAAGCGAGCACAGGCCGCATTGCAACTTGGTTTGACAATTGCTGAGGAGATCGGCGATACCCGCCGCTGGGTCGAATGTCGCGCCTTATTGAGCATGGTACAGGTGCGCACCGGTCAGATTGCCGCTGCGCTGGCCGGTTCGTCCGAGATTTTGGCCTATGGCGAACGCAGCCGTGATCATCAGGTGCAAATTTGGGGTCGCTTAAGCGCCGTCGAGATTTATCTGATTACCGGTAATCTGCCGGCAGCGATCAATGAATGGCAAGCGGCGAGCAATTTGTTTACCGATCCAAACCGAGTTAGCCGTGCCGATCAGATTTGGCATACTGTGCTCGCTGCCCGGATCGCGTTGCTGAACAGCGCAACTCAGCAAGCCTACGAATTGGCGCTGCAAGCCCTCGACCAAATCGATCAAGCTCCTCCCCTGGCAATCTACCTTTTGCGCAGCTATGAAGCGCTAGCCCAAATGTCACTACCTTGGCGAAAACGCTGGGAAGCACGCCTCATTCGCTGGCAAGTAGGATTATTCTTCCCAATCGCGACGAAAACCACCCCGCTCACGAGTGAACAGGGCAAAAAAAAGGGACGGGTACGATGACCCGTCCCGAGCGGCGTACCGTCGCTTAGTTCACGGTATACTCACCTTCGACGACCCCATCATCCTTACGGCCACTGCCACTACCGCCGGTGCCTGGGGTAGCACCGTCACCGTAAACCGCCTGCGAGATCTTAAACACCGCCTGCTGCAACTCGTTCGAGAGTTGCTGAATGCGGCTGCGCTCCTCCTTAGCAATAGCCTCGCGCAGGTCTTTGATCAGGTTCTCGATCCGGCCGCGCTCGATGCTATCGATCTTGTCACCTAGCTCATTGAGCGACTTCTCGGCCTGATAGGCGAGGCTATCGGCCTGATTCTTCAGCTCAACCAGCTCACGGCGTGCCTTGTCTTCAGCAGCGTGGAGCTGCGCCTCGCGAACCATCCGCTCCACTTCCTCTTTCGAGAGGTTAGTGCTGGCGGTGATCGTAATCCGCTGCTCCTTACCGGTCGCTTTATCACGCGCGCTCACATTTAATATGCCGTTTGCATCAATATCGAACGTTACCTCGATCTGCGGCACACCACGCGGCGCCGGCGGAATACCTTCGAGGCGGAAGCGACCCAGCGAGATATTGTCAGCCGCCATCTCGCGCTCACCCTGCAAGATGTGGATATCAACCGCCGTCTGGCCATCGGCTGCGGTCGAGAAGATTTCAGTCTTGCGGGTCGGGATGGTCGTGTTGCGCTCGATCAGCTTCGTCATCACGCCACCGAGCGTCTCCACACCGAGCGACAGCGGCGTCACGTCAAGCAGCAGCACGTCTTTGACTTCACCACCCAGCACGGCAGCCTGGATCGCAGCGCCAACCGCCACTACTTCGTCTGGGTTGACACTCTTGTTCGGCTCTTTGCCGAGCATCTTGCGCACCAACTCTTGCACGACCGGCATGCGGGTTGAACCACCAACCAGTACCACTTCATCAATCTGGCTTGGCTGCAAGCCGGCATCTTTCAGCGCGCGCAACACCGGCTCGCGCAGACGTTCGGTCAGGTGCGCCGTCAACTGCTCGAACTTAGCCCGCGTCAACTTCATCGCCAGATGCTTCGGCCCACTGGCATCAGCCGTGATGAAGGGTAGGTTGATCTCAGTCTCCATCATCGAGCTGAGTTCCATCTTGGCCTTTTCCGCCGCCTCTTTGAGCCGTTGCAAAGCTTGGCGGTCTTTGCTCAGGTCAATGCCCTGATCTTTGCGGAATTCATCGATGATCCAGTTGACGATTGCGGCATCGTAGTCGTCACCACCAAGATGGGTATCACCACTCGTAGCCTTGACCTCGATAACACCATCACCAACCTCGAGGATACTCACGTCGAACGTACCACCACCGAGGTCGAAGACGAGGATGGTCTCATCTTTCTTCTTATCAAGGCCGTAGGCCAGTGCCGCAGCCGTCGGCTCGTTAATGATGCGCAATACTTCCAGCCCGGCAATCTTACCGGCGTCTTTCGTCGCCTGGCGCTGACTATCGTTGAAGTAGGCCGGCACCGTAATCACCGCCTGAGTCACCGGCTCACCAAGGAAGGCCTCGGCGTCAGCTTTGAGCTTCTGCAAGACCATTGCCGAGATCTCCTGCGGTGCATACTCTTTGCCGGTCTGTGGTACATAGATACGCACGTCGTTACGCGGCCCCTTCACAACCTTGAAGGGTACCCGCTCACGCTCTTCAGTTACCTCATCAAACGAGCGACCAATAAACCGCTTCACCGAATAGAGCGTATTTTCTGGGTTAATCGTTGCTTGACGCTTCGCAGTCAAACCGACTAACCGTTCACCGTTCTTCGTAAAAGCCACGACCGACGGTGTCGTGCGGTTGCCTTCGGCGTTGGGAATGACAACTACATCACCGCCTTCCATCACCGCAATGCACGAGTTGGTCGTGCCCAAGTCAATTCCCACAATCTTGCCCATAGTAATGGCCTCCCATCGCAATGTTGTCGTACACCCTACGGGGCGTTGTTGTTTCTGTGTGTAGTGTACCTATTTTCTAGCAACGATACACTAGCGGGATGTTAGAGGTGTGTTTGAATCTGCGCTTGACGGGCCAACAAGATCTGACGCGCCACCCGGCGCCCACTCTCAAACGCACCATGTACGGTAGCGATCTCAGCCCCGGTGACGGTCGCTTCGCCGGCAAAGAAGATTGGATCGAGCGGAGTAGCGAGCACGGCACGTGCCGCCGGTGTTGTCACTGCACTGTAGGTGTATGCCCCCCGACTCCACGGATCGTTTGACCAGTCGATCAACCGACCATTACGATAGTAGGCTGCCGCGTCAACTTGAAACAAGGTGCTCAGTTCTTCGAGGGCAACTGTTATTGCTCTGGCTTCACCTAACTCGGACACCACCACCGCCTGCTGCCCACCCGTGTAGCCCATCAATGTCGGTACATGCGCACTCGTAACCGGCCACCACGTGGCAATGGTGTTATTAGTGCTAAGCACGGTGAAAGATGTCCAAAACTGCCGATCAAACCAAAGGACCAACTTGGTGACGTGGCCCATTGGAATAGCGTGAATCGCAGCTTGCTTGTCAGCCGGCAGCGGTGGATCGAACCGCAGGTGACCGGCTTGCAACAGCGACACCGGTACGGTAATGACCACGCGGCGAGCCTGAAGTCGGCGCTCATCGGCAAGGATGACGTCAACCTGCTTGGCCGACCAAACCACGTTCGTCACGGCCGCCCCTAGCTCAATCGCAATCCCGGCACAGAGCGGATCGAGTAACCGGTCATAGCCACAATCAATGTGAAAGTTATCTTCACCCATAGTACTCAGCCGACGCTCACGGGAGAGAGCTGTCGCACTCAAACGAGTTAAGTCGGCCCCTTCGAGATTTGCCAGCCAGCGCCCAATGAGCGTCTGCACGTATGGTGACGGCGACAGTCGCGCAATCAAGTCGGCGACACTCACTTCGGGGCCACGATATTGGCAGATTTGCCGGTACAGTTGATAAACCGCTTGCACGACCGGATCGGTATCGGTCAGCATCTGGCCGTCTAACGCAAACCGACGGTCGCGTCCCCAGCGTGACGTGCTAAGACCGATCCGTTGCACCAGTTCCCACGTCGCAGCGCGATGACCGTGAATAAATTCGGCGCCAAACTCAACCGGCCCGTAGCTCCGGTCGGTCCAGATCCGACCACCAATGCGCTGCCGCGCCTCAACGACGAGCACGTTGCAGCCGGCGGCGTGCAAGGCATGGGCTGCGGCTAAACCGGCGATACCGGCGCCAATAATGATCACATCGTACATAAAACCTCATACTATCAGGTTGCTGTAGCTCGGCATTACGTCGTCAATCCCAACTGCAAGAGCACTGAGCGCGTTTTTTCACCCAACAACGTCTCGTACATAAGATCGACAACGTGTGCCGGTGCGCGTTCACGTAGCCGAACGAGATGCCATTCTTGGGCCACCGGTTGACCGGCCAATGCGATAATGCCCAGCCGTTCAAGCCGAGCGGGCAACAGACTAACCGGTAAGAACGCTAACGCTATGCCAGCCTCAACGGCGGCCCGTAGGAGCAGGGGGCTATCAGCCTCCAAGGCGATGCGGAGATCGGGCACGTTAACACCACGACGGCGTAAGCCGTCTTCGAGCACGCGCCGTAACGGATGACCGACACGTGGTAAGGCCAAGGGGTAGTCGTGTAAGATACCGGCTGGGACCTGCTCCGCCGGCAAAAGCGGATGCCCGGTCGACGCAACCAGCACCAACCGTTCAACGGCCAACAATCGCGTCTCGAAGCCACGCCGTCTCGGTGTATCATTCACCAACACCAGATCGAAGAGCCGCTCACCAAGACCTTCTAACAATTGGTCAGCGGCTTGTACCGCAACTTCAACGGTAACTGCCGGGTACTGACGCTGAACCACCGCCAGTGCATACGGCAGAAATGCTTCAGCCCCACCGGCGACACACCCCACCCTGACCCGCCCACCGATCTGACCGCGGAGTGCGCTCACGGCCTGCACCGTTCGTTCGGCCATAGCTACCAGTTCCCGCGCATTACTGAGTAACTGCTCACCGGCCAGTGTAAGCACCATCTGTTGTCCGCTACGCCGGAACAAGCGCACCCCACCCATCTGCTCCTCAAGGGTACGGATTTGCTGGCTGACCGCCGGTTGCGACATATGCAGACGTTTAGCTGCCGCTGAAAATGAACCGGTTTCCACGACGGCCAAAAAAGTTTGCAGATGAACGGTATTCAACATCGCCTTAATGACCGAGCTTCGTCGCATCGTAGCGTTGGTGTAACTGGACCGGTTGCCGTGCTTTGGCCTTTGCCGCTACCCGCAAGTTGAGCATCTCGACCATCACCGAGAAACCCATTGCGAAATAGATATAACCTTTGGGGATGTGCAATTCAAAGCCCTCGGCCACTAGCGAAAACCCGATTAATAAGAGAAAGCTGAGGGCGAGCATCTTCACGGTTGGATGATCGTTGACGAATTTGGCAATTCCTTCGGCAAGAAAGAGCATAACTCCAACCGCAATGATCACCGCTGTCATCATTACCCATAACTCATTGGCCATACCTACAGCAGTGATCACCGAATCGAGCGAAAAAACAATATCGATCAGGATAATTTGGATCACCACCGCCTGCAATGTCGTCACGGCGACCGATTGCTCACCGTGTTCAGTGCCTTCAAGCTTCTCGTGGATTTCGGTAGTGGCTTTGTAGATCAAAAATAAACCACCCCCCAACATAATCAGACTACGTCCGGTGACATGCCACGGACCGACCTCAAAGAGAGGCTGTGTGAGACTGGCAATCCAACTGATTGACAACAGCAGCAGTAATCGGGTGATGAGCGCAAGCGATAATCCGATCTGCCGCGCCGGGCGTTGTTGTTCCATTGGGAGTTTACCTGCTAAAATGCTAATAAAGATGATATTGTCAACGCCCAACACGATCTCCATAACGGTAAGTGTGATCAACGCCAAGAGATTCTCGACCGAAAAGATAGTTTCCATAATTGTTTGCAACACCTTTTCCATCTTATATTCACCATACACCGTGCTATATGGTAGCACTCAGCAACCGACCGGTCAACGTTCGATCGCGAATTGGTATAATGACGGTGACACAAAGTTGGTCTGCCGGCGTTGACACATCTGACGTAGACGGTAAGGGCTGTACCGAACACCGAATATCAAGGTATTATTGGTTGTGCTTACCTCAAACAATCTTGAGTTTCATACTGGATCTAGGAACAGATTATGACGTGGCAATTAGTTCAAGGCAGTCCTGATCTTGTTACTGTGCGCTTTATTCCATGGCTCACATGGAGTTTTGCGGCTCTCGTCATCTACGGCGTAACGACGATTGTGCAATCGATTATTACACGCGGGCAAGGCATTACGACCGGTGAAATAGTAACGCTTGTTTTACTATTTGGCATGATGATCTTTACTCTGATCACCGGTGGGCAATTCGGCCTGTGTCGGATCGACCGCCGACACGGTCTCTTGTCCGTGACATCGTATGGGCTGCTCGGTCGCTCGTACCAAGAACGTCCGCTGGCCGACGTTAAAGGATTAGAAGTGCGCTTGCTCCGGCGTGCCCAGTATCGGCTGCTGGTGGCTTTACGTTCGGGTGAACGACTACCACTCGCGCCGTTTTATCTGGTGAGCTTTAACGACCGCAGTATTCGCTCGATTGCGAAAGCCCTCGGCGTTGAACCGGAATTGATACAGGAAAAGCGTTCGTTTCGTTGATCATACGCTGCACAATGGTACGGTGAGAAAACACGTATCGGTATGATTCCAATCCAGCTTTCACTGCGAAACTTTATGTGTTACCGTACCGACGACGACGGTAAACCACTCCGCCTCGAACTTGATGGTCTCCACGTGCTGTGTTTGTCAGGCGAGAATGGGGCAGGCAAATCGACCCTACTTGACGCGATCACGTGGGCTTTGTGGGGGGAAGCCCGTAGTGCCGACGATGACCTGATCACACAAGGTGAGACCGAGATGATGGTCGAGCTGATATTCGCCCTTGATGGTCGCACATACCGGGTGATTCGTCAGCGCCAACGTGGGCGAAACACCGGCAAAGGTACGAGTGCCGGAAAGACATGGCTCGATCTGCAAATACTAGACGGCACGCAGTGGCGACCAATCGGCGAAAATACCATCCGCGAGACGCAGGCCAAGATCGACACTCTGTTGCGGATGTCATACCGTACCTTCATCAATGCGTCGTTTCTGTTGCAAGGTCAGGCCGATAAGTTCACCAGTGCTTCAGCCGCCGAGCGTAAACAGGTGCTGGCCGAGATTCTCGGTCTAGACGAATATGCCGAGCTTGAACAACGTGCCCGTGAACGGGTGCGTACCCTCGAGGCTGAGACGATCAGGGTACGTGGTCAGCTTGAATCGTTGCAACCGACTGCTGCCAAAGTACCGTTCTGGCAAGAGGCGGTGATCAATGCCGAACAACAACGGCTGCGTTTGCAAGCGGCTTACGCTGAGTTAGAGGCGGAATATACCGTTGCCGTCAATCGGCTCCGCGAGTTGGAAGCCCTCGCCCAACGTCATCGTGAACTCCTCGACCGAATTACGTCTTTGCATACCGACATTCAGCGTTACAACCGTGAATTGCACGAATTAGACCAACGGATCGCTCATGACGAAAGTATCATCGCCCGTCGCTCAGTGATCCAAGCCGGTCTCGCCGAACTGACAACCGCTCGTGCCGAATTGGAACGTCTCAGGCAAGTGCGCGACCAGTACAATACGCTGATGATGCACCGAACCGAGCTGAAACAGGAACTCAAGACGGCGTTCTACGAATTGCGCGAGCGTCTATCTCGTGCCGAACAAGAACGTGAACGCCTGTACACTGCGGTAACCCGCTTCGCCGAATTACAACAGCGAGTCGCTACCTTGCAGCACCGTCTACACGAATTGGCACCGGTGCATGCGCGCATGGCACACCTCCAAGACCAACGGATCGCTATTGAACAACAACTGTCGCACCTGAAAGAACTCACATACCGACAAACGATGCTCAAAGACCAGCTTGACCAGCGCCGCGTTGCGCTCAAGAACGAGCAGGATCGTTTGCAGCAAGATCGGCAACGCCTCGACCGTCAACTCGCCGACGTTGCCCGGTGGCGGGTTGCGCTTCAGGAAGCGCAAACGGCCCTTGCCGCGTTACGTGCTCTGGAAGAGCAGCAGTTGCTGCACCGTCGGCGTGAACAAGAGATTGTCGAAACACTTGGGAAGGCACGGGCTACTGCGGTGCAGGCACAACAAGCGATGGATAAACTACGGGCAAATCAGGCTCTGCTGGCTACCGGTAGTGGTGAATGCCCGGTCTGCCGCCACCGGCTCGATCCTGCTGAAACTGAACACGTGATGGCTCACTATGCCCACGAGCTAGCAGCGCTTCAGCACGAGGAAGCACGTGCATTGGCAACGGCGCAAACCGCCGAACAAGCATTGGCAACCGTGCGCGCCACGATTGCGGACAACGAGCAAGAACTGGCCAAGTTACGCCGACAAGCTGCCGCTATCGAGACGCTGGAACGTCAACTGGCGCAAGCTACTGCTTGGGAACAAGAACGGAACGATATTGTCCAGCGACTCACAGCTCTTGAAGCGAAACTTGCCACCGACGAGATCGATCCGCCGCTCCAAGCCGAACTCGCTGCGGTCACCGCACAACTGACACAGTTTGACCACATAACCGGTCTCCAAAACGACTTGGCGATGATCAACGACGAACTAACCGCCTGTGAGCGCCAACTGCGTGAACAGAGCCGCCTCGAAGGTGAACTCGATAGCTGTCAACGCGAGCTAGAACGCTTGCAAGATGCCTCGGCCAAACTTCCCGACGTCGAGGCAGTCGTCGCCGAACTCCAACGCCAAATCGAGACTAACGACTTCGCCCACGAGATTCGGAGCGCCGGACGGCAAGTGGAAGCCGAGATCGCAGCTCTCAACTACCAACCCGAATTACTCGAGATGGCCGAGGCGAAGATTCGTTCTTTAACGCATTGGGAACAGGAAGAACGGGAATTGATATTGGCTGAACAACGCTACTCCGGCGAACTAAAACTTCGTTCGCAGACGCAAACGCTGCGCGATCACGCCGAGCATAAGCGACAAACACTGCAAGCAGAGGCGGATACATTAGCTAACGAACTGACCAAACTGCCGCTCGTGCAAACCACCGTTACCCAGATCAAACAACGTCTAGACGAAACTGCACGTGCATTGCAGATTGCTGAGCGCGATCTGACCGAAAAGCAGACGTACCTCCGACAGGCAGAGGCTGCCGCTGCGCAATTAGAGACATTGCAAGCTCAGGAACGACAGCTTCGCGAACGCAGCGCACTCTTTGCCGAGCTGGCCGAAGCCTTTGGCAAAAAGGGGGTGCAGGCGATGTTGATCGAAACCGCCATCCCCCAAATCGAAGACGAAGCTAACAGCTTGCTGGCCCGCTTGACCGATGGGCAGATGCATCTGCGCTTCGAGATGCAGCGTGACACCAAAAAGGGTGATACGGTTGAGACGCTCGATGTGCGTGTTGCCGATGCCCTCGGTACACGCGACTACAAGGCGTTCAGCGGCGGCGAGGCTATGCGGGTCAACTTCGCCATTCGGATTGCGCTTTCTCGTCTGCTTGCTCACCGCGCCGGTGCGCGCCTTGAAACACTGGTGATCGATGAAGGATTCGGTACTCTCGACGCCGATGGCCGTGAGCGGATGGTAGAAGCAATTACGGCGATTCAACAAGATTTTGCCCGTATTATCGTCATTACCCACATCGACGATCTCAAAGATCGCTTTCCGGCAACGCTTGAAATCCGCAAGACGCCTGCCGGTAGTCGGTGGGAATTGCGCGGGTAATGCGATCCAAAGGCCTAAGCTGATATCATTGTGGCAAGTAACTTGCCGCATTACCCATCACCACGCTGTGCAATCGGTCATCTATAGACGCTGTTCTACGCTAACTGATGAAATTGTTCGTATAATGATGTTGGTTGTGCAATGGCGTTGTGCAATCATCAAGAAAGGCTTTTCCGATGGAAATCATCCCTACCCTGCTCAAATACACCTTTGTAGCGGTTGTAGCCGTTGAAGGCGTATTAATTTTACGTGCTATCATCACCCTCGCCCGCGAGAAAGCACGTGCTGCGGCTACACCATCATCGACTGTCGAGGAGTAAGGTTGTGGCATTCCGTATCCTACATATCTCCGACGTTCACACCGGCCCGCCGTTCAACCCTGCCGCTGCCGAACGCTTGATTGCCGATGCACACACTCTCAAACCCGATCTGGTGGTCATTTCAGGCGATTTCGTGCAACGGGCCGACTTTGCCGCTCAGTGGCGTGCTGCCCGTATCCTGCGAGAACGCCTCCCAGAACCGCAACTGGTGGTGGCCGGGAATCACGACGTGCCGCTCTTTAACTTGCCCGAACGCCTGTTGAATCCGTTACGCCGGTATCGACAACAGATCTCACCTGACTTGAACCCTGTCTTTACTGCACCCGGCCTCGCAGTTGTCGGTGCGTGTACTGCCCATGGCTGGACAGTAGACGGCGGGAAGCTTTACCCCAACCAAATGATGGCGTTGCGTCAGCGCCTCACCCAATTCGGCCCTGATGTCTACAAAATTGTGGTCTGGCATCATCCGGTCGCGTTGCCACCCACCTATCGGCGTAAGCGGGTAACGATCAGCAACGCCCATGAAGCGATTCGTCTGCTTGATGAGTTGGCCGTCGATCTCCTGCTCTGTGGTCACTTGCACATCAGCTTCGTCGGTAATACCCGTGACTTCCAGCCCAATGTACGTCACGGCACCTATATCGTGCAGA
Organism: Chloroflexus sp.; assembly: GCF_049970315.1. Lineage (GTDB taxonomy): Bacteria > Chloroflexota > Chloroflexia > Chloroflexales > Chloroflexaceae > Chloroflexus. The sequence continues at coordinate 68,442 of NZ_JBMFNE010000013.1, forward strand.
GTGGCACCACCACTTCACGACGCGGCTATGGCCTTGAGCACGGCATGAATACCTGCAATCTGATTACCATCGAGCATGACGGTGCGCGCGTACAGCATCTACGGCTCGATCAACACGGTGACGGGTTCCGCCCCTTCGCCGAGCATTGGCTTCCACGACAGACAGTGACAGTGACCGGGTCTTGACCATTTGCGCAATATTCCTATTCCCGATGACCGTTCTGCCAAGCTCCAGCGTCATCTGACAATCATTGAGCGTATGTATCACCGCCAGGTAGGAAATTTGCCGTCCTACCACACCACGCCGGCAAACAGATCATCTTCGCGCACATCATCGGTGGCCGGTGGATACGCCCGCATAAACGTATCAGCACTGCCGAGCAACCTCACAATAGTGCTTAACGGGCCACGGGTAAACGGTCCACCACCACCCTGACTCAGATGTGCTGCTGCCGCCGCCTGTACCTGCTCACGGACAGCGGTCGTATCGATCCGGGCATGGGTCGGAAACGCAACGTCTGCCAGTTTGGTCAGATCGACATCACGATTACGGCCAAACGCACGTGGATCTCGTCCGAACAGCGGCATCAACCGCACGACTAGGCGCAAGAGACGGCGCGAAAAGGTAGTGTAGTAGAGCTTCTGTGGCACGTAAGCCGGTCCTGCCGATGGGTAAGCCGACGGATTGCCGGCAGCGTGGAAGGCAGCAACGGTCGCTTCGTGGATGGCGATATGGTCGGGGTGGCGATACCCACCGATTGGGTCGAAGGTGATCACGACTTGCGGATGCAGTTGGCGAATACGCCGCACAATCTGCTCAACCACCTGTTCACGCGGTTGGTTGATCAGCGCGTCAGGATGGGTATTGGCCGCGGTTCCGGGCATCCCCGAATCACGGTAGCCCAATAACGTCACACTGCTCAGACCAAGCGCCTCGGCTGCCCGCAATAGTTCAGTGCGTCGCAATTCTGCCACCGATTGGTAGCCGTTGAGCAGTGCTGGATCGACAGTACCCTCTTCGCCGCCGGTTGCACAAATCAGATGCACCGCCGCCCCCGACCACGCATACCATGCTAATGTACCGCCCGGACCGAAGCTTTCATCGTCAGGGTGAGCAAAAACGGCTAATAATGTGGGACGAGTATCGATGATTGTGGGTCGCAGGATTATCGTTTCTGGTTGTGAACGCATAGTTGCCTAGAGAGATGAGAGCCTTCTTCAGAGCAATCGCTTATCATCAAGCCTATCGGCTACTATGGTATCATACCCCACAGAACTACAGATGTTGTCGGTCATGTGATGGAAGAGTGACCAATTGTTTGCACAGGTGATCATGTATGCTTACTGACTTGCCAATTGCCGTGATCGGCGCCGGTGCAATGGGTGAAGCAATCATCGGCGGTCTTTTGCGCAACGAACTCGTCACACCCGATCAGATACTAGCCAGCCATCCCCGCGACGATCGTCGGCGCGACCTCGCTCATCGCTACGCGATTCACACAACCCACGACAATCTCGAAGCAGCTAAATGGGGGCGGATTGTCATTTTTGCCGTCAAACCACAACAGTTACAACGCATTTTACCGCCATTACGTGGTGCAATCCGCGACGAAGATCTCGTGATCTCGGTGATTGCCGGTGTCACCATCACTACATTTGCCGAGGCCCTCGATCACCAAGCTATCGTGCGGAGCATGCCAAATACGCCTGCCCAAATCGGTGCCGGTATGACGGTATGGACGGCGGCACCCGCCGTGACCGAGCATCAGCGGAGGTGGGCAACGACAGTACTCGGTGCGCTGGGACGTGAGCTGTATGTTGATAACGAGACGTATCTCGATATGGCTACTGCGATTAACGGGACGGGGCCAGCTTACGTCTTTTTGATGATGGAAGCGATGATCGACGCCGGCGTCCACCTCGGCTTATCGCGCCGCATCGCCGAGGAGCTGGTCCAGCAGACGATGCTTGGTTCGGTACAGTACGCAATGCAGAGTGGTCTCCATCCGGCACAGTTGCGCAATGCAGTCACCTCACCTGGCGGCACCAGCGCTGCGGCACTGAGCGAACTTGAACGGGGTGGATTACGGACAGTGCTGGCCGATGCGATCTGGGCTGCTTACCGTCGTTCGGTTGAATTGGGAAGGCAGGGCTAGATGGCAGTAAGTTATGCACGTGTACGATTAACGACCGAAGACGACCGGCGCTACCGCGCTTATGTCGAGAAATTTAAGCTCCAACGCAAAAATCAGAAGGCGATCCGCCCCCCCCGCCAACGTGACATTTTTGGTGGGCAAGCTGAAGCTGCCCTACGCGACTGGCTGGCGACGCAGGTATCGCTCGACGAGCGTCGCATTCTCGAATACGAAGAACGGCGCAATCGTACCGCGCAGATTAAGTATCGCGAACTTGATGCCTTAGCTATTGTTGACGGTGTGGCGTGGGTATTCGAGATCAAAGCCAGCCGCACGGCCAGTGCTTTACGTCGTGCTGTTGCGCAACTGAACGAGACACGCCAGATTTTGCACCTGCTTTTCCACCGCGTCGGCGTAACGATTCTGCTGGTCGATACCGGCATTCCCGTCGATAGCGCTGCTGCTGACGCATTGATGCAGAGCGATCGACCACCGCCACGCCGACCCGAACCTCTTGCCGAAGTACTTACCGCGCTGCCCCAACTTCAGATCATCGATACGTTGGCGGTGCGCTCGGCCGATGACGATCAGGTCAACCTCATGCTGTTTAGCGTTGACGACATCATCGCGCTGGTCGGAGCCGAGAATCTAGCGTTGAACTGGGAAGAAGACGATCTCTACGACGAATTGGACGACGAACCACCACCGGCCACGACTCTCTTTGCCAGTAGCGGCGACGATGACGATAACGATGATGATAATCCACTAGCCGCCGCGTTGCGCAAGGCTGGATTACGCTAACTACGTCAGACAAGTTCTGCTATTGCCCGATCTCCACCGTGACTACCTACCGTATGAACCATTTACGCACTACTGTCGCATTAGTTTTGGGACGTACCGCCAGAATCTTCTCCCGTCGTTTCCATCTCGGCGGTGGGACGAGCTTACCCGGTCAAATCGCCCGCTCAATTGAACCGGCAATCTTGACCACCATTTGCACGGCATTACCCGATGGTGTGATTCTGATCGCCGGCACCAACGGGAAGACCACGACGAGTCGCATGTTAGCGGCCATTCTCGAACATACCGGCGAACCACTGTTGCACAACCGCGCCGGCGCCAACCTGCTTCCCGGCCTTACCACCGTCGCCATCACCGATACCGATTGGCGCGGACGCCCCCATGCCCGTCGCGCCCTGTTCGAGACTGATGAAGCTGCGTTACCACAAGCTATCGCCGAAACCCGCCCACGGCTCGTTGTCTTGCTCAACCTATTCCGAGACCAACTCGACCGCTACGGCGAGATTGACACTATTGCCGGCAACTGGCGGCGGGCATTGCAAACCTTACCCGCAACCAGTACTGTCGTGTTCAACGCAGATGATCCGGCTATTGCCGGCCTCACCGAACACCTTCCTGCACGCGTAATCGGGTTTGGGTTAAATGACACTCGTCACGCAGTCGCTGCCGCTACGCACATCGCCGACTCACAATTTTGCCAGACGTGCGGTCACCGTTATCACTACCGGCACATCTTCTACGCCCACATCGGTCACTATACCTGCCCCCACTGCGGACGCCACCGACCCGATCCGCAGATTGCACTGACTGCGCTTGAACCACGTGGATTAGACGGCAGTGAGCTTCAGATCAGACATCCGGTCGGTCAACTCCAAATACACCTCCCACTCCCCGGCCTCTACAACGCCCAGAATGCACTGGCCGCAACCGCCGCCGCATTAGCTCTCGGCATTGCGCCGACAACAATTGGTGCAGCCCTAACCACATTCCAGGCCGCTTTTGGTCGCATCGAGCGGATCACTGCCGGCCCCAATGGCCCACCAATGCTGATTGCGCTGATTAAAAATCCGGTGGGAGCTTCAGAGACGGTGCGGATGCTTACGGCCACAACGACGCGACCATTACACCTCCTGATCGCGATCAACGACCGCTTCGCCGACGGTACCGACGTTTCGTGGCTGTGGGATGCCGATTTCGAGCCTTTGGCTGGACGGGTCGCCCGCGTGACAGTCAGCGGTACGCGCGCCGCCGATATGGCCTTGCGTCTTGATTATGCTGGGGTTGATGGAGCCGCGATCACGGTTATCGATGATCTGCCAACAGCCCTCGATACAGCATTGGTAGCCTTACCCGTTGGCGAAACCCTCGCCGTACTACCGACCTATACCGCTATGCTCGACCTCCGCGCCGAGATCGCCCGCCGTGGCTGGGCCAAACCGTTTTGGGAAACCTGATCACGCAAAGGGCGCAAAGGGCGCAAAGGGCGCACGGCATCATCACACTTCGCTTTGCGTTCTCTGCGTCTCGGCATTCTTTGCGTTACCTGAGTTGCCACTCGCTAATGTTCCACGTAAACGGTGCAATCGGATCAAGGCGCCAACCCGACAAACCATCACGCGCCACGAGCACATCAATCCGCTGAAAGAGCGGCAGCACCGGCAACTCTTGGGTAAACAACTGCTGTTGGCGTAAATACGCCGCCTTTTGTACTTCTGGATCAAGCACCGTCGTTGCCGTATTAATCGCCTCATTCGCCTCAAAGAAACACCAACCGGCAAAATTATTGCCCGTCCAATTGTTCGCCTCGCCCGGCACACCGGCACAGCTCCACAGCTCCCAACCACGAGGGTGCGGACCGGCAATCCAACCAAACAACGCCAGTTGGAAGGTGCGCCGGTAAAGTGGGCCATCGACACTATACAACTCGTTCACCGGCAACGACGTCACTTCAACTTGAATCCCGACCTGCGCCAGATCGTTGGCAATCCGCTCGGCGACGGCTTGACGTAGCGGCGAGTTGGCGCTTGTTACCAACGAAAGTAACAACGGTAAACCTTCATACTCCCGCCAACCATCCCCATCGGTGTCGACCAACTTTGCTTCATCAAGCAGACGGCGTGCTTCATCGGGATTATACGGGTAGCGCGTAATCTGATCGAGCGGTGGATACCCAAGCTGACCGGGCAATATCCAACTCTCGAGGACGTTACTCTTCCCACCTAACAACTGCTCCACAAGCAACGGGCGGTTAATCGCATACGCAATCGCTCGCCGCACGCGAATATCTTGCAGCAGCGGTACATCAAGGTTGAAATCGAGATGCTCCCAAATTGGGTTCGGTGATGTGCTGACCTGAAACCCACGGTTATCGCTCTGCAATAAGCTGGTTAAGAGTTCCGGCGTCGGCTGCTCAATGAAGACAAGATCAAGGCTGCCACTGTTGACCAATTCGATCAACTGCGCCGGATCGTTACGAAACACGAAGAGTATCGTATCAAATGGAGCTTTCGGTCCGGTGTAATAGGGATTACGCACTAACTCCAACGAACCGCCGTCGAAACTGCGGATCATATAAGGGCCATAGCCGACCGGACGGCGGGCAAAATCGCTTTGCCAGATTTGTTTCGGATCGACATCGCTCAGTAAATGACGAGGTAGCGGTATCCAGAAACTGGTCAGATAGGCCGGATCGGTAACATCAGGATTGAGCACAGCACGGGTCGTATGCTCATCAACTTGCTCATAGCGGGCAATCATCGCCAACCGACTAGCAGCCGCTTGACCGAGATCGGCGCTCTGTGCTAGCTCATAGGCAAAGACCGAATCGGCAGCCGTCACCGGTGTACCATCAGACCAACGCAGTTCAGCGTTCCAATGAAAAGTCACACTAACTTGGGTTACTTCATCGGTCTGTTCAGTCGGTGTATCGGTAATCTGGCCCAGTGCATCACGAAAAACAGTCACCGTTGTTGTAACGACATCACCGTTGGCCAAACTGGGCAAGTCCGTTAATACACCGGTAGTTTGCAGCGTAAAATTCACCGGTAAAAGCGGTGAAGGAAAGATCAACTCGGTAATCGCCCCACTCAACCGCTCATCGGTTGGCGTACTGTGGTACGGCAATAGATCAGGAGGTTCGGCAACCAATCCGATCCGTAGTATTCGCTCGGCGGATAGCGTTCCTGTCGGTGTCGGTGTCACCATTACAACCGGTGTATTTTCCAGATTGGTTAACTCGACCCGACATCCGGCAACTGTTACCAATCCCCAAAGGGCTACAATAACTATCAGTAAACGCTTCATGGCGTATATCATTCGCTTAAAAACGGTAGTTGATGATCGAGACGATAATCCGTGACATCCCAACCTAGCCTAAGAGGGCCAAGACGATGACACGTTAACGTCACTGTGATTGTGTTTTTGCGTGTGATACGCAACAATCAGGCTGATGGCACATCACGCGCTGCCGGAACACCGGCTACCGTCGTTGCAGCTTGGACAGCACGTACAATCGCGATCGCAAGCACATCGGCAGCTACAGCACCGAGCGTTACCAAAGGGGGCGCTTCGTAGACACCGGTAGAAAGGGCAAACACGGTATCTCCATCAAACGGCGAATGAGCCGGACGAATAGCGCGGGCCAGCCCATCCTGCGCCATAATTGCCAGGCGGGTTGCCGCAGCTTTATCCAATCGAGCATCGGTTGCCACAACCGCAATCGTCGTATGTTGGCCGGTGGTATCAGCAAATGATTGTCGGCTCAACCCTCCACGCAACAACGCACCGGTACCTACCAATGTTTGATTAGGGCCGCGTGCGCCGGCGATGATCCGTCCTTGTGGATCAACCACATCACCAAACGCATTCACGACCACCAATGCGCCAACCGTTACCCCATCGGCAAGCGTTTCACTCCACGTCCCCACACCACCCCGCATTGCCGTGTTCATACCACCAACTTTACCCACAGTTGCTCCGATCCCGGCGCCAACACTACCTTCAGCTACACTCGTATCAGCCGCAGCACAAGCTGCATAGCCCATTGTCGCATCGGGCCATACATCAGCACGTCCGATACCGAGATCGAAGATCACTGCTGCCGGGACAATTGGCACTTTGGTGAGGCCAACATCAAAACCGTACCCCCGCTCGTAGAGCCACGACACTACTCCTGTGGCGGCGGCCAACCCAAACGCACTACCACCCGTCAATACCACCGCATTAACCTGCTGAACCAGATTCACCGGATTGAGCAGATCCGTCTCACGGGTACCGGGGGCACCACCGCGCACATCAACACCTGCGGTTGCACCATCTGGTGTCAACACAACCGTCACACCGGTCAATGCAGCAGTATCGGTAGCGTGACCGACCAATACGCCTTTCACATCGGTAATAGCCGGTACCTTCATTGTTTACTTACTCCTACCGATGGTACCACGGGTTGGGACTCTGCCCGCACCGTAGCGACACCACGGGTCTGACTTGATCCACAATACGGGCAAATACGCCATGTCAAATCGATGACTCTACCGCACGTATCGCAATGCCGGCGCAACTGGGTATGACAGTGAGGACAGATAATAAAATCCGGCTCAATCGGACGCTGACATTCGGGACACACCAGTTGATCTTCAAGATCGCGACGGAGAAACTCCTCTTCGAGCGTGCGTTCGTATTTCTCGGCGAGGGTTTGTGGTGGACGAAGGATCAAATGGAGGGGAATACCGAGGAATGGCAACAACAGCACAATACCGACTGCTAACACCTGGACTGAAACATCCTCGGTACGACGACGAATGTCGCGATAGGCCCACAACACAGAAGCTGCCCACAGCAGCACTGCATATGCCCCTAAAACGATCGCACCAAGGCGTAGCAAGGGCAAAATATTGGCAATAAATTCCTGGATTGCTTCCATAAAAAGTAAAGCCGTTTCTAAACGGTAAAACTTCTATCCGTATTGACTGAAGCTATTCAATTCAATCGACTCGCGCCTCAACCGATTGACAAGTGTCCCGCATTATAACCTACGAGTCTGGGCACGCAACACAAACACGGTGGCACCGCCCACTTGAACCTCGAGTGGTGCTGGCGGATAAAACTCACCCGACTCGGCAATCGGTGGCATTGGCGAAACGTAACGTGTGCGGGTCGAACAATGTTCACGGATGATATTGATGACCGGATTAACCTGCTGATCCTCGACACTAAGCAACAGTGTCACATTCCCTTCGCGCAAAAATCCACCCTGACTACTGAGGCGGGTCACGCGATACCCATGTTCGGTCAGCGCTTCCACCAAATTAGTTGCATCTTGCGATTGAACGACAGCCAGAATGAGGCGCATGGCGTCCACCCTAGTTCTCAGGCTACGCATCATCGCGTAGCAAGCGGCGTAATCCGAGCCAATAGCGGCATCACGGCATGCCAAATTTGTTCAGCCAGTTCATCAACCGGCTGATCGGCATCGAGTGCATGCCAGCGTTCCGGTTCCTGTTTCATTAACTCAACGAATCCGTGCGCAACCCGCCGATGGTAAGCCAAATCACGAGCATCTAGACGGTTCCATTCAGCCGACTGCCCACCTCGTTCCGAACGCTCACGGGCATTTTGCTTGCGTTGCAAGCCGATTTCCACATCAATTTGCAGGTAAAACGTAAGATCGGGCTTAAGCCCTCCGGTCGCTACCTCGGTAATCACCCGCAATTCTTCGAGATCACGCCCCAACCCGTAGCCCTGATACGCAAATGTCGAATCGGCATACCGGTCACACACTACAATCCCACCGGTCGCCAGATAAGGTCGGATCAATTCACTGACCAACTGTGCACGTGCTGCCGAAAACAACAATATTTCGGTAGTGGGAGCCATTTCCGTATGGCGCAAATCGATCAAAATCCGGCGGATCAGTTCTCCAATTCGGGTACCACCCGGCTCGCGTGTCAAGATAACCGGATAGCCCGCAGCTTGCAAACGCTCATAAAGGCGGCGTGCTTGTGTGCTCTTGCCGGCTCCCTCTGGCCCCTCAAACGTGATAAACAACCCACGGTGCATACTATTGCCATCAACCCGTTGCAGTTACCTACGTTAAGGATAGCCGATCTTTGCCAATCTGTCGATTGCCTGTTCACTGTGCGGGTCTGGCGTCGTGCCATTCCTCATCACGGCATTGGGCTGCAATGTCGCAATGGGGAATGTTCTTTACCGAAAGATCTTCACCCGCCGGTTTGGATCATCGCCACGGCTCTCTGAACGTAGATTGTACCGATCGGCCATTTGATGTTGTAAGCGGCGAATATAACTACTCCGCGGCGTCAATTCTACCGCATTGCGTTCACCGTTGATAACTTGCGCAATCGCCTGTTCAGTCTCGAGCAATGCCTCTTCGATCACCGAATCACTACGCGAATACTCGGCTTCATCATCAAACATCTCGCGCAACTGAAAGACTTGGGCTAATTGACGTTCCATCTGCGTGATCGTATTGTTGCGCAACACATACACCGGCACCCCCTGTTCCTCAGCTTGCCGCAACTGGTGCGAACTCTGCCGGTAATAGTTTTTCAGTGTCATTACTAAGGTTGCATCTTTTAAGTCACGCACAATAACGGCGGGTACCCGCAGTCGTTCAATCGCATTTTGCAATCGGTTGCGGCTCACACCAAACGGGAAGATACGCTGGGGTGGCACGGTAGTAACCGAACCGGCCGTACTACCATTCCGATCGCGCAAACGTGGACCGTTTGTCCCCATCTGCGACTGTTCACGCCCATTCCGACCACGTCGGAAACCAAACGCCGGGGCATCGATCAGCATTCGCCGTACCGGCTCACGCCGCACCGTACCGTCCGGCTCGCGGATGCGTTGCTCACATGGCGGCTCCTCACCGCGCAAAATGGCATCAACCGCCGCTGCCACATCCGGGTAGACGGTCACGCTATCCCACGACTGAATCTCAACCAGAATGCTAAACGTCGGTGGCGCTTTGCGTTCGAGCACCGTCTTTTGCGTTCCACGCCGACGCGCCTCTTCATCACCAAGCGTCACTGCCTGGATCCCACCCACCAAATCCGACAGGGTGGGGTTAATCATCAGATTATCGAGGGTATTGCCATGCGCCGTACCGATCAACTGCACGCCACGTTCGGCAATAGTACGCGCGGCAGCAGCTTCCAATTCGGTACCGATCTCATCGATTACAATCACTTCAGGCATGTGATTTTCAACCGCCTCGATCATCACATTATGCTGTTCGGACGGTCGCGGGACTTGCATACGGCGGGCACGACCAATACCGGGATGGGGAATATCACCATCACCGGCAATCTCATTCGAGGTATCGACGATCACCACCCGCTTACGCAACTCATCACCGAGCACTCGCGCCGTCTCGCGCAACAGCGTCGTCTTACCGGTACCCGGCTTACCGAGCAGCAAAATACTCTGCCCGGTTTCAACCAAATCGCGAATAATATCAACCGTACCGTAGACTGCCCGGCCAACGCGGCAGGTCAAGCCAATAACCACACCACGGCGATTACGAATGCCCGATATGCGATGCAGGGTGCGAGGAATACCGGCGCGATTATCTTCACCAAACTCACCGATGCGGGCAATGACATAATTGATATCTTCAGCGGTCACCTCCCGATCGCTCAAGAATAGTTCGTGACCACGATAGCGTGCTTCAGGCAGACGGCCCAGATCCATCACGATCTCGAGCAAATTATCCTGATCGTTAGCTTTCTGGATCGCGTCACGTATCGCTGGTGGCAATGTTGCTAATAGAAGCTGAATGTCATTGACAGTGTCCGTCACAGCCATAATCGCTTAGCACTCCTCCTGCCTTGTTGGAGGCCAAACATACCGTCGCACCGATATAGGTGGTTCCAACCCCACCTCGAGCGATGGCGCCAACACCGCCCGCCGAATCGGTACAACTGTATGTTTGACAAGTAATATCTGCTCACCAACCGGTTGAAAACCCAGTCGGATTGCTGGTTCAAACAATTCTTGCTGATACTCACGTAAGATCAAATAGACCGGGCGGCTATCGCTCAGTTGGGCAAGCCCAAAGCGTAAAATATCGACTACTTGATCACGCGCTTCCGGCCGAATCAACAATGAGAAGACGTGACCACTCGGCCCACTCAACAAGCGCAGATAGGCCACCAGATCATCATCAGGCCCTAAGACCCACGCCTGCCGACGCACCAGCGAATAAGGTTGGTTGATCGTCCAATGGCGAGCATTACGTACTTCTGCCTGCTGAACAACATGCGGTGCGATCATGCCGTAGAGTTTGTGAATAGCCCAATGATCACGCCGCGACTGCATACGCATTGGCGCCAGCCGTGTACCCTGATCCCAGTCGGGGCCTGAGAGATGGAACAGGTGACGATGGGTATACACCTGAAAACCGACCTGCCGAAAGATTTCACGCAGTTCATTGTGCTGGCTCGGCAATGCGGCATAGAGCCGCTGCACTGAATGCTGCGCTGCATCGATGCAGAGGCGGTGGAGGAGGTGGAACCAGAGCTCGTAATCACTAGGTACCTGTTCACTGCGGGTACCGCTAGTAGCCAGATAGATCACATCTTGTTCTGGACGACCGAGACGACCCATTGCCTGAACGAGAGCCAAACTACCATGTTCGGCCAGCACCAACGTTGTGCGTTCACGATGATTACCGGCCAAGATGCTCTGTAACGCAAACCAAAGTGGCCGATGGCTGTAAGCCAACAGTCGTTCGGTATAGAGCACGTGTTGGCAGCGAGGTTTACGCCGCAGCGACCACATATCGCTCAGCGTTACGGCTCGTATCATAGTTCCAGGAAGAGTCGGTGGACTCGATCATCATGGGTTAACTCGGGATGAAAGGTCGTCGCCAGCAAACGACCTTGGCGGGCAGCAACAACACTGCCATCTTCCAACCAGCCCACTGCTTCGCATCCCTGACCGAGCGCCATAATCCGCGGAGCACGGATAAACACGCCGGAAAGCGGTGCCTCGCCGATGATCGGCATCGTAATCGGTGCCTCGAAGCTATCGAGCTGGCTCCCATACGCATTTCGTCGAATCGTCAGATTCATCAAGCCTAAGGTGGGTTGACCACCTTGCTTCTGATCCACTACTTCATTCGCGAGCAGGATTGCACCGGCACAGGTACCCCAGATCGCTAAATCGTGACCACCGCGCGCCTGGATCGGTTCGAGCATCTGGTAGATTGCCAACAGCCGGCCGATAGTTGTACTCTCGCCACCGGGGATAATCAGGCGGTCAACCTGGGCAAGTTGGTGCGGTAACCGCACCTCAATCGGCTCAATACCTATCCGACGCAAGACCGCACAGTGTTCGCGAAAATCGCCTTGTAATGCTAATACTCCAACTGTCATACTCATCGGGTGCGGACGGAGTAACACTCCGCCCGCGGCCTCCTCAGCTACCATCCACGCCGAGCCATCAACTGCTCAGCAGGAATCTGATCGATGTTAATCCCAACCATAGCCTCGCCGAGGCCTTTACTCACCTCAGCGATGATTTCTGGATCGTTGTAATGGGTCGTTGCTTCCACAATGGCGCGTGCGCGCTTGATCGGGTTACCGCTCTTGAAAATACCAGATCCGACAAAGATACCATCAACACCAAGCTGCATCAACAAGGCAGCATCAGCCGGAGTGGCAATCCCACCGGCAGCAAAATTGACGACCGGCAGCTTGCCTTCCGTAGCTACTTGCTTGACCAGCTCATACGGTGCTTGGATCTGTTTGGCGTAAGTAAACAGTTCATCTTCGTTCATCGACTGCAAGCGGCGAATTTCACTGTACACAGCGCGTGCATGACGAACTGCCTCCACGACATTACCGGTACCGGCCTCGCCTTTGGTGCGCAGCATCGCTGCACCCTCGGCAATTCGGCGCAGGGCCTCACCCAAATTGCGGCAGCCGCATACGAACGGCACTCGGAACTTATGCTTGTTAATATGGTGCTCTTCGTCGGCCGGCGTCAAGACCTCACTCTCGTCGATGTAGTCGACACCGATTGCCTCTAGCACCTGTGCCTCGACGAAGTGACCGATCCGCGCTTTTGCCATGACCGGGATGGTTACAGCCTGTTTGATCGCCAAGATCAGCTCTGGATCGCTCATCCGTGCAACACCACCTTGAGCGCGAATATCGGCCGGTACCCGTTCAAGTGCCATCACCGCCACTGCACCGGCTTCTTCAGCGATCCGTGCTTGCTCAGGCGTCACCACATCCATAATGACGCCACCTTTAAGCATTTGCGCAAGCCCAACCTTCGTCGTCCACGTCGATTTTTCCATATTGCCTCACTCAAACCTCGCCAGATGTTGTAGATCTCGTTACATAATTGTACCACGCTGTACCAGGTCGGGCAATGCGACGCAGGGCGGAGGTAGATGGATGGCAGAGCCGCTCGCCGGGTGGCTCTGCCTGTCTACCATCACCTAAAGCGCAATACACTACGACAAACTCACATGCGAACATCTAGGCCACATTCCGAATGTTGCTACCGTCGCCCAACGACCTGTGCGACCGCCCGTAGTTTCGGCATCAAATTCATGAAGTTTTCCGGGCTGAGCGACTGTCCACCGTCCGACTTAGCCCGATCGGGGTCAGGATGAACCTCGATGATCACTCCGTCAGCGCCTGTTGCAATCGCTGCCAATGTCAACGGTGGTACCAAATACCATTTGCCGGTACCATGACTCGGATCGACAATCACCGGTAAATGCGAGCGTTTCTTGACCACCGCTACGGCGTTCAGATCAAGGGTATTGCGTGTTGCCGTCTCGAACGTGCGAATACCACGTTCGCACAAAATAATGTTGGGATTCCCCTGCGCAATGATGTATTCTGCCGAAAGTAACCACTCCTCAATTGTCGCCGATAATCCGCGCTTCAGCAGCACCGGCTTGTCACTGCGCCCAACCTCCTCTAGCAACTGATAGTTCTGCATATTGCGCGCCCCGATCTGCAGTACATCGGCGTACCGCGCGACCAGCTCAACATCGGCCGGGGTCATAACCTCGGTAACGATTGGCAAGCCGGTCTCTTCCCGTGCCTGTGCCAGCAACTGTAACCCCACCTCACCCAAGCCACGGAAGCTGTAGGGAGAGGTTCGCGGTTTGAATGCGCCACCCCGCAACATATTTGCTCCCGCTTCGCGTACAGCACGCGCGGTAGCCATAATTTGCTCTTCACTCTCGACCGAGCACGGCCCGGCGATGATCGCCAGATGCCCACCCCCCACTTTCACATCACCGACCTGCACGATGGTATCGGTCGGTTTGACTTCGCGGGAGACCAACTTATAGGGTTGCGTAATCCGCAGCGTCTCTTTCACGCCGGCGAAATGCTCAAGCTCTTCGCGTAACGTGGGAGGGATCGATGCACCAACAACAGCAATCACCGTGCGTTCTTCACCGACAGTTAAATGGCCGCGCAAGTTATACTCACGCAGCCGTTCCAACACCGCATCAATCTGACTTGGAGTCGAATTAGTTTGCATGACAACAATCATAGAACGGTCCTCCTCTGCAGGATAGGTACAGGAATCGGTAGTCAACTCGAGCCTTATCTGCCCGCAGTTACGAAGGGAATGGGCCGCACACCCGATGAGGCGAGTACTCCACGTTGCTTGAAGTGGGGATAATTCTATCGCCTTAGGCTGATCGCACCGTTGCGTCACGTTCGTTGGGTGACGACAACTCATTGTTCTTCCTCCGACAACGTTGATGTAACCATACGGAAGGCACTCATCAATGCGGCGCGTTCAGGCCTTAGACCATGTGCGCCGCGGATATAGACATGGACAATTTCATCGGCACGCTTGGTCGTATTCCAGTGGATCAAGACGCGAATACAGCGTGGCAAGCTGCCCGGCACGGCCATTTCGTGGCCGCAAAGCAGTGCAGTATCCACCCATCCAATCGCCCGCGCTGCCACAGCCGGAAACTCGGCATTGAGATCGGGAGTGGTGGTAAAAATGGCGCTGGCAATGTCTTCCGGCTTAATGTCGTTAGCTTCGATCAGCAACGTGAGCAGTTCGTGCGTGGCAGCCAAAATCGCCTCGCGCGTGTTTTCCTCACAGGTGGTCGCTCCTCGTACTCCGCGGCAACGAACGTCCATTACCTTCCTCCTCGGCAACAACAGAGGGGGCGCGAGGTTGCTTCGCCTCGCGCCCCCTTTTGCTTGCTCTGTACTCTCTTGCGCCTTTCAGGAAATGCGAAGCGACCAGTCCAATTGTGGGCTGGTAAAGTAGAAGAAGTAGGTGTAAAAGCGCGAACCACGCATAATACTGCTTACCTCATTCTTCCCGCTTCGACGGGGGAAATATACCATAGCCGCGGCAGTTCGTCAAGCAGGCTGTAGAACCGGACAGCTAACCGGCTCGGCAGAGAACGCTAAGGATTTAAACGCAAAGGCGCAGAGAACGCGAAGGACGCAAAGAATCTAAACGCAAAGGCGCAAAGATCGCAAAGGGCGCGAAGGGCGCGAAGGGCGCGAAGGGTTTTTGATGATTGGGTACAAGCGCGCTGGAAGCACCCTATCATATCCCTTCGCGATCTTTGCGTCCTTCGCGTCTAAGATGATGCCACGCCATGGTGCAGAAAGGATGTTAGC
>NZ_JBMFNE010000013.1:84123-111399 GCF_049970315.1 Chloroflexus sp.
GTCTAAGATGATGCCACGCCATGGTGCAGAAAGGATGTTAGCTATCATATCCCTTCGCGATCTTTGCGTCCTTCGCGTCTTTGCGTTTCCCACCCTCTGCGCCTTCCGAGTCACGAGCCAAGCAACTCTTCCGCCTCGATAATCGCCTGCGCAATATCCTTCATCTTAGTACGTTTATCACGAGCACGCTGGCGCAGCCGCTCGTAAGCGTCACGCTCAGTAAGGCCAAGGCGTTGCATAAGGATACCCTTCGCCCGCTCGATCAACTTACGTGCCTCAAGTGCCTCTTGCAACTCGAGATTCTCATTCCGCAAACTCTGCATTTCTCGATGGCGTGCTAAAGCAATCGCAATTGCCGGTGGCAACTCTTGCTCATTCACCGGCTTCACTAAATAGGCCAGCGCACCAGCAGCTTCGGCACGTCGAATCGTCTCCTTATCGGCAAACGCCGTCAACATCACAACCGGTATTCCCGTCTGATCACGGATTCGCGAGGTTGCTTCGGTACCGTCCATCTCCGGCATCCGAATATCCATAATCACCAGATCAGGTTTCAGGCGACTAGCCAGCATTACCGCCTCTGCACCGGTGCGAGCAATACCAACTACCTCGTAGCCCAACCCCTTCAGTTGCTCTTCAAGAGTGAGCGAAACGAGATCATTATCCTCGGCAATTAGGATACGAATCGCGGCCACGGCTGCCCTCCCGCTGCAAACTTACGCATATGTGATAACTCAGATCATACCACAAGATAGGCATCACCGTAAGACGTTCAGCCTTCTATCTTGCCCGTAACCGAGAACAGATAGCCACAGATCGTACTTCAATAATGCCAAGGGTGTGATACAATTTAGTCTGAGCCGAATTGTTTGCATATGCAACTGACGCCATTGGGGCGACAGCCGCATGTACCACCGCGAAAATCTAGGTTAGGAGGGCGTGATGCGATACGACATCACGAATATTGCAATTGAAGACTATCTCCACGATCTGATGCCACCGCGTGACGAGGTTTTGGCAAGCCTTGAAACACGCGCCAAACAGCAGGGTCTATCACTCGTTGGGCCGGTACAAGGGCAATTTCTCTATTTACAAGCACTGATGATGAATGCCCGCAACGCGCTCGAAGTCGGTATCACTACGGGATACGCCGCAATCTACATTATGAAGGCACTCCGCCAAACCGGTGGCAAGATGACGGCTATCGAACGCAACCCTGAGCGCGTGAAGTTGGCTACCGAGGTGATCAGTGCAGCGGGAATGAGCGATCTGATCACCATTCATCTCGGTGAATGGTACGAGTTGTTACCATCGCTGAACGAACAATTTGACCTGATCTTCCTCGATGTGCTCCGCAGTTCATCCAACGATATGCAGGCAACCCAGGCCCTGGAGTTGTGTGTTCCTCTCTTGCAACCTGGTGGTGTCCTGATTGCCGATAACGTGCTGTGTAGCGCGCAAGTGCTTGAAGAAGACGTTTCGCCACTCGTGCGTGGCATCCAACGCTTCAATCGGGCAATTATGGAACATCCGCAGCTTGAGTCGGTGATCATTCCGTTGCGTGACGGGGTTTCGATCAGTCGGAAAAAGCTCTCATAGCCCATCTCAACGAATAAACGTAGTGGATCGCGCACGAGCGAACAACGAGCGCAACGATCCATTCGTTTATTCGTTGTTGGATGTCTTTTTACTCTACCCACACCATCTCACTTCACTCGTCTGACGATCAGCTTAGTTTACTATATTATGTCATCTCAACGTATTGCTGAATGGGCCGCATTACGCTCACTTACTCACGCACTGAATCAAACCCGCGATTTGCGTGTCGCCCTCGATGCAGCGCTTACACATATTCTAGAGCTAACCGGATTAGAGGCGGGCTGGATCTATCTCCGCGATGAGCGAGATCAGTTCGTCCTTGCCGCTCGCCATCGGCTCCCGCCGGCTCTCAACTATCCCGGGTTAGCCTGGCAAGGTGAATGCGCGTGTCAGGTGGCATGCCAAACCGGCCAACTCCGCGAGCCATCGCTCATTGACTGTTCGCGGCTACGCATTGCTATTGGGGATAAGCGTGGTCTTTCCCACCACGTTTCGGTCGAGTTGCACGATGGCCTACGCACGGTTGGTTTACTCAACCTCGCGACGAGTCGTTGGGCGCGACTTGCAATTGCCGATCAACACCTGATCGCTGCTATTAGTCACATATTGGGGACGGCTATCGCCCAAGCGCGTCTCTATGCGGAAGTAAGCGTTCGACGAGGACAAGAACGACGCGCCTTACTGTCACTCTCACAAGAGTTACTCGGCAGTGACGATCTTGAGCCGACGTTGCAGCGGCTTCTCCGCATCGGCACTCGCCTACTCGACGCCGACGCCTGTGCGTTTATCGAGGCTGATGAAGAGGGTGGACGAGCTATCTTACGGGCATGTCATGGCTGGGAGCTACCATCAGATCAGGCTTGGCCGATGATCCTTGATGATGAGCATCCACACTTGTGGTATTTGCCAGAACGCAGCAGCCAACTACCGGCAGAAACCCTCCAACGCTTACCACCACTCTTATGCCGACAAAACTTTCAAGGTCATCTTGCGGTACCGATTGAGATTGGTGGCACACCGATCGGCCTGCTGATGGTCAATACTGTTTCTAGCCGTACCTTTCTCGATAGCGAAGCAGAGCTGCTTGGCCTGCTTGCCAGCCAATTAGCCCAATTGATCGACCGCGAACGACTTCATCAGGCAGAGCTTGCACGTCAGCGACTCGAGCGTGAACTTGATTTGGCGAGTGAAATACAGGCGAGTTTTTTACCCGATTGTTGTCCACTGTTACCGGGCTGGCACATTGAAGCCTTCTACCGCGCCGCCCGCCGCGTCGGTGGCGATTTTTACGATTTTATCGAGACGTCACCCACTGCCTCCGGCCATAATCCACGCTTCGGGATAGTTATTGCCGATGTCACCGATAAAGGCGTCCCGGCTGCACTCTTTATGGCCCTTTCACGAACCATCTTGCGGGCAAGTGCCATCGACGGTCGACCGCCGGTTGCCGTTCTCCAACGTGCTAACCGCATTATCCTCGCCGACTCGCGCGCCGGTCTGTTCGTTACTTGCTTCTATGCCCTGCTTGACCCGAGCACCGGCCATCTTACGTATGCCAACGGTGGTCATAATTACCCTTTACTCTATCAACGGGCTACCGGACAGGTTACACCGCTCGCTGCACAAGGGATTGTACTTGGCATCATTCCCGATCCGCAGTTTACACCTGGCGAAATCATCCTCGAACCGGGTGATGTTGTGCTGTTCTACACCGACGGCATCACCGAAGCGATGAATCCACAGCGCGAACTATTCGGTGATGAGCGCTTGTCCACAGTACTACGCTCCGTCAGTCACCTCTCACCACACGAGATTGTAGAGGCCATCCTGCAAGCCGTCTCCGCTTTCGTCAGTGATACCCCGCAAGCCGACGATATGACCATGGTGGTGCTTAAGCGGGTGTGAACCGCTTGCACAGATCGCTCGATCTCGCTATAATAAGCCAAGACGCGACACGGGGAGATGACGGAGTGGTTGAACGTGCCCGTCTCGAAAACGGGTAGGGCCTAATAAGCCCTCGTGAGTTCGAATCTCACTCTCCCCGCCAATTTGCGCCCGACCTGCCACAGGTTGGGCGCTGCGATTTTTGAGGTGTGCTATGACTCCAACCGAACAGCGGTTGCGTGAACAGCTCGAAGAACAACTGCGCCTCAATGAGTGGCTGTATGAGCAGCTCGAACGGCAACGAGCCATGAATGCCGAATTACGAAAGGCTGTCGCCGACCTCGCCCGTGCCTTCCAAGAGTCACTCGCTGCTGCCGTTGCAGCCGGTGAAGCCGGCGATATCGACGCAATCCGACGCTTGACCCGCGCGAACCAGCAGTATTGGCAACACTATTTGCAGCAGATTGTGGCAGCCGCCCAACGCGGTTCGTCGGCAGACAATCGGTAACCGGTGCGGTTATGACTTAGCGTAACCGACCTTGTTCCATATCGTATTTACCGACCAAATCGTCTTGCACCGTCTGTGGTGCGCGGCGTACTCCGGTCAAATAGGCAGCCCGATCAAGCATATGGGCAGCAACCGGTGCCGTTAACAAGAAAAATGCAATTAAGGCTATCATCTTTGCGGCTGCTACCAGATCACCATGATGGACTGCGACTGATAGTAGCACACCGGTTACGCCTAACGTACCGGCTTTGCCCGTGGCGTGAACGCGGGTGTAGAGGTCAGGCAGCTTTAACATACCAATCGCCGCCAACAACATGAACACGACACCGATAGTTGCCAGCACGAGGGTTACAATCTCTTTGAGATCCATCAACTACGCCCCTCCTCAATATAGCGCGCAATCGCCACCGTGCTAAGAAAACCTAAGACGGCAACGACCAAGATCGCATCAACAAGCGCTAACTGATCGGTTATCACCACATACAGTGCCACCAACGCAACAACGTGTACCATCAGGGTATCGAACGCCATTGCTCGGTCGGGAATACTCGGTCCCATCAAGAGACGAGCAGTGCAGAGTATCATCGAGATCGCGACAATCCCCATTAATATTGCTATCAGCATATTGAACATAGCTACCTCTACGGCAACAATTCCATCACCCGCCGCTCGAAATTCTGCTTAATATCGTCCCGCACTGCATCGGCATCTTGCACATCAATACAGTGAATGTAAATCGTGCGCCGATCCGTTGACACGTCAAGCGATACCGTCCCCGGCGTCAGTGTGATCAGGTTAGCCAGCACGGTAATCCCGGCATCACTCTTCACATCAAGTGGAATAGCGATAATGCCCGGTCTAATATCAGCTACCCGTCGGAAGAGCACAATCCGGGCCATATCAATATTTGCCTTGAGAATACTCCATAAGGCAAACCCAATAAAGGAAATCCATTTCAGCGTTAGCCGTGCATAGTTCCGATTATCGATACGCGAGCGGCCCAACCCCCCGTCGGTAAATGGCGCGCTCAGGAAGCGGCTTGCAAGCGTCACCAGACTGTAGCTGATGATGAGCCCAACGATGAGATCGGGCAGGGTAAAACTGCTCTGCAAAGCCATCCACGTCAGGGTGAGTATCAGCACCAATACGATCATATCGACCTCTACTTCACTGCAGCCCGATACACCGCTTCACAACCATCTGCCCCACAGACGGCGGTAATGTATGTTGCCCGGTCAAACGCCTGTTGCCCGGCAATCGTGTTGTACTCAACGAATGGCCCCGCCAGCAAGCCAAGAGCCACACTCAGGATAACGAGGGCTGCACCCGGTGCGAGCAACCCAAAACGCACCCGCGGTAACCGATTAACATCTTCGTATGACTTCTTCCAGAAGACTTCGTTCCAAATTTTGAGCATCGAGAAGAAGGTCAGAATACTCGTGCCGGCGGCAACAGCCGTGATCAGATACTCCTGTTGGCTGACACCTACTTGCAAGAGAATGAGTTTGCCAATAAAGCCACTCAGTGGTGGAATGCCGGCCAGCGAGAGAATCCCAAGGAACCAGAACAACGCCAGCCATGGTTCACGCCGGGCCAGACCGCCCATCTTCTTCAGATCGCCGGTCCCGTTGATTTGTTCGGCAGCTCCCCCGATAAAGAACAGTGCCATCTTGACGATCATAACGTGGGCGGTAAAGACAAGACCGGCGGCGAGACCGGCAGCACTCGCCAAGCCTAACCCCATCACGCTATAGCCGATCTGACTGATGATATGAAAGCTGAGGATGCGGCGTACATTCATCTGCGCCACTGCCCCCAACACGCCAATCACCATCGTCAGACCGGCCAACAGGATGATCCACGGCCCATAGATCGCCAATTCGTTCTGGAACAGCAACCCAAACACTCGGTAAAGTGAATAGACACCCACCTTCGTCATCAAGCCACTAAAGATTGCCGTTACCGCGACCGGCGGTGTATGGTAACTCGATGGTAGCCAGAAGAAGAGGGGAACAATTGCTGCTTTGCTGCCAAAGGCAAAGAGAAAGATGCCGGCCAGCACCGTCTGCAAACCGGGATTACCGAGCGTTGCCATACGCTCGGCAATATGCGCCATATTGAGCGTCCCGGCAAACCCGTAGGTCAATCCACACCCAAACAGAAAACTGGTACTACCCAACAGATTGAGCACCACATACTTCAAACCACCTTCGAGCTGGTCACGGCTACCACCGAGCGTTATCAGGCCAAATGAGGCCACCAGCAATACCTCAAACCAAACGTACAGGTTGAAGAGATCGCCGGTCAGAAACGCACCGCTGACGCCGAGCAACAAGAGTAACAAGAGTGGATAGTAGAAGTGTCGTTCGCGCTCGTTATCTACCGAGTAAAAGCTATAGATGACGGTAGGAAGCATGAGCAATGCTGCCAGCATCACCATAAGCGCGCTCATGCCATCAACGACCAGCGAGATACCAAACGGCGCCAGCCAACCCGATGCCTGCGCCACTAACGGCCCCCTTGTCGGCACAACACTCATCAGCCATAGGCCGTACCCGAGGTTGATGAGTATGCTGGTGATGGTAATAGTCCTCGCAACGAGGCGTTGGCGGTGAAGCAAAACGGCCAGTGCTGCACCGATCAGCGGTGAAACAATCGGCACGAAGAGATGAAAAACCATGGTGCTATTCCTGCCATTCGCTATACTGCGCGCTAAGGCACCAACTATTCGCCCAACAGTGTTCCCTTACAATCGGTCAGTTGTCGAAAGATCATCAAGATCGTCGCTTCCAACCGCCTGATTCGAGCGATAGGCCAGTGCTAACACAAAAGCGGTAAACCCAAAACTGATCACGATAGCGGTTAAAATCAGTGCCTGCACCAACGGATCGGCGACACCGGGTGGCGGTTGGCCGTTAGCATCAACCAGTGGCGGTGCGCCACGGCGCACTCCATCGCCCATAGTGAAGATGAGCAGGTTGACGCCATGACTCAACATGATTAGCCCCAAAATCAGCTTGACCACGGAGCGGCGCAGCATCAAGTAGGTAGCACCGCCGAATAGCGAACCGATTGCAATCGCCAACAGGATGATCATGCAACCTCCTCGCCCTCTGCTTCAACAGGCGCCGATTTCATTGCCGGTAAGGGGAAGAGGGTAGGCTCTTCGACCAGCAATAAAGCGATCTTTGTCGTCACCCCAATCACCGTTAGATACACCCCTACATCAAACAGTACCGGCGTACCGATCTTACCAACACCAGGGATCGGTTCAGGCAACCAAAAAGCCTGCATGTAGGGTAAGCCGGAAAACAATGCCGGCACACCCCAAATCGCGCCAAAAAAGACCCCAAAGGCAGCCAACATGAGATAATTGATCGGCAAAATCCGGCGAGCCGTCTTCGGCCCAAACGCGATCATTTGGAGGATGATTGCGCTTGCGGCTAACAAGCCGCCGATAAAGCCACCGCCAGGGAGATTGTGCCCACGCAGCAGCATAAATATCGATAGGAGCATCAGCAGCGGCATCATCAGCCGGCTGATCGTGCGCAGAATCAGCGAGTCGTAGAGAGCACTATCTCTGGGTATCGATCGGTTCGCCGACCGGTTCGGTAGTGGGAACTCGTTCCGGTGTGACATTATCTTTCCCCTGTCGTAGACGCAACAACCCGTAGATACCGAGCAGAGCAATAAACAAGACGGTAATTTCGCCCATTGTATCGAAACCGCGGAAGTCAACCAAAATCACGTTGACCACGTTGGCGCCTTTGCCCTTCTCAAGGCTATTTTCGAGAAAGAACGGAGCCAATGAAGCGAAGGAGGTATTGGTAGCGATAGCCAATACCAAACCGCCCATCAGTACGCCCATCACGGTTGCGAGGATCGCATCGCGTCGCCGCACCCACGCCGCCGAAAAGCTCTCGAACCGCACCGGCAGAACAGAGAAGACGAGTAACAAAAAGACAGTAGAGAGCACTTCGATCAACAGTTGGGTTAAGGCGAGATCGGGAGCCGAGAAGAGCACGAACAGGAGCGAAACCATCGCACCGACCACGCCGACAGCAATAATGGCTCCCAAGCGGGTACGCGCCCGAATAGTAGCGATTACGCCAATGGGAATGAGCGACGCGGCCAGTATCTCATAAAACTGCAATTGCGGATCAACGTCGAAGCGAACCGCATCGAAACCAAACCTTACAAACGGCACCCCAACAAACACCAACATCGTCAGTGCGGTGATCAAGATATAGCGCCGTAACTGACCCGATTGGAGCATGCGGGTCAACGCCGTAGCACCGGCCAGAGTTTGTTCAATCAGACGGTCGAAAATCATATCGCCCCGCGACCACACCGGCCAACCACGCAGATCCGCCAATTGCTCACCGAAGCGTGCCAACACCGCGCCCATCACAATCGCGCTAAGGCTGACGAGCAGCGCCGGATTGATCCCGTGCCAGAGGGCCAATTCGACCTCAAGCGCCTTACCGTAGATCGCCGAGCTGGCCGGTCCGATCAATCCGCTTATCGGGCCGAGCAATGCCAGAGGGATGAGCAGCGACAACAAGGCCGGCACGCCAGGACCGACCAACATCCCCGGTGTGGGGTCAGTAATGTGTTGCTGCATCATGGCCATACTGCGCTGACCGAGAAAGGTATTGCTAAACAACCGCCAGCCGGTAATCAGATACGCCACTGCGGTCACGGCAATTGCTGCCACTGCCAACACACTGAGCGTTGCGCCGAGTTCGGTCTCGAGGGCCGCCTCCAGCATCAGCTCTTTGGCAACAAAACCAAACATTACCGGAATACCACCAAACGAAAGCAGAGCCAACGCTGTAATCACCATCGTGATCGGCATATACGAACGTAGCCCACCCAGCCGCCGCAGATCGCGCGTTCCACACTCATGGTCGATCACACCGGCCAGCATGAACAGGGCCGATTTATAGAGGGCATGGGCCAAAATATTGGTCGCCACCCCTTCAGCGCCATACTTACCACCCAGACCGATCTGCATTGTCAAAGCACCTAACATACTGATGGTAGTATAGGCGAGCATCGCCTTGAGATCGAACTGACGCATTGCCACAATTGCGGCGAAGGTCATGGTAGTACCACCAACCACGGCCAGTGTCACGTCCCATAGGGCGGTACCGCCCAGTGCCGCGCTGAGCCGCGCCATCAAGTAGACACCGGCCTTGACCATCGTTGCCGAATGGAGGAAGGCACTCGCCGGCGTTGGTGCTTGCATCGCCCCCGGCAACCAGAAGTGAAACGGAACTTGGGCCGACTTGGTAAAACAGCCTATAAGGATCAACACCACTGCGGCTGGATAAAGCGCATGGGTTTGCAAGCGATCACCGGCGGCCAGAATATCGCTCAACTCGTAACTTCCGGCAGCTTGCCCTAGCAACAGTAAGCCAACCAGCAGTGCCAACCCACCACCACCGGTCACGAGAAGTGAATGCAACGCGCCACGCCGGGCATCGGCGTAATCGTGCTTGTAGCCGATCAGCAAATACGACGTAACCGAGGTCAATTCCCAGAACACGAACATCGTCAGTACATTACCGGCCAATACCAATCCGAGCATTGCCCCCATAAACAGCATCAGGTAGGCTAGAAAGCGGCCCAGACCACTGTCCTTGGCAAGATAATGACCGGCATAACCGACGATCAGCGTTCCGATCCCGCTGATAATCAGCGCGAAGAGTAAACTTAACCCATCAAGGGTAAAGCTAAGCTGAAGCCCCAACGCCGGTACCCAATCGATCCGCTCAGCGACATGGCCGCCTGACCAGACCGGGCCGGCCTGTACGAGTGTCAAGCCAAAGATCGCCAGCGGGATCAGAGCCAACCCCCACGCAATCCGTTCACGACCGGAAGCGCGAGCAATCAGCGCCAACGGTGCTGCGGCTAGTGCAATCAATACCAGTGGATAGAGCATGCTCTCCTCAACCAACTACTGTAGAAACTTGACGCTTCACTGAGGGTAAGATTAACAAGCAGGATACCGATGGCTGCTACAATAATTACTACACACCGATTGCCAATGCACACAGTAATACATTAGCCCATCTACTTGCCATACCGGCAAGCGATTACACAACAGCCGATCATTCTTTGAAGGTTAGGTCTTTTGCCATTTTACCCGAAAACCGCTAAGCTGTCACAGGCGACCTATCATACATCGCACGCAGAGTATCATGATGAAGACAACACTTCATTCGCTGACCAAGCACATTGTGCTCATTACCGTCGTTCTTATCGGTGGACTGCTCTTGCTCAGCGCTTGCGGTGAACCGCTGCGTGAACGCACGATTGAAATCACCGCGACCGAAATGCGCTTTGATCCTGACCGGGTCGAAGCCCAAACCGGCGAACAGATTTTTATCCGTCTCCGCAATCGCGGCCAAGTTGCGCACAGCTTTACCATCGAACTTCCAGCCGGTGATCGCACCGTCTCAGCCGATCCGGGCGTTGATGCAATTTTGACGTTTCGAGCACCGGCTCCCGGCGAATACCGGTTTTATTGCCGTATTCCCGGCCACGAAGCGCAACAGGGCGTATTAGTTGTCCTACCGTAAGGCGGTGGATTACGATTGCACCTTCTGCCAATCACGGCGACGGATGGCGTGGAAGGTTAGAATGGCGAGCGTTACCACCGTGATCGGCAAGACAAACGACACCATCACACTGCTAAACGCCGGTAGTGCATCGTGCTGAGTTGCAGCCAATAACACGTAAGTCGTATAAGCGATGTAGTAGCTTAAGAAGAGCACGCCTTCCCATCGATTAATACTAAGACCGGTGATGAAAATAGGCAATGTAGCGAAAGCGACCGCAAGCATCACCGGGAGATCAAAGGTGCTCACTGCCGGAGCTACCTGCAATCCACCGGGGGTCACCAGGGCTGC
Source organism: Chloroflexus sp. (assembly GCF_049970315.1). Classification (GTDB taxonomy): domain Bacteria; phylum Chloroflexota; class Chloroflexia; order Chloroflexales; family Chloroflexaceae; genus Chloroflexus. The sequence goes on from NZ_JBMFNE010000013.1 coordinate 95,032, forward strand.
CAACCCAAGAATGCCGAGAATATTGAAGATATTACTGCCAATGACATTACCGACGGCAATATCACGCTCTCGCTTGATGGTAGCCACAATCGATGCAACCACTTCGGGTAATGACGTACCGGCAGCGACAATGGTTAGACCAATAACTACATCGCTCACCCCAAAGGCTCGGGCGAGCATCGTCGCACCGTCGACCAACCAGTTTGAGCCGAAGCTCAAGCACAGCAGCCCACCGACAATAAAACCGAGGTTGACGAACCACACGCGCGGAGAACGTTGCTCTGGTAACGTGTTCGGACCGAACTCTTGAGCAAACTCGACCTGAGCAGCCATACTCTCTTTACGGCTAGCGTAGATCGCCCAGATGGTATAGATCAACAACAGACTAAACAAGAGGAATCCATCGAGCCAACCTATGACACCATCGAGCGCTAACCCGGCAAAAAGAAGGGAAATGACTATCATCAACGGCACTTCTCGCCGGATGAGCTGCACAGCGACGATCAACGGACTAATTAGCGCACAAGCACCCAGAATGAAGAGAATATTGAAAATATTACTGCCAATCACATTCCCTACCGCAATATCGCTCTTACCAGCTAAACCGGCTTGAATACTCACAGCCAGCTCAGGCGAACTCGTCCCAAACGCCACGACCGTTAGACCAACGACGAGCGGCGAAATACCGACCAGCACCGCCAATCGGCTCGCACCGCGCACCAATAACTCACCACCAATGCTGAGGAAGATCAAGCCACCGATTAATAACGACAGTACCGTACCGGTCATTGTAATACCTGCTCCTACTATCGATTAAGTGTGATCAATGATATTACCACAATCGTTGATAATATCAGTAAATAACTTTAATTGTGAGTGAGGTTTTTCGTTATTCCGAGTACCATCCTGCAACAGGCAGGTAGGAATTTTTTCCCTATGATAAACGGTCAACATACGCTATAGTTCAAGAGGTTGGGGAGTAGCCGCCTGCGCTGTGCAGGTCGATGCCGCCGTCAAGACGGAATACATTATTCCCGGTTGCATCGAGTATTAGATACTGGCGAGACCGACGCAGGAGAACTGCGCTCGGCTCGCCTTTTTCATGAGGAGTAGTGTCAAATGTTCGACACATTATGGGTTTGGATTGGATTTAATCTGTTTGTTCTTGCACTGCTCGCAATTGACTTAGGCGTGTTTCACCGTGAAGCACACGAAGTCTCGTTACGTGAAGCAGCCATTTGGAGTGTGGTCTGGATTACTCTAGCCCTGTTGTTCAACGTGGGTCTGTACGTTTTCTGGGATCAGATCATGCCGGGGAGCAGTCTCAGTGCGAGTGATGCGGGGCTAGCGTTCTTAACCGGCTATCTGATAGAAAAAGCGCTGAGTGTTGATAATATCTTCGTCTTTGTACTAATCTTCTCGTATTTTGCAGTACCGGCTAAATACCAACATCGCGTGCTATTCTGGGGAATCATAGGCGCACTCATTATGCGCGGAACGATGATTTTGGCCGGCGCCGCCTTGATCAAGCAATTCCACTGGATTATTTGGATATTCGGTGCCTTCTTGATCTTCACAGGAATCCGCATGGCGCTCTCCCAAGACGAGCAAGTTGAGCCAGAGAAAAATCCGGTCGTGCAGATGTTCCGTCGCTTTGTACCGATTAGCGATCGCTACGACGGACAAAAGTTTTTCACCCGTCACAATGGTGTCTTGATGGCGACACCATTGTTGCTCGTCTTGGTGATGGTCGAAACCACCGATCTGATCTTCGCCGTGGATTCAATCCCGGCCATTTTTGCCGTCACCCAAGAACCGTTTATCGTCTACACATCAAACGTCTTTGCGATTTTGGGCTTGCGTGCGCTCTACTTTGTCCTCGCCGGCGTGGTGCATCTATTCCACTACCTCAAATTGGGGTTATCGGTAGTGTTGTCCTTTGTGGGGATAAAAATGCTCTTACCCGACCTGAGTGCTGCGCTCGTCGGGGTAAGCTGGAAGATTCCGACCGGAGTCTCACTTGGAGTGGTAGCAACGGTTATCACCGTATCGATCATCGCATCGCTCGTGCGGGCACGAACGGTGGCAGCCGGCGAACACATCGCATCATCATAAACCACGATTGTAAAGGGGCGCAACATATTTGCGCCCCTTCGTATCGAACCCCTCTTATGCTCGACAACACCCCTAACTATCAGAATGGAGATATTGGTATTCGTCGTGAAGTGGCGATGGTACCAATTCGGCAATCAGATGAACGATCTGATCGGGCTGTTCTTGATGCGGCATATGACCACAGCGCTCGAGATGAATATAAAGCGCACGTTGCTCTAACAACACCTCAGTTGCTTCGATCATTTCACCATCGACAATCAAGTCGTGTTCGCCGGCAATCAGCACGGTTGGTATTGCGTATTGGCTCACCAGATCAAGATAGCGGTGACAGCGAAAAAAAGCATCGATGGCCAGCCAGCGCAACGCCGAGAGGGTAGCCCGACGTTGGATGGGGTGGTGAATCCGCGCCCACACTCGCCGACGTAAAAAGCGCTGCTCACGTGCCGGCAACGCATAAAGATTAGCGTAGAAGGGTTGCAGACTGAGAAAGGCTAACTCCTGCGAGCGTTGCATCCCCGCTAACACCAACTCACCGATCCCCGGTAAGAGAAGCGTCCATTGCTCGACACGCGGGAAATGCCGCTTGATCGGCAGGCAACCGCCGACCAGAATTTGCTGTTGGACGACATCGGGCAGACCGATACTCAGACGTTGGGCAATCATCGCACCGAGCGAATGCCCAACCAGCGTTACCGATTGCAACCCCAGCTTCCCGATGAATTCAGCCATCGTGCGGGCAAAGAACGTGAGGCTGTAGCCCGCAATCGGGCCAGAACTGCGGCCAAAGCCGGGGAGATCGGGAGCAATCACGCGGTAGGCGCGGGCGAGTTGGGGAATAATAGAACGCCAGGTATCGGCTTCATCACCTAAACCGTGGATAAGAAGGAGGATCGGTGCAGTTGCTGAGCCGGCATCATAATAAAAAATATCATAGTGAGACAGCGCAACACGCCGAGCATACGGAACAAGATGAGCCGGGATATCCATCGTTGGATGTAGTTTCATAACATGTAGATGTAGGAGAGGCGACACTTGTTAGATCGTAAGCGAATAACATGATTTTGTCAAATATCTTTTAGGATAGATAGTACTTTATTCAGTCATACACCGGTAATCATCCCCCCTTTTGTACTATTCCGTGCTACAATCGTCAGACCGGAATAACCGGTAACAAATGTTAGACAAAAGGAGCCGGCAATGCGTACAACAATTCGGGATATTCAGCAGATGCGTGCCCGCGGCGAGCGCATTCCGATGGTCACCGCCTATGACTATACGTCAGCCCAAATCGCCGATCGCGCCGGGATTCCGATGATTCTGGTGGGCGACTCGTTAGGGATGGTAGTGTTGGGCCACGAGTCGACGGTATCGGTGACCCTCGACGAAATGATCCACCATACTCGCGCGGTCGTGCGTGGCGCACGGAACGCACTGATCATCGGTGATTTACCATTTCTGACGTATGCTTCACCAGAACAGGCGGTGATTAGTGCCGGACGGATGTTGCAAGAAGCCGGTGCGCAAGCGGTGAAGCTGGAAGGTGGCGTGCATATTGCGCCGACGATTGCCCGGTTGGTTCATTTGGGTATCCCGGTCATGGGGCATATCGGCTTTACGCCGCAAGCGGTCAATCAGATCGGGTTGCGAGTACAGGGGCGCCGGGCCAACGAGGCGCGGCAGTTGCTGGAAGATGCGCTGGCCGTACAAGAGGCCGGTGCATTTGCCATTGTGCTTGAGCTGGTACCCGCCGAATTGGCCCAGGCGATTACCGAACGTCTCCACATTCCGACGATTGGGATCGGGGCCGGGGCCGGTTGTAGTGGACAAGTACAGGTTTGGCATGATTTACTTGGGCTGTACAGTGATTTTGTGCCACGTCATGCCCGTCGCTACACCGATCTAGCAACGATGATCGGGGAAGCACTGACGCAATACGCGCAAGATGTACGTACCGGTACATTTCCCGGTCCTGAACATAGCAGCCGAATGGATCCGACAGAATTGGCAGCAGCATTGGGCAACCTCGATGAGTCGTGAGAACGGTCAGCCGGCGTCGCCATCACGAAGACGCAGATCGGTGAGCAATTGGCAGACAAGAGGAAGATGTTATGCAGGTTGTGCATACAATAGCAGAAGCACGCCGCGCCCGAGCGGCGTTTGACGAACTAGGTTTTGTGCCGACAATGGGCTATCTGCACCAAGGTCATTTGGCGCTCGTTGAGCAGGCACGCGTCGAATGCCCGGCGGTCGCAGTGAGTATTTTTGTTAATCCCACCCAATTCGGGCCACACGAAGATTATGCCCGTTATCCGCGCGATACGGCGCGCGATCTGGCGCTGCTCGAAGCCGCCGGGGTCGATCTGGTATTCATCCCAACCGTCGAAGAGATGTATCCACCCGGTTTCGGTACGTATGTCATCCAGCCTGCCGCCGATGAGGTGTTGGAAGGGGCGGCCCGACCCGGTCATTTCCGAGGTGTGGCAACGGTGGTATGCAAATTGTTTAACATCATTCAGCCGACCAAGAGCTATTTTGGGCAGAAGGACGCTCAACAGACCATCGTTGTGCGACAGATGGTACGTGATCTGAACATTCCGGTCGAGATTGTGATTGTGCCAACAGTGCGCGAGCCGGACGGATTGGCCCTGAGTAGTCGGAATGTGTATCTCACCCCAGAGCAACGAGCGGCGGCGCCGGTGCTGTACCGCGCCTTACGAGCGGCCGCCGAACGCTACGCTGCTGGTGAGCGGAGCGGTGAGATGCTACGGGCAGTGATGCGTGAGGTATTGGCAACCGAGCCGTTGGCAAAACCGGAATACGTTAGTGTTGCGCATCCGCACACGTTACGTGAGCTGGATCAGATTGGACCAGAAGGGGCATTGCTGTCGATGGCGGTTCGATTCGATCAGGTCCGGTTAATCGACAATTGGGTATTATTGTAGGCGGCGCACGGCTGTGCGCCGGGTAGGGTAGCGGCGCACGGCTGTGCGCCGGGTAGCGGCGCACGGCTGTGCGCCGGGTAGCGGCGCACAGCCGTAATGGAATGAGGGATTATGTGGTAGCGACGGTTGCCTCGATGGCATCGGCAATAATGCTGACGATACGGTCAACCTGTTCGTAGGTGGTGACAAGGGGTGGGGCGAGACAGATGGTATCGCCGACGACACGGGTGAAGAGACCGCGTTCCGTCATCGCTTTCTGAACTCGTACACCAACATTGGCGCTAGGCGGGAAGGGTTCCTTCGTAGCGGTATCGGCGACCAGCTCGATGCCGGCCATCATACCTTTGCCGCGGACATTGCCAACATGCGGTAAAGCGTACAATTCTTGGAGACGGCGCAACATGTAATCGCCCACTTCGGCGGCACGCTGTACCAACTCTTCGCGCTCGATGATCGCAATGTTTGCCAGAGCTACTGCACAGGCGGTCGGGTGGCCGGAATAGGTGAAGGCGTGCATCCACCGTTGCTCGGGCGGGACCGTCTCGATCACCTCGTAGATGCGGTCGCTGACACCGATACCACCGAGTGGAATGTACCCTGAAGTAATCCCTTTGGCAAACTGGGCAATGTCGGGTTCGATCCCATAATGCTCCAGACCAAACCACCGTCCGGTACGACCAAAACCGGTGATAACCTCATCGCTGATGAGGAGCACGTCGTAGTAATCGCAAATCTCGCGAATCCGCTTGAAGTAGTCGTCTTGGGGTGGAATGACGCCCCCGGCACCCTGCACCGGTTCGGCGATGAAGGCAGCGACGGTTTCTGGTCCTTCGCGGAGAATTGCCTCTTCGAGCAGATTTGCCGCCGCCACACCATCGCTTAGGTGGGGAGTCGGATTGACAAAGCGGTAAGGGTAGGGCGACTCGATGTGGATAAACCCAGGCACCCGTGGCTCAAACATCGGCCAGTAGGCGGGAAGGCCGGTAGCACTCATCGCAGCCATGGTGACGCCGTGATACCCTTTCATCCGCGAAATAAACTTCACTTTCTCCGGCTTGCCGACGGCCTTCCAATAGAAGCGGGCCGTCTTGAACGAGCTTTCGGTGCTCTCGGCGCCGCCTGAGGTGAAGAAGAAGTGGTTGATACTTGGGTAGAACAGTTCGCTCAACTTGCGCGCCAACTGGATGGCAGGCAGATTGGTAGAACCGACATACGATGAGTAGTACGCCAGTTGTTTCATCTGGGCGCATGCAGCTTCGGCCAGCTCTACGCGACCATGACCAACATTCACATTCCACAGCCCACTGAGACCGTCGATGTACTCACGGCCTTCAGCATCGATCACAATCGCGCCCCGCCCGGCGACCCAGACCTTAGGATGTTGGTGCGCTGTCGGGTGAGCTAAGGGATGGATGAGATAGTCGTGATCGGCCTGAATCGGATCGAACAATTCGTTCACACATGCCTCCTCACTAGCGATGTAGATCTCGATAACTCGATTGTAGCGAAGAAGAGCGGTCGCGGCAAGTTAAGAGAATTATTTAGGTATACTAAATAATTTTCACGCCTAAGACAATCGCAGTACAATAGGGCAAACACGCACGTGTCGAGTACGTTATGCCTTGGAACGAAGACATCAACCGCATTCGGCAGGCTCTTGCCGAACCACCGCCGGCGCGTGACGAACTGCTGATTTTGCGCCGGCTCGATGGTACACCACTGCGCCCATTTACGCCACCACCGGATGTAACCCCACGTCGGTCGGCGGCGCTTCTGCTCCTGTTTCCCCACGACCACGGCCTATACGTCCCGCTGACCGTGCGTTCGAGCCGAGTGACGACCCACCGCGGTGAGGTATCGCTGCCAGGTGGTGGTATCGATCCCGATGACGATGGTGCGGTGGGAGCAGCGCTCCGCGAAGCGCACGAAGAGATCGGCGTTGATCCGACCAACATCGAGGTGCTCGGGGCACTAACGACCTTCTACATCCCTCCTAGCAACAATTATCTGACACCCATTGTAGGTTTTCATCCGACGGAATTTGTGCCAAACCACGATCCGGAAGAGGTCGAGCTTGTCTTTACGGTACCACTCTCTTCTCTGTTCGATCCGGCCATCATCCGTGAAGAGATTTGGGAACGGAACGGTATACCGATGCGGGTACCGTTCTTTGCGTTGAACGGTTATAAAGTTTGGGGAGCAACTGCACTCTTGCTGAGTGAATTTGTGGCTCGGCTACGGCGGATCGGATGGGAAGAGCGCTAAGCACGCACTCAAGCCAAAAAGGGGCGCACGCATGTACGCCCCTTTCTCCATAGCACGCTGCGTGCCCTGCGCATCAGCGCAAATCGCTTGGCCGCTCACCGAGGGTAACCTTCACGTTCTGCTCCTTTCCATCGCGGAGGATGGTCAATTCAACCGTATCACCGGGCCGGTACTGCAACAGCAACTGACGCAACGACGTATTGGCATCGAGCCGTTGACCATTGACTGCCGTAATGATGTCGCCTTCGCGCAGACCGGCTTGTGCTGCTGCGGTATTAGGCAACACCGCCAACTGACCACTCAGACCAGAGCTAATGAAGGCACCATTCTGCACGGGCAGATTATACTGAGCCGCCACTTCACCATCGATCATCAGATAGGTAATACCGAGGAAGGGATAGCGCACCTGACCGGTCGCAATGATCTGATCGGCCACATTGGCGAAGATACTGCTCGGCACGGCAAATCCCAACCCTTCAACCGGCGCGCTGCTACCGAAGCCAAAATCGTTGCGCACGACCATCGTGTTAATGCCAACTACTTCACCCTTCAGGTTAATCAGCGGGCCGCCGCTGTTTCCACTATTGATCGCAGCGTCGGTTTGGATCAGGCCCTCCATGCCACTACCGGGCACCGAACGGTTGAGCGCACTCACAACACCGGCGGTAACGGTATTGCGGAAGTTGCCGAGGGGGCTACCGATAGCCAGCACCGTCTCGCCGGGCTGTAACGCTGCCGAATCGCCGATCTGGGCCACGCCGGGCACTTCACCATCAACTTTCAGCACGGCAATATCGTTGAGTGAATCGGTACCGACCAAGCGAGCCTGCCGGCGAGTACCATCGGCAAAGAGAACGAAATAGCGCTGTCCTCCATCAACGACGTGATTGTTGGTAATGATATAACCGTCATCGCGGATAATCACCCCACTGCCGCTCCCACGACCGGTACTACTCTCGACGGTGACCGTCACTACCGCAGGTGCGACGCGCTTCACCGCTTCCACCATAGCATCGGACAAACTAACGACTGCGGTTTCAGGAACAGTTGCCGATCCAGTCGTCGGTTGGGTTGGTGATACAGCACTAGTGGTAACCGGTTGGCTCTTGAGCGCGGATACTGTCGCCGAAACTTCGGCAACGGTCTGCCGTGAGACCAAATACCCTGCGACACCGCCAGCCGCCCCACCGCCCGCTACACCGATAAAAATGCCTAGCAAAAAGACGAAGATCAACGCCAAGCGATTAATATTCATACCGAACCTCCTTTGCATCAAGCAGTAGCAACTGCTTTGTGCTGAGGTTATCATGCACCGCGGATTTTAATATTTAGTTAGAGCAAGGTAAGAAGTTGATGAGATGGTGGGTACGGTAATAAGCAAATCGACGTGTCGAGCCATAAGGTAAAGAGCAAGCCCCACGTAGTGGAGCGAGCCACCCTGCGTTAATGAGGCAGATTCAGCAGATCGCGTAACGCCGGCTCAAGCTCGGTAAAGTGAAACCGATAGCCGAGACTAAGCGCCTTGCGAGGGAGAGCATTCTGACCATAGACGACTACATCGGCCATTTCACCCAAGGCAATGCGCAAACTAAACTCAGGGACCGGCAACCACGACGGCGAACCGAGCACCTTCCCAAGCACGGCGGCAAAATCACGATTGGCGAGCGGTTTGGGAGCGGAGGCATTCAGCGGACCACGGACCTGTTCATGTTCGAGCGCAAAGCGGATTAAACCAACCTCGTCAGCCGGATGAATCCACGGATAGACTTGCGTTCCCGGCAAAATCGGACCGCCGGTTAACAGCTTAAACGGCAGCATAAGTTGCGGCAACGCTCCCGAGTCGGGATCGAGCACCAGACCGGTGCGGAGCATAACCGTGCGCACCCCCAACGCTTCAGCCTTGGCTGCTTCGGCTTCCCAGGCTACACACACCTGCGCCAAAAAGTCTTTGCCCGGAGGAGCATTCTCATCGAGCGGCGTGTTATCGCGGTAGGGTCCATAGTAACCTACTGCCGACGCACAGACAAAAACCGACGGACGCTGTTGGGCGCCAGCCATTGCATTGACGATCCCACGCGTACCGATGATCCGGCTATTGCGGATTTCTGCTTTATATTCCGGTGTCCACCGCCGACCTAGCAAGCCGGTCGCAACCGGTGCCCCGGCTAAATGCACTACGGCCCATGCGCCATCGATGGCTGCCGCCCATGGCCCCTGTTCAGCAGGCTGCCAGGCCACGTAGTCAGCAGCACCGGGTAACAGCGCACGAGCACGTTCGGGATTACGGCTAAAGATCACAAGCTGGTAATCGTCACGCAACTCGGCTACTAACTTGCGACCGATCAGACCGGTTGCTCCGGTGATAATAATACGTTTGTTGCTCATACTAGCATCGTACCTGTGATTTGAGGCATTGTCAATGGATTATAGACACGTCTGTTAAGATGAAAAAGAAGGCAACTCGATGCGTTGATCGGATTTGACAGCCACGTCCGGCAGCGGACACAACACGACCGCCGGAGCGCTCTTATGACACAACTTCTACGAGCACAGCGGCGGCTCTGGGCTGCTATAGAACAGCAAACCACGACACCGCCTACTCAACATCGTCGCATTTATCAACATATCAAGCACCAACTCGTCACTCATCCGGACGGTGAGCATGGGGTATGGAGCATCTTACGTCAACGCGCCGATCTGGCTCTCTATAAGCCACAACGGCTGAGTGACGTGATCGAAGAGACGTTGCTTGAGGATAACCAGCCCATCACCGTACTACGTAGCCCGAGCGGTCACTACCTGTGCTTGAGTACAGCCGAGCGTGAGTTGTGGCAAGCAATGGATGGCACACGCACCATTGCCCAACTCGCCACTATGGGCTTTCTGCGCTTTAAGCAACTGTTGCCGGTTGCCGACTTGGTAGAAACCCTACGCGCACAAGGATTTCTCACCGATACGTCGGTCGGCGTGTATCGCCATTTGCGCCACTACCTTGCACAGCAAACTGCCGAAGGGATTGGTCAGCGTCTGTTGAGCTTCACCCATGGCCGTAGCTTTGAGCTACAGCATGTGGATAGATGGTTCGATCTGCTGTACCGATGGGGTGGACGCTGGCTCTTTACCCGTTTCTTTGCCATCGTGCTTGGCATGCTGACGATTATCGGTATCACCTGCTACTTTTTACCGGGCGTCGGTGGTAGCGATCTCGTGAGCGACGAACACCTTGCCGGCGATATGTTGATGTTGGGAATGGCACTGTTTATCACGCTCACGCTCCACGAAATCGCGCATGGATTGGCCGTTAAACATTTTGGTCGGCATGTCGGACGAGCGGGGATCATGCTCTACTTCGGGATGCCGGCTGCCTTCGTTGATACAAGTGACATATGGTTGGCGCCGCATTCGGCCCGTATGCTGGTCTCGCTGGCCGGGCCACTATGCGACCTGCTCGTCGGGTCGCTGGCCGCGATCATTGCGTGGGCAGCGCCAGAGACGTTAGGCGGCATATGGATGCGTCGTATTGCAACCGCTTCGTACCTAACTGCGCTCTTCAACTTCAACCCGCTACTCGAACTTGACGGCTATTTCATCCTGGTCGACGCTTTACGCTTGCCAAACCTGCGTAAGCGTGCATTGGAATTTATTGGCGGACCATTGTGGCAAAAAATCCGGTCACACAGTCCGTTGAACCGGGAGGAGCGCATTTTTGCCGGGTACGGATTATTGAGCGCAATCTATACCGGTGTAGCGGTCATGATGGCGACCCTCTTCTGGCAACGCCAATTTGGGAGTATGGTTGGTGAACTCTGGGCGAGTGGCTGGTTCGGACAACTGCTGGCAATCTTGCTCTTTGGGCTGGTGATCGTCCCTTTGATTATCGGTATCATTTTGGCCGGTTGGGGGTTGGTACGAGCCACTGCCGACTGGATGGTACGACGCGGGTACACGCGCAACCCTTTGCTGATCGCAACCGTGTTTGGTCTACTGGCGCTGACGAGCGGACTATTCCCGCTACGGTTTGGGGTGAGTTGGGAAACCGGCCTTGTGCTGACCGGATGGTGGATGGTAGCCGTAATCGTACAAGGGTATCTACAAAGTGACTATGCAGGAGCGTGGATCAGCCGTGCCCTCGCCAGCTTCTTACTCATCAGCCTTATTGAAATGATAGCGCAAGCCGGCTACCTCGTCGCCCCCGATGCCGTGCGCATCTGGTCAGGCTTAGAGATTGCCGGTTACGCCTTGCTCTTGTTTGCCGGATTCATTGCATTGCTGGATGTCAACTTGCAGCAACAGAACAGCAGCCAATTGATCGCCAGTGCCTTGCTGCTGACACTAGCGTTTCCCTTAGGAGCCATTGCTGCCGAACTGATCAGGATCGCTCACCCAGAGTACAGTTCACTCTGGGCATTAATCGCCGCTGTACCTATCTACAGTGGAGTGATCGGTCAAGCACTGCTATTGCCACTGCTCATCAGTTTGCGCGATACCCGTCTCTTTTGGAGCTGGCTGCTACTCTGGTCAGGAATCCTTATCCAAATCGGGAGCTATTTACTCGAACTACTACCGGAGTGGCGCAACACTCCGCTTGCTCTCGTTAGCCTGATCGTAGCCGCCGGTCTGTGGGCCGCTGCATGGAGTACCCATCTCGTCACCTTGCGCAGTGTTAGTCTGAGTGGGTTAAGCTGGCCGCTCACGCCTGCACTCGGTGAGGCGGTACGGTTACAAGATGCTTTTCGGCATTTATACATTGGTTTGTACCGCCTCTTACGCAATAATTACGGTGTACAACGCACGCGAACCCTCGACGACCGGATGGACGTACTGGCAGCGACGGCAAACTGGGAGATCACTTTTGATCGCGATCAAGTTCGGATCGGCCCAACCGTACAGAGCCTCCCACTCGACGAGCAAGGAGCGCGGTACGCCGAGGTCTTACAGTATGCGGTAACGATCCTCGAACAATTGGCCGGTCGGACCTTTGCCCATCGCGCGCTAGTGGCCGCGTATGACGCATTGCCATGGCCGGAACGGGAAGCACTCGAACGACACTGCTTAGCGCAAATGGCGAAGGCATATGAGATCTTGCACACCTTCGGGAATGCACGTGAAGCCCGGATCAGACTGCTGCGCCAGATCGACCTGTTTGCCACGTGCGACGATCACGAATTACAAGCATTAGCTGCGGCGTTTACCGACCAACGAGTACACGCCGGTGAGATCATCTTAGGAGCCGGCGAGCCACCGCGAGGGATTTGGGTGATCGAAACCGGCGAAGTCCTCGCCCGCAACGGTGATACAGTTCAGGAACTGCACCGTGGCGACTACTTTGGCGAATTGCAAGGACCAGAAATCACCGACTACGAATACCGGGCTAGTATCGAGAGCATGCTCCTCTACTTACCGGCGGGTGAACTGCACCGAATGATGCACGGTGCCGCACCGCACACCGCGGAAGGTGCAGAACTGCTCAAGCGCATGCGGTTACTTGAGCGAGTATCCCTCTTTGCCAACCTACCGCGTGCTCAACTACGAGAACTCGCACGAGCGGCTATCCACCAAACCGTAGCGGCCCGCCACATCCTGATTCGACAAGGTCGGCCTAACGGCTATCTGTACGTTATTGCCGATGGACAAGTAGCCGTCTTACGACGAGAAGAAACCGAACAAGGCCCCCGTGGGAACGTTCGCTTGGTCGCACGGCTTGGCCCGACTGAATTTTGTGGCGAGGTAGAACTGATCCGTGGCACATTACCGGTAGCGACTGTTATCGCGCTCACACCACTAGACGTAATTGCAATACCGCACCATGTGTTGAAACGGGTGATGGTAGGCGGTGATCACATCACCCAACAATTTGAGCAGATCGGGAGCGGCCGATTATTGGAATGGCGTACCCAAAGCTAGCACGATAGCCGACAATTGGTGATTGACGGCAGGCGCATCGTCTGATATACTGCTGCGCAAACGATTGCGCAAACGATTTTTACCCATGACTACCATTCGCGAAGTCGCATTACGAGCCGGGGTTTCGCCATCGACCGTCTCGCACATCATCAACAACACACGGTTCGTAGCACCGGAGACACGCGCACGGGTGCTAGCGGTGATGGCCGAACTCAACTACCGACCGAACGTCTTGGCACGTTCACTACGGCGGGGAGAGACGCATACCATCGGGCTGATTTTGCCCGATAGCGCTAATCCCTTCTTTGCCGAAATCGCGCGGGCGATTGAAGACGCTGCATTTCGGGCTGAATATAACGTCATTCTCGGCAATACGGAAAATAACCTCGAGCGCGAGCAAGTGTACGTTGATGTCTTCGTCCAAAAGCAGGTTGATGGCTTGATCTTTGTAGCCACCGGTGACCAAAGCCCTTCGCTCGAAGAGCTATTGCGACTCGGCATACCGGTAGTCGTCGTTGATCGGCGGCTCCCCGGCCTTCAAGCCGACACCGTCTTGACCAACAACCTACAGGGCGGCCTGCAAGCAACGCGCTATCTGTTAGAGCGCGGCCACCGCCGGATCGGGTGCATCACCGGCCCCTCGCATCTGACACCGAGTGCCGATCGGGTCGTGGGCTATCGGCAAGCATTGACTGAATACGGAGTACCTATCGATGAGCGGCTAATCCGGCGTGGTGATTTCCACCCGCACTCAGGGTATGCGTTAACCCACGAGCTGTTGCAATGCGATCCACCACCAACCGCCTTGTTTGTATGCAACGATCTGATGGCACTAGGCGCACTCCGGGCATTGGCCGAAACCGGTCGGCAGGTACCACACGATTGTGCAGTAGTGGGGTTCGACGATATTGAGTTAGCTTCTTACGCCAACCCACCGCTCACCACCATTCGTCAAGACAAAGCCGCGCTAGCAACAATGGCAGTGCAATTTTTGCGCGAACGGATTGCGCGTACCGACATACCGGCCCGGACCTACACCGTGGCAACGACGCTCGTGGAACGATTATCAGGGGGAACAACCGTATGACACCAACCATCATCGTGGTGGGTAGCCTCAATATAGATCTGGTCGTGCGGGCGCCACGCCATCCGCAACCCGGTGAGACGCTGATCGGCAGTGATTTTCAGACCTTTCCGGGGGGCAAAGGGGCGAATCAGGCGGTTGCCGCCGCCCGGCTTGGCGCACGGGTACGAATGATCGGGCGGGTCGGGGTAGACGCTTTCGGTGATGCGCTTCTCAACGCCGCGCAGTACGATGGGGTTGACACCAGCTACATCCAGCGCGACCCTGACGCAGCCACCGGTGTCGCGCTCATCACCCTCGATGCTCACGGCCAAAATACCATTGTAGTCGCTCCTGGGGCGAACATGCGGGTGAGCGAAGCTGACGTACAGCGGGCGGAGGCACTATTTCAAGGAGCGGATGTCGTGTTGATGCAGCTCGAATGCCCACTCGACGCCGTGATGACAGCAACCGAGCTAGCACATCGATACGGAGTGCAGGTGGTGCTTAATCCGGCGCCGGCCCGTCCGCTGCCGGTGGCGTTACTGAGCCAAATCGATTATCTGCTGCCCAATCAGCTTGAATTACAAGCACTGGCGGAGGGCGAAACCGATCTGATGGCGGCGATCGAGCGTCTGCAACGGCAAGGAGTGCGTAATCTGCTGGTGACCCTCGGGTCAGAAGGGGCACTACTGGCGACTGCCGAACAGACCACCACAGTGCCGGCATTTCAGGTACCGGTCGTTGATACGGTGGCTGCGGGCGACGCATTTGCGGGCGCGTTTTGTGTGGCACTCGCCGAAGGCAAACCACCACTCGAAGCGGTACGGTGGGGCAACGCAGCCGGCGCATTGGCCGTCACGCGGGCCGGCGCCCAACCGTCGTTACCGTCACGAATGGAAGTGATGCGCTTGTTGGAGGTGCAATGAAAAAGACCTTGTTGTTAAACAGTGTGCTGTCCGAATTGATTGCCAGTCTCGGCCATGGCGATATGATCGTGATCGGCGATGCCGGCTTACCAATTCCGCCAGAGACACGGCGGATCGATCTGGCGTTGTGCCGTGGGATACCGCCGTTTCTTGAGACGGTGCGGGTGATAGTAAGCGAGATGCAGGTTGAAAAAGCGCTGATCGCGACGGAGACCGGCCAACGCAGTCCGCACATTCGTGACGGTTTGGGACAGCTTTTACCGAACACCCCCTTTGAAGAGGTAAGTCACGAGCAGCTCAAGGCATTATGTCGGCAAGCACGGGCAGTCGTGCGCACCGGTGAGTACACCCCATACGCTAATGTAATCTTAGTAGCCGGTGTGGTCTTCTAACCAGGCAGCGGCGCCAGATTTCGGAGTATCGTATGCGCGCATTCTCACTCACCGATGAACTGATCGATCGCCGCACATTCGGTCAACACTTTGGCTTGATTATTATCTTCGGCTTATTAGTGCTCGGCCTGACCCTGCTGTCCGACCGTTTTCTGACGCCGGCCAACTTGACCAATATTTTGCGGCAGACCGCCATTAACGGCATTATCAGCGTCGGGATGACGTTGGTCATTATCACCGGTGGGATCGATCTCTCGGTGGGATCGGTATTAGCGTTATCGGTCACAATCGGGGCAGCTCTGATGAAACAGGGCTGGTCGGTGCCGGTTAGCGTCATTGCCGCATTAGGTTGTGGTGCAGCATTGGGCTGCATCAATGGTCTCTTGATCGCGGTAGCGCGTATTCCACCCTTCATCGCTACACTAGGTATGCTCACGGTAGGACGCGGCTTAACTCTGCTCTACACGCAAGGACAACCCATTACCGGCCTACCGCCGACATTCCGCTGGATCGGCACCGGCGACATCGGCGGCATTCCATTCCCGATCATCCTCATGCTGCTGGTATTTATTATTGGTGGCATCTTCCTCTATCGAACCACCTATGGTATGCAGATCTACCTAATGGGCGATAATCCGGTCGCTGCCCGCCTCGTTGGCGTACCGGTGACACAACTAACCGTGCTGGTTTACACCCTCTCGGGCTTATGTGCTGCGTTAGCCGGTCTCGTTCTGATTGCCCGGCTCGACTCGGCTCAA
>NZ_JBMFNE010000014.1:0-92771 GCF_049970315.1 Chloroflexus sp.
AAGGTGGTATCGCGCGCGGAATGACGCGAAGGTGGTATCGTGTCACCCGTGACCGTCCTCCATTGTCACCCCGCGCCGCTTCCTCCATTGTCACCCCGAGCGCAGCGAGGGGTCTGGTCACCCAAGAGTCGGAATTGCAACTGTGGACAACGGAAGTAACTGTTGTCACCCCGAGCGCAGCGAGGGGTCGTACCCAACCCGCTCAGATTCCTCGCGCCGCTCGGAATGACAAAAAGGCGGTATCGCGCGCGGACTGACGCGAAGGCGGTATCGCGCGCGGAATGACAAAAAGGCGGTATCGCGCGTGGAATGACACGAAGGTGGTATCGCGCGCGGAATGACGCGAAGGCGACATCTAGTGTCACCTTGATGGGAGACAGGGCCTGATTGGTTGACCGGTGGCGCATTTGGGCCGGAAGGCGGTCTTGCGACCACGATAGTGTTAGTGATAAATATGGCGATCACCTGGTGGTGGCCGACTGTGGACACGCGCCTCAGGGTACCAGAACCGATTTCGGTCAAACGTCAAGGTTGACTGAGGAGAGAGATGTTGCAGAACAACGTCTCTCTCCGTTCCTTAATCACGACCGATGGCCGCTTCCGTTAGCAAGCGTACCATTTGTTCAATTGAGCGGCGGGCACGGGCAAGGGCCAGCGTCATATCGGCCAATATCGCTTCAGCAAGGGTCAGATTTGATGGATAAGTCGGTCGCAGACGTTCAAACAGGTCTTGCACCTCTTCAAGGCTCTGCGCTGCTCGCTCGAGCGCATGTTCGCTATCATCGCGTTGCCGGGCGGCGACCATCGGCCAACGGCCATTGATATCGGCTCCACGCACAATGGCGAGATAGCGGCGCATGCGCTCGATACAGGTGAGCGCATCGTAAACCGCACGTTCGGCAGTCACGAGCATCACCCGGGCAAGGTGGATGTTGCGGCTCAGTTCGGGGGACGCTTGTTCAAGCGTGCTCCGCGCTTGCTGGATGTATTGAACTGCCTCGTCAGCCACGCGGATCAGTTCCACCCTCTCGGTCTCCAGTTCGGTTGGCCAGCGGCGTGGGATCGTCGGCATACTCAACAACGCTCCTTCGTGTACGGCGTAAGTACTCTTCAGCCTCGCGACGGCGAAGAACACTTTCGCCGAGCTGCCAGAGAATGATCGGAATCCCCGCAGCTACAAAACTGCGCCAAACCAGTTCTTCGTAGTGTCGCCAATCAAGACCACGAACGCGACGAGCAGCGACGGCAACCGGCGCTAGCGAGAGGACGACCCCACCGGCTACTTCTGCCCACAGATGGTCAGGCACAAGGGTTGGATACCGTCGCTGAATGAATTGCAATGCCGCTGCGTACATCGTTGAGAGCCCGATGACCTGTAACGGTAGTTGAACGGCGAGATGATCGGCATCAGTGACAGTATCGATGGTGGTAGTGTGGTTCACTGCGAGCATTGTAGGATTCCTTTCGTTGTCACGGTATGAGTATACCATACTGTACGTCAAATGTCTAGAATCAAGGGTTGTTTTTGGGTAGCTATTGGGTTTTAGTTGACGCCTACCTCCTCGCTGATTGGACAGGTGTCCGCTACATCGCGATTGAAAAGCCTCACCGGTATCGTGGTGACAGACGCCGTATCTCCATAATACTACAAATTGTAGTAAAGTCAATCTCCCCCAAAGGTACTATGTAGACGACTAGACGCCTTGACTATTATATGCTATAGTACAAACAATCAGGTATAATAAGCGCCCAACAATATCCTAATAATTACCCTGATTGTAGACTGAACTGTCGTGAGGAGAGTATGCTGCTCGGAACGTGGATCGTGTCAATTGATGAAAGTGGTCAATGCGTGCTCCCATCGCCACTGCGTCCGCTGCTCGGCCTCACCGTCGTGGTAACACGCGGTTTTGAGCGCTGTCTTCACATCTGCCCCGAACCATTTTGGCGTGGTCTCGCCCAGCGCGTTAGTACGCTTACGCTCGGTGGTGGCGATGAACGATGGTTGCGGCGGTTGCTGTTTGCCGAGGCGCAGGTGTCGCTTCTCGATGCGCAAGCAATAATTACGTTCCCTCCTCCTCTCCGCACCTATGCCGGTCTTGAACGTACTGCTGTACTGGTAGGGATGGATCAGTATCTCGAAGTGTGGGCGCCGGAACGATGGCAGGAGTGTGAGCTGACCCTGTTAGCCTCCGCCGGTCGTTGGTCACGCCTCGATTGGGGTGTCGCCCGCAGTGATGTCGTTTCTTTATGACCATGTTTACTACAATGTGTAGTAGAAAGAAGGTACTTGATGAATAGCTCGCGATTGTACTCATCACGACCGGTTCCCGACCGTCCTACCGGTAGTGCCCTGATCGCCCGTCAACGTTTGCGTCAGACCTTGGAGCGCGAACGGTTACTGTTGCGTGAGCCGAACGCCGATCAACGGCTCTTAGTGGTGTTGTTGGCCGCCGATGTGCCGACGAGATCGGAGAGGTAAGCGGTGAAGCGTGTTGTGGTGGTTTGTGGCCGATGCAGGGTAAGGCCTCGTAGGGGTAACGGTGTTGAGCTAGGCAAGCCTAAGACGTTTTATGCGATCAATCTACCATCCGGTATTGCTCTCAATCGATTTTAGCTCGTACCATCGCGGTTTCTTCGTGCGCTGGGAAGCGAATGAGGTGATCGACATCACCCACAGTCAAATGCCGATGCCAATCGCGAGTGACGATGTACCGCTCGTGTTGCGTGCCCTTGATGTGCTGCAAGATCCGGCTTATCCGCATCCGTGGACATCAGCCCAAGAAACTGCTTTTACCTTTACTCCGGCCGAGCAGGACCGCTTGCGTGAACTTAATTTCTGGGACGATGACGAGCATGTGCCACCAGATTTACCACGCCGTGTGGGTCGTCGGCTGTTTCGTGCCTTGACCCATGATCCACGCGGTGCAGAGGCGCTGAAGATGGTGCGGAACTTTGCGCTGGCCGTTGACCGTCCACTGCTGATCGCTTGCCATTTCAATGCGCACGCCACCGCAGATGTCGCGTTAGCGTCTCTGCCATGGGAGTTGCTGTGGGCCGATGAACCCACGCCGTTGCTGACCGAACGACGGTTATCGGCTACGATTGAGCGACGCTTGAAACATACCGGTCCACCGCCGCAACCGACACCCGGTAGCGGTGCGCTGCGGATTCTGGCTCTCTCTCCACAGGCCGGTATCCCACCTGAGTTGCGTCAACTTGAGCGAAGTGTGCGGATGAACGCTTTGCAACCACTGCTCGAGCGACAGTTGGCCGAGGTGCGGGAGTTAAGCCCGGTCTCACGGCGCGAACTGGAACGGGTGGTTCGTGAATGGGCACCCGACGTGATTCACTACTATGGCCACGGTCGCTACGAGCGTGGTGAGGGTGCATTGTTACTGGATTGTGAGCATGGTGGCGAGGAATGGACGCCACCGAGTGCGTTGGCAGCAGCAGCAGGTGGAGTTCGGATGGTGTTGTTACACGCTTGCCAAGGGGCTATGACAACCCCCGGCGCTCCATTGTTGAGCAGTGTTGCCCCGGCCCTTAGTGTAGCCGGGGTGCCGGTGGTAATCGGGATGCAGTTTACGATCCGCGCCGATGCAGCTACACGCATCGCGAGTATTGTCTACGCCGGCCTAGCGCAGGGACGGAGTGTGCAAGAAGCCTTAGCCGCCGCTCGGATCGCGCTGTACGTGAGCGAGTCCGATCAAGTGTCCTGGTTTGTGCCTGCGCTCTATGTGCGTAATCGGCGGTTTGGCCCGCTTTATCTGCGTCCACCAAGCGATCAGATGCCGGCCCTTACGTTAAGCGCGAATTCTGTTCGTCGCTCGCCGATCATTCGCCGACTCCGCATCCAAGAGGAATGGCGGGCACGGCGAAAATCCCGTGAATAGTCTGTAGTGCTGCATAACAGGTGTGCAATGTACCAGATCGAATGGGTTGGGATGACCCGTAACAATTTTCAACCGGGTTCGCCAGATCGGATTCGGATGATTGTACTTCACGCGACCGCCGGCTCGTATCCCGGTGACTTCAAGTGGCTGCGGCAAGGTGGTGCGCCGGGACGAGAGGTTTCAGTGCATTACTACATCACTAAGCGTGGTCAGATTTTTCAGTTGGTCGCCGATCACGATATTGCCTGGCATGCCGGTGTGAGTCGCTGGGAGGTCGATGGCCGTACCGTTTATGGCTGTAATGAGGTATCTTTGGGGATCGAGTTGGAGAATCGTAACGATGGCCGGGATCCGTATCCGCCGGAACAGTACGCGGCTGCGCTTTGGCTCGTGCGTGAGCTGGTGCAGAAGTATCACATCCCACCTAATCAGGTAGTACGTCATCTCGATATTGCTCCCGGTCGTAAGACCGATCCGGCAGGGTTTCCGTGGCAACCATTTCTCGACGAGGTGTTTGCCGATCTTACGGCGGCACCGTCGTTGCCGGTGGGTGATCGGTTGCGACAGTATATGCTCGATATTGCTTACCGTGCTGCCGGTAGTGGGTTGCCATCTGAATGGCCTTTTTGGAGCCATGCCCATGCTGCGAAACTCGGTATGCCGGTGGCCTCGTTGGTTGCCCGCCCCCTCGCACCACGCCCGGCTGCGGCGCCAAACGACCGCGAACGTGCGTTGAGTTTGCCAGATGGGACACGCTATCTGGTTGAGGTGTATGCCCGTGATGCACTCTGTGCTGAAGTTGGTCCCGACGATACGCTCCGTGCCGGTACACCAATTGAGCGCCTCAGCACTATTCCGGCCAGTCCGCAACGGATGGCCTTACTCGAAGCTATCTTTCGGGCCGTCGATCCGGTCAACGGTTTTCAACCTGGTTGGGCATTTCATCAGTATTTTCTCCGACACCTCGACACGTTGGGTATGCCGATTAGCTACAATCATCGGCTGGCGCTCACGGCAGGATTGAGTTTCGCTTGCCAACACTTTGCCCTTGATAGCCTGTGCTCGCCGGTAGGACAATGGCAGGTGATCTATCGGTTGAGCGAACTTAGGCAGGCCGCTGCGGGGCAGATGATACTGGCCGGTCTGAGCCGCGAGCGGGCCGATCAACTCGCTCACTTGTTACTCGATGATCTCTTCGCACTCCGCACCGGTCGCCGTTACCATCCTAAAGCGGCGCTGATCCAGTATGCGTTAACCGAAGAGCTTGGGGCGCCGCTTGCTCCGGCAGAAACGGCCGTGATTGACGGAGTACCGGTGGCGCTGATGCCTTTCGCCCTCGATGTGGTGGCCTGTCGCTTACCAACCCCTGATTGGCCGCTCGAACGGCCATTGCCGCCGTCGAGTCCGTTCGGTCGGCTGACGGCGTTGCTGAGTGGGTTGCGATCAACAGCGACCGGGATTGTGCGGCTATCTTGTCTTAACAGTCACCATCTGCCACCGTCGCCGATGAGTACGGTGCCGCTGTTAGGCCCCGCTCGTCACGGCCAACCGTTGATCGACGTTAGCCTCTTTGCCGGTGATGGTGAAGTGCGGCGTCAACCTATTGATACTATTCTCATCGTCCCGGTACCGGGTCCAACCAGTTTCCTGTTACCCAACGCCCATATCGATGCTCGTTGGCATTATTACATCGATCATACCGGAATGGTGTATCGCCTACGGCATGAACGCTTCGTTGCCCGGGCTGCGCGAGGGGTGGGCCGACCGGCCGAACATCTCGATCAGCGAGCATTGGTGATTGCCGTTGAAGGATTGTTGCAACATTCATCACCGCGGTTGCGCAGCGCCCTGCAAGCGCTCGTTCATCTCCTCCGTCGACATTTTCGGATTCGTGTCGATCGGGTGCAAGTGCTCGAACCTGCTGCCAGTGTTCCTGTCACCGATAGGGAATGACCCGTAAGGAAGCCTATGCAATCGTCTGATCCGCCAATCCACCCGCGCGCACCCATCACGATAAAGCTCATTGGTATTGGTGGTTGTGGTGGGAATCTGGTGAGTACACTCACCTTTCTACCCGATCAGGTGGAGGTGATTGTTGCTAATACCGATCGGCAAGATCTGGCCGGGCGTGTCAATGTTCCAACCCGGATATTGCTCGGTCCACAAGTGACTGCCGGCAAAGGCACTG
Source organism: Chloroflexus sp. (assembly GCF_049970315.1). Classification (GTDB taxonomy): domain Bacteria; phylum Chloroflexota; class Chloroflexia; order Chloroflexales; family Chloroflexaceae; genus Chloroflexus. The sequence continues at coordinate 6,085 of NZ_JBMFNE010000014.1, forward strand.
GTGGTCATCCATCGGTTGGAGCGGCCGCTGCGCAAGAAAGTGAACCGGTGTTGGCACAAGTCCTTACCGGTGCCGATCTGGTCGTGATCGTTGCCGGTATGGGCGGTGGTACCGGTACCGGTGCTGCTCCGGTTGTCGCTCGTCTTGCGCGTCAGTTGGGTGCGCTGACCTTAGCATTCGTGACAATGCCGTTTCACGTTGAGAAGGGGCAGCGTAGCCGCGTGGCTGAAGCAGGATTGGTCGAACTGAGTAAGGTTGCCGATGCGGTAGTCGTGGTCTCAAATCAGAAGGTTCTCAATTTTGTTGATCCACGTGAAACCTTGACCAAAGCGCTGACCTACAGCAACATCATTTTGGGTGCTGCAATGAGAGGGGTGATTGAGCAGCTCTCGTCACCATCGCTGATGCAGCTTGATTTTTCTCATGTCGTCCAAACCCTGCGCAATGCCGGCCTGACGATGCTCGGTATCGGGAGTGCTACCGGTGGCGATGCAGTACAACGTGCGATGAAGTATGCTCTCCAATGCGATTTGTTAGAAGGCAACTTGACAAAGGCTCGCCGTGTCTTTCTCTCTATTATTGGCGGTAGTTGTTTAGGTTTGCACGATGTAGATCGCGCGATTGCCCAGCTTCATCAGACCATTGCCAATGATATCGATTTGGCTATCGGTGTTGTCGTGTCTCCCTACCAACCACAACCCGAACGGGTGCAGATCACTCTGATTGCGAGTGACGTGGCTTCCTTTCGCCAACGGCAGCACATTGCCTCGGCATCCATTCCTGGCAATCCACCATCTCCACCCGCAGTCTTAACCGACGATCTGCCGCCGTTTCTGAAATTATCTCGTCGAGGAAGTCTATGATGCTTCATCTTTGTACTGATGATCCGCTCGTCTCACTTGTCCATGACCTATTTGGCGCTAATCCGGTCCGTGTCCCTGATGCCCGCATCCGCCCGCTCTCGGTCGTCGTTCATCGACGTGGGCGGAGCATCTTTCGTGGTTCACTCTTACCGTTGCTCACCGACTCTAGTCCGCTGAGTGTGCAACCGTCGGTCGCACAATTGATCGACATCAGTGGCCGGCGATCACGGCAGGTGAGCCTCGATCTCGGTCTAACCATTCTGCGCGGCTTTCTCTACGGCTTTGGCCTACCTATGGCCGAATGGACCACTTCTATTCAAGGGGCCACAGCTATTTCCTTCGCGTTTCCTACCGCTCTACGTATCGCGTATGACGTGAACGCACTAGGTTGGGCACTGGCTGGGCGGGTTATCGACCGTACAAATCCGGCAGCCGCGATCTTGTTTGAGCAGACACCTTACGAACTCCTCTTAATTGACTCGGTCTTAACCAGTCGGCATATCACGATCACGCTGAGTGGAGCCAAGGGCCAACGCCTCAATGTCGATGTTGATGCCATTCGCCAGATGCTCGGTGATATGGGCGTGAACGCCGGTATGACCAACAACGGCGAACTTGACCTCACGCTGACCAGCCCGCACGATTTAACCTTTGCGTTTTCGTGTGTCCGTCTCTTTTTTAACGATGAGGGATATATCACCACCATGCCACCCGATCTCGACCGGCGCGTGCTCAGGAGTGACCATGGCGCGCAGGTTCGCTATAGCCCCGATCGGGTGATGTTGAGTGAGCGACCGGCAATGGTGTTGTGGGATCGGGTACGGTAGCGGTATGACGCCGATGATCTTCATTGTACCCCAACCGTGCCCGTTGGCTTAGCCCTAAGGACGAGAGCGTGGTCTGCCTTTCATCCCAACGCCAGCGCGTGGTCAGGATCGAACCAACAGAGTACGGCATCGTCAATTACGATAGCAACCGCACGACCGGGTAACAATGTGACCACAAGGCAGGGTGCTGTCAGTAGAATAGAACCGGGTAGGCGCAACCAGATCACCGCTGTACTGATCAAATGGCTCGACCGCTTTCATCGTTGCCTGTCCGTGGGTAGCCGGCTGGATCGTGCTCGGCAGTGGTGGGTGTGATACTAACATGCACTGCCGAGCCGGTAGCGAGGTGTACCCTCGGTGAAACGATACGCTTCGTTCGCTGTGGGTGCTCAGCCGCACGTCGATGATCTCGTGACCGGTATGAACGTGTCCGCACGCCATGGTCATCGGTGGTGAGCTGAGGAACCTGGCGACAAAGGCGTTCGCCGCGTTCGTCAGCAGTTCCTCCGACGTACTGATCTGCCGCAGCCGATCCTAGGCTACCATGACCGCCCGTCTGAGCATGGAGGACGCTTGATGTTCCGGTTGCCCATCGGCAGCGCCTCCCCGCAGGCCACGCTTCTCCCCTTGCCTCCCAAGGTGTGCGCGCAGCGGGTCGCGGTGCATCACGATGTGTTCGGTATGTGCAGGCTTGGCCATGATGATCGGCAACAGGATTGCGCTACGGTGTGATCACCGGCAGTGTCTCGGCGATTGCCTGATCAAGGGTCAATAGGCTGCGGTGGACCCAACCCTCTTGGCCGCGCGGGTTGATAATCCGTATCCATACCCCATCGGCACTGCGGCCAAGCAGGATGACCGTTTCATAGGCGTGAATTTGATCAAGGACGGCGCCTTGGAGGTTAGGTGCAGCGCGCACGTTCCCACCATTAAAAACCGATGCGGTCGGTCGTACCGGTGTGGGGGTCGGTTGTGGCGTCGCCGTTGGTTGTGGGGTACGAGTGGGACGGGGTGTGACCGAAGGACGGTTAGGTACTGTTGATTGTGGTGTAGGACTATTGGCACCCAACGACCAGAAAGTCGCACTTTCACCGTTCGTTTCTCTAACCGGCATCGGTTGCCCAATGCGGTCGATGCTGATGACCGGCGGTCCGCTAATGCTGAAGGCAATGCCGGCAACAACAAGGTTAAGACCAAGCGCGAAAGCAACCGGGAGGGCCACTGACCATTTCCGGCGCTGCTGGTTGGTCAATCGTCGCTGTTCGGCCTCTTTGGTCCGTTGCCACAACACTTGATGATCCCACAATTCGAGTGCTTGCCCGCGGGCTTCGAGACGCGATTGATCGGTGAAGGTGCTTGTCGTCACCAAAATGGCTCGGTCAGCTTGCTGAATCTGGAGCGCGCCAACGAGATCGCGCACCTAGTTGGGTCCGACCGGTTTGGTGTACCGTTTGCATTGGATAATGTAGCGCAAACCGTCTCGTTGGGCGGTAATATCAACACCGCGGTCACCACTGCCACCGCGTACCACAACGTTCTGCCACCCTAAATCTTCAAGTAACAGGGCGATGCGCTGCTCGAATTCGCTCGGCGATAATGCTAGCAATTGCTGACGATACAACCGTTGCACACGTGCATGGTGCAGCGAGCGGGCGATAAAGAAAACAATGGTGAGACTACTAACTATCAGGCTGATTGTCCACCAGAGCGACAACCCACTGAATAGACTGAATACGATGAGGATACTAAGCAAAGAAGTGAGAAGATTAGTTCTAGTGCTAGGACGTGAGCTTGAAGACATATGACTATCCTCCATGTGCCGTAGCTATTTATCATGCTATATTCTAATTGATGACCATTACCCGTCTATTTCATGCTCCTACGTTATAATGAACAAGAGCGGCATTGGCCGGTGTAGGTTCATTTGTTCTTATCATTGACTATTTGCCGTCGGCACTGAGTTGTATCCCTTCACAGGAGGAAGCATTGTGAAGCTCTTACAGGCTCGCTGGATCACACCGTTGCTCGTGGCGGTGTTAGCAATTGTACTAGATCAGGCGTCCAAACGCTGGATTATCGACACGCTCGGTCCAACGCCAATGACGCGCTTTATTCCGTTGATCGGTGAGGATATCCGGCTCGCGTATTCGCATAATACCGGTATCGCGTTTAGCCTCTTCCAAGGCAAATCAGATGTCCTGACAGTTGTTGCGTTTGTGATTATGGCCGGCGCGATCTATCTCTACATAACCCAACTCCCAAACCGACGCACACTGGTGCAAGCCGCGATGGGGCTGATTCTCGGTGGCGCACTCGGCAATGTCATCGACCGCATTCGTTTGGGTTACGTCGTCGATTTTATCCAGGTAGGCTGGTTCCCGATCTTTAATCTAGCTGATAGTGCGATTACCATCGGCGCGGCCCTCTTGATGTTGCAATATGCACTTGATGAAATCGCGTTGCGTCGGTTACGCCAGGCGATGATGTCACAATAACCGCTATGCGTACTCGTTGGATGCTACGTGGCTTGGACGCGGTAGTGGCGTGATACAAAAAAAGGTCACAATAACCGCTATGCGTACTCGTTGGATGCTACTCATATTTGTGGCTGTACCGGTTGTGATCCTTGATCAAGTAAGTAAAGCTTGGTTGAGCACCGTATTCCTGCGCGTCAATCGTCCAATTAGTTTGCTCTTTGATTGGGTGCAATTGGTCTACCACGAAAATACCGGAGTTGCGTTTGGTCTTTTTCCCGATCAGGGTGGGGTTCTCTCGGTTGGCGCCGGCTTCATCTTGTTGGTGTTGGCCCTCACCTACCAATACCTGTTACCTGCCGAATCGCGCTGGGTGACGGTGGCTACCGGCTTGGTGTTTGGTGGTGGTCTTTCCAACCTCTTCGACCGCTTACGGCAAGGGTACGTGGTTGATTTTATCCAGTTTGGTTGGTGGCCAATGTTTAATCTGGCCGATAGTGCGATTACCTTAGGCGTGGCGGTTTTGGTATTTCACATCATCTTTATCGGTAATGAGCCGTCTGTTATCGAACCGGAACCGGTCGATGACGGGTTGCTGAACGAGTTGTTGAGCCGCGCACCAGAATCTTCACCGCCAACCGAGCCATCGCAACGTAATTCGGAGTTACCGTCATGAAGGAGGTCGTTGCCATTGAAGGGCTTGATGCCGAGGAACGGGAGCTGATCGTACCGTTGGAAGCGAATGGTCAGCGGATCGACCGTTTTCTTGCCACATCTATGCCCGATTTGTCCCGTACACAGGTGCAGCGTCTTATCGAACAGGGTATGGTGTTATACGCCGGTCGGCCAACTCGTGCCAGCCAGCCGCTACGTCCTGGCACGGTCATTCACGTGATCATCCCGCCGCCGGTGCCGGTTGAATTAGTGCCCGAATCTATTCCGCTCGACGTAGTGTATGAAGATACCGATATAGCCGTGATCAACAAACCGGCCGGACTGGTCGTTCATCCGGCGCCAGGCCATCCCCGTGGCACGCTCGTCAATGCGTTGTTGGCCCGCTACCCCGATCTGGCGATTGGCGGTGAAGTGCGTCCCGGTATCGTGCATCGTCTCGACCGCGACACGTCTGGTCTGTTGGTGATTGCCCGTCACGATGCTGTGTTACGGGCTTTGGTCGAACAACAGCAGGCTCGTCGCATGCGCAAAATCTACCAGGCATTGGTCGTTGGTTGCCCACCCGTCCGTGGTACCATCGACGCTCCTATCGGGCGCGATCCGCGTGATCGCTTGCGCATGGCGGTCGTGGCCGATGGTCGCCCGGCTCGCACGCATTATCGGGTTATTGCTACTTTTGGTGACTATAGTCTCCTCGAAGTGCAGCTCGAAACCGGGCGTACTCATCAAATTCGGGTTCATTTACGTCATCTCGGTTACCCGATTGTCGGCGATCCGGTTTATGGGCCGCGCCGGTCTCATCTGCGGTTGACGCGCCAGTTTTTGCATGCCGGTCAGCTCGGTTTCTTTCATCCCAGCAATGGGCAGTGGTGTGAGTTCACAGCACCGTTGCCATCAGATTTGTCGTCAGTTCTCAACGCTATGCAGTGAAGCCTGTCTCTATTGCCTACAAGCAAGTGTGATACAATGCGCAAGGAGGGCAACGACGCATTCCGTTGCATTCCATAACTGGCGCCACGAAGTTGTGAGGAGATAGGTATGCGCAAGAAGATTAGCATTATCGGGGCCGGATTTGTCGGTTCGACGACGGCGCATTGGCTGGCTGCAAAAGAGTTGGGCGACATTGTGCTACTCGATATTGTAGAAGGGATACCGCAGGGCAAGGCACTTGATCTGTACGAAGCATCGCCCATTGAGGACTTCGACGTGCGGGTGATCGGTACCAACGATTATGCCGATACCGCGAATTCAGATGTTATTGTGGTGACATCGGGCGCGCCGCGCAAGCCGGGCATGAGCCGAGAGGATCTGATTAAGGTCAACGCCGATATTACCCGTGACTGCATTAGCAAGGCAGCACCTCTCTCGCCCAACGCAGTTATTATCATGGTCAATAATCCGCTTGATGCGATGACCTATCTGGCTGCCGAAGTCAGCGGTTTCCCCAAGGAGCGGGTGATGGGGCAGGCTGGTGTGCTCGATGCAGCGCGCTACCGCACATTCATCGCGATGGAAGCTGGGGTTTCAGTCGAAGATGTCCAGGCGATGTTGATGGGTGGTCATGGTGATGAGATGGTGCCGTTACCGCGCTTTTCGACCATCAGCGGTATTCCGGTAAGCCACTTTATTGCCCCTGAAAGGTTGGCCCAGATCATCGAGCGCACTCGGAAAGGTGGCGGCGAGATCGTTAACCTGCTGAAGACCGGTAGTGCGTACTATGCGCCGGCGGCGGCGACGGCGCAGATGGTTGAGGCCGTGCTTAAGGATAAGAAGCGGGTGGTACCGGTAGCAGCGTACTTGACCGGCCAGTATGGTCTGCACGACATGTACTTCGGTGTACCGGTGGTGCTCGGTGCCGGTGGTGTTGAAAAGATTATTGAGTTGCCGTTGAACGAGGAAGAAATGGCGCTTCTCAACGCTTCGGCCAAGGCAGTGCGAGCAACTCTCGATACGCTCAAATCGCTGTAAATCCCATTGCGGCGGCGATGCAGATGCTCGCCGCCGTACTGTATCTAACTAGAGTGTGAGTGTCTATGGCCAGTTCGGTGCAATCACCAACCTCATCGTCATCATCACAACGCACAGCTTCTGCTTGGAGCCCACTGGGTGGTGAGCGCTTCTATGCAATGGCGCGCTGGCTCATGCTTGTTTTGCTTGGTGCTGTTACCCAGTTTCTTTCCAACGGGAATCTCTGGCCAATTACTACCAATCTCGAACCACTAACGCTGATCTTTTTGCTGTATGCCGGCTTCACTCTGATCATGACCGTCTTGACCTTTATTCCGGCGGTGGCCGGCTTCGTCAGCCTGTCGTATTTGTTCGATATTGCTTTTATTTCGCTGATGGCTTTTTTGGGTGGTGAGCGGATTGTGATCTTTTTCCCGCTCTACCTCCTGCCGCTGACCTACGCCGCGATTCGGCAACCACTCCACATTGGTGTCCTTTCCGGTGCCTTGGCCGCTGTGGCATATATGGCCGCCTTCATCGGATGGCGGCGCCTGATCGCGCCTGAAGCACTTATGACGATGCTCGATTATGTTGCATTGGGGTTGCGCGGGCTAACGTTGGCTATTGTGCCATGGGTGACCGGGAATTTGGCCGAACGGCAGAGCGAGACGAACCGTCAGCGAGTGATACAAGCCCAGCAAGAAGCCGAACGAGCGTTGCAAGAAGCCCATGCCTATCGCGACCAGATGCGCTCACTATACAAAGTCGCGCTCACGCTCGGCGCGACAGCCGATTATCGGCAGGTGCTTGAGACATTGCTTCGTGAGAGCCGTAACATTGTTACCTACCGCACCGGTGTAGTGTTGCTTTCGTCTGGTCAACCTAACGAACTCTATGTCGCATTTGGCTCAAATTTGACATCCCGTGATCTCAATCGTTCGCTTCAGATGGATACCGGGCTAGCCGCTGCTCTCCGCGCCACTACGCCGCAGATGATCACATCATTTGCCCAATTTCCGGCACTGCAACAGATCGATGCTTTGCGTGATTGCACATCGGCGGCGCTCATTCCGTTGCAGGTTGGCATGCGAGCGTATGGACTGTTCGTGGTGGCGACCAATCAGATGCTGCAACCCGATCAGGTCGAGATGCTGACCGCTTTGGCTAATTATGCGATTGTTGCTTTGCATAATGCCCAGTTGATTTACGATTTGAAAGAAGAGCGTGAAAAGTTGCTGTCGCGTGAAGAAGAAGTTCGCCATCAGTTGGCCCGTGATTTACACGACGGGCCGGCTCAGTCGATGGCGGTGATTACTATGAAAGCTGAGTTTATCAAACGATTGCTCGAACGCGATCCTGCCCAAGCGTTGGTTGAACTTGATGAGCTGAGTACTATCGCGAAACGGACGAATTACGAGGTGCGCACTATGCTGTTTGAGCTGCGGCCATTGATGCTCGAAACGCAAGGGCTGAAAGTGACGCTCGAACAGTATCTTGATCGTTTGCGCGCTAAGGCCGGTGATACCTCCATCATCCTCGAAGCCGGTGATATTGACCAGGTGCGGCTTGGCTCGAAGGTCGAAGGTGCTCTCTTCAATATGATCCAAGAATCGGTCACCAATGCGATCAAGCATGCCAAAGCCGCCCATATCTGGGTACGCTTGCGCCGGCTTAATAATCAGATGCTTGAAGTTGTGATCCAAGACGATGGCGTTGGGTTCGATAAAATGGCGGTGCTGCGTTCCTACGAGCGACGTGGGAGCTTGGGCTTGCTCAACATTGATGAACGCGCCCGTCTCGTCGGTGGCCGTGCCGAAATCGATTCCACCCCCGGTAAGGGAACGCGGATTACGATCTTTGTACCGATTGAACAATGAACCCCTACCTGAATCCGCAACGCATCCGAGCTGCGTTACGGGCACTTAATCTGCGCCCAACCCGCGGGATGGGTCAGAATTTTTTACTCGATGGGCGTGTTCTCGCGACCATTATCGCCGAAGCTGCGCTCGTGCCGACTGATACCGTGATCGAAGTCGGTCCAGGCCTGGGAGTGCTGACTTGGGAATTATTGCCACGGGCAGGACGAGTCATTTGTGTCGAGCTAGATCGCCGCTTGGCCGATCGCCTCGCCGCCGAGTTCAGCGGTCGTTCCAACCTTTATCTTGTGCAGGGTGATGTGCTGACCATAACTCCTGCCGATTTGCTGGCCCGCGCCGCCGCAATGCCACCCTACAAGTTGGTCGCGAACATTCCCTACGCAATTACTGCCCCGCTCCTGCGCCATTTTCTCGAAGCAACAACCCCACCTGAGCTGAGTGTGTTATTGGTGCAGTGGGAGGTTGCGCAGCGTATCTGTGCCAGCCCCGGCGATTATAGCGTGCTGGCTCACGCTGTTCAATTCTACGCCGAACCCTCGATTGTGGCTCGCGTACCGGCCAGTAGTTTCTTCCCTGCCCCAGCGGTCGATTCGGCGATCCTCCGTTTGCAACGGCGCCTGCAACCCCCTGTTACCGTGCCTGATGTCAATATGCTGTTTCGCTTGATCAAAGCCGGTTTTCTCCACGCCCGCAAACAATTGGGGAATGCGCTACCCGGTGGTTTAGCAGCGTTGGGTGTAACCATCCCTCGTGAGCAGATCATAACGGCGTTGCATAAGGTTGGGATCGATCCGCAACGTCGTGCTGAAACGGTGACTTTAGCCGAATGGGCAAATTTGCTCGCCGCTTTATCCGAATCCGGGGTATAGTACTAAAGAGGGCCAATCTCTTGACTAAGATACGAAACTTCTGGAGGAGATAGTGGCAGAGCAGACAACTTCCTATTTCGCCGGTTTACACCGGCACGAATATGCAAACCTCATTACGTTCCGCAAAAACGGTCAGCCGGTGGTGACGCCGGTTTGGTTCGCCGAGCACAATGGCAAAATCTACATTATGACGACGGCTAATGCCGGTAAGGTTAAGCGGATCCGGAACAACCCCCACGTTGAGATTGGGCCGTCGGATCGGGCAGGCAAGCCACTGGGACCGACTGTGCCGGCCCGAGCACGGATTTTACCCCCTGAGGAAGTCAAAACCGCCCGTGAGGCACTTGATAATAAGTATGGTCTCATGAAGGCCATGTTTGATTTCTTTATGAATGTGCGAGGTGTGGAACGGGCGTGGATCGAGGTTGCACCGGCTGATATGTAATCGGCGATCGCGCTTGACGATGCGTTTCGGATGTGCTTAGGTTGCTGTAAAGAGCAATTGTAGCCGTCCTTGTGCGCGGAGCGGGCATCATCCCGCTGCTCCTATCCCACCGAACCGTCCTTGTGCGCGGAGCGGGCATCATCCCGCTGCTCCCACCCCACCGCAATCGTCCTTGTGCGTGGGTTGGACAAATGTCCCCACCAAGATTGCGCGGGCGGGTGCGCGCTCATGTAATGACACTACAGTTCTCACGCGCAAATTCCTGTCATCGCGCGGAGCGAAAAAGTCGCATCTGATGCAGAAAGCGGTGGTCTATACTCTACATCATCGCATTTGACAGTCTCCGCCATGTAATGGTATAAGCGTAGCAATGATGACGCATACCAATACTCAGCGCCACGTTGCGCCGTTCAAGAGAGGGAATGCGTGAAACGCACAAACCGCACGCTGATGGTGCTGTTGCCCACGCTGGTTCTGCTGTTGCTGGGAACACTTATGGCGGCTACGGTGCCGTCACCACCACCATCACCCAAGGTGGCCGAACTGCTACCACCTGAAACGCCGACCGGCGTACCAACAGCAACGGCAACCCCATCACTGTTGCCGCTGCCGACCCTCACACCGACCCTTGCCCGTCGTGAGTTTCTGGAGACATTTGAGGTAAAAGTCGCGCCAACCAGCTTTCTGCCCGGTCGTGGGCCGGTTTTGCCGGGTGAGTTTGTCTACGCCGGACGCCGTCTCGATTTCTATGTTGGTCGCGGGACGTTCAGTGCCGAACAGGTGCGTGATCTGGCCGTCAAGATCGAGTATGCCCTTGGCTACCTCCAGCGCCGCTTCGATGTCGAACTTACCGAGCGTGTCTCCATTGGCTTCTACAATCCGGCATTAGCGCCGACGAGTGATACACGTGGGATTGCCTATACCCATGACCGTACCAACATTCGCATCTTCTACCGCCCCAACGAAGAGCCGTATCAAGCCCTGGTGATCGCTACCCACGAATTGGCCCATGCGCTACAGGCTGAAGCGTATGGTCGTGAAGCACAAAGCCGGGCCGATCTGGTCTTGCTCGAAGGGTTAGCTAGCTGGATTTCGGGTGAATACTGGCTGAGCCTCTCCGATTCGCCCTCGTTTCAGGCACGAGCACGCGAACTGTATCAGGCCGGCTATCGCGGCAACCTAGCCTCCTTTGTCGGTAGTGCCAATTCGATGGCAGCTTACGAGATGTGGGCCGGATTCGTTGAGTATCTCGCGCGCACGTATGGCTGGGATAAATTCAATGAGTTGTACGCTAACGGTCGTGGACGTGCCCCCGGTTCGGCGGATTATCGCGGCATCTACGGTAAGAGTTTCCAAGAACTCTACACCGAATGGTATACCACGTTGCGTTGATTGTCATTATACGAAGACGGGGGCCAGGCAGGTCCCCGTCTTTATCATAGACCGGCGATCGGACGGCTGCTCACTAATCCCCGCGTAGTTTGAGCAACTCCTCAACCGGTCCGAAGTTCCACGGTTCACCCATACCAATGATGATATGTGTCGCTCCTGCCTCAAGATACGGCTCAATCGGCTCACCGGCACGGGGTGACACACTGCGCTCAATCGTAGTCGGATCGCGCCCGATCTGCATACACCACTGATTAAGAATCTCATTCTTTCGCTTAAAATTCTCGATTGGCCCAAATCCGTGCCATATATCGGCATGCTCAGCTGTGATGCGGAGCGTCACCTTCTCACCACCGCCGCCGATCAAGATCGGGATGCGGCGGAGCGGCGGTGGTTGATCGCTTGCCCAGCGCTCCTTAATGATCGGTAATGCTGTCCGTAGTGCCCGCAGCCGGTCGGCAGCAGTGCCAAATTCGTAACCATACGTTGTATAATCCCGCTCAAACCAGCCTGCCCCAATACCCAGAATCAGTCGTCCACCACTGATATGGTCGACGGTCTTTGCCATATTCGACAGCAACGCCGGATTACGGTAACTGTTGCACGTTACCAGACAGCCAACCTCGGCCCGCCGGGTGATCACCGCCATCGCCGTCAAGAGGGTCCAACCTTCAAAATGGGCTCCATCCGGTGGTCCATACAACGGGAAGAAGTGATCCCAGTTCCAAATGGTGTCGCATCCGATCTCTTCGGCATAGCGGACGGCATTACGGTACGATTCCCACGTCGTATGTTGTGGATGCAGTTGAACGCCTACCCGAAAGCGTGCCATGAGCTATCCTTTCTTACTTCCTCAACGCTTGATAACGAAAAAATGATACGCTAAAAAGCATTTACAAACTGCGTTTATGCTGTAAACTGTAATGCAGCACTGCGTCACGTTGCGCGACTTGTCTCGCAGTTTAGACGTAATAACACGGACGCATCGATGAGAGTTCGGATTTGGGGCACTCGTGGATCATATCCGGTTGCCCATGCTCACATGCTACGGTACGGAGGGAATACAACATGCGTCGAGGTTGAGGCTGAAGAGCGCCGTATTATCCTCGACGCCGGTACCGGTTTACGCCTACTCGGTGCGTCCCTTCAGCAGCAACATACAACATTGCATCATATTGATCTCTTGATAACGCACACCCATTGGGATCATATCATAGGTTTTCCTTTTTTTGCGCCTCTCTTCGATCCCAATCTGAAACTCGATATCTACGGCCTCGCCCGTACTCAATCGAGTTTGCGAACGACACTGGCCGGTGCGTTGAGCGACCCGCTGTTGCCGCTCACTATGGATGATCTGCGGGCACAGATTAACTTTTTCGAGATCGGTGCCGGTCATTGTTTTGAATTGGGTCCGGTACAGGTGCGAACGGCGCTTGCCAATCACCCGTACCGCGCACTCGCGTATCGGCTAGAGACGCCGGACGGTGTGCTCACCTTCATCCCCGATACCGGCCCGTTTCATACCGTCCTGTTTGGCGAAGAGCGCATTGAGTGGACCGGTCAGCCTACAGCGCGGAGTCAGAGTGATCTACGGGCATTGGCGGCGATGAAAGCAGCGATTATTGAATTGGCTTACGAGTCTGATTGGCTGATCTATGATGCGCAATTCACCGATGCCCAGTATGCCCGCTTTCCCCATTGGGGCCACAGCAGCGCTTCCCAAGCCCGTGAAATCGCCGAAGAAGCACGGGTGCGCCAGTTGATATTGTTTCATCACGATCCCCACCGGACAGATGAGGAACTCGACCGCATCGTAGCCGAACAGCAGGCGATGGCAGCACCGGGGTTGTTGGTAACGGCAGCATTTGAGGGAATGGAATTACGGAGGTCGCGATGAAGGTGCGTTTCTGGGGAGTACGTGGCTTTGTCCCGACTCCCCACGAGGCGATGTTGCGTTACGGTGGTAATACGTGCTGTACGGCCGTAACCGGTGACTGTGGTGAATTGATCGTCCTTGATACCGGTACCGGTTTCTGTATGTTGGGCGATGAATTGATGCAGGGGGAGTTCGGGCGTGGCCGTGGTACGCTGACCCTTTTGATTAGCCATACCTATTGGGATCACATCCTTGGTCTTCCTTTCCCCGGTGTCGTCCACATTCCCGGTAATCGCCTCGATATCTACGGCCCCGACAGCACCCGTGGCTCGTTACAGATGGTCTACGATGGTATGCTCTCACCGGTCTATTCACCGGTTTACGGTTTGGCCCATATTGGTGCCACTCATCGCTTTACAACTATCTCGACCGAGCCGTTTACCATTGGGCGACTGACAGTACGCGCTTTACCACTCTCACGTCATTCGCATTCTCCGATCTGGGCCTACCGCTTGGAAGAGGATTCCCGTGTGCTGGTATACATAACTGATGTGCGCTACAACGAAGATAGGATTCGGGAACAGGCCATCGCCTTTGCCCGCAATGCTCATGTCCTGATCCACAGCGCACCATACTTGCGTGATGAGCTGGTCGAAGACTATGGCCATAGCCGGATTGAAGACGCGATTGAGGTTGCCCAACAAGCCGGTGTCGAGCGATTGTTCATTTTTCACCATGCCCCGACCCGAACCGACGATGAACTCGATGCCATTGCTGCCCGCTTTCGTGCTCAGTTGGCAGCGCAGGGTAGTTCGTTGTCCTTTGCGATTGCGGCGGAGGGGATGGAACTGCTGGTGTGACAGCGACCGTTGCACTATTCAATTACTACGCATGGTGAACAGTTTCTTACTCTGCGCATCTTGCACGACGGGTAGGGGCGTAGTAGAATACAGGCAAAGCTTTTCAGTTATGCTACCGAAGTGGAGCATTAGGTTCGGGAGTAATGTACTATGACCCTGTTGTTTGGTCAAGCTGCTCCACAACCCGTTACCTTTTGAGAAATAGCTCGGTCTTCACCGCGCTGATGGTAAAGGCCGGGCTGTTTTTTTATCGCCGGTCACTCAACGATGAGTGGCGTCAGCGGATGGAGGAAACCGATGGAGTTTACCATCAAGAGCCGAAACGGCAAAATCTCAGATCGCCAGCGTGCGCATATCGAGGAGAAGCTCTCCAAGCTTGGGCGTTATCTGAACGGCATTACCAGTATCACCGTCGAAGTACAACACGAACACCAGCGTAATGTCGGTGAAGTCTATCGAGTGCAGACGACGCTGGTGGCCGAGCATGGCGTCATCCTACGCGCTGAAGAGCGTGCCGCCGACCTCTATGCCGCAATCGATGAAGTGCAGGAGGTATTGCAGCGCCAAATTCAGCGCTACAAAGACAAATATTGGCGGCGAAGCCGCGAATTGCGGCGCGCGACTAATGGGTTAACTCCGGCTGAAGAAGTGGCGATTACCGAAGCTGAAGCCGAAACGATGACGGCTCCGGCTGAAACCGAACCGGTCGCGAAGGTCATTCGAACGAAGACGTTCCGGCTGCGTCCAATGTTCGTTGATGATGCAATCGAGCAAATGGAGTTACTCGGCCACAACTTCTTCGTCTTTCAAGATGCCGAGACAATGCAGATTAGTGTGTTATATCGCCGGCGTGATGGCAACTACGGCGTAATTGTGCCAGAAGTCGGATAGTATTGTCGTGGGTAGCGTTATCCTGCCGCAGAACTCGATGACCGCGTTCTACGGCAGGATTGTTGTATGTCACGTTATGAGATGTAAGATGGGATCTCGATCTTGTTAGCTGGCAACCATCGCTATAGCCACACAGAGCGCTACCAGCGTCAGCGCGATGTGCGCATATCCCAATCCCAGCCCCAGCATAGCCAGACCGTTCCCGACCACTGTGCCATTGCTACGCTTAATCGCCCCTTGTCCGAGATGTCCACACACGATGGCCGGTACCGCCAGTAAGAGGGGGATGAAAAACAGAATCCAGGTCGTGATCCCGAAGATCAAGCTGGCAATTGCCAACCGGCTATTATGGGTTGGCGTGAGGTTGATGGTGGTATTAAGTACCGGTGCAGGCGTTCGGTCGGCTACTCCCAGGGCCTGACCGCATACCGGACAAAACCGCTCGTTACCGGTAAAGACATGACCGCAAATCGGGCACTGTCGCACGGTCAATACTCCTTTTCTCGCAAATCACTACGTGGATGAGGTTGCGAGCGCCCGCACCTGTGCGCCGATATCACCTGCTGTCACCAATGCCTCGCCGACTAGGATGGCATCGGCGCCATAGCTACGCACTTCGGCAACGTGCTCTGGCGTAAAGATACCGCTTTCACTCACCAGTAATGGGCGGTGCGGTGGAGGTGGTAAAGCGTCGGCAATCATCTTCGTCGTGGTGCGGTCGGTGACAAACCGATGCAGATCGCGGTTATTCACGCCGATGATCGGGGGTTGGAGCGATAACGCACGTTCAAGTTCGGCGATAGTATGCACCTCGATCAGCGCATGCATTCCCAACTCGTAGGTAAGAACAAACAAATCGCGGAGGAGCGCATCGTCAAGCGCAGCGACGATCAGTAACAACGCATCGGCGCCGTAGGCACGTGCTTCGTAGACTTGGTACGGATCGATAATAAAATCCTTACGCAGCAGTGGGGTACCGACCTTCTGTACTTCAGGGAGCTTGCGGATGCCGGCTAGATACAGCAAACTGCCTTGAAAGAAGCGCCGGTCGGTGAGCACCGAAATCGCGGCAGCACCATTCGCCACGTAAGTGCGGGCGAGCGACAGATGATCGAAATCGGTGAGCAATACCCCCCGACTCGGCGATGCTTTCTTGACCTCGGCAATCAGTGCGGTACTCGGTGTGCGACGGAGGGCTGCCGCAAAATCGCGCACTGGTGGCGCTCGATGAACCTTCTCGCGCAATTCTACCAGAGGGATTTTCGCTTGCTGTCGGCGGACCTCAAGCTGTTTATGGGCCACAATCTGTTCAAGGATGGATGGTTCAGGCATAGCGTTGGTTGGGTAGAATTATGGGTGATCACATTTTTAGAGAGGTCTCCGCGTTTCTTATTTACTAGAGCTACGGTCTGCGAATACGGATCTGACCTAGTTCGGTAATTTCACCGTTACGTACTTCAACACGAATCGCCGATCCCGGCTCACCATTAGGCGCGGGAATGAGAAAGTTAGTAGCCGGTGTCCAGATTGCGAGTGAATAAACACCCGCCGGTACGTCTCGGATAACGAAATTGCCTTGATTATCAGTAGCACCCTTTTGTGAATCGAGTGAGAAGGAGATAACCGGTCCGGTCGTATTATCGGTAATCGTGGCTAAGAATACAAAAAGCTGCGCAATTGGTTTACCCTCAGTATCAAGCAGCACGCCGCGGATTGCACCCTTGGTACTATCAACAACAATGGGTGGGGTGGGTTCTGGAGTTGAAGCAGAAACTGTTGCTTCAAGTACTGGATACGGGCTGGCTGACATTATAGGTTCAGCATTTGGTACAGGATAGACAGAAGATGTATTGGGAACATTTGGCGTTATTACCGGATATCCTTGTGATGATGCGTTTGACGAGTCGACAACTGTTGGTGTAGCTTGAGGAGTTGTAGTCGAGCAAGCACTTAACACAATCAGTATGACAGTTAGTAATAAACGATACATCATGTGAAACCTTCCAACACAAGCAGAAATAGGACCGTAACAAATACAGCCCTCGCACGAAGAAGTACAATACAACTTGTCAAGGAGCAAGGATGAAATAATTCTCATCCTTGCTCCGCATCGTAAAGCTATGGTTGTTTGATGAGAGCGTTGTATGCGTATAGTTGATCCTGTGTTGCACCAACGTTCTGGTTGCTTTGATTGATCACACAAATGATATCCTGATCCGAAGTGATTTCAGCGGAGCCGATAAAGCCGTTTGGCAGTGAATTATCAAATTGCTGCAGCATAGCAAATGATTGATTCACCGCTAGGCCGGAAACCTTCTGTTGTGGCAGTAGAGTTACCGGACCACCACCAGCTTCACCGTTGAAGGCAACTGAAATATTGGCCGGTCCGTTACCAATATTCTGGCAAGTGATGGAGCTCTGGAAGCCGTAGTAATTCTTCATTACAATGGGTGCTACCCAGGATTTAGAACCACTGGAAAAACCCTCGTAGGTTGTTGCTAGTCTGCTACCGCTGCGTGACTCGTTCACTGTGACGATGATGGGTTCGTTAGTACTTGTCACAACTGCGCTGTAGGTCGAGTTGGAGGGGGGCAGTAGATTGAAATCGAGAAAAGTATGTGAAGCCCCACTGCTCAAGGTGACAGTATGGGTATCGCCATTTGAATATTGTATTGTTACGGATGTCGGACCTGTACCGACATTCTGAACGCTGGTTGCAGTGTTATATCCATAGTAGTTGCTCATAACGAGAGGAACGTAAGCAGTTTTTGAACCTCCGCTAAATGCAGTATACGCATAGAGCTGTTGATCATATGGACCCTTCCCGTAGATTTGTACGATGGCGGCTAACGGTTGGGAGCCTTCGATTACCGCCGAATAGATCTTATTATTAGAGAACACGACACGATTTTCATGGGTCACAGTACTTGAACCATTTGGCATAAGAGCGATTGTCTCACTCGTTATTTCAGTCGATCCGTCATAGTATTTGATTGTTACGTTGTTGTTAGAAGCAGAGGCATTCATGATGCGAAACGACGTATAGTAATTGTAATAATTATCGTACACACCGGGAACGTATAGTTTGTTTGCTGGTGATGATACACCAACGAATGTATCGCCAGAATCGCTATCCGAGTAATTAACAACTGCTGCTACCGGCTGATCGCAGCTAATAATAGCTGAAAAGACACCTGACGGGAACGAAGGTACACTAGGTGTATACACATATGCACTTTTTCCGGGGTTAATGGAAGGTAAAGGGCTATTGAAGCTTTGACCCCCTGAAGTATTATATACGGAGTATGTACATGTAGCATTACTACTACCGAGGTTTTGAACACGGAATGCAGTAGAAAAAGGCCCGCCAGGTACACCACTATCTGGATTTGGCTGCGCCAGTACTAAGTTGTTTGGCGCAATTGCCACGCTGACTATTAAAGCTAGTACCGCCAGAATGATCCACCGTGATTGCAACATAAGAAACCTCCTAACCTAAATAACAGACGAAACGTTACGGGCACATTGTAAAGGGTGCCGAGGAAAACGTCTATACCAACTTTGGGTGTAGCGTTGTAAAGTCAAGTGGTATTGCGCCATAATCCTAGTGGAGTTAAGGTTTTGCCGACGAATAATTCAAACGGGTTATTGACATTATATAAGTCATTTTGCTGCGGTATTTTATTCAGCGGCATAAGGTGTGTCTGATCTAGGTTCATTCGTCGAACGGTGCCGCATTAAAAGCAGTATAGCAGAGGTAATCAAGCTCGAAGACATATCGCTCAGATTGTAGATTATTCTGATTATAAACACAACTATCACAACTTGGGGAAGATCCATAAAGCGATTGAGGAGTGCTCCGAGAGCAAGATCTCTAAGCAAAGCACTTATTGGCAGAAATTGCAAGACTAGACCGGCCAAACCGCTCATAGTACTTAATAGAACAGTATCTTTTAAGGTCAGAGGTGTCACACTTAGCGGGGCTGCCAGTAGATACAAAATGGTTGCACCTAGTAACCATGCCGTTGAATAGCCACACCAATACCAGATTAATTGCCAAGATGAGCGTAGATGATAACATTCCGGCCTACGAACTATAAGCAGTTTGAAAAAGAGCCAAGAAAGAATAAGACTAAGTAACACTGTTAAGCTCTGCCATATCGGCGACGATAGACTCACAACGATAATAATGCTCGTACCTGACATCGTTAGTAGCACTAATTCGGCAATGCTGACCCATAATACAGTAGTTTTAGAAAGATGAAGCGCACGATATACAGTAACACGTCCCAACCATTTCCACCAACCGCCCGGTAAGCGCCCCATTAAATAAGTCTGCATGAAGTCATCGAAGCCTTGATACCAGTTCTGCTGGCGATATCCTATCATGTTGATCCAGATCGTTGCTTGAATAACTAGTGATGTTATATACAAAAGCAAACAAGTAACGAACTTCTGTATTGATAATGAATTCCAGACTACAGGAATTATCTGTCGGTTTTGGTAAAAAATAATTCCTGTCAATCCTAGAAAAAATAAATTGACAATAGCTCTAACTATTATATTCGTTGATGGTTTTTTTAGAATTGCAGAGATATGCTCGATAATGTTGTGAATATTTATTGATGTCATGTTTTTTGTAATGCCCAAACTTTAATACTTGCCAGTCCAGTCCGCTCTGTTATATACTGAAGAGGGAAGAATAGTAGCCTCCCAATTGGTGAAGTGTATATTTTTTGAAGTATGGATAAGGCTATTTGTTTGCTTCCGCTCAGATCTTGTTGTAGAAATGATAGCGAATGACCGAGCAATGCGTAAGTACCGAGGAAACATTTATGCTGGCGCACAGTAAAACCAGTTTGTTTAACCAATTCAAAAAGTGTAATACTCGGTAAGACAAATAAATGTCGTGGCAAGTCCCAACCACACCAATATTTGCCAAATATTACTCTACTCAGACTCTCATAATTTGGCACTGCAATGATTGCAATTCCATTAGGTTTGAGTGAATGATAGACCTTCTGGATGACTAATTTGGGATCGGATAAATGTTCAAACACATTCCACATTGTAACTACATCAAATGTACAGTCGGATAGCGACACTTGCTCTACTAATGAATTAATTACCGGTATCCCAAATCGCTGTCTGACATAATTTGCGGCAGTTGTTGTTGGTTCTATGCCGTGCAGTTGCCATCGGCCACTCATCTGCATTTCTTCTAGAAACGCACCTGTACCACAGCCAATGTCAAGCAACACTCCATTTTGGGTAAATTGTTCAACGAAATGACGCATTTTCAAAGTATATCGCCGTCGAAGCCAACGGCGGATACGTGATGGTTCATCAGCTAATGCGGAAATGTAGGAGTCATAATCTCCTTGATAATACTTTTGTAATTCATCCCACGGCAATTTCGGCCATTGATAGAATGTACCACAGTAGGAGCAACGCACAATTTGAAATACACCGGGCAAACGCATCAGACGGTCAGGTCCACTAAATACTGGAATTGCACCAGTGTGGTTGCATATTTTGCAGATAGCCTCTGGTATGAAGGATGTAGAGTGGGGGATTGTCATAGTGACACATCCAAATATATAACATTTATGGATATGACATTCGATCCTTGGGTAGAGGTACGTCTACTAGTTGTTTTGTTTGACCACTACGTATACCTTGTAAGAATGAAGGTAACGATTTCAAACGACGTTTGAAGATAAATTCGCGTAAGGCAAAGTAACCTAGATAAAATATTTGCGGAAGCGGAAATGACTGCCTATGTCTACGGAAGAAAATAACACTACTTTCACCATGAGTTCGCCAAAATTGCTCAGACGCAGGGTTTGTTGTTTGTGAGACCTTATGCCACATCTTAGCTTGTGGAACTTGTAGAATGCGTAGTCCAGCTCTACGTACTCGTTGTGAAAAATCTAGGTCATCCCAGAGAAAGCGAAAGCTTTCATCAAACAAACCGGCTTTTTCAAGAGCATGTCGAGTTATCAGGAAACCACAACTAATCGCAAACTGAAGATCATGGTATGTGTTATAAATTTTACGCTCCATTACAATGGCTGGTGGAAAAGCACGATAACGTGCTCCTGCCGACCAGACCTGTTGTGGATTGTGATAATAGTAAACGATAGGCATTAGAATTCCGGCATTTGGTTCGCGGGCGGCTTGTACGAGATGTGTTATGATAAGGGGATCGACCGTTGTGTCGTTGTTGAGGATAAAGATATATTCTGCACCATTATCAAGTGCATAGTGAATTCCGACGTTATACCCCGCCGCTACACCGAGGTTGTAGTGGTTTTCTATTACTTTTACGTTTGGAAACTGTTTTCTTACCAGATCTGGTGTGTTATCGCTCGATCCGTTATCAACCAGTATAATATTGTATGAAGGGTAGTCTAATGATTGTAGTGAACGTAAGCACTCTTCAGTGTCATGATAATTGTTT
Source organism: Chloroflexus sp. (assembly GCF_049970315.1). Taxonomy (GTDB): domain Bacteria; phylum Chloroflexota; class Chloroflexia; order Chloroflexales; family Chloroflexaceae; genus Chloroflexus. The sequence continues at coordinate 27,541 of NZ_JBMFNE010000014.1, forward strand.
AGGGTTAAAATTACAATCCAAACAGGTGGTTCTTTATTGGTGGATTGGATTGTAATGGGCTGTGTTGTTGTTATTTGCTGTGCCATTTGATATGCCTGATCTAGTAGATCATCGACCTCATAATGAGTGAATTGTGCTGATCTACCTAAAATGTGTATATTCGGGTAATGTTGCAATACTTGTTGGAACCGTTGTACTTCATTAATATAGCCCCGACTATATCGTGGATATGCAAATGGTTCACGTATCACATGTGTGTCAATTACCTCATGTGGTTGGATCAACCTGCTCTGTACTAAATCATTTACTACTCGTTCAATGATGTTTGGTGCTTCAATAGTTACCTCTGCACATACTACTGTTGTATGTGGTGGTGTTTGATAGTTGCTCATATTTTTAAATTCAACAAGACGATTGATAGTTGATGAACTATCCATGAAATATAACCAGTGATTGTTGCTCATTAAAGGTTTGTTAAGCAATAAATAGACTGCGTCAACTTTTTGGTAGTTTATTTTGATCTCTTCTCCTAATAATTGAGCTGTGACTGTTAATGGTAATGTGGATATAATGTGTTGTGCGTATAATTCGTACTCTTGATTGTAGTGACGATACGTTATGCCTTGTACTTGCCCGTTTTGATCACGGATAAAACTAGTGACTTGTGCGTTTAGAATTACTTGGTCTTGTATTTTTTGGTATAATCCATTAACAATTGCGCCATAACCTCCACTTATTGGATAGTAAAATCGGCGAAACTTTGTCCTAGTTGAGTTCTTTAGTCGATCAAGTGGTGAAGATAGTCTAACTTTCCAAATGGCCCATTCAACTGCAATGTCTTGACCAGAGAGTGAGAAGAGTCGTTCGGTGTAACAGCGAAAGAAAATATCGTATAGTGCATGACCATACCGCTTCGCCACATATTGTTCGAATGAATGGTCTGGTAATGTTTTGTCTCTTCTGAGGTAATCTTGTACGATGTGCCATCTTTCATACATTGATAGGTGTGAGAATAACTCGATAATATCTATCGGATCGCGTAACCAGCGTTGCTTAAAAAAAATACGACTACGCCGGTAGTGTTCAATCATTGGAGTGAGAGATCGTACACAATCAAGCACTTCTTGATCATGTGCATAAAAACGATGTGCAGCAAAGTCACACCAGAAATCATTCCAGCGGAAGCTTCGGGCAAGTCCGCCGTAATATGGATTTTTTTCTAAGACTATCGATGGAATACCACGCTGGGCTAAGAAATAGGACATACTTAATCCTGCTATACCAGCACCTAAAATAACGATAGGTTTTCGCATGTAGCACCTTATTAACAGATTTTTGTATAACTTGTTACCGTTTTTGATTGTGTCCAATAGTTAAGTAGCATGGATTTTCCTAGAGTTGCTACTGCTGATCCTGAGTATAGCAGAATTGGTGATATTCGGCAAATTCTTATCCTCCATGACTGTTCCTGTCAGCATTCTTGGTTAGTTCCTATTGCCATATTCACTCCCCCTGCCGTGGTCGGTACTGGATGGCTTCGGCAACGTGGACGGCAGCGATCTGGTTGGCGCCGGCCAGATCGGCGATGGTGCGGGCGAGTCGTAAAATGCGGTGGTAACTGCGCGCAGAAAGATTGAGCCGCTGGACCGCCGATTTGAGGAGAGATTGGCCGGCGTTGTCTAGGGTGCAAAAGACGCGAATTTCGGCCGGGCCGAGATCGGCATTACTGCAACAGTGCGGGTGCTGGCGGAGGCGTTCGGTTTGGCGGTTGCGGGCCAAGATGACCCGTTCACGCACGGCGGCTGAGGTTTCGCCGGGTGCGAGGCTGCTGAGTTTGTCGTATTTGATCCGTGGAGCCTCGATGTGGATGTCGATGCGATCGAGGAGTGGCCCGCTGATCCGCCGTTGATAGCGGTTGACGAGGGTTGGGGAGCAAGTGCAGGTTCGCTCGGGATCGCCGTGCCAGCCGCACGGGCATGGGTTTTGTGCCGCAACGAGCATGAAGGCTGCCGGGTAGGTGATACTGCCCTGCGCCCGACTCAGCGTGACGATGCGGTCTTCGAGCGGTTGCCGCAGTACTTCTAACCGGTGACCGAATTCGGGTAGCTCGTCGAGAAACAAGATGCCGCGGTGGGCGAGGGTAATCATGCCCGGTTTGACCCGCGTGCCACCACCAACGAGTCCTGCGGTGGAAACGGTGTGATGCGGTGCGCAGAAGGGGCGTTCCCGAATGAGCGGTGTGTCGCGTGGGAGTTGCCCGGCGACACTGTAGATCTTGGTGACTTCGAGTGCCTCCGCAAAACTGAGCGGCGGTAAGATGGAGTGTAGCGCACGCGCGAGCATCGTCTTGCCTGCCCCCGGCGGACCACTCATCAGGACGTTGTGGCCTCCAGCAGCGGCAATTTCTAACGCCCGTTTCACGTGCTCTTGTCCACGCACGTCGGCAAAATCGACATGTGGCGTTGGGACGATAGGGGTAAAACCCATCTGCCCTTGATAGGGTCGTATCGGATGCTCACCATTGAGATGGTCGATTAATTCACGGAGTGAGGTCAGCGGGATAATTCGGAGACCGTCAATTAATGCTGCCTCAGCCGCGTCTTCGGCGGGGAGATACATCGTCGTGATGCCGTGGGCACGGGCCACTGCCGCCATTGGGAGAATGCCGTCGGTGTGGCGAAGGCTACCGTCAAGGCTGAGTTCACCGACAAACACCGCATCGGCAAGGTTGGTATCGAGTTGACCGGTAGCGATCAGCAAGCCGAGCGCGATCGGCAGATCATACGCCGGTCCGGCTTTGCGTAGGTCGGCAGGTGCGAGATTGGCGGTAATACGCTGCATCGGAAAGCGCATACCACTATTTCGTACTGCAGAACGTACTCGTTCGCGGCTTTCGTGTACCGCAGCGTCGCCTAGCCCGACGACACTGAAAGCGGGCATGCCACCGGCGACATCAACCTCTACGTCAACCAGCACGCCGTCTAGTCCGATAACGGCACAACTCAACACCTTGGCCAGCATGATTGCTCCTTCCGCGATAACTTGTCAGTACATTGCTGGGAGCAGAACACTGCTGTGCGCTCCTATCTGACCGTTCTACATAGTTATACCGTTTGAGATCGCTAAAAGATGCGCGCAAGTTTTAGTTTCCGAGTTTTGAATCTGTAACTTGTCAGAATGTATGATATGCAATATAATGAACTCACGTGACAAGCAAGAGCAAACGCGGGAGGCTTGCGATGGAGATGGAATATTCGCTGGCACTGGCGCTGGAGGATTACCTCCCGGTGATTTTTTCGCTGATCGGGGTATGGTTTCTTGCCCGCACTGTATACCAAGTCGATCGTGGATTGGGGATGATGGTGTTTACCGGTCTTGGTCTCTTGGCAGTCGGTGGTTTGCTCAAGGCGACGTGGAAACTGTTGATGGCGCTCAATGGCACCGATGTTCCCTTGTTTAGCCAAGCACTCTTCCCCATGATTGCTCCCGGTTTTACCCTGATTGCCATCGCCGTATATAGTTATACGCGACAGTTGCGTGGTCAATCTGCTATCCGTTGGCCATGGCTCGTTTCGCTTATCATCATTGCATTGTTTGGGGGTGGATCGGCGATTATCGCGGCCAATGGCGGGCTATGGCGGGTGCCGCTCATTATGCTGGCAACTATTGGTAACGTAGCCCTCTTACTGATACTGGCAATTGGTGCGTGGCGACGTAATATGCGTGGGTTGGCAGTCGGATTTGTAGTGGTGGTGCTGGTTATTATCGGGATGTCGCAGATGGCGAATAACGTTCCACAGACGATTGCCGTTCAGTGGTTTGAGCAGATTGCGCAGACGTTGGCTCAACTCGCTTTTTGCCTCGGGACATGGCAGTTGACGCAGCGGATGGCGCAAGAGGCACCGGTGCGGCGATTGGTGGTACGTGTTGGTCAGGCTGGTTGATCGGCCCGGTATTCACAACGCAGCAAGTCAATACGCTCTGATATGGAACCAAGAGGCGCGGTCGACCGCGCCTCTTGTACGTTGGTACGCCATTGAGGTTAGGTCATTACTTTAACAGAGAAACAACGGTGAAGAATATCTAAATCACTACATAGTCTAGGTTGGTATTGCGAACTAATGTACTAATTTTGCCGTCATACATTTGATAACGAGTCTTTTTGCGATGTTGCGCGGTATTATAAATGACAGTTTCTTCATTGAAGTGACCAGGAGACAATCATGTCATTACTTCTATCACTCATCCGTCTGATTCCCCGCCCTTCGGCATCAGCTCCGCCTCCACCACCGCCAGATCAACCACCTCACTCCGACCATCCAAATACTGAAGCTGACGAACCGCTAGACCCAGCAAATCCTTGTTGGCACCCGAATGCAGTGCGTCGCCCAATCCGCGTGCGCAGTGCCTAAGTGTCAAATAGATGTTGTTCAGACTCCAAGCCGGGGTGGATCTTCCACTCCGGTACCACTAACGTTTTGCAAAAATCGTACCGTTTCGCACTACCCAAATCCTATACTTGGAGACACAGATGCAATCCCCTGCACATCACACCATCGTGACCGGACTGCAACAGCGTGACCCGCAGATCATCGGCTGGCTCTACACGACCTACGCCCCGCGTCTCCTTGGCTACTTCACCCGTCGCCTGCGTGACCCTGACCTTGCGCGCGACCTACACCACGACCTATTCCTGCGTCTCCTCGAACGCGCGCCGGCTTTTGTCGACCGGGGTGTGCCCATCGATGCCTGGCTCTTCCGGCTCGCGCACGATCTGGTCGTCGATACCCACCGGCGCGCCGGGCGGACCGTCCCCCTGACCGACGCGGCGCACTTCGCCGCTGACGACGATGTCGCTATCACCTGCCTCCACGCCGCCGACCACGCCGCCCTTAACCAAGCTATCGCCACGCTGCCCCTTGCTTACCGGCGCGTGCTCACCTTGCGCTTTCGCGACACCTGCTCGCTTGCTGATACGGCACGTCAGCTCGGTCTCTCCCTTTCGGCCACTAAGGCCCTCCAACGTCGCGCCATCGCTCGCCTCCAGGCTATCCTCTCCCCGCCGATGGCGTGACACCAAGATGCGGGTGGGTTGACCCCACCCGCTCTGTGCACCTTAATGATGGTCAGTCCCAGCGACGCGGGTGGGTTCCCCTCACACCACCGGCTCGACCCGCCGCTGGTCTGCGCGCAAAACGAGAAGGGGGTTACGCCCACTCGCTTCGCTTACCCCGCCGATGGCGTGACACCAAGATGCGGGTGGGTTGACCCCACCCGCTCTGTGCACCTTAATGATGGTCAGTCCCAGCGACGCGGGTGGGTTCACCCTACCCGCCCCACTCACCGCACCGATGGCGTGCCCTTGAAACGATGGTACGGTCACGCTCTTCCTCCCTCGCACCCTATTCGCCCCACCACTGGCTCATTCTACCGGTGGAATATCAGCCCTTCCCCAAGGAAACTCTATGCTATAATCAATTAGACTGTTCATTCTCTGCTGGCCCGTGTGTGAGCAACTTGTATGACGATTGATCGCGAACAACTACGCGAACTCATCTTGCAAGAACTACCGGCGCTCTTCGAGCGTGATCCAGAGTTGCAGCGTTTAATTTTGCGGCTGTCGCAACAATACTTTGCTGACCGCCGTGAAACAGAGAGTCGATTTGATCAAATTCTCGAAGAGCTACGTCGTGATCGCGAAGAGCAGTCACGACGTTGGGCAGAACAAATGCGGTTATGGGAAGAGCAAAATCGGCGGTGGGAAGAGCAAGATCGGCGGTGGGACGAACAAGTACGACTGTGGGACGAGCAAAACCGAAAGTGGGAGGAGCAAAATCGGCGGTGGGAAGAGCAAGATCGGCGGTGGGAAGAGAATCAGCGCGAGATTCGTGAACTTATCCAGGGAATGAAAGTGCTTGATCGTCGGTTTGATTCGACCATAGGTGCACTAGGTGCTCGCTGGGGGTTGTCTTCCGAACAATCTTTTCGAAGTGCGCTTCGAGGTATTTTGACCGATTTCTTCCCGCTTGAGGTGATTCACGTCAATGAGTATGATGATAGCGGTGAGGTGTTTGGTCGTCCTGAACAAATTGAACTCGATCTAATAATTAAAAATGGTGTTTTGCTTATTTGTGAGATTAAATCTTCAATGAGCAAAGCTGACATGTATTTATTTGAACGCAAAGCGCGTTGGTATCAACAACGCCATGGCCGAACAGCGCAACAACTTATTGTGATTTCGCCGATGGTCGACCCAGCAGCGCGGAAGGTGGCCGAACGTTTAGGGATTGTCGTGTATAGTTTTCCTGAAGATGCAGGTGAAGCTATTACAGAATTGTAATCAACACTCGTTTTTCATGCTGGATTCCTAGTGGTTATCCATCGCCGAATCTTCTATCTGGCGCATCGTGCTGCGTCGCCCCCGCCGACGTGGTGTCTCACTCACCGGAAATAGTTCATCAAGGGCTGCATTGATCGTAGCCTGCTCGGTGTGTACATTGGCAGTGTGCCGTTCAAACCAGTCACTGTGCCGCCACGTAAGCGCCAACGGTGCAATCCGCCGAATATCTTCGGTATTAACGGTATTGCGAAAATCGGCGGCAGCGCGTGCCCTTGCTCCCTCGAGCAGCGCAATTTCGGCGCGGTGCGATGGAATTTGTAAACGCTGTACTAATGCCAGCGCCTGTTCCTCCAATTCGGGTGGAATCGTCACATGGGGCAGTATCTCACGCGCAATCATAATCTCTTCAGCGAGAGCCGTGGTCTGGGCAGCATAGACTTGCCGGAATCCCGCCGGATCGTTCCGAAAATCGCGTGCCCGCCGGTAGATTTCTAGCCGAGCACGATGATCGGCAACCGGGGCAACCCATACTCGTAAACCAAAGCGATCGAGGATTTGCGGGCGTAATGCACCCTCCTCTGGGTTCATGGACCCGATCAATATAAACTGACTGGGAAAGAGTCGGATCATTGCGCCACGGCGTACAAAGGTACGACCCTGTGCTGCAGCATCGAGGATGGCATCTACCACGGCCTGATCAAGCAGGTTAATCTCATCGACGTAGAGAACATTACCGTGCGCACGGGCGAGAATTCCCTCTTCAAGCCGAACGATCCGCTGTTCAAGTGCGATCCGCTCGTTGATCCCCCCGACAACATCTTCAAGTCGAGCATTGAGCGGTAATTCGATCAACCGCATCCGTTCTATAAGGGGCTTGCCATCGCTTGTGGTTGCGTCGCGCGTGACAAATGGCATAAGATCGAGGAGGCTGCGGACTGCGGTCGTCTTACCAACACCGTAGGGACCGCTTATCAGAATGCCACCAATTTGGGGGTTAATCAATCCAAGGATGAGCGCCGTCTTAAGTTCGGTCTGACCGACCATCGCCAACAGCGGAAAGGGATAGATCTCGTCTGTCATAGTGTGTCTGTTTGTTCGGCGATGAGCGCGGTAGCTACTATCGTTATAGCATTTCGATTGCGTAATTCAGAAGTGGGCAATCGGGACGCTGCCGTTCAATAAAACTGACCACTGCTTCAAGTTGACGCTGCGCGTGGACCTGATCGGTAGCAACCACCGCTACACCGAGGATCGCACTCTGCCATCGATCCTGATCATCAACTTCGGCAACCGACACGTTAAACTCGTTGCGGATACGCGAGATGAGCGAGCGCAACACCTGACGTTTCTCTTTCAGCGATTGAGCAGTGGCGATGTGCAAGTGGATAGTACAAGAACCGATAATCATACGTGTTGCACTAATTCAGACTATTCCAACTTCCGAACATATTGCGCGGATCAAACCGCTGTGGTCCGCGTGGCAAGATCGCTAATTCAGTGCGGAGAGCTTTGTTCAGACTGCGTAAACGCTCGGTGACATTTGCTTCGAGCCAACGTTGCTTCTGGACCGGATCGATTTGGAGACGGTCGGCGAGGAGATAACTTAACTTTACCGGTTCGAGTGGCAATGGTTCGACATCGATCTCGGCACCGGTAATGGTCGCGACTCGTTCCCAGTAACGTTGGTAGGTAGTGCGTAACTCATTGGCTGCAGCGATTGTCTGCCCATCAACGTGATCCGATAGCAGTTTAACCTGTGCCACAAGATAAGGCGTTTGTTCAACAATTTGTACGATCCGGAAGCGCTGCTGACCGATAACCTGGAGCAAGTAACGACCATCTTCAAGGCGAAGATGCTCTTGAATCACGGCAACCGTGCCGACATCATACGGTTCGGGGGCAATTGCCATTCGGCGACCTTCGATGACCTCGTGCCCACGCCGTAGTAACACAATACCAAACGGCTGCTGGGTCGCCAAACACCGTCCGATCATCAGTCGGTAACGCTCTTCAAAAATATGCAGACTCAACAAGCTACCGGGGAAGAGGAGCGTGCCGAGGGGAAATAACGGTAAAGTCTGTTCCATAATGGTTCATCCATCCGTCCACGTACAGGTCCAGACGGTCGTTTCCGCCGGCCCGAGGTTGAGGTCGATTATCAACTCAACTTCTGGACCAGACATCGCTTGTACTAGTGTCGTTGGGTCGAACGGTACCGGTGTACCGCGTGTCATCACCGGTACCGTTCCGATTTGCAAATCGAGCAAATCGGGTCGTAGTTCGACAGCGCTTGCACCAATTGCTGCCAATAACGCACCCCAATCGGAGGAATTACGCCGGCAAGCAGCACGCACCGAACCAGAACGTGCGACAGCGTTGGCAATGGTCTGAGCCATTGCTCCGTCAGATGCACCCTGTACAACTACCTTTATTACTTTACCAGAACCGGCGGCATCACGCACGATCTGTCCGGCGAGATCGGCACAGAGATAATCGAGTGCTTCTTGAAATACGCCATATTCCCACGTACTCGAGTCGGTAATTGGTGGATGATCGATAGCACCGTTGGCCAACATTATCACGCTATCATTGGGGCTACGATCCCCGTCGATATTCAGTCGATTGAACGAACGCTCAACACTGTGATGGAGGGCACGTTGCAAGAGGGGCTGACTGATAGCGAGATCGGTTGTGATCATGACCAGCACCGTTGCCAAGCGAGGGTGGATCATACGGGTGCCCTTCGCCATACCGGCGAGCGTAAAACGGGGACCGTTCCGCAATGACACACGCAAGACCCGTTCTTTCGGACGAGTATCGGTCGTGAGAATGGCGAGGGCTGCACGCCGACCGCCGTTACTATCGAGTTCGCTCACTGCCCGCCGAATCCCGTTGCGCATCCGCTGCATCGGCAACGGCACACCTATCAATCCTGTTGACATAAGCAAAACGGAGTCGCGTGGTATCTCCAGTTCATCAGCCGTGATTTTGGCGCACTCGATAGCATCATTCAGACCGGCTTGACCGGTACCAGCATTAGCATGTCCGGCGTTAATCAGCACAGCACGGATAGCATCGTGGTTACGTAACAAAATCGCTTGGCTGAGAAAAACGGGAGCCGCTTTGAAGACACTGGTTGTGAAGAGGGCTGCTGCACGACACGGATGCAGTGAATAGATGAGAGCCAGATCGCGCGCCTTGCTCCCCTCTTTCAGCCCAGCCGAGATACCGGTTGCACGAAAACCGGTCGGGCTAGCGATGTGTCCATCTTCAAAGATTGTGAAATTCATATTCACTCTGTGTTCAACCAAAGCGACATTAGTTTACCACACTCGACAGATAAAACCTTTGAGATATTCAGCTTCAGGAAAGCTAAGTAAGACCGGATGATCGGGGGCTTGGGTAAGCCGCTCAAGGATTTGGACATCGCGCCCGGCATCAACAGCCGCGCCAAAGACGACTTTCTGAAAGAGATCGGCAGAGACAAGGCCAGAGCAGCTAAACGTCGCCAGAATGCCACCCGGTCGAATCAAGTGCAATGCTTGTAAGTTGATATCTTTGTAACCGCGGGTAGCCCGTTGCAGATGTGTTTGTTGATAAGCGAACTTCGGCGGATCGAGGATCACCACATCAAATTGACGCCGTTCATTGCGGTACTGGCGTAGTATGTGAAAAGCATCGCCGACGACAAACTCTGCCGAAGTAGTGAGTTTATTGAGGCGCAGATTTTCACCGGCGAGTGCCAGCGCATCGGCACTAGCATCAACGAGGGTTATCCGACACGCCCCGGCACGGGCAGCGGCTAGGGCAAAGCCGCCAGCGTAAGAAAAGCAGTCGAGCACTTCTGCTCCGTTACAGTATGCACCAACCCGTGCGTGATTAATTGCTTGATCGAGATAAATCCCAGTCTTTTGGCCGGTTGTCACATCAGCAAACATGCGTAGACCGGTTGCCATCTGACCAAGGGCACTAATTGGACATATCGGCATGCGCGGTGGTTGTTCGCCCCAACGCAACCCGGCGACTATTGGTAAATCTTCCTTTTCGCGCACATCCGCATCGCTACGTTCGTAAATCCCGCGGGGGGCTAACAGATCAACGAGTGCGGCCACAACCTGCTCAGCACGTACTGCCATAGCTTGGGTAAGCAATTGAATGACCAGGTAGCAACCATACCGGTCAATAATCAGGCCGGGCAATCCATCCGACTCACTAAAGACGAGGCGGCAAGCGATCGCCGGATCGATTAACCAGCGCTCCCGGCCACTCACAGCGCGGGCAATTGTGTCACGCAGCCACGTCTCATCGAGAGGCTGGGTAGCGTCCCATGTTGCGAGACGTACTCGCAACTGCGAGCTACTGCTCCAGAACCCACGTGCCAACCAACTGCCGTCTTGACTGTATACCTCGACTACCTCGCCGGGGGCAGGATTACCGCGCACACTGGCGATAGCGCCGGAAAATACCCAAGGATGTCGTTGAATGATCGGTCGTTCCCGACCTGAATGAACTGTAACAGTTACCATAGTACGTTGACTCTATCACGCGCCTACCATACGGTCAAGTAGCGCAGCACGGCAGTGCTGCGCCCGGCAGTGCTGCGCCCGGCGGTGCTGCCCCAGGACCGCCCGGCAGTGCTGCGCCCGGCGGTGCTGCCCCAGGACCGCACGGCAGTGCTGCGCCCGGCGGTGCTGCCCCAGGACCGCACGGCAGTGCTGCGCCCGGAAGATTACATTACGCAACACCGGATTCATCAATGTTTGCTATGATAGACATATCACCGAACATTGCCAATAGGAGGAACTATGCAATACACCCGCTTCGGCACAACCGGTATGCACGTCTCGCGGATCTGTCTCGGCTGTATGAGCTATGGTTCGCCGACATGGCGCGAATGGGTGCTCGATGAAGCCGCTAGTCGTCCATTTATCTTTCGCGCCTTAGAATTGGGGATCAACTTTTTCGATACTGCCGATATGTACTCGCTGGGGATGAGTGAAGAAATTCTCGGTCGTGCCATCCGCGATTCTGGGGTACGTCGCGATGAGTTGGTTATTGCAACCAAAGTTTATCAGCCGATGAGCGATCGCCCGAACGATCGCGGTCTTTCCCGCAAACATATTATGCAGGCAATTGACGCCTCTCTGCACCGATTAGGGATGGATTATGTCGATCTGTACCAGATTCATCGCTGGGATTACGAAACACCCATTGAAGAGACGCTGGAAGCGCTGAACGATGTTGTGCGCGCCGGAAAAGCTCTCTATATCGGTGCATCGAGTATGTTTGCGTGGCAATTAGCCAAGGCCTTATGTATACAAGAACGACGCGGTTGGGCACGGTTCGTTTCGATGCAAAACCATCTCAACCTCGTCTACCGTGAAGAAGAGCGTGAGATGCTCCCGCTATGTCGTGATGCGGGACTAGCAGTGATTCCATGGAGTCCACTGGCACGTGGTTTCTTAGCCGGTAATCGGCCACAAGGTACCGGCGCTGCGACGGTGCGTGGTCGCTCAGATACCATCTCGCACGCGATGTACGATGCCAGCGATTATGTAATTGTCGAGCGGGTGAGTGAGATTGCTCGGGAGCGCGGGGTGAGCAATGCCCAGATCGCGCTGGCATGGCTGCTCCACAAACCCGAAGTGACGGCACCGATTATCGGGGCAACTAAGATGTATCAGCTCGAAGAGGCAGTCGCAGCCCTCGAAATCCAGCTCACACCGGAAGAAATTCAGCGATTAGAAGAGCCGTATCGGCCTAAACCGATCCGGGGGCATGCGTAAGCAGAGTAATCTATGACAGCTCGTATTGATGTGAAGCCGGTAGCCATCTTGACAGCTCGTCAACACATCGCCGGTATTGTCCAACCTACGCCACTTGAGTTGAGTCGGCCACTGAGTACGTTGTTAGGCGCTGAAGTGTGGCTCAAACTTGAATTAGCGCAGGTGACCGGTAGTTTTAAACTACGTGGTGCCGCGAATGTACTACGCCAGTTACCGCCCAATGTGTATGTGGTTGCGTGTTCGGCCGGGAACCATGCTCTTGGCGTCGCCCACGCATCAGCACTGACCGGCCATGCCGCTACACTAGTTGTGCCGGCGACAGCTTCACCGGCCAAGATCGCTGGGTTGTATCGTTATCCGGTAGATTTACGCTTGCACGGCCAAAGCTACGATGAAGCTGAAGCTGAAGCATTACGGCTGGCCAAAGTGCATGGTTGGTATTTTATCTCACCCTACAACGATCCGATGGTCATTGCCGGGCAAGGCACATTAGCGGTAGAAGTGTGGGAAACGTTACCCAACGTTGAGGTGTTGGTCGTCGCCGTCGGTGGTGGTGGTCTGGCGAGCGGTGTTGGTCTATGGGCAAAAGCTATCAATCCACAGGTGCGCATCATTGGAGTCCAGGCGGCAGCGTCCGCGGCAATGGCAGCAGCCTTACGGGCCGGACGTGTTGTCCCGATACCTGATGGACCAACATTAGCCGATGGGTTGGCCGGTGGGTTGGAAGCTGATACGATCACGTTGCCGATATTACAGCAAGTGCTCGATGAGGTAGTATGCGTTGATGAAGCGGCAATTATGCAGGCAATGCATTGGTTGTTCGTCGAGCATCACCTCATTGTCGAGGGGAGTGGAGCTGTGCCGTTGGCAGCGTTACTCTCCGGCCAAATCGGCGATTTGCAAGGACGGCGAGTCGTGGTGTTGCTCTGCGGGCGAAACGTTGCCGCCGAGACGTGGCAGCATGTGATAGCAACGGTATCAGGTGAAGCAGGAAGGCCACGTGCAGCAACGTGAACCGCGAAAGCACCATTTCCGTACCGACGAGATAATTGTTCGTGGCGACACGTGGCTTATGATCAGCCCAAAGACTGAGGAAACCCACATTGACAATCGTGAAACTGCGTGTTATGCTGCACGAGCAAGCATTAACGTCTATTCTGGTCAAAGGAGGAGCGCATGCCACTCATCAGCGATAGAACCCCAACGATTGTTGTGATGGTACTGTGCGACTCCATTGATGCAGGAGGGGCTTCACACAGCACAGGCTAAACAGGCTAACCTGTGATACCGACGGGCTGTGGGAAGCTGCTAAGCGCCTACAGCCCGTTACTTATTTGGGCTGTGGCGTCAGCAACCACAGCCTTTTTATTCCCTCCGCACAATGAAGTCGAATGGCACTGAGGCAGACGGGTACTGAGAACGAGGATTGCTAACGATGACAGATCATCAGGCTATCACCACCGCCGTCCATCAAACGCGACCAATTGTTGCGGAGGGAACCATCATGATTATTCTAGAGCGTGACGGCTCGCTAACGTATCATCCGCCCAAAACGGGGCAACCGCGATCGGCGCACACGACGCTGAAGGCGGCTACCGCCGCAGAGCTGCCGTCACCGTCGTTGATCGAGCGGATTATTAGTGTGGCATTCGATCTCTTGGGAGTACATCGGCTGGAGGTGCGCATTGATGAATCGTAAAGCAGCCGCTGTGGAGATCGAGCAAACCGTATCGGCGCCGGAGACCAAGACTGGCCGTCTGATCGGAACGGTATTGCGGGCGCAGAGTGGCTTTTTCTGGGTACTGACCGAACAAGGTCTGCTCGAATGCCGCTTGCGTGGTCGCTTGAAAAAGGAGCGTCAGGCAACCGACCTGGTCGTGATCGGTGATCAGGTTGAAGTGGTTTTGGTCGGTTATGGGCAAGGTGCTATCGAGGCGGTTTTGCCGCGGCGCAGTCAGTTGGCTCGGCGGGCTGCCGGTTCACGCGGCGCGTACAAAGAGGACGTCATCGTTGCCAACGTCGATCAAGTGTTGTTGGTCTTTGCGTGCGCTAAACCGGAGTTTACCCCGCGTATGCTCGACCGCTATCTGGTCATCTGTGAACACAGCGAACTACCGGCAATCATTGTGGCGACCAAAATCGATCTCGTCGGGCGTGAAGTCGCTGAGTCGCTGTTCAGACCGTATGAACAGATCGGCTACCCGGTCGTGTATACGAGTACCATCAGCGGCGAAGGGATTGCCGACCTGCGCGATCGGCTCATCGGCAAGATTAGCGTTGTCACCGGTAAGTCAGGAGTTGGCAAAAGCAGCCTGCTCAACGCGATCCAGCCCGGTCTCAATTTGCGCACCGGTGAGGTGAGTGAGCGCCTCACCAAAGGGCGCCATACGACGACTGTCGCCGAACTCATTCCCCTTACCATGCCGGGAGGTGGCTATGTCGCCGATACACCGGGCATTCGTGAGATCGGGTTGTGGAAACTGCCGGCGCGCGATTTGGCATGGTGTTTTCGCGAATTCCGTCCCTTTCTCCGCGATTGCTACTTTGCCGGTTGTACCCATTTGCATGAACCTAACTGTGCAGTACGCGCTGCGGTCGAGCGGGGAGAAATCACGCCTGAGCGCTACGATAGTTATGTTCGGTTGATGAACAGTGATGAGGAAGGGTAGTTCGATACCAGGGAAGGGTTGACGATGAACGCCCACCCACAAACGCGACCGGTCGTTGTAGCCGGTGAGCGGGTCTTTCTGAGCCATATCTTCGCCGATGATGCACCACTGCTGGCACAGTGGTTTGCCGATCTGGAATTCACTGCTCTGTTAGGCCAACAGGGGTACAGTTACACCCTCGAACAAGAACAGCAGTGGATTAATGCAAACGCCATAGCCAAAGACGATCGGCGTACTTTTACGATAATACTGCGTGACGGTGAGCGGCTGATCGGCACATGTAGTTTGTTTCGTATCAACCTACTCCACGGCATTGCCGAACTGGGCATCGCTATTTGTGATAAAACGGTGTGGGGGCAAGGTTGTGGACGTGAAGCGGTTCGTTTGTTAGTCGATTACGGGTTTCGCTATCTCAACCTTTATAACATCTCGTTGTGGGTGTATGCGTTCAACGAGCGGGCGTACCGGGCCTATGTGCGGGCCGGCTTTCGCGAAGTGGGCCGGTTACGTGGAGCTATCATGCTAGATGGGCGTCGTTACGATCGTATTCTGATGGAAATAACACGCGATGATCGCATAAGTGTTGGATAAACACAGCGGTATGACATATCCTGTTGAACTACTTGTTTCACGGCCTCGATCAGTTCTTGGTGGTCTTTGCGGTTTGATCGCAAATGTTGCGCCCATCTACAACCGGGATGGAGTGGGTTCCATAGAGAACACTGTTGATTGTACCGCCCTTTACCGGGATCGTGGTTGCCAAAACCGGTTACGATTGTATGCCAAATTGGAGAAAACTCAGTTCGCGCATTGTCATTGTACGGTAGAATGCTCGAACGTCTTCCCACACCTGCGGACATACGTTCCGGGATGAGTCGCACGCAGAGAAGATTCGCTCGCTGCCATACGGAAGGTGGTAATGAGTTCAGGACAATAGCGCACGTTCCGTTCAACAGCCGGGCTAAACAATGGGAGACGTGAATAAAAACCCGCAGGTGGTTGGATATTGATGCCGTCAGGCAATGCCTAATCTCCTCACCATTTAAAAATATACGAACAACGGATACGGTACGGCGATGCGCTTCAACCGCCGACGTTTCTGTTGCCGCTGCTACACGAGCTAGATAAACATGAAAAGCGCTACACTTTGTTTTTGCCGCGAGGGTAGCACAGGGGTTAATATCAAACTCGATACCATTGAAGCTGTTCCGTAATCCCTCAACGAGGGTTGTTCCAACACCGGCAAATGGATCAAGTATCGTTGCGTGGTAGTTGATGTTAGTTGAGATATAGTATCGTAATATGTCGGTCACGAAGCCGGTAAAGAATCCGGCGATCCAAGGTACCCAACGGAGGATCGCATTATGTTGGTTCTGGGCAAAAGTTGAGTCGTGGAACAGGGACGTGCGTGGTGTGAGGTGGAAGGTAGATCATTGGATCACCACGGTGGTATTTTCTCACCAGAGTGGGAGTAGGACGGCTTGCATTCATCCTATCACGCTTTGGAATTGATTGAGTTACGATTTTTTTCCTCACCGCTTCACCCAAGCTCGCCATATAGCGGGCGAATTCGTTGGTAAACGGCATCCCACGTCAGTTCACGCCAAACACGTGCTCGTCCGGCAGCGCCCATTGCTCTCGCCAACGTGCGATCACGCAGGAGACGGTCGATGGCCTCAGCAATCGCCGGTACGTTTCCAAATGGCACCAACCAGCCATCAACCCCGTGCCGGATTACCGCCGGTACACCACCGGCCCGCGCTCCGATCACCGGCACACCGTTGCACCACGCTTCGAGATAGGTGATACCAAAGCTGTCGGTGCGCGATGGCTGCACATACACGTCGGCAGCGGCGAGTGCGTCGCGGCGGGTATCGTCATCAACGTAGCCGAGAATCCGCACGCGCGTTCGTTCGGACGGTGTCAGGGCCGCTACTGCTTCGGCAAAACCACCGAACGCCGGTCCACATTGCACCCATACTGCGTCACTTCCTTGTGCCCATAACCGTCGCATCGCCGCTAACGTATGGATAGCGCCTTTGTCGAACGCAGCCACACCCAAACTCAGCACCATCGGCCCATTAATCTGCTGGGTGGCTCGAAAACGCCGTCCATCGCCACCGGTAACTTCGGCGGGCGTTACTCCTGCACCGATGGTGACGATCTGAGCAGCGGGAAGACCACGCCGCATCAGGTACGCTCGTTCAATCTCGGTCATGGTCGCTATATACGTTGCCCGTCGGAGCAGATCGATCTGGTGTGGCATCGCGTAGTAGCGAACAATTTGCTCACTCCCCGGTTCACCGACATGCACGAATGGTGTGCAGATGTGGCGTAGGCCGTGTTGTTGGGTCCAGCATGCCACCGGAATCAGGGCAAAGTCGAGGGTGATGTTGGTGGTGTGAACGACGGTGACATCGGACAGTGCCGGATCGGCGAGGGTTGTGATGAGATCGGGGATCTGTGGAGTGAGCATAGCGAACCGGCGCAAGATTGACACGCTTGGTCGGCCCAAGCGGCCCACTTCGACCATCAGCCGACGGATGATCGGGTAGAGGAGCGCCGGACCGGGTAGTCGGCGGATCGCTAGTCGTCTGATTTGCACCCCATCGTGTTCACCGAACGGCTCGGTAATCCGTCGTTTGCCGGGCATCCAAAGGTGTTCAAGGTCAAAGGCATCGGTCGTCAGTACCGTTACCCGATGACCTTCGGCGACGAGGCGGGCGCCGATCTCTTGAAAGTAGCGGGCTGCCCCACTAGGAGCAGGCCAGTAGAGTTGGACAACGTGTAGGATGTGCATATCGCCGATGTACAACAGAGACGCAACTATACTTGCAAATCATACCAGGGTTTCGCCGATCCGTGGTGTTCGTTGGCAACGTTGCGTCTCTGCATCCCGTCCCGTCACCCCAACTGTTCCAGCAACGCTTCGGGTGTCGTGACCGGCAACCGGCAAGCAAACCGCTCACAGAGATAGGCTGTTGGTTGACCATCGATCAACGTGCGTCCGGCGAGTAATGCCACCTGTTCAGCGATCGGATCGCCGGGTTCGGCGTGGGCGATCACCAGTCGGGGCCGATAGGCAGCGCGGGCCACCGCCAATAGGGCTTGAGTCGTCGGATGGCCGGAGGGACCGATAATGGCCAATTCGCGAGTCGGCCCGATCATCAGATCGGCAGCACACAACATGCGACCGAAGCCAAGCGGAAAACGGATCAACATCGGTGCTACTTGTTGCAACACCTGCTCGGCCCGCGTAGCGTATAGATCATTGCCGGTCAGTGCATGCAATCGCAACAACGCCATCGTTGCTGCCGACGTACCCGACGGTGTGGCATTATCGCTGAGATCGCGCGGACGAGTCACCAATGCCGGCTGATCGCGCCCGGTATCAAAAAACATCCACGACTGTGCATCCCAGAATAGATCAAGCATCGCCTCGGCCAACTCGATGGCTGTTGCCAAATAGTACGTCTCACCACCAGCAGCGTGCAATTCGAGCAGTGCATCGCAGAGTAGCGCATAATCATCGAGAAAACCGGCCGGGCCGGGCCGACCATCCTTCCAACTGCGCAACAACCGACCATCAGCGCGACGCAGGTTTGCCAGAAGAAAATCGGCGCACCGGCGGGCAGCGGACAAATATTCTGGCACCCGCGCGCTCGCCGTCGCCAATGCTCTGATCGCCAGTGCATTCCATGCGGTAATAATCTTTTCATCACGGAAAGGGCGTGGACGCTGCTCACGGAATGCACGCAGAATCGGTCGCGCACGTTCAACTGTCTCGGTAACTCGCTCAACCGGCACTCCGAGCCTTGCCGCGACTGCCGACGCCGAGCGTGGCACATACAAAATCGACTTACCCTCAAAGTTGCCCTGCCGCGTTACCCCATAGTAAGCACCGACGATTGTCGCATCGTCGCCTAGCGCCAACCGCAATTCGTCCGGTGTCCAGACATAAAACGCACCCTCTTCGGCGTGGGCGGCGCCGGGTACCGGTAAGCTATCGGCATCTTCGCTGCTAAAAAATGCACCTTCGGGATGGTGCAGATCGCGCAGCAGATAGGCAAACGTTTCGTCGGCGATCTGGGCAAGGAACGGATCACCGGTGACGAGGGCGGCCAGATGATAAACTTCGGCCAACAGCGCGTTATCGTAGAGCATCTTCTCGAAGTGGGGTACTAACCAGCGCGTATCAACACTATAGCGGTGGAAGCCGCCCCCAACCTGATCGTACATCCCACCGTGAGCCATCTGTTCGAGGGTTTGGTGGAGCATCGGCAAAGCCTGCACGTGACCTCGCAGGTGGGTTCGTAAGAGAAATTCAAGCACGAGCGGCTGCGGAAACTTCGGCGCATCACCGAACCCGCCGTACTGAGGGTCAAATTCACGCTCAAGCTTGGCCGCAGCCTCCATCAGCAGTGCCTCGTCAACGGTTGCCGTTTCGGGCAGTGGCTGAGCCAACAGTTTGATATGATTGAGTAACTCTTGGGCTGAAGCGGTCAGATCGTCGCGTCGAGTACGATAGGCTTCGGCGATCGAGAGTAACACCTGGCGCCAACTCGGCATCCGATACCGGTTCGCCTTCGCATCAGGTGGAAAATAAGTACCGGCGAAGAACGGTGTCCCGTCGGGAAGACAAAAGACGTTGAGCGGCCAGCCGCCCCGTCCGGTGAGCGCCTGGGCCGCTGCCATGTAGATGCTGTCGAGGTCGGGCCGCTCTTCGCGGTCAACTTTGATGTTGATGAAATATTCGTTTTGGATAGCTGCAATCTCTGGATTGGCAAAACTCTCGTGGGCCATCACGTGGCACCAATGGCAGGCTGCGTAGCCAATACTCACCAACAGTGGCTTATCTTCACGTCGCGCACGTTCGAGTGCTTCTTCCCCCCACGGATACCAATCGACCGGATTATCGGCGTGCTGTTGTAAATATGGACTGGCTTCTCCGGCGAGCCGGTTGAGTGGGCGGGCATCGGTGCTCATGCTCCCTCCTTTCGATAGTAGGTACTGTTTGAATTGTAGCATAGCTGCTGCTCTAGAACATGTTTTCAACAGTATTCGACAAAACCACTCGGATAGGGTATAATATCAGATGGCAAACATCGCATTATGATGCGCTAAAACCCGATAATGGAGTAACCAATGGAAATCGGTATCGTCCGTCCCGTCAGCATCACCAACGAGATGCGGACGGCCTACCTCAGTTACGCGATGAGCGTAATCGTCTCACGTGCCCTCCCCGATGCACGTGACGGGCTCAAACCGGTGCAGCGGCGCATCCTGTACGGGATGTGGGACATGGGCTTCCGCAGCAACCAGCCCTACAAGAAGAGCGCCCGTATCGTCGGCGACGTGCTCGGCAAGATGCACCCGCACGGCGACAGCGCCGTCTACGATGCACTGGCCCGCATGGCGCAGCCGTGGAGTATGCGCTACCCGCTCATTGATGGGCAAGGTAACTTTGGTTCAATTGACGGCGATCCACCGGCAGCAATGCGGTATACCGAAGCGCGTCTCGCCCCAATTGCTGAAGAATTGCTGAGTGAAATTGATAAAGATACGGTCGACTTTCGGGATAATTTCGACGGCAGTTATCGCGAGCCGGTGGTATTGCCAGCCATTTTACCCAATCTGCTGCTCAACGGTGCGTCCGGTATCGCCGTTGGCATGGCGACCAATATTCCGCCCCACAACCTCGGCGAGTTGTGTGATGCCATTAGCTATCTGATCGATCATCCAGAGGCTACCGTCGAAGAGCTGATGGAAATTATTCCCGGTCCCGATTTTCCCACCGCCGGACTGATTTTGGGCACGGAGGGTATTTTGGCTGCTTACAGCACCGGACGCGGCCAGATCACGCTGCGAGCCAAGACCCACATCGAGGAAGCCGGGCGGGGTGCGTATATGATCGTCGTTACCGAACTGCCGTACCAAGTGAACAAAGCTCGGCTCCAAGAGCGGATCGCCGAGTTGGTCAAAGATCGTAAGATCGAAGGCATTCGCGATGTGCGCGACGAGAGCGACCGCAACGGGATGCGGTTGGTCATCTTGCTGAAACAAGACGCTCAGCCCAAGAAGGTGCTTAACGCGCTCTACAAGCATACGCAGATGCAAACCACCTTCGGCATCAATATGCTGGCGCTGGTCGAGCATGGCCGCCAGCCGCGCGTTTTGACGCTCAAGCGATTGCTGCAAGAGTATATCAACCATCGCCAAGAGGTTATTCGTCGCCGCACCGAGTTCGATTTGGCCCGCGCCCGTGAACGTGCCCATATCCTTGAAGGTCTCAAGATCGCGCTCGATAATCTCGATGCGGTGATCCAGACCATCCGCGATTCGCGCACCGCCGAGAGCGCACGCAATAACTTGATGCGCAATTTTTCGCTCACCGAACGGCAAGCACAGGCAATTCTCGAACTCCAACTGCGCCGATTGGCTGCTCTCGAACGGCAGAAGATCGAGGAAGAATATCGCGAGGTGATTAAGCTGATCGCCGAACTCGAAGATATTCTGGCTAATCCGCGCAAGGTGCTGCATCTGATCAAAGAAGACTTGAGCCGTCTGAAGGACAAGTACGGCGACCCGCGCCGCACCCGCATTATTCCCGATGTCACCGGCGAGGTCAGCGACGAGGATCTGATCCCTGATGTGCGGGTGATGATTACCCTCACCGACCGCGGCTACATCAAGCGCCAATTGCCCGATGCCTACCGCACTCAGCGCCGCGGCGGGCGCGGCATTAAGGGCATGCTCACTCGTGAGCAGGATATTGTCCGCCACTTGCTGACCTGCAATTCGCTCGATAATCTGCTCTTCTTCACCGACCGCGGCAAGGTCTACCAGATCAAAGCCCACGAAGTACCCGACAGCTCGCGCACGGCCAAAGGCTTACCGTTGGTTAACCTTGTGTCGCTTGAACCGGGTGAACAAGTGACCTCGATGCTGGCCGTGCGCGAATTCGACGCCGAGTATCTGGTGATGGCGACGGTGCGCGGCAAGATGAAGCGCACCCAACTGCGCGAGTATAGCCAAGTGCGCTCGAATGGGTTGATTGCGATTGGCCTGGAAGAGGGTGATGTGCTCGGTTGGGTGCGAGTTAGTCACGGTCACGAAGATATCTTGCTGACCACTGCTCGTGGCCAGACCCTGCGCTTCGCGCAGAGCGAGGTGCGTCCGATGGGACGACCGGCTACCGGCGTGATCGGGATCAATTTAGCCGAGGGCGACCGGGTGGTGAGTATGGATTTAGCCGAAGAAGGTGCCGATCTGCTCGTCGTCACCGCCCGCGGCATTGGCAAGCGCACCGCGCTCAGCGAGTACCCGGTGAAAGGACGGGCGACCGGTGGTGTGATCACGATTAAGCTGCGCAACGAAACCGATGAAGTCGCTGCCGCCGCGGTTGTGCATGAGCATTCGCTGCTCACGTTCATCACCACCGGCGGGATGGTGATGCGTACCAGCGCCAGCGAGATCTCGCGCTTGGGTCGGGCGACCCAAGGCGTGACGGTGGTGAACGTCGCTTCTGGTGATCGTGTCGCTGCCCTCTCGGTGGAAGATCCCGATGAGAACGGGAATGGCAACGGCGCCGCGCCAACGCTCATTGATCCGATGGGGTGATCGATTGCAGTGTTACGCACTGGCGGGTGCTGCGTGCTGCACCCGCCAGTTTCGATCAATTACCGCGGCATCAGGCCCCCGCGTTGGCGGTGCGCGGTCAAAAAGACCAACGGCCCGCGCAAGCAACGCAGCATGCGCTGCGCATTGCGCGGTACCACCACCGCCACGCCGGGACCGAGTGCAATTGCCTCGCCATTGACGATCAATTCGCCCTCGCCTTCATACACGGCTAACAACACGTCAAGCTCGGCATTGACGTGTTCGGGAATCGTTGCACCGGTGCGCAGCCGCATCAGATTCACGTTCATCTGCTCACTATTCACGCTCCAAATCGCGCCGTCATGGCGTGCTGAGCGCACCGCTTCGGCTATGTCGATCACATGTTCCGGTGAAAATGCCATTACCGCTATCCTTTCCGCTGCCGGATCAGAACACCTGCCAACAATCCCCCTGCAACCAGCGCCACTAGCCATAATGCCGGGTTGGTTGCCGGCATTGAAGCCGGTTGTACACCAATGTTCGGCCTCAGCGCCGGATATTGGTCGATGACTCCATCAAACATAAGTGGCTGATCGGCAAACCCATCACGATTGCGATCGTGCCGCCAGAGTTGCATCCCCAGCCACCAATCAGCCGGCCAGCCGCGTTGCCAATAGTTGCCGGCCCACACGACCACCGGCGCTTGCGGTTCGCTGGCTAGTAGCACGCGGTAGTGTACGATATCATTGCCGCGCAGCGTAACTGCTGCATCACCGGTCAGCAGCGCTAGCAGTGTTTCGTGATTAGCAAACCGGTTGCGCTGCGCCGTCAGCGCCCCGCTGCCGCCAACGGTGATAGCGCGGGCATTGCGCTCAAACCGATTATCCTGCACGATCAGGCCAGCACTATTATGTACGAGCAAGCCATCGCCACGCTGGCCC
The DNA here is from genome assembly GCF_049970315.1 of Chloroflexus sp. Lineage (GTDB taxonomy): Bacteria > Chloroflexota > Chloroflexia > Chloroflexales > Chloroflexaceae > Chloroflexus. The sequence continues at coordinate 50,876 of NZ_JBMFNE010000014.1, forward strand.
TCGATCAAATTGCCTTGCACCGTCACTCGCGCGCTGCCAGCCAATTTGATGCCAGTGACATTCTCAGTCAACGTATTGCGGTCGATCAGCACATCACTGGCTGACGGCAAACAGAGGGCTGCGCTGAAGAAGGTAGCGGTGACGCCAAGGATTGTTGCAGCGCCTGCAATGAGCGGCGAGACGATGCCGGTCTCGCTCCGGCTCACCACATTACCGCGCACCACACCACGCGACGCGTTGTCGATAGCAATGCCGATCTGCACCGCCAAGATCGTGTTTAATTCAACCCTCACACTGGGTGCATTTAGCAAGGCAACCCCAATGCTGTGCTCGCGCGGCATATCGTCCAGCGCACCGATGAAGGTATTGTTGGTCACCATCACATTCGCGCCATTATCAACCACGACCCCGCGCACAAAACGCTCGAAGCGATTACCACTGATCATTACTGCCGCTGCGCGCACCAGAATCGCCGCATCAATCGGTTTCAAACCACTGCGCTGAAAACTGAGGCCCTGCACTGTCACTCCCGGCGCGGTAATGGTGAGCGTGGAACCCGCCTCACCGCCATCAAGCACCGCGCCATGCCGGCCACGCAATACCAGCGGACGGTCGATCGTCCATTGCCCCTGTTGCACGCCGGGCAAGACCTCAATCACCATGCCGGGATGGGCCGCTGCCAACGCAGCGCCGAGCTGTGCGTAATCGCCGCCGGCGCCAACGCGAATGAGCTGATAGTCGCCGCCCCACCCATCATCGAGCACTGGCGAAGGCGCTGCTAGCGTCACCCATGGCAGCAGCCCCCCTAGAATGCCGACCACCAATATCGCCCGCCAACGCGCTATGTTTGCCATCATCGCCATCCTGCCTTGATGATGCGTGCTTTCACTATGGCTACTGTAGACTAGCGAGCCTGCTTGTGCTGTGACTTTGTTCACAGCGAGCGCGTGAAAACGGCTGTACAGTGGGTATCAGGCGATCGCGCCACGACGCAAGCATAGAGATGACGAGGTGCTATGATGATACTATCGCCTACCAACGTCTTCCGAGCCGGTTTTGCCGCCGGTGTGATAATGATGCTGACCAGCGCCCTTTGGGCTGGATTGCTTCGCATGGGATGGGCGCTGCCGTTATCATCGCTCACGCTGGCTGCGATTCATGGCCAGCTCTTCGTAGGCGGAATGCTCGGCACAGTGATTGGGCTAGAGCGAGCAGTCGCCATCGGGCGACCATGGGCCTTTGCCGGGCCGCTGCTGACATTGTTGGGAGGAATCAGCCTTTTGATGGGCTTACCAGCAATTATCGGCGCGTTGCTCATCACGGGCGGCAGCGTTGGCCTGCTTGCAATCTTCGCACTGCTGCTCAAGCGCCAACCGGTACGCTTTGTGGTCACCATGGCGCTCGGCGGGATGGCGTGGTTTGGCGGCAATCTGCTCTGGCTAATGGGGCAGCCGTTAGCGCTCGCGTCGCTCTGGTGGGCCAGCTTTCTCACCCTCACCATCTTCGGTGAACGGCTCGAATTAGGGCGGCTCCGCCACCTGCCGGCGTATACCTTCTGGAGCTTTAGCCTTAGCGTTGGCCTGCTCTGGCTTGGGTTGGGATGGTCGCTAGCGGATTACGCCAACGGCACGCGGCTTGCCGGCATTGGCCTGCTGGCAAGCGGTCTCTGGCTCTTAGCCTACGATATTGGCCGGCGCACGATTCGCCGTCCCGGCCTGCCCCGCTTCAGCGCAACCTGCATGCTCTCAGGCAGCGCATGGCTCACGATTGGCGGCTTGCTCATGGCGCTAAGCGGCGGTGTCTATGGCGGCTTGCTATACGACGCCATCTTGCACAGCATTTTCGTTGGCTTCGTTTTTGCGATGATCTTCGGCCACGCGCTGATCATCATTCCAGCTTTGCTCAGCGTTCCAGTCCGGTTCAGCGGCTGGAGTTACCTACCGCTCGGATTATTGCACGTGTCGTTAGCGTTGCGAGTGATTGGCGATCTATGCATGTTGATCGAATTCCGGCGTTGGGGCGGAATGATGAATGCGGTGAGCATCATCGTCTTTCTGATGATCACTGCCACCAGCATTGTGCGCGCTCATCGGCAAGCATCTCCGGCCACGATGCCGCTGTAATGCAGATGCACTGGTCATCATCGCTCACCCTGCATCAGGGGTCGGGGTCGGCTCAACCTCCGGCGACGGTTCTGGTTCAGGGGTAGGGGTTGGTGTGGGTATTGGCACAACCGTCACCGTTACCTCAGGTGGGTCACCGACGATGCTCACACCGCCGGGAAGTAACGGTCGCACGGCAAATTGGTACGTGCCAGGACCAAGGTTGGTAAGATCGAGCTGTACCACGAGGGGAGTTGCGGCTAATGCCGTCAATTGATCGGTCGTCCCGGCGAAGGTCATCTCAATTACGTTCGGTCGGACTGATGCTTGGAGATCGCCGCCCAGACCACTCAACGTCACTTCAACCGGTAGCCGCGCCTGAAATGGCATAGGAATCGGCATAACGGTGATCGTCACCTGTACTGCGTTCGGCTCACCTTGGGCAGGTGACGTGCCGATCGGAATAATCAAGGGGACAATCCGCACAACCGTCTCACGGGCATCACTGATATCAATCGCTTCGGTCTGCAACAGATTAATCGCATCGAGCGGCCCAGAACTACCGGTCAGCGTGATCAGTGGTGGGTCAACAACAACATTACTGACGAGATAGCCCGGTGCCGGTGAGCCGATGATAATCGGCGATACCGGCACCAACCGCAGACCGACCACCGGATTGATCGGAATGATCACAGTAATAGACGCCGGTTTCACCTGCACCCCCTCGACCGGTAGGTTATTCGCATCAATTGGTGTCAGGGTGAGCGGTGCATTATACGTTGCTCGAAGCTGATTAATATTGGCTACCGTTCGTGCTGCACTCACCCGGATCACGCGGCTCTGTGGGCCACTGACCGACACATTGGTGATCAGCTCGCCATTTGATCGCAATTCCGGTGTCCCACGTTCAAAGCTGAATGGTGGGGAGCCGACTATCTCGAGCCTAATCGGTACCGTTAACGTCACGAGCGGTTCTAGCCGAATATCAATCGTCGGTGGCTCAACCCCATTGGCCGGCACACTAAAGGAGAGATTGCTGCGCGTCGGTTGTACATTCAGTGGTACGACATGATCGCCAGGGCCAAGCCCACTCAGATCGGCCACGACTCGAATATCAACCGGGCGTAGTTCCGAGCGTTGACGACGGTCGGTGCGCAGGGTTACATCAACATTGGGGAAGGTAGTGGTCGGTATACCGTTAGCATCCACGATGATCAAATCATCGCGTAACCCCACAACCTGTAAGGTCAGATCTTCAAACCGTGCCGTCTCTTCTGGGTTCTCACTAAACGAGACAAATGACCAGAGGGCAAAACTCAAGCCAAACGCCAATACAGCGCGCAAGACAATCGAGTGCACACCATTCATACTGCCCTCTTCGTGTTCGACTCAAGCGGTATCTGCATCAGATCGGCCAGCATCGTCCGCAGACGTGACTCGGTCAGGTAACTCACCATCCGGCCATCACTGACCAGCGAGATAGCGCCGGTTTCTTCTGACACCACCACTGCAATAGCATCAGTCTGCTCGGTAATGCCTTTTGCCGCACGATGACGAGTACCGTACCGTCGTGGCCCGGAAATATCTTCACTCAACGGGAGCACAACATTAGCAGCCAAAATGCGGTTGCCGCGAATAATCACGGCCATGTCGTGTAGCGGTGAGTTAGGGTAAAAAATATTGAGTAGGAGCGGGGTCGAAATCCGCGAATCAAGAATAACGCCACGGTCGGCGAACTCCTGTAACTGTGTTCGTCGCTCGATCACCATCAATGCGCCCACCCCTTGCTGCGAGAGCTGAGCAGCAGCCCGACTGATAACGGTGATCGTTTCGAGCAATTCTGAGCGGTTCGCGCCCCCAAATGGTCGGCCAAACAGATCACTCGAACGGCCAAGACTTTCTAATGCCCGACGTAATTCGGGTTGGAAGAGGACCGGTATGGCAACGATCAAGGCTGGTGAAATGATATTGACAACTAACCAGTTGAGCAGGGTTAATCGATCACTCGCGATCGAGGGCATCACCAACGCAATCACGAGTAAAATCCCAACCCCACGTAGCAATTGGACGGCGCGTGTCCCGCGCACAATGCCCAACAGCCAATAGAAAAATCCTGCGACCAGCAGAATGTCAATCAGCGTAAAGGGCGAGGTGAGCGGATTCAGCCGCGCCCAGAGACGCTCGATCTCTATCATTGTCAACTCTGTGGCGGCGCCGGCTTGCGTTGCTCAAGCATACGATTGGCGGCGCTCAACATCGCTTCCACCCGTTCCGTTTCAATTCCCGGCAGCTTCAACATGCGCCGACACAGTTGGCTGGCCTGTCCGTATTCCTCGCGTCGCATGAGCATATCGTAGAGCATGAAGTAGGCTTCTAAATCGTTCTGATCGAGGCCAATAATCTGGTGCAGCTCGGCAATCGCATTGTCATAATCGCGTTGTTGGGCAAAAATGCGCGCGATCTGTTTCTTTTCGCTGATCGCTTCTTTGGTGCGACGCGAGAGGGTGTGCATGAGGGCCAACCATTGACGCGCATCAACATCGTTAGGTGCTATCTGTACAATTCGGTTGTACATCTCGCGCGCACGTTCATGATCACTCAACATCCAGTACGTTTGCGCTACTTCCTGTAACGACGCAACGGCATCTTTCAATTGACCGGCACGTTTTTGTAGTTCACTGACCCGCACCAGCCCGGCTAAACCTTGGTCGAGTTTCCCAACCCGCAGTTGTAAGCGCGCCAACCGGTTACTCATGCCGATATGGTTAGGCGCAAGCTGTACTGCGAATTCGAGAAGCTCTATCGCTAAATCCAATTGTTGGCGTTCTTCGTAATATGTTGCCAGCTCGTCGAGTTGGGCCAATGCCTCGGCGAGCTTACCCTGCCGAAAATAGACGTTCGCCAGCTTGGTGTAGATCGCCCGATCGTATGGCAATAACTTTTTCGCTTCCAGTAACGCTTGCTCTGCCCCGACTAAGTCATCACTGACCGCATACGCTTCGGCCATGCGACGCACCATATCGCCACGCGACGGTGGAATGGCGAATGGATGGCGGATCGATGAGTTGGGCGTTGTCTGCTCGGCAACGGCTTGCCCTTTGCGTAACTGTTCGAGTGCCTGCTCGGCTTGCCCTAACGCAATATAACTATCGGCGGCTGCGCGATACACGAGGGTGAGTGGAAGCATCGGATCGGGTTCGTTGTTGAGCAAGATTTGAGCTTGTTCAAGCTCAAGGAGAGCCAGATGGTGTTGCTCGTGCTGTTGTTGGATGATCGCCAGAATATAATGGAGCAACGCGCGGTCGTCGATCAACAGGGCAGCCCGGTATTCCGCTTGAACGGCAGCAAATTCAGTGGGATGCTTGCGTAATTGCTCCAGAACGGTGGCAAGCGAGTCCCAAATGACATTTGGTTGTTCGCCTATCAGAGCGAGCGTGATGTTGAGCCGTGCTAGCGCGACCGGATCGTCCGGTGAGCCGAGTTCGAGTGCCTGCCGAAATTCATCGAGTGCGGCTTCAAATCGCTCCAGTTTAAGCAAGGCCAGTCCATATTGAGTGTGTACCTCGCGATGTTTGGGCGCCCATTGTAACAAACGGCGAAACTCTTCGAGGGCTTTGTTCGTTTGACCCAAGCGAAAATAGGTATTGGCAACCTGTAACGACTGTTCGACAGCTTCATCGATACGGCCAGTCTGCCGTAGTATCTCGGCCAACTTCGAGCGTGCATTTATGGAATCGGGTGATAGCTCGATAAAGCGAAAATAGACATCAATCGCCTTTTCGGCTTCGCCTCGTACCTGATACGTCTCGATCAGTAACTGATATTTTGCCAATGCCTCTTCAGGGCGCCCCTGCCGTTCATAGATCTCGCCCATACGTAAGTGAATGGGTAGATATTCGATATTGTGGTGAATCACCTCCATACAAGCGTCGAGGGCGGCATCGAGCAGACCCTGTTCAAGATAGGTGCCACTCAGTTCGAGCCAGCCGGCCGTTACCTCATCAAGACCGGACGGATCGAGCGGCGTCGGCGGTGGAAATGCTGGCGTGGGTAGGCTGGTCGGCACACTCATCCGCTCGATGATCGGCAATTGTTCAAGCGTTGCTGGTGTGACCTCCGGTGTTACTTCTTCTTCAGAACGCTCACCTGACCGCAAGACATCGGTGATCGGGCGCAGCTTGCCCCATCGCTCACTTCCAGGGTCAATTATCGGTGGAGATGGTGGTGGTGCAGCGGGTGCTGGTTGGAGAACACCGGTACCGATTGTGCGTAGCTTCGCGAACATATTGCGATCGGCCAGTTCTTTGGCCCGATTTTTGAACTCGGCAGCACGATCGCGCCCCCACCGTTTACTGGCTAGAAACTCGGCGAGGGTACCATAGAGCAGTGAGGCACGAGCCAGATCGCCCAGTTGCTCATAGATCGTTGCCGCGCTCTCGTACATTGCAATCAGGTCATCAACCTCGGCCTTGCCGATAGTTTCGAGATCAACCAGCCCGATGGTCGTCTCAAATTCTTGCGCCGCTTGTGGTAATTGACCGAGGTCTCGATAGACTTGACCAAGCGCAAAGTGGGCGGACAGGGCGTATTCGGGGTCGCCGGCTGCGCGCGTGAGAACGCTGACCGCAGCTTTAAGATTACCTTGACTTTGGTACAGTAACCCGAGTGAATAGAGGACATCGGCCCGTTCGATCCCGGCTTGCACCGCCTGTTCGTACAAAGCGATAGCCCGCTCCTCATCACCCGCTTGCTGACAAGCCATTGCTTCAGCGACCAACTGCTCAGGTTGTGTATGTGAGCCGCGCGGTGTGCTGGTTGGGTAGGCTGGTCGTAAGCTACTAGTACCGCGAAGGGAGGGAGACGGTCCGCCCAGTTGTTCGCGTAGGCGCGTCGCCAATTCACGGGCAACGCGGTGATTGGCATCGAGGCGCAAAACCCACTCGACCTCAGACAACGCTTCAGCCGTTTCTCCCCGTGCGAGAAGACGTTGAGCCAGTTCAAGATGAGTCTCGGCTGATTCGGCGATGGCGCCAAGGTCTTCATAGAGCTGAGCCAAGCGCCGACGCTGATCGTCTCGTTCAGGCTGTAACGTCAGTAATTCACGCAACGCTTCAGTTGCTTGCAGCGTGCGCTGCTGGGCGCTATGCAGAGCGGCCAGGGCACTGTAGGCCTCGACGGCGGCAGGAATGTTTCCTTGACGACGATAGCACTGAGCGATGTAATTGAGATAGAACGCATTATTTGGGTCGGCCTCGTACAGATCGCTAAACGCCTGCAATGCTTTATCTAACCGATTCGTTTGGAATAAGGCAACGGCTGCCGCAGTGCGCGCTTCAATATCTTGGGGAAACTCTTGTAAAGCGCGCACTGCCGCGCGTAACGAGTCGTCCCAGCGTCCTTTTGCGGATGCCTCGCGGCACTGTTCCATCGCCCGATCAAAGATTGCCCGGTTGCCTGCCATAACGCTCTTTCCGCTACTACCGGTGCTACTTTCCTAGCAAAAATAAGATCAGCGCTTTTTGAACATGCAAGCGGTTCTCCGCTTGCTCAAACACGACCGATTGCGGTCCATCGATCACATCTGCCGTTACCTCTTCACTACGATGCGCCGGTAGACAGTGCATTGCCAGTGCATGCGGTGCAGCATGGGCCATCAGCGCTGCGTTCACCTGATACGGCGTAAAGACGGGGCGACGACGAGCGGCTTCATGTTCTTGGCCCATCGAAGCCCATACGTCCGTATAGACGGCATCCGCACCACTCACCGCCTCAATCGGCGAAGTAGTGATCGTGAGGGTCGCATCGTGTTGGTTGGCTAACTGCTCGGTCAGTTCGGTAATGTCAGGAGCGGGACGATAATCCATCGGACACCCAACCCGTACATTGACGCCTAATGTCGCCCCTAATAACATCAACGAGTGGCACACGTTATTGCCATCACCAACGTAGGCTAGCGTTAAACCTTGCAACCGGCCAAACCGTTCGCGGAGTGTCAGCATATCGGCCAGTGCCTGACACGGATGCTCTCGGTCGGACAGTGCATTGATCACCGGTACCGTTGCATAGCGAGCGAGCGTCTCAACTGTTGCGTGCTTGAAGACACGTGCAGCGATAATCGCTACCCAACGGCTCAGGTTCCGTGCCACATCAGGAACACTCTCGCGTCCGCCCATATCGATGTCATTGGCGGAAAGGTACGACGGATGACCACCAAGTTGAGTCATTCCGGCCTCGAACGCCACTCGCGTGCGCAACGAAGGCTTCTCGAAGACCAATGCAAGCGTCTGTCCCAACAACGGTCGGTCGCTGGTAACACCGGCACGCCACGTAGCTTTCAACGCTGCTGCCCGGTCGAGCAACGCTTCGGCTTCAGCACGGTTCAGATCGGCCGCTGAGAGAAAATGTCGCAACGTCATAAGGCTATACTTTCTGTTCTCACGTTGCCATCGACTGGTTCCAGGTGGTGTTACGGTTGCGACCGAGATTGGTCGTTCCGTCGCCGACGCGGATGGTACCGCTGTTCAAGGCTTAAACGGCGGTAATCACCCGCCTCAATAATGATGCGTTCCCGGCAGATGGCAGCATCAAACATCCGGGAAAGGATGCGCGGATCGATATCCTTCGGGTCACGATTACTGGTGATCACCGTCGGTAGAGCATAATTATACCGATGGTTCATGATCTGGTAAAGTTTTTCGCGCGCCCACGGCGTGGTGTTTTCGGTGCCGAGATCGTCGAGGATCAAGAGAGCGACGTCCCGAACGAGTTCAAAGCGTTCGTCGTAGGCCGTCTCCGAATTCGGCCCGAAGGTCGACCGAAGATGATCGAGTAAGTCGGGCACGACGGTGAATAACACCGGCATGTGCCGTTCGAGTGCCTCGTTGGCAATGGCTGCCGCCAGATGAGTCTTCCCACAGCCATAGCCGCCGAATAAGATCAGCCAACCTTGAGGGTTTTGCGCATATTCAAAAGCGCGGGCAAAGGCCCGTTGTACGCCGGGGACAGTGCGGTCAAAGTTGGCAAAGATCTTATCACGGAGTGGTGCGAGGTTCGAGAGCCGTTCCAGTTCTTCATAACGGCGACGCTCTTTTTCTGCCTGCTTACAGCGACAAGTGATTAATACGCCGAAGTTCGGATCTCCGTATCGCACATCGAGCGTGTAATAGCCTGCTCCCCGACAAATCGGACACACCGACTCAGAGGTCGCTTTCGTCGCTTCCGCGGCGGAAGAGGTGTCCGAGTTGTCCGCCGGTATATTTTTCAATATCGATAGGTCGTCCGGCCTGATACGGCGTAGTTTCTCGTCCATTGGCGGCCCACCTCTCCAGCATGCGCTGAATATAACGCCACGAACGTACATTCGCTCGCACAGCTTCGCGGATGGCGTCTTCAAGCCATTCCGCAGGGTAACGGTCGCTGGCGGTACGTAATTCTTCAAGCAGCAGCGGCGTGACTAGTCCGATATTTTGTTCGTACAACTCGATGATGCCCGGCCGTTCCGCCGGTTCCTCGAAGGGTGGAACGATCCCACTTGTCCCCATGCGCTCGATCCATTGTCGGTTGGTCGGGGTATTGATCAGGTACCAGTTGCGTACCCGCCCGTCGAGTGGTTCGACAAAATGCAGGACGGTGCCACGCCGGACTGCTGCGGCTAAACCTTCCTCGAGCAGCTCCTCGAATGAACGGAGCGAACTGAGGGCCTGCAATGAACGACGGAGCGGTTCGTCACGGTACAGATCGTCCCAACTGATCCGACGGGGACGGCTACGCTGCCGACTAAGCCGGTAGAACAGGTGCAGTGTCACTTTGAGTTCGCTCGGTTTAGTGATCGCCGGTAAGACGTCGGTGAAAAATTCCGGCGGTATACCGATGAGTCGTTCGGTTGTGAAGCCATGAAAGGTCATACTGCTCCTGTGTTCGGCAGGTGCCGGCCGTAGCAGCTTCATGATACCTTGCTTTTGCTATTCATGCTACCATATGTCGCCACTGTGCAAATTCCGTGCAAAGTATTGACAAAATCTGTGAACGGCCATATAATTTGCACAGCAAACCTTTTTGGTTGCAATCTAATCAACAGTAAGGTTCTCTTCTATGAAACGCCATTCACCACTCCTATTTATCTTTCTCACAATTTTTATCGACCTCCTCGGCGTCGGTATTGTATTGCCGTTGCTGCCTGAATATGTCAAAATCGTCGAACGCTCAAGTTGGTCGTGGTTGGCCGATAACCGTGCTCTGGTGGTCGGTGCGCTCACTGCTTCGTATGCGTTGATGCAGTTTCTCTTTGCGCCAATCCTTGGTGCGTTAAGCGATCGTTTCGGACGCCGACCGATATTGTTGCTGAGTCTGTTTGGGGTCGGTCTGAGTTATCTCGTTTTTGCCGTCGCCGAAAACCTGACGTTCCTCGGTGTCGAGACGGTTATCGGGTTGCTGTTCCTTGCCCGTATTACTGCCGGTATCACCGGCGCCAGCATCAGCACAGCGCAGGCGTACATTGCCGATGTTACACCTCCCAGTGAGCGTGCGCGTGGACTGGGGATGATCGGCGCTGCCTTTGGACTCGGTTTTATACTTGGCCCGGCTATCGGTGGCCTCCTTGTGAACATTAGCTTGCAGGCACCGGCGCTGTTCGCTGCTGCACTCAGCTTTGCTAACGTTATGTTTGGCTTCTTCCGCTTGCCCGAATCGTTGCCACCAGAGAAGCGGATGCGGTCGGTGTCACGCAATCTGAATCCGGTTACTCGTCTAACGGCTGTCGCGCGCGATCCTCGTGTTCAACCTTTTATCTTCGGTAGTGTGTTATTTAATCTTGCCTTTGCCGGCCTGCAAAGCAATTTTCCGGTCTACAGCGACGTGCGCTTTGGGTTTAGCCCACAGCAGAATGCGATCGTTTTTGCCTTCATCGGGTTGATTGCGGTGTTGGTGCAGGGCTTTCTTATCCGCAAATTGGTGGCACGCTTCGGCGAGGCTCGCCTGGCTCTGGCCGGTCTGACTCTGATGGCCCTCGGCTTTGCTGCGACCGGTCTCGCGCCTGCGAGTTGGATGCTCTTCCCGGCAATCGGGATCGTGGCCCTGGGTAGTGGTATGCTTACTCCATCGCTGACCAGCCTGATTTCGCAGTCGGTGTCGGCTACCGAGCAAGGCGCGATTCTCGGTGGAGTGCAGTCGTTTAATAGCCTCACGATGGTGCTAGGGCCGCTGCTGGCCGGTACCCTGTTTGACCTGATTGCGCCGAATGCGCCATACCTGTTTGGGGCGGTCTTGCTGACCGGTGCGCTCACAGTTCTGCTCTCTACCCTGCGTCAGCGCTTTGTTACGATACCGCAGCCCGATACCGTGGTGGTTACTGTCGATACGCCGGTTCACGTTGAGTAGTCTGTTTGTTCTGGCCGAACGTGGTATACGTGGTATACTAAGAATAGATCGTTACAGTGAGCCGCACTCGGTGCGGCTCGCAATATGAACGGCGTCGCCGGTGGGGCGGCGCTTTCGCTTCTACAGCATCAGCGTGGAGACGGTCGTGGCTAAGTCGACAATCGTGATCAAAGGTGCACGGGAACATAATCTCAAGGGGATCGATCTTGAGATACCCCGTGATCGGTTGGTGGTCTTGACCGGAGTGAGCGGTTCGGGCAAGAGTTCGCTGGCGTTTGATACCCTCTATGCTGAAGGTCAGCGGCGCTACGTTGAGAGCCTGTCGGCCTATGCGCGCCAATTCCTTGGGCAAATGGAGAAGCCACAGGTCGATCTGATCGAGGGTTTGTCACCTGCTATCGCTATTGAGCAGAAGAGCGCCAGCAAGAATCCTCGTTCGACGGTTGGTACTGTTACCGAGATTTACGACTATCTGCGGTTGTTGTTTGCCCGTGTCGGTCAGCAGTATTGTCACCGCTGTGGTCAGCCGGTGGCGGCTCAATCGGCCCAGCAGATGGTGGATCGTATCTTGACCTTGCCGTCGGGGACACGCTTTGTCGTATTAGCACCGGTTGTATCGCAGCGTAAGGGTGAGTATAAAGATATTTTCGCCGAAGCTAAAGCCGAAGGTTTTGTCCGTGTACGTGTTGATGGCGAAATTCGCTCTCTTGATGAAGAAATTAAGCTGAATAAGAAGGTAAAACACTCCATCGAGATTGTTGTCGATCGTTTAGCCATACCCTCAACCACTGATAACGGTGACCTCGCCGGGTTCACGACGCGTCTCACCGATAGTATTGAGACGGCATTGCGGGTTGGTGAAGGCAAAGTTCTGATCAGCCTCGCCGATCAACCGTCTGATCCCGATCAGCCACGCGAATGGATGATGAGTGAGAGCAATACCTGTCTCGCGTGTGGCATTTCTTTCCCCGAACTGACGCCTCAGATGTTCTCGTTTAACTCGCCGCAAGGCGCGTGTCCGACCTGTACCGGGCTTGGCTTCCGGCTTGAGGTCGATCCGGCCCTGCTTGTCCCCAATGGAGCCTTGTCAATTCACGATGGTGCAGTGACGTATTGGGGGGAGATGCGTAAAAAACAGGACACGTGGGCCTACAAGGCGTTGCAGGCAATAGCCGCTCATTACCACATCGATCTCGATGCACCTTGGGACTCGCTCAGCCAAGCTCAACGCGATGTGATTATCTACGGTAGTGGTCACGAACGGATCCGCTTTACCTGGGCACACGAGGGCGGTTCGCGTGGTGAGTACTATCGCACATGGGAAGGATTGGCCAGCGAGATCCGGCGGCGTTATATGCAGAGCGGCTCGGATGTGATGCAAGAGCACTATGCTCAGTACATGAGTGAGCAGCCGTGTCCTGATTGTCAGGGTGCTCGGCTGCGTCCAGAAAGTCTGGCTGTGCGCGTGGCCGGTCGCTCGATCCGTGATGTGACGCGCATGAATATTTCCCAGGCCCTTGATTGGGCGCGAGAGTTGCCAAATTATCTCAGCGAGACTCAACGACACATCGTTGATGATGTGTTGAAGGAGATCCGTGAACGACTCGGCTTTTTGCACAATGTTGGCTTGCACTATCTCACCCTCGACCGCGCTGCACCAACGTTGTCCGGCGGTGAAGCACAGCGCATCCGCCTTGCTTCGCAGATCGGCTCAGGGCTGGTCGGCGTTATGTACATCCTCGATGAGCCGAGCATTGGTCTCCACCAGCGTGATAATCGTAAACTCCTCGACTCACTGCTGCGTCTGCGCGATCTAGGCAATACCTTGATCGTCGTTGAACATGACCTTGAGACGATGCAGGCCGCCGATTGGATTATCGACTTTGGTCCCGGCGCCGGTGTGAAGGGTGGTCAAGTCGTGACGGCCGGTACGCCAGAGCAGGTGGCGCAACATCCGACATCGCTCACCGGTCAGTATTTGTCGGGACGCCTTACTATTCCGGTGCCGACGACCCGTCGCCGTCCTGATAACGGCTGGTTGACGATTGAAGGAGCTACGCTCAATAATTTGCGCGATGTGACGGTAAGTTTTCCGCTCGGCTGTTTTATCGCCGTGACCGGTGTTTCCGGTTCGGGTAAATCATCGCTGATCACCGAGACACTGTATCCGGCGTTGGCTAATCGACTCAACCGTGCCCAGCTTAAACCTGGCCCCTTCCGTGCGCTCCACGGTCTCGAACGACTCGATAAGGTGATCAATATCGATCAGCAGCCCATCGGGCGTACACCTCGTTCCAATCCGGCTACTTACGTGAAGCTGTTCGATCTGCTCCGTGAGCTGTTTGCCGAAACACCCGAAGCGAAGCTACGTGGCTACGGTCCCGGACGGTTCAGTTTTAACTTGCGTGGTGGACGGTGCGAGGCTTGTGAAGGGAACGGTGAAATTAAGATCGACATGCAGTTCCTCGCCGATGTATGGGTGCGGTGTGCTGAATGTAAGGGAAAGCGCTATAATCGCGAGACGTTACAGGTTAAGTACAAAGGTAAGACGATTGCCGACGTGCTTGAGATGGATGTGCAAACTGCCCTCGAGTTTTTTGCCAATGTCCCACGAGTACGTCGTATCTTGCAGACCTTACACGATGTTGGTCTCGATTATATCAAACTCGGTCAGCCGGCCACTACCCTTTCTGGCGGTGAGGCGCAACGGGTGAAGTTAGCCAAGGAATTGGCCCGCGTTGCCACCGGTCGAACCATTTACATTCTTGATGAGCCAACGACCGGTTTGCACTTTGCCGATATTCAACATTTGTTGCAAGTTTTGCATCGTTTGGTTGATGCCGGCAATACGGTGGTTGTGATCGAGCATAACCTTGATGTGATTAAGACGGCTGACTATGTGATCGATATGGGGCCAGAGGGTGGTGATGGTGGTGGTGAGGTAGTGGCGCTTGGTACACCAGAAGAGGTTGCACGTCATCCGTCTTCGCACACGGGGCGATTCTTGCGTGAGATCCTCGAAGCGGTCGGTTTGGTGGGTGTTGGCGATAGCCAAACGTATGTGGATTAGATTAATGGTTGGCATGACCGAAAGATGTTGATGGCACGGTAGCGACCAGAATATATTTTCGGTGAGGGGGCCGGTGCCGACGCACTGCGCCCCTTCTACACCCACATCTGCTCCCGTCGCTGCCGCTTCTACCGTAACCCCTTCGCACCGCTCAGATCACAATCGGTTAAGTCGGCGTCGGTTAAGTCGGCATCGGTCAAATCGGCATCGGTCAAACTCGCCTCACGGAGATTCACCCCACAAAGATTCGCACCGCGTAAATTGGCACCGCTCAAGTTGGCCCGCGCCAAATTCGCGCGCGTGAAGCTCGCGTTGCGTAAATGTGCCTCACTGAGATAAATCCCACTCAGGTTAGCATCACTAAAATCGGCATTGCACAAACTTGCCTCACTAAGGTTTGCCTCACTCAAATTTGCCCCAATGCAATTCACCTCATCGAGCGTCGCCTCACGTAGATTAGCGTGCATCAAGTTAGCCCCGGCCAAATTCGCGCCGTTGAGGTTTGCCCCGTTTAAACTGACGCGAAGCAAGATCGCCCCACTCAAGTTCGCTCCACTCAGATTAACCAATTGCGCTTCACGTAGTTGAGCTTCGCTCAGATTGGCGCCAATCATCACCGTATCACGCAGATCGGCCCCACTTAAGTTACAGAGGCTTAAATTTGCGCCATACAGATTCGCACCGCTGAAATCAGCCGCACTCAGATTGGCGCCACGTAGGTTTGCCCCGATCAGCGTTGCAAACTCAAGATTGGCCCAGCTCAGATCAGCTTTGCGTAAATCGGCATCGCTCAAATCGGCCCGCACCAATTGCGCCCAATTGAGTTTCGCTTCACGGAGATTGGCCCAGCTCAGATTTGCTTCACCCAACTCACAAATACTCAGATCGGCTCGATAGAGATTGGCGTCGGTCAGCCGCGCACGACTCAATTTGGCTTCGCTGAGATTCGCCCCGCTGAGGTTTGCGGCACTCAGGTTTGCCCCGCTAAGATTTGCTCCCACTAACCACAGTGGGCCAGGCCGGTTGAGTAAATCGTAGATCTGATCAGGTGTCAAATCGGCCATACAGCCCTCCTTCTTCCTCAACGCCCCGGCAAGGCCGGCATTTTCGCCACCAGCCAGATTGACGCCGGTGCTCCCATTGACCGACAGGCCATCTGCTCAACGGCAAACTAACTCATGCCCGGTTTGCCAGTGTAATGCTTCTTGCAAGATTCCGCACTGGATGTAACCAATCGGTTCATCTGCCTGCTTACCGGCTGACATTGCACATGTGTAGTCGATGTATGCCCACGCCTCGCCACGATCCTCAATCGCCAAGCGCCGGTCTTGGTTCACTGCCTGACTAAGCCGACGTAAACCGGCTTGCATCGCCGATAAGCCGAGTTTGACCTGGGTAGCGAATGGCAAGACCTTCGAGGCGATTAACGCCGCAGTTCCAAACAACGCACTCTGCTGCTCGATAGCCAATCGAGCGGTCTGTCGGCCAATCCGTAGTGCCATACTCCTTGCCGAACGGCCGAAGAAGTTGAGTAGACCGGCGTTGAGCGAGGCGTAATGGTAAAAGGTGAGGCCACTCGTCGCCTTCAGATGTTCGGGCGGATAGTTACCGATGAGATGGCTAAGACCGGCTTGGCGCAAGACCACGGCTAACCCGTTGCGCCCGATCACTTCTTCCGCCGCCAGTAAGGCCCAACGCATATACGCATCGACCAACAGCATATCGGCAACCGGATCGTGGTCGGGGCGATCGCGGATCTCCATGCTCTCCTCCTCTGCGCGCCCTCAGTGTGTGGATACGCATAGGATACCACAAACCGGTAGCAGATTTGACTGCTACTAAGATAAACGTGAACAGTGCGAAAAATAACGAGGACGACGCACTGCGTCGTCGTTATGACAGAATCATTATCGTCGTATTCTTACTGACCTTTAATCTCCGTCCATAGATCGTCAAAAACCGTCGTCCCTTCGTTACGCACGATCCACTCTAGCCGCTTATACATCTCTTCATTTGGCGCAAAACCTTGGGCGTAGAGCGTGCGCAACTCCTCCGACAGCAACTCGAGGGCATCCTTGTTTGGCGATAGATAACCGATGTATTCGGTATTCTGGGCCGAGATCTCCGGACGCAGGAGGTAGTTGATGAACACGTGCGCAGTGTAGGCATGTGGCGAGTCTTTCAAGATGACAAAATTGTCCATCCAAATAGTGCCACCCTCTTTCGGTACGATAAAGGCAATATTCGGATTACCGCTAAACTCTTCACCCAACCCATTGCGGGCTTGAATAGCTGTGCCACTCCACGCATGCGCCAGGACATATTCTTCACTGGCGAGTTTGCGGTTGACATCCGAGCTGTTGTATGCTGCTAAGTACTGCTTTTGAGCCAGTAAAATCTCCTTCACCCGCGCTAATGCTGTCGGATCGGTCGAATTGAGTGATTGACCAATGTAACGCAGTACTGCACCCGGTGTCTCCCGCGCATCGTCAAGCATGCTGAATTTACCGGCAAATGCAGCAACTTGATCTGGTTCAAGGATGGCTGCCCAACTATCAATTCCATTGGGGAAGAACTTCGTGTTGTATGCAATGCCGGTCAGACCGTACATGTACGGGAGTGAATAGACATTCCCCTTATCGAAATACTGATCGAGCAAGTTTGGATCAAGATGAATGATGTTAGGGATGAGCGACTTATCAATCGGCAGTGCCATTCCTTCGGCGATCATGATCTGCACGGCGTAATCCGATGGTACGACAAGATCGTAGCCCGAATTACCGGCACGGATCTTTGCCAACATGTCTTCGTTACTATCGTAGGTGTCGATGATCACCTTCACGCCGTACTCAGCCTCGAATTGATCGAGGATGGCGGGGTCAATATAATCTGACCAATTGTAGAAGTAGAGTTCCTTTGCCAGCTTGCTGCGATCAACGCCATCGGTGGTGGTTGTGGTATCACCACCACTCGCCCCGTACTCATTACCCGGCCCATCTGTGGTACTGCCACCGCCACAAGCTGTTAGCGCCAGCAACAGCGCTACGAGAAATACCCGGAGCATCTGCATCTTTTCCTCCCTTCCTATCGTAAACCTATCTCAGCGCCGTCGCTGTAGTAGCTGCGAGAGCGCAACCAGGGTCATCGACAAGAGAAGCATTAACGTTGAAATGGCGTTTATTTCAGGGGTAACTGCCCGGCGCACACGGTTATATACTTCGACCGGTAGTAAAGAGGTACCAGGACCGGACAAAAACAGTGAAATGATGAAATCATCGAGTGAAAGCGTAAACGCGAGTAATGCCCCACCGGCAATACCGGGTAAGATCAGTGGAAAGGTGATCCGCCAGAAGATGTTCCAGCTATTTGCACCGAGATCGGCAGCCGCTTCTTCAAGACGGCGGTCGAAGTTTTTCAGACTGGTGCGTACAACGACCACCACGAACGAGATACTGAACGCAATATGACCGATAGTAACGGTCGTAAGATTACGGCGCAGCGTCTCTCCGGTCAGCCATTTGATCACATCGAACACAATTGCCGAAAAGGCGAGCAGAGCTACCGCCATCACGATTTCAGGTACAACGATTGGGAGATAGATCAGTCCTTCCATCGCATTACGCCCGCGAAAGCGATAGCGCTCCATTGCTATCGCCAGAAGCGTGCCGATAACCGTTGACACAAGGGTAGAGACACTCGCCACCACGAGCGTATTCCAAGCCGCCCCCATCATACGGGGGTTATTGAAGAGGCGGATGTACCAATCGAGAGTAAACCCGGTCCAACGTACCCCAAACTCGTCGCGCGTAAACGAGAAGAGCACGAGAATGGCGATCGGTGCGTAGAGAAACAGGTACACGAGTACCGAAAAGAGAGTTAATCCCAACCCGCTCCACGTCAACTGCCCGGCAACAAAGACCTTGCGGCTCCGCGTTGCCGTTGTCGTAGCAGGCGCTGTTTTGATCATCGCTCTTCCTCCGTCGTTACGCGGAAGTACATCATGATCAGCACCAGCAAGACTAACATCATCAGTACCGCCAGCGCTGAACCGAGTGGCCAGTTGATCGGATTTGCGCGCAAGAAGAAGCGTTGAATCAAGTTGCCGAGATAGTCGACTTTCGCCCCTCCTAATAGTTCGGAGACGACAAACTGGCCCAGCGTCGGAATGAACACCAACACTGAGCCAGCCACGACTCCCGGCATTGTCATCGGTAACATCACGCGGAGAAACGCTTGTACCCTATTCGCGCCTAGATCGGCTGCTGCTTCCATTAACGTGAAGTCGAACCGATCTATTGCTGCATACAGCGGCAGGACCATAAACGGTAACTCACCATAAATCAGACCGATCAACGTAGCCCCTTCCGTATTGAGGAGAGTCAGCCGGCCTACCCCGATCAATTCGAGTATACTATTGATAATGCCGTTGTTCGATAGAATGATCTGCCAGGCGTAAATGCGCACCAAAAAGTTCGTCCAAAACGGGATCAAGATCAGCATTAACAGCGGCATGCGCCATTGTTGTGGGCTACGGGCAATGAAGACGGCAAGCGGATAGCCGATCAGGAGACAGATCACCGTCGTCAGCACACTCGTCCAGATCGAACGCCAATATGCGTTGATGTACAAACTCTGGGTAAAGATGGTAATGTAGTTGTCGAGCGTTGGTTGGTAAACGACTCGCCCCAGTGCATCGTTGGTCATAAAGCTGTAGACAACGATGATCACCAACGGTAAGGCAAAAAAGAGCAACAGCCAAAGAAAACCGGGGCTGAGGAGCAATGCTAACCGCAGACGATCACGGCGCTGTTGTTGTTGGTGCAGTGTTGCCATTGACCCTCCTCAGTCGCTGAGGACTAGTGCATTATCAGGCGGACAGATGATCACTGCTGCTTCCCCGGGTTGCCAATACTCATTACGGTCGACGGTGGAGCGTGTATTCTGCTCCCATACGTCAATGGTGCGTCGGTCGTTAAGACGCACAGTGATGCGGGTATCGCTCCCGATGTAGTTGACCGTCAACACCGTTCCTGCTAAACCATCAGGTGGTAATTCGCCGTTAGGCGCCATGAGTCGGATCTTTTCGGGCCTGATGGAGTAGGTTACCGTCGTACCGTTACTCAGGGGGTTGATGGCTACACCGCGAAACCGTAATCCATCTGGTGTCTCGAGCACGGTATATGCACCGTCCCGCCCGATGACTACGCCATCGATAAAGTTCGTCTCACCGATAAAATCGGCGACAAAGCGGCAGTTGGGCCGTTCGTAGATTTCAGTTGGTGTTCCTACTTGTAAAATCTTCCCCTTATTCATGACCGCAATCCGATCAGACATGATCAAGGCCTCTTCCTGATCGTGGGTCACGAACACGAACGTAATCCCAACGCGGGCTTGGAGGCTTTTCAATTCATACTGCATCTCTTTCCGCAGTTTTTGGTCGAGCGCACCGAGTGGCTCATCGAGTAAGAGCACTTCAGGATGGTTGACCAGCGCACGGGCTAACGCTACCCGCTGCTGTTGCCCGCCGGAGAGTTGCCGTGGCCGACGATGTTCAAGACCGCTGAGTCGCACCAGTTCGAGCGCTTCCTTGACCCGTACTGCAATCTCAGCCTTGGGTGTCTTCCGCATCTCAAGACCGAAGGCAATGTTTTGGGCGACGGTTAGATGGGGAAAGAGAGCGTATGACTGAAAAACGGTGTTCACCGGGCGAAGATGAGGTGGGGTTAATCCCATCTCGCGCCCGTGAATTACAATGCTGCCGGAAGTTGGCAGTTCAAAGCCCGCAATCATGCGCAGGGTTGATGTTTTGCCACATCCGCTTGGTCCCAACAACGAAAAGAACTCGCCGTCACGGATCTGTAGATTCACGTGATCGACCGCAACCACGTCTCCAAATCGCTTGACGACATCGCGGAGTTCAATTGCGATCGAGTCGCTCACCTGAACACACCTCCCAAATACGTTGATGAACAGTGATAAGTGACGAAGAGCGAGGTGTTATCGATACATTCACCTCGCTTCGCAGTGTTGCCCCGCCAAAAATAAGATACCGGCATCGTGGCCCGCTAGCATCACGCTGTGCGTTGATATGGCAGTAGTATACCATAATCTATCAGCGGAATCTTGTGGCATGTTACACAAACAATGTAATGTCATCACCTCAATGGTACCACGTACCGGCCTCGCGTCGCACCGGGATCTAACCGATCATCGTTCGCAAACACTGCGGGTAATTCGCCGATCTATTTGTAGTTGTTACCGGAGCACCAAAACCATTCTCACGAAAGAGGAATGCAGTGAGATGAGCGGCATCGGCATGTAACGAGGAACAGTTCCGCAGCGAGCAGGTCTGTTTCACTCACGCGGTATGAATCGATGGCGGCGCCGTCACGAATGCGTACTCCATCTCCGGTAAACTATTCATCCCTGCCAGCTCTCTGTGATCAGAGCTGGTAGGATTTTATCATCATCTGGTGAATAAGGGCAGATCACATGCGCGAAAGGCCGCGTACCCTGTCAGTCTATCTGTCCACGCCTGCGGGACATCAGCGACTCGGTCTCAGCAATATCATCGTTGACCCAACTACACACCTCACCGGATCAACCACAACTCCTCTTGTGGCGGACCGATCCACTCGCAACCGTCCGGTGTTACTAGAATCTCTTCTTCAAGCGAAATATAGCCGTAGCGTGTGCGCACGCCAAGCTCGAGCGTCAAGATCATCCCTGAATCAATGGTGCCATACGGCTTATCACCGTAGCGCTCCCAGCGAGGGTAGAAGCCCACACCACCGTCATGCACGGCTCGTCCAACCTGATGACCGAGAGCGTGAGGGTATTCCGGGTAGCCGGCAGCCGTAATCGTCTGGCGCGCAACGGCATCGATCTCCCAACCGACAACGCCGGGTCGGATGGCCGCTGCCGCTGCTCGAATAGCAGCCTTCACCGCATTGAATGCATGCTGGGCTTCCGCAGGTGGTTCGTCCTCACCGGGGCGTAAGCAATACCAGACCCGCTGATGGTCTGAGCAGTAGCCGTCGATCTGCACGCCAAAATCCATGTGGAAGATTTCACCGGGGCGCATGATTTCGTCTGATGGACCGGTATGACCCCACGGCGAATTGGGACCGGCGTTCAGACCAGGGCAGTGAGTGGGATCCCACGCTGTAGTCGCACCGGCAGCCGCAGTTTGCGCGTGCACAAAGGCGGCTACCTCGCGTTCACTCACCCCAGGGCGCAGAAAATCACCTACTGCGGTAAAAATGCGCATGCTCAACTCGGCGGCGGCTCGCATCCGCGCCACCTCTTGTGGCGTCTTACGGCTGCGCAGCGCCGCTACAAAATGCTCCGCCGAAACGAGACGGTCACGATACGGTGTACCATCAAGGTAATCGCATAGGTTAAGGTACATACCGTAGGTCAATCCGTCGGCACTGACATCACTCCGGCTAATATTGATCCCAATCCGTTTGGGGTCGAGACGTTGCAACAATCTGACCAGCTCAGGGCCAATACTCTGCGTGTATGGCTGCACTTCATCGAATAGGCCGGTACAGCGCACTGCATCATCATCGCCCAGACCGGTCAGGGCAAAGGCGTGCCCATCACGTGTCACGGCAATGGCCGTCGGCCACGTCAAGGAAAAATGACCAAGCAGTTTTAACGCCGGGTCGGTGTGCTCTGACGTTTCGCGGACGAAGATCAGCCAGAGATCAAGGTCGTGTGCGGCGAGCAATTCGCCGGCTTGGTGCAGTTTTTCGCGAAAGAGATCCATTTGTGGTGCTCCGTATCGATATTCTGATGAAGGTTAACGCTGTATTGCACGGTTACCGCCACAAGCTATTCCATAGGTCCTGTAGCGTCGTCTGCACACCGGCGATTGTCTGCCGGATCGGGTCGGGCGAGAGGCGCGCATCGAGACGGGTGCGGGCATCTTCGATCACCTCATGGAGCATCCGATGGGCCTCTTCGGCGTGGAGTCGGGTGAGCAATTCGGCGTAAGCATCAAGCAATTGCTCGCGATCGGCTTTAGGTGTCTCGGCCAGCAGATTCGCCAATAGTTGGCGCGCACGAGTATAAAAATCTTCGATCGCCATTACCGCTTCCTCCTGGTGGTGTTGGTGTGTGGTGAGATGGTATCCTGTGTTGCCGATGATCATCGATCAGACGCCACGGCTCACCGAATCGTTGCGCTTTGCGCGACAGAAACGAGAAAAGCGCAACCTACTGCTACCGACGACCTGCGTAAATACGGCTCAGCCGTTCTCTCTTATCGAGGAGAGACCGTCGTGGCGCAAAACCTCACGTGAACGACTCCCATCGGCAGGACCAACATACCCCTGCTGTTCAAGCAGATCGATCAACTGTTGCGCTTTGGAATACCCAATCCGTAAGCGTCGTTGCAAGAGCGAAGCTGAAGCACGCTGGTGTTGTGAGACCAACGCAATCGCTTGTGGTAATAGTTCATCTTGTTCGGCAGGTGAGAGGAACTCTGCCGGAGGTTGGAAGCCCTCGCCCCCGGCCGTTGGCTGGCTTGTGCCACCGGTATGCTGCTCACCAGATGTCGATTCGGTCGGTGGCGATGCGTTACGCCAGAACTCAACGATCCGTTCGACCTCATGATCGGCCACATAGGTGCCCTGAATGCGGATCAGCTTTGCCGAATCGGCGGCCATATACAGCATATCACCCCGCCCTAACAGATGTTCGGCGCCCGGTACGTCGAGAATCACGCGACTATCAACTTGTGATGTGACGGCAAAAGCGATGCGTGAGGGGAAGTTGGCCTTGATCAGACCGGTAATGACATCCACCGAGGGGCGTTGCGTGGCGATGATCAGATGGATTCCGGTGGCACGAGCCATCTGCGCCAAGCGGCAGATGTAGGTCTCGACTTCATCGGCGGCCATCATCATCAAATCGGCCAGCTCATCAATGACTATTACGATATAGGGCATCGGCTCAAGATCGGCCCGTTTGCGCATCAGTTGTCGGTAGCTGTCAATATTGCGACACCCATTGCGTGCAAACACTTTATAGCGCCGTTCCATCTCACGGGTTGCCCATTTGAGGGTCGGTACAACTCGCTCGACCTCGGTGACCACCGGCGAAAGGAGGTGGGGAATATGATTGTAGACAATCATCTCGACCATCTTCGGGTCGATCAAGATCAGCTTCAGCTCATCAGGAGTGTGTTTCAGGAGTAGCCCGCAGAGGAAGGCATTAATTGCTACCGATTTACCTGAACCGGTTGCCCCGGCCACCAGCAAGTGCGGCATTTTGGTCAGATCGGCAATGATCGGGGTGCCACTCACATCCTTGCCGAGCGGTAACTTGAGCCGCCCGCGATGGAGTTCGTACTCTTCACTATCGAGCACTTCACGCAGCGTGACCATCGCGATGGCGCTGTTGGGAATCTCGATCCCGACTACATTCTTCCCTGGAATCGGTGCCTCGATCCGGATCGATTGCGCGGCGAGTGCCAGCGCCAGGTCGCGTTCGAGGGTCATGATTTTGGCTACTTTCACCCCAACTGCCGGCTGCAATTCAAACTGCGTTACTGCCGGTCCGGTATTGACACCGACGACCCGTGCCTCGACTTTAAAGCTTGCCAGTGTCTCTTCGATCACGCGCGCTTTCAACCGACGTTCTTCATCGGTGATCCCCCCCTCTATCGTTCGCTCGAGGAGCAGATCAAGCGATGGCAGGGGCCATGCCCGGCGTACCGGCGAAATCTCAAAGCCGTCGAGTGGTTCTTGTACGATCTCTTGAGTCGGTTCGGGCTTCGTTGGTGTGAGGGGTTTGGCCGGTTCGGGCGGTTTGGTTGATGGTGGTGGTAACTCAGGTGTAGGTCGTTGGAAAAGACTGGCCCGAGTTGGGCGAGCGGCGATGGGGGTTGGGATAATATCATCAATTTCCCCTTGCGGCGGTGGGGCAAACACCAGATCGGAGATCGAGCGTCGGGTTGAGGTTGTCGGTGGTGGTGTGCGACGTGGTGCGCTCCACATGAACTGCCAGAGCGCTATCGTCCGCTCAACCATACCTACAGTCAGCTCGCGCACGGTGAGGTTGAAGGTGAGCAATACACCGACAAAGCCTAGGGCCAGGATCACAACCACTGCCGCGATCTGCCCGATAGCTATGTACAGTGTCTCGCACAGCCAATAGCCGATCCAACCACCACCCTCGTTCAACCGGTCACCGATGGCAATGTTGTGTACCGGTACTTCGAGCAAGCCAAGTATAGCAAGAAGTATCAGTAGAGTACCGAGGACGTTTGCCCCACTCAGACTGGCATCGCTCAACTGCTCTTGCCAGAGAATAGCGATCCCGATCAGCACGAGGGTGAGCGGGATAAAGAAGATCCCTGCGCCAAACAGCGAGCGAACACCATTAAGATATAGATCGCCGATCCGACCTGACTCGCCGGTCACGACGAAGATGATCGTGATCGCAGCGATCAGAATCAACCCCAGCGCAAATAGCTCTCGCTGATGTTCGGGTCGCAACGAGATAGCCCAGCTCGTCTTCGCGCTCCTCTTGCGGCTGCGACTGCCGTTGGATCGCCGCTTACTTTCTGATTTATTCCCGCTGCGTGAGGCCATGGTTCACCGGCTATCTACCAGTAGATATGTGGCATGATTATAGCATATTTGTGCGAGCAAGGGTGATCGCGGTTATCACCATCTTTACAAATCGCCTTCGAGCCCATATAATTGTGGCTAGGAGCAACAGAGTCGGCAACGACTTAGCTCCTTACTCTAACTGAGAGAATCGCTCTCAGTTATTCTTTTTATATTGAGAAATTCCCAGCCGCTCGTTTGCGCGGCATGGGCAGCGTAGAGGCAGTAGGATGACAGAGAAGCCGACATACCTGACTCGTGAAGGCCGCGCCCGCCTTGAAGCCGAGCTTGAGCACCTTATGACGGTGGAGCGCAAGCAAATCGCCGAGCGGATTGCTGCGGCGAAAGAATTGGGCGACATTTCTGAGAGCGGTGAATACGAAGACGCTAAAAAGGCCCAAGCGTTGCTCGAAGGCCGAATCCGTGAGCTGAAGCACCTGCTCTCACGCGCTGAAATTATTGATGAAGATCAGGCAAGTACAGGCGAAGTACGCATCGGCTCTTCGGTAACGGTACGCTTTGAAGATGATGGTTCAGAAGAGACGTGGACAATCGTCGGCAGCGCCGAGGCTAATCCCCGTCAAGGTCGTATCTCAAATGAATCGCCGATTGGCGCTGCTCTGCTGGGCAAACGGGCCCGCAATAAGGTCACGGTGCATACTCCCTCTGGGGTGATGAAGTTGACAATCCTTAAAGTGCGTTAGGGCTCGTGTGCGCAACGTCATCGAGGTAAACAAGGGGCGGTTTTCGCCCCTTTCTGTTTGGTTGTGTCCCCTTTTTCGGCAGTGTTGCTTTTTCCGTTATAATGAAAGCAACTACACCGGCACGATAGGAATATGCCGGTACAAGCAATGCAAGATGTTGGTTATGGAATTAAACGACCTACAAGCCCAACGCGCTGCCAAACTCGAACAATTGCGCGCTGCCGGTCTCGATCCATACCCCCCACGTTGCCGGCGTAGCCATACTATCGGTCAGGTACTCGCTGCGTTTGATGAACTTGCCGCTGGTGAAGCCGTCGTAACCCTCGCCGGGCGGATTATCGGCGCGCGCCGCGTGATGGGTAAAATTGCGTTTGCCCATATCGAAGACGGTACCGGTGAAATTCAGCTCTGGCTGAGCCGAGCCGATCTCGGTGATGAGTGGTTTGAGCGCTTTCGCGACCAGATCGATACGTTCGATATTGTCCAAGCAACCGGTACCCTCCGTCGCACCAAGACCGGTGAGCGTTCGTTATTCGTGCGCGAGATGGCCGTGTTGGCTAAGGCGATTAATCCGCCACCGGAAAAGTGGGCCGGTCTGCAAGATGTTGAAGAGCGCCATCGTCAACGTTACCTCGACCTGATCGTCAACCGCGAGCGACGCGATATTTTTCGTGCCCGTGCGCAGGTGATTAGCACGATGCGGCGCGTGCTTGACGATCGTGGCTTTCTTGAGGTCGAGACGCCGGTTTTGCAACCGATCTACGGTGGTGCTGCTGCGCGTCCGTTTATTACGTACCATAATGCACTTGGTCAGAATCTCTATCTCCGGATCGCCACGGAACTCTACCTCAAGCGGTTGATCGTCGGTGGTTTTCCCGGCGTGTATGAGATCGGTAAAAACTTTCGTAACGAAGGTGTTGATCGATCCCACAACCCTGAGTTTACGATGATGGAGTGTTATCAGGCGTATGCCGATTATCACGCTATGATGACCCTCGTCGAAGAGATGGTGGGTGAGATTTGTCTCGCCGTTCACGGCACGACAACGGTTAGCTACCAGGGACGCGAACTTGATGTTCGCCCGCCATGGCCACGGATCGCAATGGCTGATGCGATTGTTGAGCATACTGGTATCGATATTACCCGGCATACCGATCTGGATTCGTTGCATGCCGCGATTGCCGATCGTGGTCTGCGGGTTGATCGAAAAACGTCATGGGCTAAACAGGTTGATGAACTCTTCTCGGAGTTTGTTCAGCCCCATCTTTTCCGGCCTACGTTTATCATCGATTATCCGGTGGCAATGTCGCCGCTGGCTAAGCGGATTCCCGGTCGGCCCGATTTCGCCGAACGCTTCGAGGCGTTTATCGCTGGAATGGAGATCGGGAATGCATTTACCGAGCTTAACGATCCCTTTGATCAGGAAGAGCGTTTCCGTGAACAGTTACGGGCGTTTGCGGCCGGTGATGAAGAAGCACATCAGATGGACGAAGATTTTATCAATGCACTACGCTATGGGATGCCACCAACCGGTGGTCTTGGTATCGGGATCGATCGATTGGTGATGGTTCTCACCGACCAAGCATCCATCCGTGAAGTGATCCTCTTCCCGCATCTACGGGAACGGTTGGAAGGACGGGGATAACCCCACGCTGGTTTGCAATCTATGCGGTGCTGGCAAACCGTACCCAGAAAGGAGGCACCTATGCCCCGCTCGTTTACGGTCGAGCGTGAGAGTTTGCCGGCGGTTGTGCAACGCTGGATCGAGGCAATTGGTCTTGGGAATGAAGAGGTGATCGAGTTAGTCTTTACCGAGCGTGAATTGTTGATCCGCCGGCCGATGAGTCCTCATCTACGCGCATGGGCCGAAACGATGTGCGATCAGTACGACCGGGCGTTTCGTCAGATCATTGGGATTTGAGCCTATGGTTCCGGTAGAGTGCTGGCGTATGTTGGACGAAGATGCAACTCCGATCACCTACCTTTCGCCTGATGAACTGCTCGATTTGCACACATTCGTGATCGAGCGCTACGGTGGTTTGTTCGGTATCAAAAGCCAAGATCGCTTGCAAATGGCACTGCAAGCACCACGCCAGATTCTCTTCGGTTCAGAACTGTATCCCGATCTGTGCAGTAAGGCGGCTGTGCTTACCTTCATGATTGTCAAGCACCATCCGTTTAATTTTGCCAATGAGGCAACGGCGTTTTTCGCGTTGTTACGGTTCCTCGCTATTAATGGCGCCAGTTTACGGCCTGAAGTTGGCCCAGATGAAATTGAGTGGGTCTTTCGTGCCTTAAGCCATGGTGATATGGATCGAGAAGAGCTTGAGCGCTGGCTGCGCGAGAATGTGGAAATGGTGTCATGACACGGGTGTTGATTAACGGCGCGACCGGGGCGTTGAGTGTGCGGTCGGCCCAGTTGCTAAGCCAAACCCACGAGGTGATCGTGCTCGGTACACAACCTCCGCCTGGGCCGATTGGCCGCGCCGATTGGCTGGTTGCGCACCTTGATCGCCAGCAGTGGATTGAATTGTTGCGCGCCGAACAGATCGAAACGGTGATCCATTTCGATCTGCTCGGTTTTGATAGACCGTTACCCGATCACGAGACGACCGTCCAGCACAATGTCATCAGAACGATGCAGTTGCTTGGTGCCTGCCGAGCAGCCGGCGTTCGCCATATTGTTGTGCGTAGTCATGGCTGGATCTACGGGGCGAGTCCGCTGAATCCGTTGTTCATTACCGAAGATCGTCCGATCACGATCCAACATCGTCACGGCGTGTTGCGCACGTTGGGCGAAATAGAGCAGGTTGTTGCCGATTTTGCTGCACATCATCCCCACATAACGGTGACACTACTGCGTTATGTGCCATTACTCCTACACGACACGCCCCTCATGCGGTATCTCAATGCACCTTCACCGCCAATGCTGTTTGGATTTGACCCGATGATCCAGTTGCTGCACGTTGATGATGCTGCTCGTGCTGTGCTCGCGGTAGTTGATCGACCGACCGGCGGTGCGTTTAATATTGCTCCTGAACAGCCGATGCCGCTCAGTCAAGTCATTCGTCGGCTCGGTAAGCAGCCGTCATCGGTGGTCGGGCCATTGTTTGACAACCAACCGCCGACTGGATGGCCGTTCGATACCGATTTCTTGCGTTACCGCTGTACTATCGATCCCCAGCGCGCCTGTCGCTTATTAGGCTGGTCGGTGCAGTACGAAATGGTTACTGCCCTCGATTCGCTTATGCCGCGCTCACCGGAAGCGGAGCGGGCAGCAGCCGCGCAGGCACTGAAGGAGTTTTTACAGCGCAGGAGGCGTACGTAATGAATGAAGATTATCAGGAGTCGGCTTTTGCGGAATCAGAGGTGCGTCGCCCTCGTCGACGTGGGCGGACTAAAGCAGTTCCAGTAGAGATTGAATCAGAAGTACCTGCACCTGCGGTTGCTTCACCCGATCATACGGCAAGCGTTGAAGAGGCTGCCGATTATCGAGAAGCGACCGATCCGCCGTCGGCGGTATCGGTTGAGTGGGAATCGCCGCAACCATCAGGCTCAACTGCCGAACAACTCTTCGAGGTCGAAATCGACATTCGTCAACACAGCGAGCAACAAACCGGTCCGCAAGCTGCATTGGGTAATTTTGCCGCCGGCGTAGTGCGCCTCATCGGCGAAAATCTGCAACGTATGACCGCAGCGCAAATCGAGCGCGTGAATAGCATGTTGCAAGATGTCGATCTGCGTGATTATCTTGATCCCGATTTCTGGCGTGGAATTGGAATGGTCTTGCGTTACCAGATCGATGAACAGGTGCAATTTATTCAACGCCGATTGCGCGGTGATTACACGACCGATCCGTTCGGCATGGATCGCGATATTATCGAAGTGGCGCGCCCCTTCCTTACCTTTATGTACCGCACTTGGTGGCGCGTAACCACGACGGGTCTAGAGCATGTGCCGTCTGAAGGTCGTGCGTTACTGGTGGCAAATCATAGCGGAGTACTACCGTGGGATGGGGCGATGATCGCTACCGCAGTGGCTAATGACCATCCGGCCCAAAATGAGCGGATCGTTCGCTCACTCCATCTCCACTGGTTCACCACATTACCGGTGATTGCACCGACACTCGCTGCTTTAGGGCAGGTTCCGGGTATTCCCGAAAATGCCATTCGCCTCCTCGAACGTGATGAGCTGGTATGCGTTTTCCCGGAAGGTCTGAAAGGGGTAGGAAAGCTGTTTAAAGATCGTTACAAACTGGCTCGGTTTGGACGTGGTGGGTTTGTGCAAGCTGCCCTCCGCACTCAAGCACCGATTGTGCCGGTGGCCGTTGTCGGTGCCGAAGAGATCTATCCGATGTTGGCAAATGCGGAAGGGATCGCGAAACTATTCGGCTTTCCCTACTTTCCGTTGACACCCTTCTTTCCTTGGTTTGGGTTGCTTGGTGTTATTCCTTTACCGACACATTGGTATATTACGTTTTGTCCGCCGATTGATACCGGTGTGTACGGACCCGACGCCGCCGATGATCCGATTACTGTACTTGCCCTATCAGAGCAGGTACGCGAGACAATCCAAGCGACCATTAATCAGAAGCTAACCGAACGTCCATCAGTGTTTTAGTTAGAATGAGAGGCGTTCATTCCTCAGCTGAACCCGGCTGAATCTCTTGTGGTGTCTCGATCCAACCACGCCGAAGGGCAAAAATAACGGCTTGGGTCCGGTCGTTCAGTGACAATTTGCGCAAGATCGACGAAATGTGGTTTTTCACCGTTTGAGTGCTGATGCCGAGGGCATCGGCAATTTCTTTGTTACTACTACCGGCGGCAATCCGCTCAAGGACCTCAATCTCGCGTTCACTGAGCGGGGTAAAAATCGGCATGCCAAGCTCGCCGGACAGCGTTTGTACTTCAGGTAAGCTGCGGAACTGCGAAAGGATACGACCGGCAATGCGCGGTTCCTCCAGCAGTACATCGTTGATTACGTACTCGCCACGTGCGACCCGACGAATGATGTCGGCCAGTGCTGCCGGTTTAATGTCTTTTGAGCGATACGCGGCTGCTCCCGCACGTAGTGCATTGAACGCCGCCTCGTCATTTTCGTGCATGCTGAGCATAACAACTGCAATACTCGCATATTGCCGGCGAATCTGACGGGTCAGTTCGAGACCGCTCATACCGGGTAAGTTCAGATCAACCAATACCACATTCGGTTCGAGGCTCGGATCGACTTGAGCTAACCAGCGTAATGCTTCTTCACCGTTGGCAGTTTCGCCCACGATCTGAATAGCCGGTTCGTACGAAAGCGCCCAGCGCACGCCTTGTCGAAAGAGCGGATGGTCATCGACGATCAACAGTTTCGCAACTACGGTTGAGTTGGCCATGGCGCCGGTTCCTTTCCCTGACTGCACAACCATGTCGCATATGCCTGTATCGGATCAACGGGTGGGGTAATGCCGGCAGTTCGGAGCAAACGGGCTACCGCCAGGAGGGGGAATCCTACGACATTCGTGTAGCTCCCTTCGATAGATGCGATCAGAGCTGCACCACCACTCTGCAAGCCATATCCCCCCGCCTTATCAAGCGACTCACCCAAGGCGACATACGCAGCGATCTCCTCATCGCTCAGCGAACGGAATCGTACTCGGCTGGCAACCAGATCGAACAATGCTCGCCGTCTCTCATAGACGATTCCATCAACACCAAATGTGAGCGGCATAAGCAAACATAACCCGGTGAGTACCGTATGTGTTCGCCCGGCCAAGCGGCGGATCATCGCACGGGCATGGTCTTCATCATGAGGCTTACCAAGCACCATACCATCGATAACAACTTCGGTATCGGCAGCCAACACCATCGCATCTGGGTGCTGGCGACTAATATCGTCTGCCTTTCGCCAGGCGACCAGCGTAGGGTGATCATCTGCCGGCAGGTCAACCGGTAGCGGAGGAAGGTGTTCGCGCAAGTTGGGCAGAGGTGGTGGCGGATGATCCTCAGCCGTACTCGCTACCCACGTGTAGCCAACACCTAGACGTGCCAGCAATTCACGTCGGCGCGGTGAGGCTGAAGCCAAGATAAGCTGCGGTGCCTGTGCCGAAACCATAGCATTCCTGCTGTCGCTTGCCAGTGCCCCGATCATAACATGGCTAGCTATGGCGCGCAAGCATAGTAAAAACGTAGATACATAATCTCGAAGTCACCGGAAGATGTCTTGCATTCATTTGTGAATGGTGCACAAGCATAGTAAGATGTAGATACATATATTCTGCAAATTTGTTGCCGTGGTTGACAGTCGCAGAAACAACCGTTATAATCCCGCCTAACGATGTACAGTCTTCGTCACCAATGCTCGCGATTGTCGCCGCACCTCGCCTCATGCTACACGTTCGTCCACAAAAAAGGGCTAGTGTTCTAGCTCGGTAGTGCATCTTTGTAGTTGGGCATCTATGGCATGCAGGATCTGGAAAGGGGGTGATGCGGCGAACTTAGAACGCAATGGAGCGGCCAATCGGCAGAGCAATAGCACAAGACTGGAAACCGTTGGTTTCGTTGCCCTCAGTGTCAAGGAGGACAAAGACAGATGGCTAGCTTTACCAAACGGATCATAGCCGTTGCGACGACAATGGCAATGATCATTCCTATGTTGGCGGCTTGTGGTGGTGGTGCTGCTCAACCCCAGGTTATCCGTGAGACGGTGGTCGTCGTGCAGACGGCCGAGCCGGTGCGCGAGACGGTCGTTGTCACCGAAGAGGTGAAGGCCGAGCAATACACCACCCCGCACCCGATTTTGAGTGATGTGCGAGTACGGCAGGCGATTGCGTATTGCACCAACCGCCCTGAACTGATTCAGTCGGTGTATCCCTATCTCACCCCTGAGCAGCAAGAGAACTTGTTGATGGATACCTTCCTGCCGAAAACGCACTGGGCGGCGGCGAAGGAGAACATCACCGTTTACCCGTTTGATCCCGAAAAGGGTAAGGCGCTACTTGAGGAGGCCGGCTGGAAGTTGCCGGAAGGTGCTTCGGTGCGAGTGAACGCGAATGGTGAGCCGTTGTCGTTGAGCTTCACCACTACGAACGCTCAGTTCCGCCAGACATGGTCGGCGGTCTTCATCCGCCAGATGGCAGCGTGTGGTATCCAGATTATCCCGACTTACGCCCCAGCTTCGTGGTGGTTCGGGAGCAGCACCGGTCTGCGCCGTCGTGACTTTGAGTTGGGTGCCTTCGCCTTGTCTGGTCAGGCCGACCCCGGTGGTCAGACACTCTATGCCTGTAACCAGATCCCGCTACCTTCCAACAACTGGGAGGGCCAGAACTACATGGGCTGGTGCAACGAGCGGGCTAGCCGCGCGATCATTGCTGCGAACAACACCCTCGACCGGGCCGAGCGCATCCGCCAGTATGCGATCGTGCAGGAAGAGTTCACCAAGGATATGGTGAGCTTGCCCCTCTTCAACCGTCTCGAGACGTATGCTGCTACCAACCGGCTGAAGAACTTTAAGCCTAATCCGACCGAGTACTACACGGCTAACGCCGATGAGTGGGAACTGACCGATAACGGTGACACAATTGTGCTGGGCTTAACCCAAGAGCCGCAGACGATGTGGAGCCTAATCGAGAGCGCAGCGGTACAGCGCGTTGCGGTCAACCTGCTGGGCGTTCCGGCAACAACCACTTATGACTACGACTACCAGCCGGTGGGTCTTGATGGCCTCTCGACTATCGAGAGTGGTCGAGCGACCAATGCCGATGTCGAGGTCAAAGAAGGTGATATTGTTTGGAACACTGATGGCGAGGCTGTACCGCTGGCTCCTGGTGTCGAGATCGTCACCGCTGATGGTGAGACCATCACCTATCAGAGTGGCACGGTCAAGATGAAGCAACTGACCGTCACCGATAAGTGGATCTCGGGCATTAAATGGGAAGACGGTGAGCCGCTGAAGAAGGCCGACTTCGAGCTGGCCTACAAGATCAACTGCGATCCGGATTCGGGTGCGACCTCGCTGACATACTGCAACTCGATTAAGAGCATTGATTTCAAGAGTGACACCGAGTATACGGTTACCTTCCACCCTGGTGTCCAGTGGCCGATCTACTTTGCCGGTGCCGGTTTGGGTGCCTATCCGTCGCACCAGGTGTTGAGTGATGGTCGCAAGCTAGCCGATGTGCCGGCTGCCGAGTGGCAGAATTTGCCGGAGATCATCGAGCGCCCGCTCAGCAATGGCCCCTACATCCTGAAGGAGTGGGTGAAGGGCCAGAGCATGACCTTTGAGGCCAACCCCAACTACTATAAGGGTGAGGTAAAGATCAAGCGGGTGATTATCAAGTTCATCGCCGATACCAATCAAGCGGTAGCCCAGTTATTGACCGGTGAAGTTGACGTGCTGGGTAGTGAGACGTTGGGCGCCGGCGCCGAAGTGCAAACCGTGATTGAAGCTGGCAACCGTGGTGAGATCCAGGCCTTCGTGGTCGCCAGCCCGACGTGGGAGAACATCAGTATGAACCTCTTCACCAAGTAAGTGGTTCTACCTACTTAGTGGCACGGCGGTGGGCAAATCTTTGCTCATCGCCGCGCTTGCTTCACGTGTAGCATTGATAGACGTAATACCTGTGGTTAGCCTCTCGCGTTGCACCGCGATTGGTCTTTCCCCACCCTTGAGGAGTGTCCTATGGCAGGTTATCTTGCCCGCCGTTTCGTACAAATGCTGCTCGTGGCACTGATCGCAGCAATTTGTTCGTATGGTTTGTTGTACCTGGTTCCCGGTGGGCCGATTGATCAGCTACTGGCCGAACGTCAAAATGCCGGGCAAAATCGTATTTCTGAAGATGATATTCGCCGTGTCCGCGAACGGTTTGAATTGGATATCTATTTGCCGTTTCGCTTTACCCGCTGGTTGATCGGTTGGCCGGCCGGGCCACTCCCTGGTGGGATCGGAGCCGATTGGCAGGTGGGCTGTGCGGTGCCCGGCCAGGTGCGCCTCCGCTACCCCGATGGGCGGATCGAGGTGGTGGAAGAGGGTTGCGAAGTTCCCGTGACAATGGCCGATCTCGAAGGCCGGAAGGTGAGTCGTGGTATTGTCTTTGGTGATTTTGGTATCTCACAGGTGATGCTGCGTGGCCGACCGGTGATCGATTTGATTATGACCCGCTTGCCGTATACCCTATATCTCATGGGGACGTCGATCTTACTTTCGATCCTCATCGCGGTACCGGTCGGCGTTTATTCGGCAGTAAAACAGTATTCGCGCTTTGACTACATTATGACAACCGTCGCCTTTATCGGTGCATCACTGCCGAGCTTTGTCTTCGGTATTTTTGCGATTTTGCTCTTCTCGGTGTTGGCGAAGAATGCCGGTTTGCCGTATTTGCCCCCCGGTGATGCAGTAGGAGTACGCGATTAT
This sequence comes from Chloroflexus sp., assembly GCF_049970315.1. Lineage (GTDB taxonomy): Bacteria > Chloroflexota > Chloroflexia > Chloroflexales > Chloroflexaceae > Chloroflexus. The sequence goes on from NZ_JBMFNE010000014.1 coordinate 86,145, forward strand.
ACGATCCCGCTGATCGGGACAGTGCAGGCCGGTTCGTTGCTCGACCGTTTCTTGCGGTTCTTGATGCCGTGTGGCGTGTTGACATTCATCAATATTGCCGGTTGGAGCCGCTTTGTGCGCGGTAGTATGCTCGAGGTCTTGAGTCTTGATTATGTGCGCACTGCTCGCGCAAAGGGTGTAGCCGAGCGGGTAGTTATCTTGAAGCACGCCCTGCGCAATTCACTTATTCCGTTTGTGACTCTACTGGCCGGGATTTTGGTGGCCCTCTTTAGTGGGGCGTTGATTACCGAGACTGTCTTCAATTGGCCAGGTATCGGTCGTTTGTTTATTGATGCCCTCGGTCGTAACGATTATAATGTGGTGATGGCTTTGCTGATTATCAACGTGGTGCTGTTATTGATCGGCATTCTGATCACCGATATTCTGTATACGGTGGTTGACCCACGGATTCGCTTGACGTAATGTACCTATGCTGCATACTCGATGAAAGTACGGTATCATATAGATTACTGCCGGCAATGAGGCCGGGATAGGTTCATCAACACGAGGAGAGTATTGAATGGCCACCAGCACAACTGCTGTGCCGCTTGAAGAAGTCGCCCCCCGACGTTCGGAAGGGCAGTGGGCGATTGTCTTGCGGCGCTTTCGCCGTCATCGGCTGGCAATGTTTTGTGTCGGTCTCTTGGCAGCGCTGCTCTTGCTTTCAGCCGCAGCCCCGCTGATCGCACCTTACGAACGCGATACCCCTAATCTTACCGGTCGTTTCCTCACACCAATGGGCGTTGATGCCGATGGCGGTCTGCATATTCTCGGTACCGATCATCTTGGCCGTGATTACGCGACACGCCTGCTGTACGCTTCACGGGTGTCACTGGGAACTGCATTTACGGCGACGTTTATCGCGTCGACAATTGGTATTTTGCTTGGTATGCTGGCCGGATATTTCGGCGGCTGGGTTGATACTATCATTAGCCGCACCCTTGAGATCGTGGCGACCTTCCCGACGTTACTGCTCTTGCTGATTTTATCGGCGATTTTGGTGCAAAATATCAATGCAGTGCCATTACCCGACTGGGGGGCTTCATTGTTGGCCTTTCTGTTTGCTGTTTCCGAGCGTGAAGCCAGGATTATTTTTGCCGTGATTTTGGTGTTGGCATTTTTTGGTTGGACGGGAACGGCCCGTCTGATGCGGGGGATGGTGCTTTCGGTGCGCGAGAATGTCTATATCGAGTCGGCTCGTGCCCTCGGCGCAAGCAATGCGCGCATTCTCTTCCGCCATGTGTTTCCTAACGCATTGCCACCGATGATCGTCGATTTTACCCTCGGTGTAAATGGAACGTTGGTGGCCGAGTCGGCGCTGAGTTTTCTCGGCTTCGGCATCCAAGACCCGACGCCAACGTGGGGTAATATGCTCGGCTATGCGCAGAGCTATATGTTTCAGTATCCGTGGATGCCGCTGATCCCGGCATTACCCATTCTTGTGGCCTCAATTGCGATTAACTATATCGGTGATGGTTTGCGTGATGCGCTCGATCCGCGGCAGCGCGGCTAACAGAGCGTAAGCGCTGAATATAGATGGAGTACCTGTGGCTACCGAGTCTCGTGTTGTAGCGGGCGCGGCGCGCCCAACCGGCCGACGTGGCATAGAACTGCTACGTGTGGAGGGTTTGAAGACCTATTTCTTTACCGAAGAGGGTGTGGTGCAGGCGGTCGATGGTGTCGATTTTGTCTTGCGCCGCGGCGAAACCCTCGGTATTGTCGGTGAGTCGGGATCAGGCAAGAGTGTAACCTCACTCTCGATTATGCGGTTGGTGAGTCCGCCCGGACGGATCGTCGAAGGAAAGATTATTTTCGATGGGATCGATCTGCTGACGCTTGAGCCGGAAGAGATGCGGAAGTTGCGCGGTGATCGGATTGCTATGATCTTTCAGCAACCGACGACAGCGCTGAATCCGGTCTTCCGCATCGGCGATCAGATTATCGAGACGCTGGAAATACATCAGGGCCTGAAAGGCGAAGAGGCGCAAAAGCGCTGTGTCGAACTCCTTTCGATGGTTGGCTTGCCCGATCCACAGCGGCGGATGCGTCAGTATCCGCATGAATTGTCCGGGGGTCAGTGCCAACGGGTGATGATCGCGATGGCATTGGCCTGTAACCCTGAATTGTTGATTGCCGATGAGCCGACAACGGCGCTCGATGTGACTATTCAAGCCCAGATCCTCGACCTCATGCGTGAGTTGCGTGAGAAGATCGAGACGGCTATTATGTTGATCACTCACGATATGGGGGTGATTGCCGAAATGGCCGATAGTGTGGTGGTGATGTACGCCGGCCAGGTAGTCGAGTATGCCGATGTGCAGTCCCTATTTAGCGATCCGAAGCATCCGTATACTCGTGGCTTGCTGAATTCGATGCCGGTGCTCGGTGATGAACGTGAGGAACTCGAGGTAATTCCCGGGACGGTGCCGAGCCTGATCAATCCCCCGAAGGGTTGTCGCTTTGCGTCACGGTGTAGCAAGCGCTTCGAGAAGTGTGACCAGCCACCACCAATGATCGAGCTGGGATCGAATCGACGGGTGCGCTGTTGGTTGTATGCAGATTGAGACAATGGCGCGCAGACGCTAAAGCTTTTGATACATGGAGTGAGGGCAATGACTACTCCGGTGGTGCAACCGGCGAACGATACGTTACTTGAGGTACGTCATCTCAAGAAATACTTCCCCATTAAGGGTGGTTTTTTGCGGCGCACAATCGCTGAAGTGCGGGCCGTTGATGATGTGAGCTTTACCGTTAAACGTGGTGAGACGCTCGGTTTGGTCGGTGAGAGTGGTTGTGGTAAAACAACGACCGGCCGTACTGTGCTGCGTCTCGAGCGGGCAACGTCTGGCGAGGTAGTCTTTGAGGGGCAAGATGTGATACGGGCGAGTGGCCGGCAGATGAAGGCACTGCGCCGCGATATGCAGATCATTTTCCAAGACCCTTATGCTTCGCTCGATCCCCGCATTACGATTGGTGAGAGTGTCGCCGAAGGTTTGGTGATCCACGGCATTGGGACACCGGCCGAACGGCGTGAACGGGTGCGTGAAGTGTTGGCGAAGGTTGGCTTGAGCGCTTCACACATGACCCGTTTTCCCCATGAGTTTTCCGGCGGTCAGCGCCAGCGTATCGGAATTGCGCGAGCGCTGATTATGGAGCCAAAACTGATCGTCTGCGATGAGCCGGTCTCGGCACTTGATGTGTCGATCCAGTCGCAAGTGCTCAATTTGCTACGCTCGCTCCAGCGTGAGTTTGGTCTGACTTACCTGTTCATTGCGCATAATCTCGCAGTAGTCGAGCATATCTCGGATCGGGTTGGGGTGATGTATTTGGGGAAGATGGTTGAGCTGACGACGAGCGTTGAACTGTTTCGTGAGCCGCTCCATCCCTATACGAAAGCGTTGATTTCGGCCATTCCCCATCCGAACCCGTTTGTGAAGCGCGAACGGATCGTCTTGCAAGGTGATGTGCCGAGTCCGATCAATCCACCAAGCGGTTGTCGCTTCCATCCGCGTTGCTGGATTGCCAAGAGCATCTGTAAAGAGCAGGAACCGGCGTTTGAGGAGAAGCGCAAAGGGCATTGGGTGGCATGTCATTTCGCCGGTCAGTTCTGATCTGGTTACCACGCTCGTGGTTATTGCCACGATGGCCGACTCTCCATTGTCCAAAGTAACACCCAGTGGACAAGGGGGCGACGCACGACGTCGCCCTTTACGTTGCGTGTGGTGCGCTGATGTTGCCACTGCCCGCAAGAGAGGATATGCATGATCCGCATGTTACACCTTGCCGACTTGCATCTCGGGATCGAAAATTATGGTGCGCCCGATCCGCGCCGCGGCTTGCATTCCCGTCTGATTGATTATCTTGACCGACTTGACGAGGCAATTACGGTTGGGCTTGATCATCAGATCGATCTTTGCCTGATTGCCGGTGATGTGTATAAAAACCGTTCACCTAACCCTACGGTGCAGCGCGAGTTTGCGACGCGCATCCGCCGTTTACGCGACGCCGGCGTAGCGGTGGTGATCCTTACCGGTAATCACGACATCTCACCGGCGCAAGGGCGCGCTCACTCAGTAGAGATTTTTGCCACATTGGCCCTCGAAGGGGTGACGGTGGCCGACCGCCTGCGTCGGTATCGGCTTCCCACGCGCAGTGGCGATCTGCAACTGATTGCAGTGCCGTGGGTGACGCGCCAAATGTTGCTCACCCGCGACGAAATGGTCGGTGTGTCATTCGCGACGATTGAATATGAATTACGTCGTCGATTGGAGCAGTTTATTGAACGGGCGGTGGCTGAGTGCGATGCAACGATACCGACGGTGGTCGCCTTTCATGGAACGGTCGAAGGTGCGCAATTGGGGTCTGAGCGGGCGATGATCTTGGGTCGTGATCTCAGCTTACCGCGTTCGGCCTTGGCTCTGCCCGGTGTCGATTATGTTGCCCTCGGCCACATTCATCGTCATCAGGTGCTTGGTGAACGGCCACCGGTTGTTTATCCCGGCAGCATCGAGCGGATCGATTTTGGTGAACGTGATGAGCCGAAAGGATGTGTGCTGGTTGAGCTGGAGCCGGGACAAACACGCTGGCAATTTGTGCAACTATCGGCACGCCCGTTCGTTAGTATCGAACGTGATCTGCGTCGAAGTAGCGATCCGGTGGGGGCGTTGCGTGCCGTCATCAATCGTCACGATCTGCGCGAAGCAGTGGTTCGCGTTGAAGTGCAACTGTCACGCGAACAGGCAACGTTGCTGCGTGAAGACCACGTGCGTGAATGGTTACGTGAGGCCGGTGCGGCAGTGATTGCGGCAATTGTGTTTGATATCGAACGTCCGGTTCGTCAGCGATTCGCCGGGGTTGCTGAAGCGTTGCGTGCCGGTCTTACACCACGACACGCGCTCGAACTCTATCTCAAGAGCAAGAATACGCCTCTAGAACGGATCGCACAATTGTTGGCTGCTGCGGATGAACTGATCGGCGGGGATACGTAGGTCTGGCGCACCGATGATGCTATGATCCGATGGCTCCTTATCGCTTAGAAGAGCAGTATTTTTTGCTGTGGTGATCGTAAGAATGTTCCCACGGACACAGCTTGTAACGAGCCACTGTAGTACGGATTGTATGATTAAATAGTTACAGATCAAAATCGTAACTGCCTACCCTCCTGCGAGTAGGGAGACTGCGTGATGGACAAAGAGGCTGCGCAGCGTCCCAAAGCCAGTACACCCCTGTTCGCGGCAGGTGGAAATCAGCGCTTGCCAGCGAGCATAGCCTCTTGCTCCCTGGTCCGTGCGAAAGCAACCGCTCACTTTCTGCTTGACCTTTGCCGGGCGCACGTCGCGTTCGGCCTGATTGTTGGTGAACGGCACGCCCTCCCCGCGTGAAGGCCAGAACGGCTTCCGCATGCTCGGTCAGACGGCGGAGCAGCTTCCGCCCCGGCGTGCTTGTCGGACCTCCTCTGCCCGTCTGGGGTTGAGGGGGTGGCGCTTCCTGCTTAGCCTGGCTCAGAATGTGCCGATCCCGTTGCTGTGCCGCTGTCGCCGCCTCCCCTGGCAAAGGGCGAGCCTGGTCATGGCGTTCCAACAGGCAGGTGTGCATGGCACCGGCCCACGACGACCCGTTGTCCACCAAGCCCGGCAATGCACGCAAAATGTGCGCATTGCCGGCCCCGTGTGGCGCTTGCGGGAACTTGTAATCCGCCGCCAGATGGTCATGAATGGCCCAGCCGGTGAACAAGGGCAAGATCGAAGACGCCCTGCGCAAGGCCTGGTCGCCGCGCTGCGCATGTACAACCAAATCGGGGGACTGGGCGTCGCTCGCCGTGTGCCACCATTGCAGTCGCCCACCAACCCGCAGGCCGATCTCGTCCAAATCAGCCACCGCAGCTTGCCACCGCTGCTCCTGCGGCGCCGCCACCGTCGCGTCGTTCAGTGCGTAGCCATACCGGTCGCTGAACCGACTGCCAATCTGGGCCAACGGCATCTTGTGAGCCACCGACAACTGCACGACCAATGCCCGCACCCCCGGCCCATACTGCACCTGGCTACCCACTGCGGCCGGAGAGGCTCCCAGCTGCTGCTGCCCACAGCATTCGTGCAGCCCCAGCCGATGCTCGGTCACTGCCAGCTTCGGCTCCGGAATGGCGAACACCTGGTGCCGGCTCACCACCGCGTGCCGTTCGTTCGGGGCACCCTCCCGCCCACCACCCTGACAGCGCTCTGACAAATGTACCCGCACCCGATCAGGCTGCGCCACCTGGCGCAGCGTCGCGCCGGTGTGCCCCAACTGGCCGCCCATCGCCCGCTGCTCGCCCTTGGGCAAGGCCGGCTGCACTCGCTTCTTTCGATACCCATCGCTGCTCGGCGGCTTGTGGCTGTTTCCGCTGTTCAGCTCCAGCTGACGCCGCAATTCGGCATTCGCGGCTTGCAAGCGGCTATTCTCCGCCTGCAGACAAGCATTCGCGGCTTGCAGGCAGGCAATTTCGGCTTCCAGCGAAGTCAATCGCTTGAGCAGGGCGTCGATTTCCAGCAGATTCTCGACCATGGCGATAGGTTAACTCATTTCCCGGAAAATGGGTAGGCAGTTACTCAA
>NZ_JBMFNE010000014.1:92777-110168 GCF_049970315.1 Chloroflexus sp.
CAGGGCGTCGATTTCCAGCAGATTCTCGACCATGGCGATAGGTTAACTCATTTCCCGGAAAATGGGTAGGCAGTTACTCAAAATCTGACATATCAAAATATGTAACGAACATCTCATATCTACTCTTCCTCTATTCATCTAAACATCATGATCAGTGCGTACAATCGAGACGAAGCGGATGTGCACCAGGCTTCATTTTCATCCTGAATCTGACAAAGTTAGGAATCGGTATGATCGGCATTGGTGTTATCGGATATGGCTACTGGGGGCCTAATCTTGTGCGTAACTTTGCCCAAGTTGCCGGCGCACGAGTGGTTGCTGTTTGTGACCAACGGGCCGAGCGTCGTGCATTGGTCGAGCAAGTCTACCCGTCGGTGAAGACCTACGCTGATGTCATCGATATGCTGAAACATCCTGCTCTTGATGCGGTAGTGGTAGCGACACCAGTGTCGTCACACTTCGAGCTAGCCCTCATGGCCTTACAGGCCGGCAAACACGTGCTGGTCGAGAAACCGTTCACGTCAACTGTCGCCCAAGCCGAGCGGTTAATTAAAGAAGCCGAGAGTCGTGGGTTGACATTAATGGTTGATCATACATTTATCTATACCAGTGCCGTGCGCAAGATTAAAGAATTGATCGATAGCGGTACGCTTGGCACACTCTACTACTACGACTCGGTGCGGGTCAATCTTGGGCTTTTCCAAAATGATGTGAACGTATTGTGGGATTTAGCAGTCCATGATCTCTCGATTATGGACTATCTGGTTGGGGCCAGCCCAACGATGATCGCAGCGACCGGTATGGCGCATGTGTTGGGTAAGCCAGAAAATATGGCCTATCTCACCTGCTATTTTGCCAACAACCTCATTGCTCATTTTCATGTCAATTGGATGGCGCCGGTGAAGATCCGCCAAACCCTCATTGGTGGATCGGAAAAGATGATTGTCTATGACGACATTGAGATGAGTGAGAAGGTGAAGGTGTACGACAAAGGCATCATTATCAGCGAAAGTAAAGATGCTGTCTACCAGCGTCATGTTGGCTACCGCACCGGCGATATGTGGGCACCGCGGCTCGACAATGTCGAGGCCCTTAAGATCGAAGCTGAACATTTCGTGGATTGTGTGCGTAATGGGCGCCGACCGCTCTCGGATGGCTATGCCGGCCTGCGTGTCATCCGCATTTTGGAGGCAGCTTCGTATTCGATGGCGAATCGTGGTCAGCCGGTGGAACTGTCCGGTATGTAGTTGTGATTGCACTGCGCCTTTAACCGTGTAAAGGAGTATTTATGATCCCGTTCGTTGATCTGAAAGCCCAATATCTCTCGATCAAAGAAGAGATTGATCGAGCCGTTCTCGATACACTGGTGAGTACCCAATTCGTATTGGGAAAAGAGGTGGCAGCATTTGAAGAGATATTTGCCGCCTATACCCAATGCCAATATGCAATAGGTGTAAATTCGGGTACCAGCGCGCTGCATGTAGCGTTGCTGGCGGCGGGGGTTGGGCGCGGTGATGAGGTCATTACAACCCCACATACCTTTATCGCCACCGTTTCGGCCATTGATTATACCGGTGCGCGCCCGGTGTTTGTCGATATTGATCCGGTAACCTTCACGATTGATCCGGCTCAGATCGAAGCGGCGATTACACCACGGACCAAGGCCATTATTCCGGTGCATTTGTACGGTCAGCCCGCCGAGATGGATGCAATTATGGCGATTGCGCGCAAGCATGGGCTGGTCGTGATTGAAGATGCAGCTCAGGCACACGGGGCCGAATACAAAGGTCGACGGGTTGGTAGCATCGGCGATCTAGGTTGCTTCAGCTTTTATCCGGGCAAAAACCTCGGCGCGTATGGTGAAGGTGGAGCAGTAACGACCAATCACCCCGAACTGGCCCGCACCGTGCGTATGCTCCGTGATTGGGGTGCTGAGCGACGCTACTATCACGATCTTAAAGGCTTCAACTACCGCCTGGAGGGAATACAGGGCGCGATTTTGCGGGTCAAGATGCGCTATATCGAACAGTGGACAGAGCTACGCCGCGCGGCTGCGGCCCGCTACGATGCGCTGTTAGCTCCATTGGGGGTGCGTACACCGATTGCCCTCCCTGACCGGCGTCACGTCTATCACATATATGCAATCCGCGATCCGCGTCGTGATGAGTTACAAGCGTATTTGCACGAGCATGGCGTGAGTACCGGCATTCATTATCCGATCCCGGTACATTTGCAAAAAGCGTTCGCCGAGTTAGGCTATCGGTCGGGTGATTTTCCGCACGCCGAATCTGCTGCGGCTGAAGTTCTCTCGCTTCCGATCTTCCCCGAACTGACTGTAGAACAGCAACAGGTCGTGGCAAACGCGATGCAGGGTTGGATGCAGTCGATCTTTGCAGTTGAGTATGGAACAACCAACCGATAACGTGTACCTGAAGGATAACCTATGACAACAAAACGCATCTTGGTCACCGGTGGCGCCGGCTTTATCGGGAGTGAACTGGTGACACAATTGGCCGCTGCCGGCCATCGGGTTATCGTGGTTGATAATTTGGTCAACGGGAAACGCGACAATCTTGCCCACGTGCGCGATGCCGATGTGGAATTGGTCGTCGTTGATATACGTGATCGCGATGCTATGACCCGCCTGCTACGCGGAGTCGAGATAGTTTATCACTTAGCCTGTCTTGGCGTGCGTCACAGCTTGCACGATCCGTTCGAGAACCACGATGTCAATGCAACCGGCACACTTACGTTGCTCGACTTAGCGCGTCGTGCCGACGTGCCGCGCTTTGTGTATGTGTCAAGTTCAGAAGTATACGGCACTGCGCGCTGGGTACCGATGACCGAAGAGCATCCGACGTTTCCGATGACCGTCTACGGCGGAGGTAAGTTAGCCGGTGAGTGTTATACTCGTGCCTTTTGGGAAAGCTATCGCTACCCGACCGTCGTGGTGCGTCCGTTTAATAGCTTCGGGCCGCGTAGCCATCACGAAGGCGATAGCGGTGAGGTGATCCCAAAGTTTATGTTACGGGCGATGGTCGGCAAGCCGATGGTCATCTTCGGTGATGGCACCCAGACCCGTGATTTTACCTTCGTTAGCGATACTGCACGGGGTATTATGCTGGCCGGAATGGTCGAAATGGCGATTGGAGGCACGTTTAATGTTGGACAGGGCCGTGAAATCTCGATCAACGAGCTGGGTCGCACCGTGGCTGCCGTTGTGGGTAACCCGGAGACACCGATAGTACACGATGAACCACGACCGGGTGACGTGTTGCGCTTGTACGCTGACAGTTCACGTGCGCAACAGGTACTCGGCTTTACACCGACCATCTCATTACACGAAGGGTTACGGCGTTTGCATGAATGGTACCTGTCACGTGGGGTTGCCGTTGAGGATTTGCTGGCCGAAGAGCGGGTTCACAACTGGAAAAAAGAGGAGATTACGTGGCCATGACAGCAACAGTGAAACGCCACATCCCACTGACCAGGCCGGTGATGGGTTCTGCCGAGGCGGAAGCAGCGCAGCGTGTCATTTTGTCGGGTTGGATCACGCAAGGGCCAGAGGTGGCTGCATTCGAGCAAGAGTTCGCCGCTTACACCGGTGCTCAATATGCGGTAGCCGTCTCGAATTGCACCACTGCGCTGCATCTAGCCTTGTTAGCGGTTGGAATCGGTCCCGGTGATGAAGTGATTACCGTCAGTCATTCATACATTGCAACGGCCAACAGTGTGCGTTATTGCGGTGCTGAGCCGGTGTTTGTCGATGTCGATCCGCAAACGCACAACATGGATCCGTCGTTAATCGAGGCCGCTATCACGCCGCGTACCAAAGCGATCCTGACGGTGCATCAGATGGGAATGCCGGCCGATTTGGCGCAGATTACTACGATCGCCCAAACGCACGGTTTGCCGGTTATTGAGGATGCGGCTTGTGCTATCGGGAGCGAAATCTTCTGGCAGGGGCAGTGGGAAAAGATCGGCAAGCCGCACGGAGTAATCGCCTGTTTCTCGTTCCATCCACGCAAAGTGTTAAGTACCGGCGATGGTGGTATGCTCACCACCAATAATCCCGAGTATGCCGAGCTGTTTCGACTCTTGCGCCAGCATGGGATGAGTGTCAACGATCGGGTACGTCATCTCGCCAATCGCGTGATTTTTGAAGAATACAACGTTGTTGGCTACAACTACCGCATGACAGATATTCAGGCGGCAGTCGGACGTGAACAATTGCGGCGTTTGGCAGAGATCGTGCCGATCCGCCGACGATTGGCGGCCCGTTATGTCGAGCTACTCCAAACTATTCCGGGAGTTGGTGTGCCGGTCGAACCGCCGTATGCCCGTACCAATTGGCAAAGCTTCTCCATTTATCTGCCGGAATGGTGCGACCAGCGTGCGGTGATGCAATATATGCTCGATCACGGGATTGCCACCCGGCGCGGGATCATGTGTGCGCATCGCGAGCGACCTTACCACCGCTCTGAGGGCTATCATCTGCCGTGGTCAGAGTATGGGCAAGATCGCAGCATTATTCTGCCACTGTATCCGCAAATGACCGATGAAGATCAAGACTATATCGTCGCGACATTGGCGGCGGCCTGTACGCACTGATGATAAGGAGGTGGTCATGCAAACAACAACGGCCCCGCTATTATCGGTGACAGTGTTGAATTACAACTATGCCTATTATCTGCCCAATTGTCTCGACTCGATTTTGCAACAGAGCTTTCGCGATTTCGAGCTTATTCTGATCAACGATTGTTCAACCGATAACTCGTTGGCAGTGATCGAGCCGTACTTACACGATCCACGGGTACGTTTGATCCATCACGAACAGAATAAGGGCTTCGTTGCCTCGTTAATCGAAGGGATGCAGGAATCACGTGGTCGGTATCTTAGCGTTATCTCGGCAGACGATTGGGTAGTATCGCAGCATGCTTTCGCCCAACAGGTTGCCATTCTTGAACAGAACCCGCAGGTTGTCATGGTGTTTAGTGCCTACGGGCTATACGCCAATGAATGGACGCTCAACTTTGTCAGTCGTGCTGCTGATCATAGCTATATTCGTGATGGTCGTGACGTCTTTGCTGATTTCTTACTCAAGGGGTATCCGCAGCATAGCGGTACTATGATTCGCAAGAGCGCCTATGAAGCCATCGGAGGCTACGATCCTACCCTGATTTGGTCGCTTGATGCACAGATGTGGTTAGGCTTGTGCCATTTTGGCGATGTCGCCTATGTCGACGAGATGCTGTACGCTTACCGTCGCCACCCATCGAGTATGTCGAAAAATCCTGCCGCACTACGCAATGCGATCCTCGAACTGTTCCGTATTTTTGATTGGACGTTTAGTCTTATGCCGGCTGAGGAACGGCAGCGACAGCGATGGCTCTACCGCAAAGCGCGACAGCGGGCATTGATCTCGTTTGCAGCCGATGCCGTCTTTAGCGGCAACGTGCGGCTAGGCTGGCAGTTCTTCCGGGTGGGTTTACAAGTCAGCCCAGGGGAGACTCTCTTCCAAAAGGGTACGGTAGCGATGGCATTACGTGCGTTGTTGGGTGCTCATCTTTATCGGAGACTGTTCCAGCGTAGGCAAGCTATTTCAAACGATACAACCGTGTCATCGGCGGTCTAGGCACCGTGTTCGTAGGGGGAGGAACACGATGAGTCTGAAAACAGCGGTAACGCGGGTTGTCGATCAGATAGGCAATCTGATCCTCAGTCCGCCCTATGGCGGCTTTGGCTACTATTACAATCACGGGCCGCGTACACGGCGAGCTGTTGCGTTTACGTTCGATGATGGGCCAGGCAAACCGTGTACCGAACAATTACTCGATACGCTCGGTGAATTAGGCGTAAAAGCGACATTCTTTTGTGTTGGATTGAGTGTGCAGTGGCATCCTGATGTGGTGCAACGTGCGTTTACCGAGGGGCATGTCATCGGCAACCATTCGATGATGCATAGCCGCAAAGCCGGCTTGCTCCTGCGTGGTGGTGAGCATATTGATGCAGCAGACGACGCAATTGCCCAAGTGATCGGGTGTCGGCCCCATCTCTACCGTCCGCCGTGGGGATGGCTAACACCGTGGGAAGGTCAACGTCTTCGGCAACGTGGGTATGCTGTGATTGGGTGGGATATTTACCCCGACGATTGGAAGGTGCCGGAAGTTCCGGCCGAGCACTTGGTAGCTCAAATCAAGCCCTTAGTCAAACCCGGTTCGATCATCTTAATGCACGATTCGGTGTCGAACCAGATACGGTGGGAGAAAACGGAGACAGCACGAGCGGTACGCTTGCTGACTCCTTGGCTACGTAGTGAAGGTTACGAGATTGTTACGGTGCCAGAACTGTTAGGTTTGCCGGCATACCGGTCATCATCTCGCGTGCCGAACACCGAGGGTTTTGATGTTAAGTGGTAAGGGGGGGAGATGAGCTTACCAACGATAAGTGCTGTTATTTGTACTCGTAATCGGGGTGAACGTGTTGTCAGTGCAGCCACGAGCATCTTACGCAACGATCATCCATCGTTTGAGCTGATCGTGGTCGATCAGAGTACTGATACGGTTACCGCGAACGCGCTTCAGCGTTTTCAAGCCGATCCACGCTTACGGTATGTGGCGTCGCCCACACAAGGGTTGGGCATAGCGCGCAACATTGGACTGCAACTCGCCCGGTCTCCATTTGTCGCCTTCACCGATGACGATTGCCGCGTACCGTCTACTTGGTTACAGAGCATCGAGTCTGAACTGACGCGCGAGCCACGCGCAGCCGTCGTGTTCTGCAATGTTGTGCCGGGACCGCATGATGAGTCGGCCGGTTTCATCCCGGCCTATCAACGTCGCCAACGGGCAGTTGTGCGTACCTTTTGGGCCAAATGTCGTGCGCGGGGAATCGGTGCCGGGATGGCTGTACGGCGCGATCTGGTCCTCGCCATGGGTGGCTTCGACGAGTCCTTAGGAGCAGGCGGGCGATTCCCTTCTGCGGAGGATGCCGATCTTGCCTTGCGGGCGATTGTGCATGGTTGGTATGTAGTTGAAACGCCTGCTACGTATGTGATTCACGACGGTTTTCGCACATGGTCCGAAGCACGCGAGTTGGCTACACGTGATTGGGAAGGGCTAGGTGCGGCATATATCAAGCCGCTGAAGGCCGGTTATTGGCGAGCAGGTATCGTGTTGTTGTACGAGTTACTCGTTCCGGCATTCATCGAGCCGCTGCGGCCCCTACTGCGCCTTCGCCGCCCACGTGGCTTAGGTCGGCTCATTGCTCTGATCCGCGGTTGTGTACGTGGGTTGGCCGTTCCCATTGATCCTGAATACTTGGTCTATCAGCGCGCTACGCGATCTGCCGTTGTCGAGCAGTCGTTGTAAATAGCGAGACTACCATGCTTGTATCAATTATCGTTCCTACCAAGCAACGCCCGCAAGCGTTATTTGACGCGGTCCAGAGTGTCTTTCGCAGTACCTATCAGAACTTTGAACTCTTCGTTGTTGATCAAAGTCCCGACAATGCAAGTTTGCAAATAACAGCGCCGTTCCATACCGATCCACGTTTTCACTATCTGTTCAATCGGCGGCCCGGTTTTGGGGCGGCTAGCTCACGCAATGTAGGTATCGCAGCCAGTCAGGGCGAGATTATAGCTTTGATCGATGATGATATCGAAGTGCGACCTGATTGGCTTGAACAGATCGTGGCTGAGTTTAGCGCCGATCCAGAACTCGATTTTATTGCCGGACGCCTCACCGCACCGCCGTATGATCCAGATACCGGCTATACACCCGAATTTGAGGCATGGCCGTATCTGTCACGGTGGCGCTTTCCCTTGCACGCTTCGGGTGCAAATTTCAGTATGCGTCGGCGTCTTTTGGATCGCATCGGTGGCTACGATGAATTTTGCGGCCCCGGTAGCCGGTTGCGCGCCTCCGACGATACCGATTTGTGTTGGCGCATTGTGCGCAGTGGTGCGCGATATAAAATCTGTCCTCATATTGAAGTGGTGCATACACACGGTTTCCGCTCGCGAGATGAGGCTGAAGCGCTCTTTGCTCGCTATCAATACGGTAATGGTGGTAATTTTGGTCGTTTCACTCGTCGTGGCGACCTATTTGCCGGTGCATGGTTTTTAGCTCGCGAAGTCAAGCTTACCTTCAAAGCGATTCCAAAAGCATTACGCGGCGACCGACGCGAGTTGTTCTTCGCGCGCCAGCGGTTACGTGGGTTTTGGGACGGATTCCGGTTGTCGCCGGACGAAGGGTTCGTCAGCGGTGCGCAATTGCGCCAGATGCGCGATGCAGCGCGTGCCGCTGAAGTGTTGCTGGTTGCTAGAGCGGAGGGGAACGCTAACGACTAAGCTGACGAATGAGATATACCGGTAGCAAAGTATAAGGCATAAGAGTGAGGAAATCCTGCTCTAGTTTGAAAGGGCATCTCCATGTTACGATAGTGTCGGTTTATGCTGTTCGTTGCTTGGTCGAGCACCATGTGCCTGTGCAACTCGCTAAACGAAACTAAAATGCGCAACGAAACTGTTAGCTCACATGTCTATTTTGTTTAGAACCTGTTCATCTCGATGAGCTACTATGATGGTGATAGCGTAAGGGAGCAACAGGTCATGCCATCACGTCCTCTTACCGATATTGTCAGCGACATTCTAGCCGTATTACGAGCGCGGTGGTATCTGCGCGGCGCTGAATTGGGGCCAAGAGTTCGGTTGTGGGGGCGACCGGTGGTACATAAAGGCGGACGTTTAGTTATCGGTGAGCGTGCGCGGCTGGTTTCGACCGTCGTGCCGCTAGAACTAGCCGTTGCTCCCGGAGCCTGTTTGGAGATTGGAGCAGGGACATTCATCAATTATGGGTGTTCTATTGCCGCGACTGAGCTGGTACGGATTGGTCCTCGCTGTAATATCGGTACTTACGCGATGATTATGGATAATGATTTTCACCGCCTCGAACCGGAACATCGCCAAGAACGACCGCCCTCAGCGCCGATTGTTCTCGAAGAGAATGTATGGTTAGGCGGACGGGTGACAGTGCTGAGTGGAGTAACGATTGGGGCGGGGAGTGTGGTTGGAGCCGGGAGTGTTGTGACCAAGAGTATTCCCCCGCGTTCGCTTGCTGCCGGCGTGCCGGCACGTGTGATTCGTCATTTGTAACGAGTATGAAGGATCAATTCCCAACGGTCAGTGTTGTCATTCCCACCTACAACCGCTGTGATCGTCTACAGCGAGTGTTAACAGCGCTTGGCAAGCAGACGTACCCCCATTCGTCTTTTGAGGTTGTGATCGTCTCTGATGGATCGACCGATGGTACTGTTGCGTTCTGCCAACACGCCCAAACGTCATTTCACTTGCACTTTATTCAGCAAGCCAACGCCGGGCCGGCAGCAGCGCGCAATCGGGGGATTGCAGCGGCTCGTGGCCCGATCATTTTGTTCCTCGACGATGATGTGGTTCCGGCTCCCAATCTTATTGCTGAACACATGCGGCTGCACAATGAACGTGAGCAGTGGGTAGTGCTTGGACCGATGCTGACCCCGCCTGATGCCCGCTTGTCACCGTGGGTAGCGTGGGAGCAGGCGATGCTGGAAAAGCAGTATCGTGCAATGACGAGCGGAATCTGGCCGGCAACGGCCCGGCAATTCTACACCGGGAACACTTCGTTGGCCCGGCAGTTGGTATTGGCAGCGGGTGGCTTTGATGAACGGTTTCGGCGTGCCGAAGATATTGAGTTGGCGTATCGGCTCAATAAGCTTGGTGTTGAATTTGTCTTTGCACCGCAGGCCGTCGGTTATCACTATGCCGATCGGAGCTTTACGTCGTGGTTGGCAACACCCTACGCATACGGACGAAATGACATCATCTTTGGCCGTGAACAGCAGGTTGATCTGCTCGGTTTTGTGCGTCGAGAATTTGCGCAGCGTAATCAACTAACCCGTTGGTTAGTGTGGGTTTTGCTCGACCGTCCACGGGCGAGTGCTCTTGTACTGATCATCTTACCCCGGCTGGCGCTACTAGCGCATCGGCTATTCGGTGAGCGAGGGAGCCGTCCCATCTACAGCGCGATCTTTAATTTGCGTTACTACCAAGGAGTGGCCGACGAATTGGGCGGACGCGACCGGTTCTTTGCAATGCCGACCATCGTTGAAGCAACACAACTCTGAGAGGAGCCGCCGATGTGGGAACTTTTTCTGCAAGATGCACGCCGTTGGGTCGTGCCAGGCCAGATCAGTACCGAACCACTCACACTACGTCAAGTCATTGTGCTGCTCTTTCGCCATTTGCCGTTACGGGCGATGTTCTGGTTTCGTTTGGGGTCATGGTGTAAGCAGCGTGGTATTCCCTTTCTCCCTGGCTATATCCAACGGCGGATCTACCGGCGTTACGGTCTTGAGATTGTTGTCGGAGCTGACATCGGTGGTGGGTTGTACATTGCGCATCCGATTGGGACGGTGATAGCGCCGCAACGTATCGGTCGGAATTGCACGATTGTAGCGGCGGTCACCATTGGGATGCGCAACGAATGGGCCTTTCCGATCATCGGTGATGAGGTGTTTATCGGTGCTGGTGCGCGGGTGTTAGGCGGCATTACGGTGGGTGATCGGGCGCGGATTGGTGCCAATGCCGTGGTGACGCGCGATGTACCATCCGGGGCAACGGTGGTAGGCATTCCGGCCCGCGTGGTGAAGATCAATGAAACACCAACCGAACGTGAAGGTGTTACCGAGTCGGTCGCTGGTTAACGGACAAGCGATAGCAGGTATCATTGCGTCGTATCGGTTGTTGGTTGGTGTGAAAAACTCAGAAAGCGGTGATGCATGATCCGTGTACTCTTCATTCTCGAACAACATCTTGGCCATCGCACATATGCCGAAAATCTGCGATTTGGATTCGCGCGCCAGCCGCAGGTGCAAGCTCAATGGGCTGAGATAACATACTATCAAGCCGGTGGCTTGATTGAACGACTACCCCTACCGAAGACAGTGCGAGGGATATTGCGTGGTCGGCAGCAGGTACGACAGGCATTGCGTCAGGCAGAGTATGATGTAGCCCTCTTTAATACGCAAGCACCTGCCGCCATTGCCGGAGGGATCGTGCAACGGCGTCCGTATCTGATAGCAACCGATATTACTCCTCGTCAGTACGATGAAATGGCAAGTTTCTACCATCATCGTGCCGATCGACTGGGGATAGAGTCGTCTGTAAAGCATTGGCTGAATCGGCGGCTCTTTCAGCGTGCAGCGTGGGTATTACCGTGGTCGCACTGGGTACGTGACTCACTGATCCGTGAGTATGGAGTGCATCCCGATCGGATTGAGGTTATTCCGCCCGGTATCGATTTGTCCCGTTGGCAGCCGGCACGTGATCGAATGCCCGGCCCTTTGCGCGTGCTGTTCGTCGGTGGCGATTTTTATCGGAAAGGTGGACCAACCCTGCTAGCGGCCATACAGCAGCTTCCCATCCCGATTGAGGTGCATCTGGTTACCCGCAGCCCAATCGAACCAACTGCCGGTGTGTATGTTTATCGCGATCTTACCCCCAATTCGCCACGTTTAATCGAGTTATACCGTCAAGCCGACGTCTTCGTCTTCCCAACCCAAGCGGAGGCGTTTGGGATTGCTGCCCTTGAAGCGATCGCTTGTGGGGTGCCGGTCATTGCAACCCCGGTTGGTGGCCTTCCTGATATTGTGCGTGATGGGGTGAATGGCTTTCTGGTGCCTCCCAATGATCCGACGGCTCTTGCCGCCCGTCTACGCCTCTTGGGAGAGCAACCCGATACCCGATGGCAGATGGCGCAAGCCGCTAGACATCACGCCGAACGTTATTTTGATGCGGTGCAGAATGCAACACGTGTCGCCAAACTGTTGGCGCAGGCTGCAAACGTGACAACTGGTCTGTGCTTTCCTAAGCCTTACTACGATGAGTCCTCACGGTAACGCCCATACGCTGATTTCCCGGACGTGCCAGTCAGCGCCCCACCACCTATCGCCCCGAAACTCGATGCGAGTGACACCGGCCGGAATGGGCATCCAGTAACTGCGGAAATGTTCGTCTTTAAAGTAACGGGTGTCATGGGCTTGTACTTGAGCTGCTTGCCAAGTGCCGTTATCGAACCGAACTTGTAAATTAGGTCCGATGCCGGTGAAGCGGAGGCGAGCGTTGGCCGGTGCAGGTGCTGCAAGTGTGACAACCGGACTGGCGCGATCAACGTAGCGTCGGTCTGCAGCGATCATCGTAAACGGTCGGGTCGGAGTGATCGTTACATTGTCCCAGTGCCACGTCCCAGCGCGGCAGGTTGCACAATCTTTCAATGGATTGTACGAGTGATGACCAAACTGCACGACCCCTTGATCCCATCCGAGATCGGCGATGCGCGTATCGATCCAGTAGAAGTTGTAAGCTGGTATCCCGAACTTGATGTGGGTCCGCGAAATTTGTAATTCAAACGTGTCACGTCGGGTTGAGCTTGGGGTGAGAAAACGGTCATACGGGATCGGTGTCCCATCGATGACAGTTGGCTGGAAGTTGCGGTAGATCACCGCATCAAAGAAGTTCCCACTCAGATCCATTCGTATTTGGACAGCGTTGCGTGGTGGCCCACTCAAATCGACTGTCATATCGAGCGGGAGTTGAAGATGATCGTTGTACGGACTGATCCAAAGATCGATCCAATCGCGCAGACTAGTACGGAGCGTGGACACATCAAAGCGAATGGTAGCCGTCCCACCGCTAAAATCGACCATATGGTTGGGGGTCAGGTAGATCACGCCATAACCGCTTGCTTTGATAGCCGTCATCAGGTGATTGCGGCAGACGTATACTGCCTCCTCGTAGCTACTGATCGAACGCAAAGCAGGTGGTGGCGTACAATCGGTACCGTGCTCGGCAGGCATTGGTTCGAGTTGATACCATGTATTGACATCACGCGAATGTATCGTCACATCCCAATTAGGCGGGTTCCAGCTTTGTGGTTGTGATGGCTCGCCGGTAAACGTCTCGGTGAAGATTGACGGTTTCATGATCAAAGGGATAAACTGGCGAGTGCCAGCATTGGCAACGGCCACCGGGGATGGTTGTCGGCCAAGCCAGATCAAGCTACTCACTAAAATCAGACTCAAGGAGACGAGCAAAATCCGTTGTTGCATTGATGCCTCCCTATTTCTCGCGCAACAATGCCTTCAGACCCAGGGGAGAGTTGGTCTGAAGGCGTCGCTGCCGACTACGGAAACCCATAGTGTCGCCGAGGGGGAGGATTGACGGCCACACTATGGTGTTTCCATTCATCATGTCGTTACCGATAGCCAAAAAGTTACGGTTGTTAGCGTAATGCCAGCGGAATGTAGACCCGTGGCGAGAGCGTATTAGCAGTAATCCGCACTTCAGCCGGGACCGCATTGGCGATAGCTTGTACTGCACTCGCGGCATTCGACCACTCGCCGGTGCCATCGTTCACGTTGAAATAGGGCCATACCCATACTCCGGCATAACAATTAGAGCGTAGTTCAGCTAGTAATTGGGTAGGGGTACGGTTGGTGCCACTGGCATTGGCCGGTACTTCACCGATCACCATCGGTTTGTCAAAACGACCTTCGTACCAATCGTTGAACAGCGGTGAATAGCTCCAGTATGTCTCATCACCGTTCATCCAGCCGTAATAATGAATTTGGTAAAAATCGAGATAGCCTTGTGGATCGTAGGCAGTGAGGGCGGTATCATTCCAGAAATTACCGACAGCACCGAGTGCACCGGTGCTATTCCACTTCATCGAAGCACTACCTACGGTCGTTAATTGATTGGAATTACGGTGGATCGCGCCGGAGATCTCGGCAATGAACTGTTGCATTTGGGTTAGCGTTACCGGTTGGGTGACGTTATGAGCCGGTGTGAAGTGCGGTGGCTCATTGATCCCAAACTCCGGCTCATTAAAAATGTCCCAGGCCAACACATTCGGATGAGTGCCGATGGTATAACCGCTGCTGTCAACCGAATAGCGTAGCATCGGCAGCAGTGCATTATTGATAAATGAAGCTCGTTTAACCGGATCGACGATGAGATCGCGATGACCGCCTGCATGCTCGCCTCGTCCAGATACCGTCGAGTCTGCCATAAGCATGTCAAAGCTCCAGAGATTGAATACGAGATACACATCCTCTTCGGCAGCAATCTGAATCGCGCTGGCAAGAGCGGGTAAGAAATCGGCATCAAGACCGGTCACAGCACCGCCGCTGTTAGTATTAAACTCAGGTGCCCCACGACCATCGGCAAACAGCCACCAACGCACGGTATTAGCCCCTTGCTGGCGTAACGTGCGAAACATGATCCGAGTTGCGTTTGGATCGTAGGTGTGTTGGTTCCATTCCTCGACGGTTGCGAAATCGGCACCAAAGCCACCATTAAGCCACGGTACATTGGCACCTACCAAAAACCAACGACCACCAAAACGTTCAATGAGGTGCGACCGATCGGCAGGGCAGCTCAGGGGTGTTGCCGCTTGAGTTGGGATGAAGAGAAACGAGCTAATTATCAGGAGGCCTATCAGTGCGAGACGTAGTGTTTGGTGCATAGAACGTGTCTGGTTGTGCGATTAGCTATGACCGTTGCTCGCCTCCCGTACTGTAACACTTGATGAATAAAAAGTCATCATGATGCGAATAGTCATATAGTACTAAAAATAGGGGTAGTACTCCTCATGCGTGCGTACATATAGTGACGTACCGCCAAAAAAAGGAGAGGTGTTGCCTCGCAACACCTCTCCTCTGAGCTTTCCGAAACCCAGACTATCGCCGGGCGAAGAAATCCATCTGCTGTTCTTGAAATTGCCCCATCGAACGATACTTCTGGTAGCGTTCACGCAGAAGGGTGTCGAGGTCACGCTGTTGCAAATCGGTGAGATGGGAACGTAGCCGCTCACCGACGGTGGTAATTGCCGTAAGACGGTCGGCATGGGCACCACCGGGTGGTTCAGGGATTACCTCATCGATAATCCGAAGCGCATAGAGATCGGCTGCCGTCAATTTTAGCGCCTTGGCCGCTTCCGGTGCTTTCGCAGCGTCACGCCACAAGATAGAAGCCGCTGCCTCCGGTGGCGCCACGGAATAGATCGAATTTTCCTGCATCAGAATCCGGTCAGCAACGCTAATGGCTAATGCTCCACCGCTACCGCCCTCGCCGATAACGACAGCAATACTCGGTACCCGCAGCGTTGTCATCAGCATAATGCTTTCGGCGATAGCATTTGCTTGACCACGTTCTTCCGATCCCTTGGTAGGATCGGCGGCGGGTGTGTCGACAAAGCATATCACCGGCATACCAAACTTCTCGGCGTGACGCATCAACCGTTGTGCCTTGCGGTACCCTTCAGGATGCGGCATACCAAAATTGCGCCGCATATTCTCGCGGGTATCGTTCCCCTTCTGATGGCCGATGACCATCACCGTTTGGCCGGCAAATGTCGCCATACCACCCACGATTGCCGGGTCATCACCAAAGCGACGATCACCGTGAAGCTCGACAAAATCCTCACAGAGGGTAGCGATATAATCGAGCGTATGTGGACGTTGTGGGTGGCGCGCCAACTGCACGCGATCCCACGGTGTGATAGTTTCCTGCTGCGGAGTCTCTTCCATAACCGTGCCTCGCGTGATACTACATAATCGGTTGCGGCAATGTTGCACGTCGTGCTGCAAGATCAGCTTTTGCCGCCGGTGCTTGTCGCTGTTGATAGAGCTTTAGAATGCGAGCGAGCGTTTCCCGCATCTCACTCCGTGGCACCACCATATCGATCATACCGTGTTCCAGCATAAACTCGGCGGTCTGAAAACCGGCCGGCAGCTTTTGTCGCATAATCTGCTCGATCAACCGCTTACCGGCAAAACCGATGTTGGCACCCGGTTCGGCGATAATAATATCGGCTACCGAGGGATACGAGGCGGTCACACCACCGTAGCACGGATCGACCAGCAGAGCAATATGAGGCTGACCGGCTTCGGCAAGGCGAGTAAGTGCCATTGTGATCTTTGCCATTTGCATCAAGCCGATCACACCTTCTTGCTGGCGCGCGCCACCCGAGGTATTGATCGTCAACAGCGGTACGCCTAGTTCGGCTGCACGTTCGGCAGCACGGGCCATTTTCTCACCGTAGACGCTACCCATCGAGGCACCCATAAACGAGAAATCGGCCACAGCGATGCAGAGCCGGATACCACTGATAGCACCGACACCGGAGATCACTGCATCGGTCATACCGGTGCGCTGCTGCGTTTTAGCTAACTTGGTGGCGTAGCTCTCATCGGCAGCGACGAAGCCGAGCGGGTCGGTTGGTAGCAGGTTGGAATCCATTTCCCGGAATGAACCGACATCGAGCAGACCAATCCACTCGTGGGCACTCATCCGCATATGGTGCCCACATTTCGGACAAACCTTCAGATTGTCGTTAAGCTGCTTCTTGTAGATCAGCTCACGACATGCGCTGCACTTCACCCACAAATCGTCTGGGATTTGGGCGCTGTCTATATCGTCGCGCCCGGTAAATCCTTTGCGGCTGAGGCGGAAGAACTCTTTCACTTTCTCCTACGCTTTCACTTGGCGCAGACTCGCGCGATCCGTTGGTGATTTTCTTCACAGTGGTGGCGTTGCTTTATATTATAGCATGAGATGTAAAGAGGTCGAATACTATCTGTAATCAAAGTGCTTTGAAAATGTCGGAGTCGTGTTGGGCTGACATCGGTTGCTTGTAAGTCGTTTTTAGCTCATTATTAAGCCAAAAAAGGCGTTTTTGCATCTCGATAGTTTTCTCGCTTGACAAAACGGGCAAGCCTTGCTATACTCCTCACCGTCAATCGCACGGCGGTTGACCCGGAAAACGGCCCACACGGGCACGCTCCGCACCAAACGACCCGTCGCTCGTCGGCGCAGCACATCGTGCCTGCACCGCTTTTTTTCGCCGTCGGGTCGGTCGTACCTTGACAACTCACGCGATAGAACCGTCTAGACCATCTGCGTTGCACCGAGCTCGTGTCCACCCGAGCCGGTGCGCCGTCGGACCGCGTTGGTCCCGACGGAGGGAAGACATGATGAGCACACGATGGATGCCACGGCGCTGCGTGCCGAAGAAGGACGGGGCAAGGCACCGATATGCTCCGGGGAGCCGCGTGCAGGCTGTGATCCGGAGGTTTCCGAATGGGGCAACCCGCCACCAGCTGGTGGCGCTCCCGTTGGGAGCGGGAACCCGGCCAACTGAAACATCTCAGTAGCCGGAGGAAGAGCGAGCGACGCCCGTTGTAGCGGCGAGCGAACCGGGCGAGGCCTAAACCGCAGTCGTGCCAAGCCGCCACGCATTGCGGCTGCGGGGTTGGAGGACCCGTCAGGCAGGAGGTGGCGCTCCTGCACCACCC
>NZ_JBMFNE010000015.1:0-68463 GCF_049970315.1 Chloroflexus sp.
CTCGACAGGACAACGAGGGTGGCGGTGGTATACTCCGTTCACGATGACACGGGCAGGGTTCGCTCCCCCTTGTCATTTCGAGCGCAGCGAGCAATCTGATAGAGTACGATGTGCAATACGCGAGTCTTGACCCTCAATTGCTCACGTGCGGCGCTACTCCCCCACATACAGCACACATTGGTGGATCACCGACTGCGAGCGCCCACACCTTGCAAGTCGGACAACGAAAACTGAGCACTTGCGGCGAGAATAATGGCGGGATAGGAGGCAAACGTCGTGCTGCCTGTAAATCGGTAAACCGGGCTGCACCAAGCAAGGTTGCCTGATCGATCCGCTCACCAGCCCAGTGCAATTCGAGGATCATTCCCGGTGTCAACAGATGGCGTGCAGTCACGTTACGTAACGCTGCATCATCGATGGTCAATGTCTGCTCAGGACCGCCATCGGGCCATGGTTGTGCGGTCAAGGTCACCGTCTCACCGGCAAAAAAGCCGCCAACATTCAACACTTCGCGGATCACCACTCGCATGTTACCACCCGCCTGATCGTATCGCACCGAAAGTGGCGTGACCGGTTCACGGATGCAGAAACAGTCGGTCAATTGCTGTTGCCAACTGACGTAGCGTCGTCACCTCATGCATTGCATCACACATCGGTGCATATTTGTAGATGTCACTGCTCAGTGAGCCGGGATCGTAGACACCCCATTTCCATCGTTCTTCAGTTGCGAACCAGACAATCCGCCGTGCTCGCCGTCGAATCTGCTCAAACGCCGGCAAGTTCGGATCATTCTCGTTGTTACGCCCATCACCAAGCACGATCACCGTTGTACGCCGGTCAACCAGATGCAGTTTATCGCGGCAGAACTCGGCGAGAGCGTTACCAAGATCGGTACTATAACTGCGGGTAGGACGAATTTCGGTCAATACTTGCGTGATTGCCTGTTCGGGGCGTGATTCGGCAAAGTAGTGCGACATGTCGTACAGCCGGTCGATGAAAGCAAACGAGCGAGTACGGCTCACCTGATCGTGCAGGGCGTAGATCATCAACAGCATACACGACATGACGTGCTGGGTACTCACGCTGCGATCGCACAGAATGACCAGCTTCGGCTTGAGATGACGCTTGCGATGACGTACTAACATCGGGACGCCACCGAAGCGCTGATTAGTGCGGATGGTAGCCTTCGCATCGAGCGTACCGGTCTTTCCACGACGCTGACGTAACGCCAGTCGAGTACGGAGACGCGCAGCGAGTTTGCGCACAAGGGTACGCATTTCGGGCAACAGACTCTCATCGAGCTGTTCGAGCGGCACATCGAGCAATTCACGCTCACTTGGCCGCCCCCTTCCCTGGCGTGGCCCTTGCCCTTGGGCCTGTTCTTGCATCTGTTGGGCAACCTGCTGACCAATCTGCTGTTCGAGCGTCGCGAGATTCTCACGTGCAGCTTGTTCAATCGCCCGCAGTGCCTCTTCGCGTATCCCTTGTGCGCGCAACTGTTCGAGCAGTTGGCGCAACATCTGCTGCAGCCGATTCATCTGCAATTCACGCATTGCCTGTCGCGCCATCCAATCGCGGTAGCGCGGATTGGTCAGATGAGGCGGCGAGACGTTGGCCAACATCGCCCGAATCTGCTGATTACTGAGCGGTTGACCACTGACCATACTCTGAAAAAGTTGGCTCAGTGGGCCGGGGGGAAACTGGGCAAGGATCTGCTGCAACTGACGCATAAGTTGCTGCTGCTCTTCAGGCGAGAGCTGACCACCACCGGCCTGCTGCAAAGGTGGCGGCGAGTCTTTGCCAAAGTAGAGTGGAAAGAGTTCGTTAAAAATGGCTTGATCTTGTCGTTCCTTGATCAATGCCGTCTGCAACGCCAAACGAAAGATATTCCGATCGCTGATGCCGGCCTGCTCAATTGCCCGCAACGCATCGGCCGATTCGGCAACACTAATTCTCACGCCGGCAGCGCGTAACCCGGCAATAAACTCGGTAATTCGTCGATCCATATCTACTCCGTCAGTTGTTCGTCCAATCGCTCCCCCGGTAACCGCCGCGCGGTCGATCCGGACGATCGGGTCGATCCGGGCGATCACCCTGCTGTAGGAGCCGGCGTGCCCGCTGCAAATCGCTCTCGTACTTAAGCAGGACATTCAGCGTCGTATCGAGGGTCGCCTTATCGAGCTGACGCGCATTCAATTCGACTAATGCCCGCGCCCAATCAAGGGTCTCGGAAACACTCGGATGCTTCTTCAGATCGAGCGTGCGTAGACGTTGTACCAAAGCCACCGCTTCACGGGCCAACTTTGGCGCCAAACCGGGCACTTTCAACTGAACAACACGTAGTTCGGCTTCTAAATCGGGATAATCGATATGGATGTAGAGGCAGCGTCGCTTCAGCGCTTCACTCAACTCGCGGGTATTATTCGAGGTAAGGATCACGGTAGGAACATGCTTCGCCTTCAGCGTTCCCAATTCAGGCACCGACACCTGAAAATCACTCAAAACCTCGAGTAAAAAGGCCTCGAATTCAGCATCAGCCCGGTCGATCTCATCGATCAGGAGTACTACCGGTTTATCGCTGGTAATCGCGCGCAACAATGGACGCGGCAGCAAAAAACGCTCCGAGAAGAAAACATCTTCCTGTGCAGCTAACCGGTCGGCAGCTTCACGAAGACTCTGCGCATCACCGAGCAGATCGGACAACTTATCGCGGAGGAGTTGGGTATAGAGCAACTGCTTGGCGTACTCCCACTCGTAAAGTGCTTTTGTCTCGTCAAGTCCTTCGTAGCACTGTAGACGGATCAACTCACGACCGAGTGCTGCCGCCCACGCCTTAGCCAGTTCGGTTTTGCCTACTCCAGCCGGCCCTTCGGCCAGCAACGGCTTACCGAGACGTTCGGCAAGGAAGACTGCCGTGCTGATCTCATCGGAGGCGATATAATTTTGCCGCCCCAACATATCGCGAACATCAGTCATCGAATGAAACATGCCCATGGGCCTTTCTACGTTGCGTGATAGCGGAGGTAAACCACCTTGAGGGTGAAAAACGCCGGTACGATCGCGAGAGGTTGGTAACACAAGGCCAGGTTGCCGTACAACGTCAACAATCACCGTTGTGCGAGGGTATCGTTACGTGCTACTTGCGTATGTACACCCTCCTGAGTTAACCACCGGATACAACTATTATATCACCGTTTTACGCTGCATACCGGGAATTATTCCTGCGGTATACTATGGTTATGAAACGACATTATCGCTTTCGTGCCATCCTGTTTGATCTTGATGGAACTCTGACCGACCCATTTGTCGGCATTAGTCGCAGCGTCAACTACGCACTGACACAGATCGGTCACTCGCCCCTCGGTGATGAAGAACTGCGCGGTTGGATTGGGCCATCGTTGCACGCCTCCTTCGAGCAGGTGCTCGGCGACCCAAGATTGGCCTATCAAGCCGTCGCCCATTATCGACAACGCTACTGGGAAATCGGGATGTTCGAGAACAGCGTGTTTCCCGGCATTCCCGAATTGCTGTACGATCTACGGGCAGCCGGTATCCGCTTGTTTGTTGCCACCTCGAAGATACGCCCACCAACCGAACGGATCTTAGCCCACTTTGGACTACGCACCTATTTCGAAGCCATTGCCGCCGTTGATCCCGACGATCGCGATGGCAACAAAGCCATGGTTATCGCCTTACTGCTGCCGCGTCTCGGTATTGATCGAGGATGGGCTGTCATGGTTGGTGATACCATCTACGACATTAGCGGCGCACGAGCGCACCGTATGCCATGTATTGCGGTAACCTATGGATACGGTGCATACCGTGATCTCTATCTCGCGGCACCATTAGCACTGGCCGACTCGGTAACAGCATTACGTCACTTGGTCCTAGAATAGTTACGGTATGGGCAAGCGAGCAGCCGGATCACCCAACAACATATAGTTACGGGCATCGTTACGAGCCATCCACAGCGTTGACAACTCACGCGGTTCCGGTTGCTTGCCGAATTTGATATTCTCAAGTTCCTCGGCTAAGGTCATCGAGCGCGCCGCTTGAATAATGTTGAATTGATCGGTTGCGCTCCCCAGCCGCTTCCCGGCCACCAACCGACCGATCACATCTTCAAACGCTTGGGTCTGACCACGCGCGCCGTCTATGCTGAAACCGTATGTCCATGCCCGTTCCACGTGACCAACTACCCCAAGCGCACCGCGCAACAAGAGCTGCTGCGGTAGTTGGGCGACGAAGGTAAACGGGGCGATGACCGGCCGGCCTTTTTCTGGGTCAAAGATAAACTCATCTCGCTGTGGGCAACCGGCACCATAGCAGGCAAACAGCAAGGCAACCATACCTTCAAGCGAGAGGTTACTCGGCAAATCTTCGGCAGCAAACCAATGCTCGCGCTTAATCCCCCCAAAACCGGTCCAGTCTTGCGTCACCAGTGCTCCTTGATAAGGGATCAATTCGCGGTCGGTGACCGGCAGGCCTAGACCATGCGTCGCGCTAAACCAGATCGCCGGTGGCCGGTTTTCATCACGCAGAGCTTGCTCAAGGTTACTGCGGGTTGCGTCGTTTGCCAACAACAACCGCTTCCCGTAGCCCAATCGCTGTGGTAGACCACGGTCGTGCCACTCGGCCAGCGGCTTAACTAACTCAAGCGCACTGCGTTCGGTCGATTTATCGAGATCGTGACGGGTACCAAAATATACAATCTCGTGGCGTATCCGAACATCGTTGACCGACCTTCGTTCGTAGTCAATCAGGCGCTGCGCATAGGTGGTGTAATCGGCATAGCGATGTTGACCGCGTTCGTCGGTGAAACAGAGACGACCCACTCCCCAGAAGATATCGAGTTCGTATTGGACATTGAAGCTAATAAATGCCTGATCGTTCGCTGTAAGCGGGCCGGGGCGCGCTGCAATCAGGATGTAGAAGGGAACGCCTTGGCTCGGCTTGACCGGGCCGGGCATCGTGCCATGGCGGGCGAGCCAGCTATTGACTCGCTCACCCGGACGATACACTAAGACCGGTGCCCGTTGTTCCCACGGTTGCTTGAGATCGGCGTAGCGACTAGCCCATTCAGCACACGTCTCACCAGGACGGAAGTCAACTAGTGGGAGGGCAATACCCTGCTGGTAGGCACGATGCTCGATGAGCGGCCACAACGCCTGAATAATCCGAGCATCGTCAACCGCGTTCACCATAACTGCCCACCGCGCTTGCGCGAGGTCTTCTTGATCAACATCGGCAACCACACCAAAATGTCTTTCTTCAGCCTCGTTACGGGTCTTGTGGAGTGTCTGCAATTCTTTCGGATCATCGCTACGTTGGGCCAATTCACTGGCGGCTTTAGCATCGATCCGCAACAACGGTTCGCCTCGGCGGCCATCGATCCCATTCGGATACAACTCATCACTGCTTTGCTCATCGGCAATAAGGATCAATGGGCCGCTATAGCCGGCCACAACCGTTACCGGTTCAGGTGATGGTGGTAACGCCGGGGTCGGCTCAACGGCTCTCATGACCGGTTGCGGTTGCCCACCTACCAGCGCCTGCAACCGATTGATCAACGTCTCAAGCCGGGCACGGATCGCCTGGGCTTCGGCCAGAATCGCCGCCAATTCCGAGGTAGTCGACGCACTCAACGTCACTGTCGACGCAGTTGCTGCTTCAATGATCACACTAGTAGCGATCAACGCTGCCAACCCTTCTTCATAGATGAGTTGATATGGGACATGGCAATAACCGGGACCATCAGGATTTTCGTTCGCCCACTCGCTCCCCCACGAATTCCGCACAATAAAATAGCCACCGCCGGGAGCCGTCGGATCATCACGGTAGCCCAATACACACATCGCATGGCCACCCAACCGTTGCTCACCGGGCAACGCCTTACGCACCCGCCCAATTCGACGAACCTGCCCACTACTCGTCCAATGCTCACCGATCATCAAACCGATCAACACCGGTCGGCCGGCGGCCAGTGCGGCCTTGATCTGGTTCACATCACGGGGAGGTAATTGTTCAACCCCGCTAATCCGACGCTGCTTAGCTTCCTGAAACGCCCGGTCACTTGGCCGCTCGTGACCGGGGTTGGTGTGGTCTACCGGTTCGGGGCGATAGGGCCACGTCTCCTCACGGCAAACCCCCAACTCGGCAACGGCGCGTAATGCAACCAATGGGTTCGTACCGACATCACCGGGGATACCATCACGCGCTTTACTAATCCAGTAAATAAACTGTTCGGAGAGGTCGGTGGGGTCGTTGCTAAGTGCCTGCACCATGGCAGCCACCGTAAACGCGACACACGTATTGCGTGGTCCTTGACTGATTGGCGGAGGTAGAGTCGCAATCGGTGGTACTTCGGCAGGCAAGCCGACCGGTGGACTAAACGAAGTTGCATCAACCTCCGGCAAATCGGTGAAGATTGCACCGGTACCGACCGGCTCCATCGCGACATCAACGCTAAACGAGCTGGCATCAGGCGCCACTTCCTGCACTGCCATCACCATTGCCCGCACATCGTTTTCACTTCGCCCCAACACTTGAGCAAGCGCAGCAAGCCCGCTCCCAAGACCGGCATTACTCGCACGCGCCGTTGCTACCAACTCTTCGACACTAGTAATCCAGTAGTCGGCCAACACCCTCCGGGTTACCTCATCGATCGTAGGCACTGCGGTAAGCGGGGTCAAGGCACGCATAGCACTTCTCCGAACGCAACGACGCAAAGGAGCGAAGGGGCAACGAGTCTGTAGGTGATAGTCACATTCGCGCCAAGATACCGCGCAGCAGTGCAGCAAATTGAGGCTTTGCTGCCTCACCGGCGGCAATAACTTCTTCGTGATTAGCCGGTGGACCGTCAGGCAAGGCGAGGTTGGTAATCAGCGAGAAGCCAAGCACGCGCATTCCACTATGCACCGCAACAATCACTTCCGGCGCTGTCGACATGCCGACTGCATCGGCCCCCCACATGCGCACCATCCGTAGCTCAGCAGCGCTCTCGAAATGGGGACCGCTCAGCATACAATAGACACCTTCGCGCAACACCACACCCAACTCCGCAGCGACAGTGCGGGCAAGTGGAACGAGGTTATTCTCGAATGCGCCGACCATAGCCGGAAAGCGTGGTCCCAACCGCTCATCATTTGGACCGCGCAACGGATGATGACCGGCCATCCCCGGTAAGAAGATTTGATCGCTGATCCGCATAATATCGCCGACCTTCCAATCGGGACGCAGACCACCTGCCGCATTGGTGACGATGAGTGTATCGCACCCCAATGCTCGCAAGACGCGCACCGGGAAGGTGATCTCTTGCATGCTGTACCCTTCGTAAAAGTGAAAGCGGCCACGCATGACTGCTACCTGCTGTCCGGCCAGCAGACCAACTGCTAACTCACCGCGATGCCCGATTACCTTTGGCTCGTGAAAGCCAGGAATATCTCGGTACGGAATGACGACCGGATCATCCATCTCGTCGGCCAACGCACTTAACCCCGAACCAAGGATGAGGCCGACTCGTGGGGTATGACGTAACCATGGCATAATCGCTGCGCGAGCTTGTTCGATGTCGTTATACATGAATCACCACAATGAAAAAGCGACAGAACCTGTAATCGACCATCACCATAGTGATGGCGGAATGGCAACACAACACTACGATTTCACTCCTAGATTCGGCTTAATAAATCGCGCTTCTTGGCCTCAAACTCCTCTGGGGACAGAATACCGCGATCACGCAAACGAGCTAACTCTTCGAGGGTACGCTGAATATCGATTGCGCCGCCGACCGGACGACCGGGAGTGTAGCCATCGGTATCGAGATAGCCATAACCGCGGTCGAGGTTGTGCTTTGCTTCGAGTAATGCACGTTTGAACTCAAGCGGTGCTTCAATCCGATCTATGACGTTTGCACCCTCTGCCCCTGAGGCCGTCAGAATCTCAATAGTACCAAAATTAAAGATTCGGCCTAGAATACTCTGACGCAATTCGATATCATTAATCTTTTCCAACGATGAATCGATCACCCGTTTGTTAAACACGCCACGAATTTGTAACACGCGCCGGTCGGTGATCACAATTTGTTCAGAATTCCAGCGTAAAAAATCGAGAAATCCACTGATCAGCACCATCACACTAATCACAATACAGATCAGGAGGATCAGACTACTGATGCTGATTCCACCGATCGTTGCCGTTGGATTATTGCGAAACGCCACATTGGAAGCAACACCCGCTGCAACTAACACGGCAATGAGGCTCAGTTCAGTCAAAATATTGATAATCAACACAAAAATATGCTGGCGGGCAATATACAGAATCTGTTCGCCCCGCCCGAGCAGGCTTTCAACATAACTCATGGCCCGCCCTCCTCTGATGCAGACAACGTTGTTGACATAGCCTTCTACGATAACGATAAGAGACGATCAAGAAACTCAGCCGATTTCAGATCACGTTCGAGCAGGTGCCGCAAACTGGCCCGTAGCAAATCGGTAACTTCACGACGGGTCTCCGTCGAGATGCGTAAATGTTCACTGACGGTTATCGGTTGCGTCTGGAGATAGCGGAGCAGACGAAACGCCCCTTCGCTCATCGATAACGCAGCCGGATCGGCGGCCCGATCGCGCGGGCAGAGCACACCACCCAGTGTCGGACTATACTGATCGGCATCAGGTGTCAAAACATCGTCACAAACGACGCAACGGTGCAGTTGTGGGCGATAACCAAGCAGGTGGAGGAGATGTAGCTCGAAGCTGCTCAGGGTGAGATCGGGCTGTGGGCTACGATCGAGTGACATGAAGGTCTCGACGAGAAGCTGGAACAGTGGCGGGTTTTCGTCTTCTTCAACGGTGAAACGATCGTACAATTCAGCAGCGTAATAACCACAGCCGAGACGGTTCAGTTCGGAGCGTAAGGTTGGAAAAGCATGTACTATCTGACTTTGGGTGACAATATCAAGATTACGACCGACGGCAAGCATCATGTGTACGTGCGTGAAGAGTTCGATGTGACCGGCCAGTCGGCTTTTTGTTTTACGCGCGCCTTTGGCAATGACCCATCGCTTACCCTTTGGGGTAGCAATGAGCAAGAGACGATCGGCTTCGGCAACATCACTACGGCGAAGAATGACAGCTTCGCTGCGATAAACTCGCTCTCGCATGGAATTGGTCGCCAGTGCGCGCCGTCGGTCTTTGCCGGCGATGCGCCTTATGCGGGAATCGGTGTAAGGTTCTCCGCTATCCTAAATTGGGTTGACCGGTTCGTTCTTCCCTTTCAGGGCCTAATTGTATCTTTGCACGCTGTATTATAGCCGTTCACAGGGGGTAGATCAAGCCTCTGAACTTTACTGCTTTACCGGTCTGAAGTACAATTGTCGGTCGGCACATCAGCTATAGGCTGGTCAATGAAGCGTTACTGATACAATAATGTACCTCAAACGATTAGAAATTCAAGGCTTTAAGACTTTTGCATCACGTACCGTTTTCGAGTTTCAGCCGGGTATTACCGCCATCGTTGGCCCGAACGGTAGTGGCAAATCGAATCTGGCCGACGCAGTACGCTGGGTACTCGGTGAGCAGAGTATGAGCGCACTGCGTTGTAAGCAGGCCGGCGAGTTGTTGTTTGCCGGTGGCGGACGCCGCCCTCCGGCGGGGTTGGCCGAGGTCGCTCTGACGATTGACAATAGCGACCGGGTGCTCCCGCTCGATTTTGATGAGGTGACGATTACTCGTCGGGTGACGCGCACCGGTGAAAATGAGTATTTCATTAATCGGGCACGGGTTCGGCTCCGCGATCTCTTGGCGGCAGTTGAACCGCTCGGTGGGTCGTACACGATTATCAATCAAGGTCTAGTTGATGCAGCTCTGACCCTGCGCCCTGCCGATCGGCGCCGATTGTTTGAAGATGCAGCAGAAATCGGTGGCTTTGAGTTGCGCAAGACCGAAGCACTGCGCCGTTTACGTGAAAGCGAGATGAATTTGCAACGAGTCGCCGATCTGCTGGCCGAACTCGAACCACGTCTACGCACGTTACGTCGGCAGGCCGGTCAGGCTCGTCAGTACCGCGAATGGCAGACCGAATTACACCATTTGTTGACGCATTGGCATCACGCCCAGTGGCACGAAGCGCAAGCGCTGGCGCAGCAGGCACAAACGCTCGCCCAACAGGCCGACGACGCGGTGGCCCGCCGGCGTGCGATCCACGCCGAGACGGTCGCCGCGGTGCAGACGAAACGCGCGGCTCTCCGTGAACGGCGTGAAGCACTCAGCGCGCTGCACCACCAGGCTGCCGTCTTGCACCAACAGGCTGAGACGCTGCAACGCGATTTGGCGATTGAGCACGAGCGATTAGCGGCTGCGGCCCAACGTAGCGAAGAGATGGAACGGCATCTGATGACATTGGCCGAACAGTATCAAGCCGCACTTCACGAGCGTGATCGTGTCGTTGCGATGCTGACGCAGCTCGCACAAGAGATTGCTACCATCCAAGACGAGCTTGCACGTACCGATCATGAACGCGGTGTTGACGAACAAGCACGGGCTGCGTTGGCGGCTGAGCTGCAAGCAGCCCAAGAGCGCGCATTACAAGCCGCCCGCGCCGAAGCAACCGTCGTCAGCCAGATCGAGCAGCTATCAACCCAACAGGCACGACTACGTACCGAACTGGAACGGTTAGCCACCTCATTAACTCAGGCAACCGGCGCCACCGACACCGCTCGGATTGCAGTGACGGACGCCCAAACCGCATTGGTACACGCCGAACAGATGTATCAGGAGATCAGCGCTGCGGTACAAGCTGCGCGCCAAGAACTTGACCGCCTCCGTGCTGCCCGTACCGCTATCGATGAGCAGCGCGCGACTTGTCGCCACACAGTGGCCGAACGTGAGGCGCGTCTCGAAGCCCTTACCCGCCTTGCCCGTTCTCACGCCGGCGCCTTCGCCGGCGTTAAGGCAGCGCTCGAATGGGCAGAACGAAACAGACGAACTGGTTTTACCCTCGTTCAACAGATCATTCGCGTCCCTCCTCTCCTAGAGACGGCGATTGAAGTCGCACTCGGCGCCCGCTTGCAACACATTGTGGTCGAACAGTGGCGTGACGCCGAAGACGCTATCGCCGAACTCCGCCGTAGTGGCGCAGGACGAGCGACATTTCTGCCACTTGATACACTGCGCCGACCGCAGCACGATGGGCGTCGCCCGACTTTTTCCACCAACGTCATCGGGATTGCAGCCGAGCTTGTCGAGTATGACCCCCACTATGCCGTTGTCGTTGAGCAATTGCTCGGTCGCATGCTTGTTGTCGCCGATCTGGCAACAGCACGGTCTGAATTGCGCCATCTTCCACCGGGTTGGACGATTGTCACCCTTGCCGGTGAACAGGTTCAGAGCGGCGGCGCCGTCACCGGTGGTGCCCCAACTCGCGAAAGCGGTGTGTTACGTCGTGAACGTGAACTGCGTGAATTACCAACCCTCGTCACCGAGGCTCGTGCGCAACTAGCCGCTATCGATGAACAACGGGCAGTGATCGAGGCCGAGTTACAAGCCGTCACTCATCGTTTGCGGCAGACCGAGCAAGCGGAACGCGACGCCCATCGCCGCCGCGAGACGGCACGCAACGCACTTGATCAGGCTCAGCACCATGCCCGTCAGGTCGAACAAGAGCAGCAATGGGTAATCACGCAACAAGAACGACTCCTTAACGAACTCAACGCACTCACCGAACAGATAACGGCATTGCAAGCACGCCAGGCAACGTTGCGTGACGAGCACGCTGCTGCCGAAGCTGCACTGGCAGTGGTGCGTGAACGCTACGAGCAGCACGTTCTCGCCGGCCGCACCGTCCAAGATCGGTTAGCCAACCAACGGGCAGCGCTCACCGCTGCCAGGAGCCGGCAACAGATGCTGACCGAACTGCGAAACCGACACGAGCAAACCATAGCCGGTATCGAACAACAGCAACGCGAATTGGAGGTGGCATTACAGGCGTTACAGACGGAACGTGCGCAACGGGAAACGACCTACGCTACCGGCCTTGCCCGTCAACAACACGTACTGGCTGAGCTGAATAGCCTACGGGCGCAGATCGATCCGGCAGAGACTGAACTGAAGACTGCTGAAGCTGAATTAGCCGAGTTAGAGGCAGCCGAGAGCCGTGCTACCGCCGAATTGCTGGCCGCCGAAGCCGATCATAGCCGTTTCGTGCGAGAGGCACAACGAGCCGCCGACCGACTCGAAACCCTGTTCGAGCGTGCAGTTGCCGATGGTGTTGATCTGACAAAGCCACCACCTACTAGCCCCGCACCACCCACAGACGAACTACCGGCGGCTATCGAAGCGCTACGTGCGCGCATTGTGCGGCTTGGTGTTGTGAATCCGTTGGCCCTCGAAGAGTATGAAGAAGCGGCCAAACGCCATACGTTTCTGACCGCTCAAGCCGACGACTTACGCGCAGCCAGTGCGACGTTGCACCAACTGATCGTCGAACTCGATGGAGCAATGAATCATCGCTTCCAGCACACGTTTCAAGCGATAGCAGCGGAATTCAGCGCCACTTTTCAAGAGCTGTTCGGTGGTGGCAGCGCTCGCCTTGAACTAATCGATGCCGATGATACCGGCGATGAAGGCAATGGCAAACGCACGACGCTAGGCGTCGAGATTATCGCTCGTCCACCGGGTAAACGGCCCCAGAACATTGCCTTGCTCTCCGGCGGCGAACGCACACTGACGGCGGTAGCACTGTTGTTTGCCATTTTGAAAGTCAATCCGAGTCCGTTCTGCATTCTCGATGAGACCGACGCAGCACTCGATGAAAGTAATGTAGGACGCTTCCGCACAATGCTGCAACGGCTTACCGATCGAACGCAATTCATCTTGATCACACACAATCGTGGTACGATTGAGGTAGCTGATACGCTCTATGGGGTCAGTATGGGCGATGATGGTGCGTCGCGCGTTGTTTCACTGCGCGTCGAAGAGTATGTGGGAGCTGCACACAATGATCCACGCCGCTGAATTAGCCGACATTCTCAACGGCTGCATCGATTCACTGACGATTGCCCCTGATGGCACCTTGCGCATTGACGATCCACCACCGGGAGCCATCTTTCCCGGCAGTTTTAATCCGTTGCATGAGGGCCATATCGGGTTGCAGCGGGCGGTGATAGTTATGACCGGTCAACCGGTCCATTTCGAGCTGACCATTCGCAACGCCGATAAAGGTGAGTTATCGCTAACCGACATCGAACGGCGGGTCGCCCAATTTCGCGGTCGCTATTACGTCATTCTTGCCGCAGCACCACTGTTTGTCCAGAAGGCGCGTCTCTACCCCGGACGAGCCTTCGTGCTTGGGTATGACACAGCCCTCCGGCTGATCTCACCAACGTACTACGGCAGTAATGAAGCTATGCAAGCCGCCTTCGCAACTATTGCCGCTGCTCACTGCCGCTTCTTCGTCGCCGGACGCCTAATCGACGGGCGTTTCTGCACGCTCGCCGATCTAAACCTCCCGATTGGTTACGAAAAGCTCTTCATTCCCATCCCCGAACATCTCTTTCGGCGTGACATCTCTTCCACCGAATTGCGATCGCGGGAGACGAGCGATACACCGAACACGACAAATAAATAACGGAGCCACGTATGTCCCAACCCTCGATACGTGAAATGCACGAGGCGCTCGAAGCGCGCATCCTCTCACCCTACGCCGCCAAAAGTGCTGCTGCCGTGCGTGAACAACCGGAACCACCGTGTCCGATCCGCACCGCTTACCAGCGTGACCGTGACCGTATTTTGCACTCCAAACCGTTTCGGCGGCTTAAACACAAAACACAGGTATTTATCGCACCCCTCGGTGACCACTACCGTACTCGCTTAACCCATACCCTCGAAGTGACGCAAATTGCTCGCACCGTGGCGCGTGCCCTGCGGCTCAATGAAGACCTGACCGAAGCGATCGGCCTTGGGCACGACATTGGTCATGCTCCCTTCGGGCATGCCGGTGAGACGGCGCTGAGTCGGATCTGCCCTGGTCACTTTCGCCACAACGAACAATCACTGCGCATTGTGGAAGTACTTGAAAACGGGGGAGCTGGCCTGAATCTCACGTTTGCGGTGCGCGAGGGCATCTATATGCACTCAAAGGGGCGACGCGACATCACAGCCAAAGCCTGGGGGGTAGCCAGCACGCTTGAAGGTCAGATTATAAAAATCTGCGATAGTATCGCCTATATCAACCACGATATTGACGATGCCATCCGTGCCGGCATTCTGCGTACCGAAGACTTACCTGCCGATTGCATCGCCATCCTCGGCGACACCCATAGCAAACGACTAGCCACCATGGTTAGTGACATGATCTACCACAACTGGTGGGCAACCGGCGAGGGCACTGCTCCCGATACCCTTACGTTATCGATGAGTCCGACCATCTTAGCTGCTACCAACAAACTGCGTCATTTTTTGTATGAGACGGTCTACCACCGGCCAGAAGCCAAAACCGAGGATGAAAAAGTTCGTTTCATTATCGAAACGCTGTACGACTATTTCATGCACCATCCTGAAGCGATCCCGGCTGAACTGATGGCAATCGTTGAACGGCGAGGCGAACCGATTGAACAAGCGGTTGTCGATTACATTGCCGGTATGACCGACCGGTACGCACTCACCGTTTTCAAACGTATCTTCGTCCCCCGCACGTGGGGCACGCTCTAGCATCGGAGCCATCAACCCATCGCAAGGGTAACACCACGATTGCGGATACCGGAGCAGCTAACGCCCGTAGCGCAACGCTGCTAGCAT
The DNA here is from genome assembly GCF_049970315.1 of Chloroflexus sp. Classification (GTDB taxonomy): domain Bacteria; phylum Chloroflexota; class Chloroflexia; order Chloroflexales; family Chloroflexaceae; genus Chloroflexus. The sequence goes on from NZ_JBMFNE010000015.1 coordinate 14,793, forward strand.
TCGCTGCACCAGATCGATAGGCATCACTCCATCGGTCTGGAAGGTTAAATCGGCCAACTCGGCATAGAGCGGCGTGCGCTGAGCACGTAATTCGGCCAGACGAGCCGCAGCGTCACCGCGCAGCAAAGGGCGCTGTTCGGCATCAGCAGCGAGGCGCGCAAGAATAGTGGCATCAGTCGCATCGAGCCAGATCACGGTCGCCTGATCGTGCAGCATTCGACGGTTTTCAGCCTGCAAGACAATCCCGCCACCGGTAGCGATCACTTGTGGCTCACGCAGTGCCTCGGCCAGGGCCACCGATTCGCGAGCACGAAACTCGGCTTCACCATACACCTGAAACAGATCGGCAACACTCATACCGGCCGAGGCGGCTACTGCGGCATCGGTATCGTACCACGGCCAACACAAAGCGCGGGCCAACAAGCGGGCCAACGTTGATTTGCCACATCCGCTCAACCCGATCAACGCAATCGGTCGTTCGAGCCAATTAGGATCCCAGACCATACCCCTGCTCCTATGCAGCCGTCTGCTCTGCCGATCGTTGCAGACGCAGACTCCAAATCACCAACGCCGAGAGGGCATAGGCCAAAGCAGCAGCAACAATCTGCGGCCCATACCCAAAGATCGGTGTTACCCAGCCCCAAATCACTGCCGAAATAGCCCAACCACCGGCCCAGAGCAAACTCATCAAGCTCATAGCAAGCCCACGCTGAGCGGTTGGGGTAGCCCCCATCACCAAGGCATCGTTCATCGGATAACTGGCAGCAATAAAAAAGCCACGGGCAAAAAACCCAATAATGGCGAGCGGCAACCATGGCGTTAACATCAGCAACATTGCCGGTGTCGCACCTAACCGTAGCAGTGCGGCGCCGCGTTGCAAGCCGATACGGCGGACTACCGGCGCACCCAGCAATGCCCCAACGCCGGCGCCAAGTGAAGCCAGCGATAAAGCCAACCCGACTCCGGCGTCGCTCAAACCAAACTGATCGCGAAAAAAGAGATTCTGGAACGGCAAAATTGCGCCACCGCCAACACCAAGCAGAAACGAGGGCAAGGCCATCCAGAGCAGCATGAACCACGAGAGCCGGTGTGATCCAACAGATTCCTCCTCACCAGTGGCACGTGTCTCCGCCACCGCCGGGAGCTGCACCAGTACCGGCCATAACGCCACAATACTCAACCCTATCACTGTCGTGAGAGCCACCCGGTAAGCCACAGTAGATCGCGGCTCAACGGCCATCATCAAGGCTGCCCCCATCGGCAACACCCCACCGACAGCACTGCCGAGCAAGCCGACTATCAATGTCGCCGAGGCATTCATACCGAAGACGAGAGGACGCTGCTCTTCGGTGGTCACCAACGCCAGCAACGGAGTAACTGCGGTAGCAGCCAACAGATAGCAAGCCCCAACGACAAATTGAGCAGCAATAAGCCACGGCAATGCCGGCGCCTGTAAGAGTGCCGCCCAGCCAAGCGCATATCCTATCACACCACCGATCATCGCGCGTTGTGGCCCGAACCGATCGATAAGCCAACCGATCGGTAACCCCATTACCATACCAGCAGCCCGGCTCACCATCGAGAGCAAACCCACGTCATTGATGGTATAACCTTGACTAACGAGGTAAAAATTGAACAAAATATCGGCAATACTGAGGGCGAAGCCGTAAATAAAACTGTGGGCCAAAATACGCCAAACCGCAGCCGGAATCTTGAGGATCGATACGCGCAGGTTGGATGTGATGTGAGTCATAACCGCTCCACACTGGTTCGGCATGTGCCGCCAAACGTCTAGCATACCACAACTTATCTGCCCCTCCGTCGGCTCCGACAAAGCTTGTATCTTTCAACTGTTGCAGATGAGGCATCGGTGCGCTATACTCAGATATAGTTTTAGAGATTTTGTTGTATGCTGATCATGCAGGTGGCGTGTGGATATCGTTCGTGCTCATGTCTTTATCTCCGGCCGCGTTCAAGGTGTCAGCTTTCGTGCGTATACCCGTGATCGGGCACGCGAAGCAAACGTCAAAGGCTGGGTACGCAATCTGAGTGATGGTCGCGTAGAGGCAGTCTTTGAAGGAAGTCGACCGGCCGTCCAAAAGCTTATTAGTTGGTGCTATAGCGGTCCTAGCCAAGCGCAGGTCGAACGGGTGGAAGTCCAATGGGAAGAACCGACCGGCCAAGAGAGTACTTTTTCCATTGTCTGGTAAGGGACATCGTTGTAACATAAGGCAAAGGACCTGTGGCAAGCATGCATAACGATATTTCATCGTCACCTGCACCGAGTTCACACCCTAACCAACCGCCTGATCCCTCATGGAATGAAAGGTCGTTTATGGGCGTGCATCGCTGGAAACTGATTACGAGTGTTTTCATTAGCCTAGCCGTCATCGCGCTAGCTATTGCTAATCGGGCGTGGATTACCGAAGCGTTCAGTTTGCTGAACGATGCCAAACCCGGTTGGCTATTCGCCGCTTTCGTCCTGATTGCCTTGAGCTATCTCATCAGTGCGCAAGTTTTTAATATCGTGCTCCATTCCCTCGGTTATCGCATGAACCTCTTACGCCTGTGGGCAACTGCACTCACTGCAATTATCATCAGTCAATCAGTGCCTGCCGGTGGCGTTGGTAGTTATGCCTTTCTGATGAGTAACTTCAACCGCCGTGGGATTCGGGCCGGCGAATCGGCGCTGATCGCTTCACTGGAAACACTGAGTTATGTTGTTGCCATGCTGCTCATCTTCTCGTTTAGCCTCGGTTACTTCGCATGGCATGGACTCAGAGCTGCCGGGGCGAGCTATCTTGCGGGGCTGATCGGATTATCAGTGATCGGCCTTGCGATCTTTATCCTTACTCGCAGTGAAGAGACATTGCGGCGCTGGCTGAGTAGCCTACAAGATCGGGTAGCTCATCTGTTCGGTCAACGCTGGAAAAGCACATGGATCGACCGCATTGTCGCAGATTTAGTCCGTGCTCGTTCCTTACTCATTCACCGACGGCGTGATGTGATCCTGCTGGTTCTGGTCCAGCTCACCGCCCTCAGTGGTCATAGCTTGGCGATGTTGCTTGTGTTACACGCTCTGGGTACGGATGTAACCTTTGCGGTGGTCTTGTCCGCCTTCGGCGTGGCATTGGTGACGTCTACCTTTAATGTTCTCCCCGGTGGTGGTGGGACGGTTGAAGCGGCGTTGGTCGCCGTATTAAGCCAGATGGGAGTAGGACCGGCGGCAGTACCGGCAGCCATTATTTTTCGACTGTTTAATTACTGGTTGGCGGCCCCAATCGCAGCAATTTGCTATTACTGGCTTATGCACGAGCCGGTGACACCGCTAGTTCAGGCGAAGTTGTCACGTGGGCAACGTGAAGCCCCTTCACACGATTAAACTAATTGCTACACCGATCACAATGAGCGATGATAGTTACAGGGGTGACATACGTGTCGCCCCTGTGCATCGATCAAGAATACGATACACGATAGCAAGATGGGGGGAACATGCAGCAAAACATTATTGAAAACCTGCGGCGGGTTGAGTTATTCGACGGCTTGAACGACCAGGAGTTGTTACAGATCGCTACCATCTGTAAGGTGCGACGATTAGGAGCCGGGCAGACGGTGTTCAACGAAGGTGATGAGGGTGATGAATTGTTCATTATCCACGAAGGGTGTGTCCGGATTGCGATCAATACCCGTACCGCAAACGGCACATTTGCACCTTCGACGATCAATTTGCTTTACAGCGGGCAAAGCTTTGGCGAAATGGTTCTGCTCGGCGGAGCTACTCGTTCGGCAACGGTAACGTGCGTTGATCCATGCGTGCTGTTGGTGATCCGTGAACGCGATTTCGCAGCGTTATGCGACCGTAACCCACGCATCGGCTATTTGGTCATGCGCAACATAGCCGCCGATCTAGCGTATAAGTTGCGCTCGTCCAACCTGTTGCTGCGCGGCAATATCCGTTGGCAGGAGGGAGAGCTAGGTAGGAGGTGAACGGGGTGTCCTCCGCTGACGCCCCGGATGCTGGATTCGGATAGAAAGGTACGACTTCCAATCTGGCACTATCGAGAGCCTACCGGCGACCAGAGCCGCACGAAAGCTTGCCTCAGCGCATATTGCCACAATGCACGATGTAAGCTTTGGCGCGCCGTTTCCGGTGGAAGGTACGATCCTGCGCCACGGCGATAACGCTCGGTAACATACGCGGCGGCAATGCCGTAGATTGTTGATGCATGCTCTGGTAAGATACGGGCCAAGCGTTGCGCATACTCACTCGGCGTTTCCCAGCTCTGCTGACCAAGACCGCTGAAATACGCCAACCAGCTCATCTCAGTGTACGCTGCTGCCGCCAGTCGCAAACCACGGACTTCACGAGCCAACCACCAACGAAAACCGATCATGAGACTACCAACCAAAGCCAAAGTGCCCAGGATCATCAACAGCCAGTTACGCACACCATCATCGGCAACGGTTCTGCGCTGAGCTGACTCGGGTGTCGTGGCGGCACCACTACTCACTCCACTCGCCGTTAAACCATCGTCTTCCAAATCCTCAAACCGTCCGGGATTAGGGACAGCACTATTCGTACCACCCCATTCCTCTTCGGCTTCGGTACCGAATACCGACTGCAACGGTCGCTGCGGTTCTGAGGTATAACTAGCCGCTGTCGGTTCAAACCGCTCCCAGCCAATTCCGGGAAAATAGACTTCCGGCCAACTATGAGCCACATTCTCGCGAACAACATACACTCCCTGCTCAGGGTCAAACTCACCGCTTGCGTACCCGCGCACCCACCGCGCCGGCACACCAACCGAGCGCAACATAACGACCATTGCCGAAGCAAAATAATCGCAATAGCCAGACCGCTGCTCAAACAGAAACCAATCCACCAGATCGGCATTGGTTGGCGGGGGTGGAATATCTTCACTATACGTCAACCGACGGAGATACTCTTGTATCGCAATCGCCTGATCGTAGGGATTTTCGGCATTGGCAGCAGCAATCACCCGCGCCGCTTCAGCGCGCACCCGTGCCGGTAGGTTAGCCGGTAGTTGCAAATAACGTTCGCGCACCCACTGCGGGTAATCGGTACCGGCCGTCCGTAAACTTTGTACATCGGCGAGCGACACCAGCGCCGTCACGGTGTAGGTCGTCCCGGCAACAAGTGGTACCGTCGACGTTGCTAAGGTCAGATCATCGTACAACGGAACAACGCCACCATTCTCATCACGGACAATCAGGTGTTCGAGTCGGGCCGGCACACTAAATTGGAGTGGTGAACCGCCGACCAATAATAGATCGTCATTTCGTTCTTGAGCAAGCGTAATCGTTTGGGTAATGACACGACGCAGACGTCTATCGGTCAGTGGAATCGTCTCGCCAGCAGCGAGCGGCGTGCGCGCCTGCTCAGCGGTAGCAACTTGTAAGGCAGCGCGTGCCAGTTCGCCGGTGGTATTTACCCAGCCGGTACCATCGTAACGATCAAAAGCTACTGCCCGCCAATAGTCGAGCTGCGTCGAACGAACAGTCATCACCTCATCAAAGCCGGCGAGACGCGAGCCACCGAGAGACGCAACACGCGCTGTAAACGAAACACTACCGGCGCCGGGCGGCGCATTAATCGTACTGAACGCATCTTCCCACGCAGCCCGCACCGCCCGAAATGGTGCTCGGATCATTTCCCACGTCTGATTCGCTTGATCAGGTGGAATCTGAGCCGGCAACACCGCAGTGCCCGCAATCAGTACCACACCGACGACCGTCGCCGACCACATCGCTTGCAACGGCAACAAATCTGGGTAACTGATCTGCTGCGCTTCCCAGACGGTACGGCGTTGCATCACGTGCTGATAGACGAGCAGGAGTAAAGATCCGGTGATAAATACAATTGCTTCCAGATCGGGCTTGGGCAACACGTAGGTGTAGTTCACTAAAAACACTACACCGTTGGCGATGATCATCAGCCATAGACGTTGCTGACGCACCACTGTCCACACTGTCAGATACATCAGCCACCAGCAGAGCAGGGCAAGCGCCACCACAAACAGCACAATATCTTCACCACGCCCACCGCTTGCCAACACACGTCCCCAGCTTATCAAGCGGATCGTCAACTCCACGGCACGGTCGCGCCAACTGACAAGCCGTTCATCGAGCAACGGCCCCACCTGTTGCACTATCCACACCCATCCCACCACCAATGCAACAGCATGGGCAGCCCAGTTGGAAAGGCGTTGCCACAGGGCCAACACCAGACCAACAACAAACGCCATGCCGGCGACGACCGGGAGGATCGATAGACCGTTGGCCCAGCCCGATTCGGCAAGACTACGCACAACCGCGCCGGTCATGAGCACTACCAAGCCGAGACCGGGCAGCAACCACCAGAAGTCGGTCAAGCTCAACGACGGGGAAACACGCACCTGAGATGTCATACTACTCCTATGCTGCGGCTAACCGCGGAAAGGCACACATTGCATTGTGCCAGAGCTGTGGTGCTAATTCGGCAAGCGACTGCTGGCGCAACTCGGCTAATTTCTGACCGATATAGAACAGGCGACTCGGCTCATTACGTTGACCGCGGTGCGGATGTGGACTGAGATAAGGGCTATCGGTCTCAATCAAAAGTCGATCAACCGGTGCCTGCCGCGCTACATCGTGCAATGCCGTCGACTTCGGGAAGGTCAGAGGGCCGGAAAACGACAGATAGAATCCAAGTTCGAGACAAGCCTGTGCCGCCTCCCAATCACCGGAGAACGAGTGCATCACGCCCGGACCCCGTGCCGCATCGCGCAGCACGGCAATTGTCTCACGCATAGCATCGCGAGAGTGGATCACAACCGGCAATCCCAACTCACCGGCCAGCGCCAACTGCTGCCGAAAAGCAGCTTCTTGCTCGCTAGGGGGCGACTTCATCCAGTAGAAATCAAGCCCGATCTCACCGATGGCAACCACTTTGGGATGGGAGGCCAACACTCGAATCTGTTCGATCCAATCCGGCGGCAGGTCATGCAAATGATTAGGCTGGATACCGACCACGGCAAAAATCGCCGGATGGGTGTTCGCAAGGGCAATCGCCGCGTAGCTAGAAGCAAGATCGTAGCCGATCTCGATCAGAGCGGCTACTCCGGCATCCAACGCGCGAGTGATAACCTCGCTGCGATCGTCATCGAACTGCACCGAGGCAAGGTGAAGATGAGTATCAATGAGGCGAATTTGCGTATTCATAAGCCTTCTCTTGCACATTGTAGCATACCTCCTCATCCTGAAAGTATTATAGCGGTACAAAAGCGTGCAACCAATCCGCCTATCGTCACATACTCGATAGACCAAACGCAAAAAGCGTTACCCAACCGCTACGCACCAACCCTCGCCGACATCATGTAAGGACAAACCGTCCCGATAACTCACGCGGGCAACCCATCATCAGTAGTGTCGCATGTAACCGGTTGTCAGAAACCATCTCGGCCCATTCGACCTACGATTACCCATTCCTAACATTACAAGCACACCATTTTTGTGATAAATATCACGATTTTCTGAACCGTTCTGAACGACTAACATACTTTTTAACTCTTCAGAACTCTTTAAAACCCGTAGAGAACCTTGTGACACCTGGTTGACAAAAACGCGAAATCGGGCTATAAACTATGTGTATAGTAAATGTGAGGTATGTCACAAGTCGAAGGCTAGCAACACAGCGACCTTCCGGTGACAGACATTAACTGAAAGTAGCTGCAGTAACAAACGTTCATACAGGTGAAAAACTATGGGACACCTGTCACGCACACTCTCTAACTAACCACATCGCAGCCGGTTAACCGGCAACACTGCTTGTCTTTCCAGACAACGTTGTCATCATTGCGGTAATGAAGCCACGTCCGCTTTTCGTCCACAACATCGGGTGATGTTGTGTTAGCTGGTTATTGTTTCGTATCACAAGAAAGAAGGAATAGAGCTATGAACCTGCTCGGCCTGCCTATCCTTTCGTTGTTGCTTTGGCTGCCGACAATCGGTGCCCTTATTCTCCTCGTGCTGCCCAATGGGCGACCTATGCTCTACCGCTGGACGGCTATGAGCATAGCGCTGGCAACCTTACTCGTTGCCGGAACAGTAATCGGTCTCTTTTACACAGGACCTTACGGCCCAGCAACAGGCACAGTTATCGGTCCGCCGTTGCAATTCGTTGACACGGTAGCGTGGCTACCGGCAATTGGTGCCAGCTATTTCATTGGTGTGGATGGGATCAACCTATGGCTGGTTGGTCTGACTGCCTTCCTCACCCCATTTGCAATTGCAGCCACGTGGCAGCGACAGACGCGCAGCTTACGTCTGCTACTGGCCCTCTTGCTGTTTGCCGAAACGGCGTTTCTCGGCGTATTCCTTGCCCAAGACATGCTATTGTTCTACGTCTTTTACGAACTAGCCCTGATTCCGATGATCTTCTTGATCGGGATGTGGGGGTATCATGGGCGGGTCACAGCAACGTTGAAGCTGTTTCTCTACACGTTCGGTGGTTCACTGTTGATGCTCTTTGCAATTATCGGACTGCATATTTTGCATCGCAACGCTATTGCAACGATTAACCCCGGTTTTACCGGTACTTTCGCGCTTAATCAGATTGTTGCCGATCTGCGATCAGGTCTCTTTAGCCTCGACCCCTTGATGGCGCAATTATTGTTCGGCGCATTCTTCCTCTCGTTTGCGATTAAGCTAGCACTGTGGCCGTTACACTCGTGGTTGCCTGATGCTTACAGTGTTGCGCCAACACCGGTCGCTATTATCTTGGCTGGGTTGATGGCAAAGTTTGGGGCGTATGGATTCATCCGCTTTAACTTGACCCTCTTCCCCGAAGTTGCGTCGTGGGCTGCGCCGGCGATTGCCGTGTTAGCAGTGATCGGGATTATCTACGGCGCATTGATTGCCTTCACGCAGCATGATATGCAGCGCATGATTGCATATGCTTCGATGAGCCATATGAACTTTATCGCGCTTGGCATCGTAACGATGACGACAATCGGGATCAACGGTGCTCTTCTGCAGATGGTGGCACACGGCGTCATTATGGCTGCCCTACTGCTGATTATCGCTGTGATCGAAGAGCGGCGCGATAGCCGCGAGCTTGCCTCGTTAGGCGGCTTATGGCGCGTGACACCGGTTTATGCCGGTTTGACCCTCCTCACGCTGTTAGCGATGGCAGGCTTACCCGGCCTGAGCGGATTTGTCGGCGAATTTACGATGTTGCAAGGTGTCTTTACCTCACCGCTGTTGGGATGGCCATTCGCCTTTGGCGCAGTGATCGGAATAATCTTTGCTGCCGTTTATGCGCTGAACCTGTTCCGTATGGGCTTTATGGGCGAAGTACGCAATACAGCCAATCTCAACCTGCCCGATTTACAGCGCCGCGAGTTGATGACACTAGGGGCGTTGGCTGTTGTGATCGTCGCCATTGGCCTATTCCCCAACGTGTTGCTCAGCGGCATGAATAGCTCGGTGCAAGGGCTAGTCGATGCCTTAACACCGGCAGTACAGGCAGCAGTGCAATTGAATAGTTGGCGGTAAACCCAATGCACTGTTACTAAACCGGAGCGGCAGAGTCCGCTCCGGTTTTATGCTGCGCGACACACCATCAACGCCCAGAGCACCCCTATCCCGCTCGATATTGCCGCACGCAAACCTTTTTGTTATAGTAATACTATGGCGGAACCACCAGACGGTCGGATGACAGCGGCGCTTCACGATTTTCAGCGACTGCGTTGGCGCGCAGATATCGAACATCTCCTGACCCGCTTGCGAGGTCAGTCTGATGATCTATTGCCGTTTGAAGAGGTGCGCCAACGAGTACGGGCAACAATCGCCGGTGACCGTCAGTTACGCGACATTCCGCTGGATGCCATTGTCGGTAGTGTAGGCCGGTACCACGACTTCAATCGCAGTTTTCTCCCTCGTCGTGACGATGACTGGCAGCGCTGGGCACGGGTTATGGTATCGGTCGATAATTTACACGGCTGGCCACCGATTGAGGTGTATCAGATCGGTGACGCTTATTTTGTCCTCGACGGCAATCATCGCGTGTCGGTCGCCCGTCAGTTGGGAATGGATCACATTCAAGCGTATGTGACACCACTGCGTTCACGGGCACCGATCGATCCTTCTATGACCCTGGAAGAGATTATCATTGCCGGTGAATATGCTGCCTTTCTTGAACTAACCCAGCTCGATGAGCGGCGACCTGGCTGTGATTTGCGGGTAACCATCGCCGGTCAGTACGAGAAGCTCTTACGTCACATCGAACAGTTCCGACAACAATCGAGCACTGCCGATCAGTCTGCATCGCTCCCAGAAGCGGCCTGTGCGTGGTATGACCAAATGTACCAACCGATAGTCGATCTGATCCGAGAACGCGGTCTCCTACGCGACTTTCCCAAGCGAACCGAGACCGATCTTTACGTGTGGTTATGTGATCATCGCGATGAACTGACAAAACAGTCCGGCTGGGAGATCAGCTTCGCCCAAGCAGCGGATAACCTTGTCACGACTCCTCGGGGTACCGAGCAACTTCTCGAGCGGGTCATTCCCGATAATCTTGAGCCGGCAGTTCCGGCCGGTAGTTGGCGCCGTCATCGTCGGATCGATCCGGCATCTTGGCTGTTTCATGAGATATTGGTACCGGTCAGCGGCAATGCCGACGGCTGGAAAGTGCTCGATCAGGTATTGGCGTGGGCGCAACGCGAGACGATCCGACCATTAGGCCTACATGTAGTACGCACCAAACACCAGCGCACCTCAGCAGCAGCCCAAGCAGTAGTACAGGAGTTTATCGAGCGCTGTGCCGCAGCCGGAGTGCATGGAGAATGTGCTGTGGAAGTCGGCCCGATAGATCGAGCTATTCGTGAGCGCACGCGCCTGGTCGATCTGGTTGCGATACAGGTTAATCATCCCCCCCGCCCCTCACCAATGGCCCGATTAGCATCGGGCCTACGCACCATTCTACGCTGCTCGATTCGCCCCGTCTTGACCGTACCATGCGTTGTAGATCGTGTCGAACGAATATTATTAGCCTACGACGGTAGCCGCAAAGCGGAAGAAGCGCTCTATCTTGCAGCGTACCTGGCAGTGCGTTGGCATCTGGTGTTGAATGTCGTCACCGTCCTCGACGGACAAGCTAGTGCTGAAGCAGTTCGGCTCCGTGCCTTTAGCTATCTCGAACAACGCAACATCGCTGCCGGGTATATCGTCGAACGTGGTGAACCGGCTTCGGCAATTATCTTCGCTGCTGAACAGACCCGATCTGACCTTCTCATCATGGGCGGATACAGTCATCGTGATCCGTTCAGCGATCTGGTGATCGGCTCAACCGCCGAGGCAGTATTGCGCACCCGCCGTCTCCCCACGATCATCTGCCAATAATCCAACAAAAATGGCAACATTCGGCGCATCTTTTGGCGCGCTCAAACGGTGTATATATAGAACCGGAATTGCAGCGCGAGGAATGCATGGTATCACTACGGATGCACGAACTGCCGGTCAATGATCAACCGCGCGAACGACTGGCCCGTCTAGGCGCCGGTGCGTTAAGCGATGCTGAGTTACTGGCTATCTTGTTACGAGTTGGGATCAGTGGCACCAACGTCTTGCAGCTAGCCCAACAGCTTCTCGGCGAATATGGCGGTTGGGTAGGGTTACAGGTTGCCGATTACAACGATCTCTGTCGGCGCACGGGGATCGGAGCGAGCAAAGCAGCAACCATCAAAGCAGCGCTTGAAATTGGTCGGCGTTTAGCCCGGAGTAGCGTCGAAGAACGCTATCCCATTCGCTCACCCGGTGACGTCGCCGCGTTATTGATGGTTGAAATGAGTCACCTTGACCAAGAGCACCTCCGCACTGTTCTGCTCGATACCAAGCACCGCGTGCAGCAGATCAACACGGTATATATCGGTAGTCTCAACTCGGCGACCATCCGCATCGGAGAGGTCTTCAAAGAAGCGGTACGACGCAACAGTGCTGCGATCATTGTAGTACATAATCATCCTTCCGGTGAGGCAACACCTTCACCCGAAGACATTCAAGTGACACGCCAGCTCGTAGCCGCCGGTCATCTGCTTGATATTGAGGTGCTCGACCATCTCATTATTGGGCGTGGACATTATGTGAGTTTGCGTGAGCGGGGATTAGGGTTTGAGTAGGGAATGACAGAACGGTAACGCGAAGGCGCGAAGGTGCCTAACGCAAAGACGCGAAGATAGTAACGCAGAGGCGCGAAGATGGTAACGCAGAGGCGCGAAGGTGCCTAACGCAAAGACGCGAAGGTGCTAAAGCTATGAGCGGTTATGAAGACAGCGGCGATATTCACATCATCACCACCCCTTCGCTTTGAGAGTAGAGAGATTGAAGCATACGGGTATCAGATACGAGCTTGGCAGGCAACAACCTTAACTCAGAGCCGGATGGCGACGGTGTTGGAAAATTGTATCAACACTGACTCCACTATGGATACGCTGGATCACCTCGGCAATCAACGTACTGACCGAGAGGATGGTCAAACCGGGCCAACGCCGTTCGGGAGCCACCGGCAAAGTATCAGTAACGACAAGCTCACGGATCGAGCTAGCACGCAGACGTTCAACGGCATTACCGGCAAACACCGGGTGAACGCAGCAAGCGTAAATCTCGCGGGCACCTTCCTTCTCCAACAACTGCACCACTTCGAGGATCGAACTACCGGTAGCGATCTCATCATCAACGATCACACAGCGTTTTCCGCGCACATCACCGATCAGATTCAGAATCTCCGGCACCGTCAGCGAACCATCGGCACGGTCGAAATGCTGCATACGACGTTTTTCGGCAATTGCCAACGGCGCATTGAGCGCCTCGGCGAAATTACGTGCGCGCTTGGCAAAACCCACATCTGGCGACACGACAATCAGATCGTCCCAACCCTTATCGGCAAAATACCGCACCAACAAATTCATCGCCGTGAGTTCGTCCATGGGAATAGAAAAGAACCCTTGGATTTGACCGGCGTGGAGATCAATTGTCATCACCTGATGAGCACCGGCCACCTGGATCATATCGGCGAGCAAGCGGGCGGTAATCGGCACCCGTGGTTGATCCTTCTTATCGGTACGGCCATAGGCATAATACGGAATAACCGCAGTAATCCGACCGGCCGAAGCCCGTTTGCAAGCATCAAGCATAATCAATAATTCCATAATTTTATCGCTCAGATTGGGCATCGATAATGACTGAATCACAAAAACATCTTTTTCGCGCACGCTTTCGTTAAGTTTGACAAAGATGTTTTCGTTACTAAACTTGACAATCGTCACATCACCAAGTGGCACACCGAGGCGTTCGCTGATTGCACGCGCGAGCATCGGGTTTCCACTCCCGGTAAAGATCCGCATCTCATCGAAACGGCTGCCCATTCTTCTTCCTCCTTATGGTGTGGGTACCGGTTAGGCAGGATTAGCCTCGACAGCAAACAACGCTAAAACATCTGCACGCAACAAATGCCAACCATTTGGCAAGCCGTTCGTTGCCGGCATATCATCATACGCAATATGTAACGCGACAAAGTCAGGTTGACGAATAAACACTGCTAATAACCGTGCAGGTGAGAGAGCGACTAATCGTGGTGAACGCGCCAAGCCGGTGCATTGGGCAAAACTAACCGCAGCATCAGCACTGAGAAAGGCGAGCAAACGACGCACCCGCGGTTGGGTGGATGCGGTTGTCGTTTGCGATGTCGTTCGTTTCTCTGTACGATAGACATACAACAGATTTGGAAACACTTGACCATCGGCGATCAACCGCTGCCGTAACCGATCCAAGCCGCTCGGCACACAAGCCGGATCACCACCGGCTTGCTTTACTACAGCGACCAATAGCGCTATATCGGTGTACACCGTCATTCGTCTCTCCGTGGTGATGCGCTCCTATGGTACCGGTGTTGGTCGGGGTTGCACCGTCTGCGGACGCGGCTCACCGAAATAGAGCGCCGAACCGAGAAGGCCTAACTGAACGACATAGGGCGTACCGGCTGCTTCGGGATGCAACTCAAACCGCGCCCGCTCAAAATACTGCACACGGAAAGCTCGACCATCGGGTTGTACTTCATCAAACTCTGCACTAATCGGATAGCCAAACGATTGCAGACCGCCATTCTCTTCCCAATACTGTAAGAAGAGTCCACCTACGCCAAAGCCCGTCTCTGGAAAATAACGGAGATCGGGACGTGACTCAAAGGGATCGGGACGGAGAAAGGTGCGTCCGGCAACATATTCCACACCAACTAACCCGATTTGAAACTCGTAAGGTGTACCGCTCAGTTCCGGCCAATACTCAATGCGGGCGCGTTCAAACCACTGCACCTCGCGCCCGTTGTACAGCAGCGCCGGGCTAATCGGCAACCCTAGTCGACGCAAACCACCGAGCTGTTCGTAGGCAGCGGCGAATCGCGGTGCCACATCAACGACAGTCGTTGGCACCGACGGTACGCTACCGGCAACCGGAGCAACCGTCGGCGGTTGCAAGATGAGATCCCGCGGCGTCAACCGACTTTGGGGGCGTGCGGAAAGCGACCAGCCGGTGATACCGAACACCAACAGTACCAAGATGACGATTACCAATACACCCAACAGCACCAGCATCCCGGCACGCAACCGATCGTTGAGCAGGAAACGCCGACGGATTGGGCGAGTTTCGGTCGTAACCGATGCGTTACCGGCACCGCTGCGTTCTCTACTGGACGGCGATGGATTAGACGAAGGTGAGACGGTCTCACTCATAGGATGCTCCTAAAGATGAGCAACAATCTCATCAGCAACCACGCGCAGATCATCAGCGGTCGCAGTGCCAGGACGCCACAGTTTTACCGAGCGATCACCTTCCCAGCGCGGGATAATGTGGATATGAAAGTGAAACACCACCTGACCGGCAGCCGAACCGTTATTTTGAATAATATTGAAGCCATCGGGTTTCAGCGCAGCGACAATCGCCCGTGCAACTCGTTGGGTTGTCAGCGCAGTTGCGGTAACCAATTCCGGCGGTAAATCGAGCAAACCGGGTAATTCAGGCTTGGCAATCACCAGTGTATGGCCGCGAGCCGCCGGATTAATGTCGAGAAAGGCCAGCGTCAATTCATCTTCATATAACTTAAACGCCGGAATCTCACCACGCACAATACGGGTAAAAACCGATGTCATAACACCTCCGAAATATCTAGTACTGTCCGATCATCCTGTGGTCCAGAACGACGACCTAGCCATGCCAATGCTATCATGCCAAGCAACACGCCGAACCAAAGGGTACAAAAGCGAATCACGATGGTTGCCGTCGTCGCCGCACTCGCACTTACGCCAACCAATGCGAGTAACAGACCGACACTACTAACCTCTGAGGCGCCCAAGCCACCGGGTAAGAAGGAAACCAAGCCCAACAGCGTACTGGCGGCAAAAATAAAGGTTGCCTGCAACAGCAGCAACCACGATGGTTCACTCCCCACCCCCATCAGTACAAAGAAAAAGGCAAGACACTCAAAACCCCATGAGATCACGCTGAGCAAGGTGGAGACGAGCAAAATCCGCCAATCGAGAAGTTGGGCCGTTGTGGTATAGATCGTCTCCAGACGCGGCGCAATCCACCGACCAAACGGCAGATGGGCCACCAGCCGAATTATGGCCAATGCCAATGATTGACGTTGGACAACGATCACCCCGGCCACTGTCAGCACAACGAGCACGACAAAGAGCGGGCGCGCAGGCGGGTAGAGTGTCAATCCCAACCCCATCAGCAAGAGCATAGCAATACCATCAGTAAGCCGTTCGGCCAGCACAATGGGCGCCGAACGACTGATCGGCGTACCGTTACGCTGACGCAAGAGAAATGATTTAAGCACCTCTCCCATCTTACCCGGCGTTACCGACATCACCAAGCCCGCGGTAAAGATCAGGCCGCTGGTGGTATGATCGATACTGTGATCGAGTTTGAGGTAGCGGAGGTAATAATCCCATTTGAGCCACCGCAGCCAGTAGTTGATAACGGTACCGATCAAGATCAGCGGTAAGAGCAGCCAATCGAAGGCAAGCAGATCATCACCCACAGCACGCAGGTCACTGAACAGACTGATCAAGATGATGACAGCGATCCCGATCACCAGCGAGGTAAGTATCGATTTGCGCAGTCCGGCGCGCAGCGAGGTTGTAGCACTTTTTTGTTCCATAGCGGCTCAATTATAGCACAAGGGTACTGACAGCAGTTGACCGGTGATAGTACTTTGAGGTCATGTAGGAGACACGCCAAGAGGTGTATGATGTAGAATGGAGCCACATAACATGGCCGTATGCACTTCGGGAAGCCCGTATGCGTATCCACCTGATCTGCTTATACTTGATCGCCTTACTCACCGGTGTGATTCCGCCTACCCCTGTACAAGCCGCCGATACGACCGATCTGATCGTCAAAGTTACCGATGCACGCTACACCTCGACTGTCGGGCGCATGCTTGGCGCCTACCAGATCAGAAAGCTCGGCGAACAGACCTATTTAATGCGCTTGCCGGACGGCATGCCGGCCACATTCGCCGAGAGGCGGATACGTAATGCGGAGGGAGTTATTTACGCCGTCCCTGACTATGAACGCACGGTTAGCCGGACACCGAACGACGTGTTGCTGGCCCAACAATGGTCACTCGGCACGATAGGTGTATACGATGCGTGGGAGATCACCACCGGCAGTCCGTTGCCCATCGCCGTGATCGATACCGGGGTTGATGCCGGTCATCCTGAGCTATTCGGGCGGGTGCTCGGTGGTTTCAATGCGATCACCGGAAGCACCGATGCCAGCGATGACAATGGGCATGGCACTGCTGTCGCAGGGCTAATCGCTGCCGCCGGTGACAACGGTGAAGGCATTGCCGGGCTGTGTTGGAGCTGCTTGATTATTCCGGTCAAGGCTTGTTTGAGCAACGGACGTTGCCGTGATTCGAGTGTCATTAGTGCCATCCGTTGGGCTACTGACAACGGCGCACGCATCATTAATCTGAGTCTGGGAGGAAGTTTTGACTCGCCTGCACTGCGCGATGCCGTGCGTTATGCGAGTGAGCGAGGTGTCTTGGTGGTAGCAGCGAGTGGTAACGAGCGTGCGGATGGCAATTCACCCAATTATCCGGCTGCCTACCCTGAAACGATTGCCGTTGGTGCAACCGACTATAACGATGAAGTTACCGGTTTCTCGAACACCGGCAATTTCATCGATCTCGTTGCACCGGGGATCAATATTGCGACGACCTTACCCAACAACAGGTATGCCATCGTAACCGGAACTTCCTTTGCCGGGCCATTCGTTGTGGGAGCGGCAGCGCTGGTGATGGCGATTCGTCCCGACCTATCGCATAACGATGTCCGTTGTATTCTCGCTATTTCTGCCGATGACCGTGGGACACCGGGCCGTGATGACGAGTATGGCTACGGGCGCTTGAACGTTTGGCATGCCGTTATGACGGCAAGTACCTACGGCGGCTGCCCGCTCGGCGTACCAACGACAACCGGTAACCGCGATTTCGATCCCTTTGCCCGGGTAGACCCACCGAGTGATGGACGTTCCTACTTCCCGGAAACCGGTCATACACTCGGCGGTGGCTTCCGCACGTATTGGGAACAGAATGGTGGGCTGCCGATTTTCGGTTTTCCAATCAGTGAAGAGTTTACCGAAATCGGCAGCGATGGGAAACCGGTTACGGTTCAATATTTCGAGCGTCATCGTTTTGAGTGGCGGCCAGAGAACACGCCACCGTATCACGTCCTGCTGTCACGGATGGGTGATGATCTCTTGCGTCGGCAAGGTCGGGATTGGTATACCTTTGAACGGAGCGGTCCGATTCAGGGTTGCCTCTACTTTGCCGAAACAAATCAGGCATTATGTGAGCCGTTCTTGAGCTATTGGCGGAACCATGGTCTTGAATTCGATAGGAAACCCGGCAAGAGCTATGCCGAGAGCCTCGCATTGTTCGGTTTACCACTTTCTATGCCGCGCATTGAAGAGACGCAACCCGGCAAGGTTTTGATCGTGCAGTGGTTTGAGCGCGCCCGCTTCGAGTTACATCCCGACGGAAGTGTGTTGTTGGGGTTGTTGGGGAATGAGTTGGTCGGACGATAACGGCCTAACCGGTGACCATCGTCATAGCCAGATCAGGACGTGCGCTACTCGTCGGAGGTATTCTCGATCTGGTATCTTGAACATGGATAGCTTTAAGATTTGGAGATAACTAATTGATACGTATGTCCCAACACACACCTTCAGAACACTTTTCACCTGACGAAGAGCGGATCAACGTTATCACCCATGGCGCCGGCGCGGTGCTTAGTGCAATCGCCGGTATCGTCTTAGTCGGTGCGATCTGGCAACGTGGTGATGGCTGGCAACTGGCCGGCACGATGACCTTCTGCGGTACACTCACCTTACTCTATCTTGCTTCAACGCTGTACCATGCCAGCCGCGAACCGCGTCGACGCGCGATCCTCGAAATCTTCGACCATAGTGCGATCTTTCTGCTGATTGCAGGCACCTACACACCGTTTACCCTGATCAGCTTACGCGGCACATGGGGATGGATCTTGTTTGGTCTGGTGTGGGGGTTGGCGCTAGTCGGAGTTGTCATGAAGCTCTTTCTCACCGGACGGTTCCGTATTCTCTCCACCCTCGTCTACGTCGCACTTGGGTGGATCGTTGTTGTCGCGGCTGATAAAGTGCTTAATGCATTGAACCCCGCTACTATCAGCTTATTGCTTGCCGGTGGGATTGCGTATACTGCCGGGACACCATTCTACATCCTTTCACGACGCCGCTACATGCACAACATTTGGCACGTGTTTGTCCTTCTTGGCAGCTTGTGTCACTTTGCAGCAGTTGTGTCAATTGTGTTGTAGGAATATGGATTACCTGAAGATACAGCGATTACGTCCACTGCGTTTTGCATCGTACAATGCGTGATCGGCGGCAGTGAGAAGATCGGTAGCATTGGTCATCGTTGCATCATGACAAGCACCACCGACACTTATCGTTACCGGAATGTAGGGCCAGGCTGCTTGCTGTACTGCTCGACGGATCCGTTCACCAAGTATCGGGGTGCCTTCACAACCGGTAGCCGGTAAGATAATCGCAAACTCCTCTCCGCCGTAGCGCGCCACAATATCGTGGCGCCGCACGTTTTCACGTAACAGTTGCGCCACCATACGCAAAATCTCATCGCCGATCACATGACCAAAGGTGTCGTTGATATCCTTGAAATGATCGATATCGACTATCAACAACGCCATCGGCACGTTATACCGCAGCGACCGGTCAATTTCTTCTTGTAGTCGCTGTTCAAAACCGCGCCGATTGAGAAGGCCGGTGAGCGGATCGGTCAGCGCCTGTTGCTGAACCTGTACCAACTGTGCTTCAATGCTGAGCAAATACGCGCGTAACGATAACTTCTCTTGTTCGTTGGTGAGTAATCGCTGTTCAAGCGCCAGCACATCGCGACGCAATTCGAGTTGACGCACCACTTGTCTCGCCAACACGCGCAACATCTCGATCTGCTCCGGTGTTAGCTGATGTGGCCGGACATCAACGACACATACTGTGCCTAATGCATAGCCATTCGGTGTCACTAACGGCGCGCCGGCATAGAAACGAATGTACGGATCGCCGCGAACAAAGGGATTGTGAGCAAATCGCTCATCGCACGTAGCATCTGGAACAACAAACACGTCATCGGGATAGTTGATCGTATAGGAACAGAAAGCTAACTTGCGATCAACTTCACCATCGGTAAAACCCAATCGTGCTTTCGACCATTGGCGGTCGTGGTCGATCAGGCTGACCAAGGCCATTGGCGTTTGGCAAATATACGCTGCTAAACGGACAATATCCTCATAAAACTGCTCAGGTAAGGTATCGAGAATATGGTAACTCTCAAGTTCGCGAAGCCGCTCGGTCTCATTTGCCGGGATTGGAGGACATAATCCATCTGGATGTTCCAACGGTCCATCACTCATAAGCATACTCCTTATCGAGCATATCATACAACATAACATATTTGACAAAATCCATCGCATAATATGATGGTAAGGAGTACGCCCGACCGGTACAATCACTTTTTGTGTGGTTCTATATGCTACAATCAGTGCCATACCGAGAACGAGAACAAGCTCAATTTGAAAGGAACGAGGTACAACAATGAGGTTGCTGAGACGGATTGCTGGCTGGATAGCGGTCGTTGTCGCGTTGGTGTTGGTGTTAGGGAGTGGTGGTGGGTATCTCTGGTTACGTCAATCGCTCGCGCAGACACGTGGGGAGATTCGCGTAGCTGGAATAAGCGGACCGGTCAGAATTGTTCGTGACCAGAACGGGGTAGCGCACATTACCGGTACAACCGAGACCGATGGGGTATTCGGGTTAGGTTTTGTTCATGCCCAAGAACGGCTATGGCAGATGGAGGTGCAGCGTCGGATCGGACACGCTCGACTATCAGAAATTTTTGGGGAACCAACTCTACAGACCGACAAATTTCTCCGCACGCTCGGTGTAGCTCGAGCGGCACAACGTGCATTAGCGAAGCTAGACCGCGAAACAATTGCCATACTAGAGGCATATGCTGCCGGTGTAAATGCTTTTTTGGCAACTAAGCCGGTGCTACCGCCAGAGTTTCTCGTTCTCGGTGTACAACCAGAGCCATGGAAACCTATTGATTCTTTGGTCTGGGCCAAAATGATGGCGTGGGATCTCGGTGGGACGTGGAGCGATGAGATTAGACGTTCGCTGCTCATCGCACAGGTCGGCGCCGAAGATGCCGATTTTCTTATGCCGGCTTTCACACCCGATGGACCGGTAATTTTACCGGAAGGCATGCCCACCAGCGCACCGTCGCCAATCAGTGGTCAGAGTACGCCGTTGCAACTGACTACTGCGCGTGCAATGTTCGACTTGTGGGCAACTGTCTATCAAACAACCGGCTTGGGCGACCAGCTTGCCGGCTCGAACAATTGGGTCATCGGCGGTTCACGGACGGCCAGCGGTAAACCATTGCTGGTTAATGATCCACATCTCAGCCTGCGTATACCATCCATCTGGTATCTGTCCCACATTACAGGAGGCGACATCAACGCTATCGGCGCGACGTTTCCCGGTTTGCCAGCGGTTGTGATCGGCCACAACGAGCGGATTGCGTGGGGTGTTACCAATACCGGCCCTGATGTGCAGGACTTGTTTATCGAGCGGATTGACGCCCAAAATTATGTCGAGTATAACAACACGCGCGAACCGGTCACCGTGATTAACGAGATCATCAAGATTAAAGGAGCCGATCCGATCACGTTGACCGTGCGGGTCACCCGTCACGGGCCGATCATCAGCGACGTGAGCGACGATATTAATGAAACTCTCGCCTTCCGATGGACGGCACTTGACGACGACGATGCTACCTTACGTGCCTTTTTGAACATCAATCGGGCGCGAAACTGGGACGAGTTTGTGGCAGCGCTGCGCGATTATAAAGCACCGATGCAAAACTTCGTGTACGCCGATGTTGATGGCAATATCGGTTACTACGCGGCGGGGGCAGTACCGATCCGGCGGAACGGCGATGGTCGCTTACCGGTACCAGGATGGACAGATGAGTATGAATGGGTTGGATACATCTCCTTTGAGGAGCTTCCGCATATCTTCAACCCGGCAAAAGATTATGTGGTAACGGCCAATAATCGCGTTATCGGTGACGATTATCCTTACCTGCTAGGTACATCGTGGGCTGCACCATTCAGGGCACAGCGGATCATCGAGCTGATCGAGCAGGGTGATAAGCTGACGGTCGATGATATGCGCGCAATGCTAAGCGACGTTGTTTCAATTCAAGCACGTGAACTTTTACCGATACTACGCAACGTGACTCCAACCGAACCACGCGAGACGGTGGCACTCGAACTGCTGCGCAGTTGGGATGGCGCAATGAATGGTGAGAGTGCAGCCGCCGCCGTCTACCAAAGCTACTACTACGCCGCACTGGAAGCAGTCTTCGCCGACGAACTGCGTGAGTTTTTTACCGATATTTACCGTTTTCAGAACAATTTTCCGGCATTAGCCCTACGGAGCGTATTACTTAGCGGTCACGACGAGTGGTGTGATAACGTGACAACGATTGACGTGGTAGAGGATTGCTCCACGACGTTAGCACAAGCGTTACGTAAGGGTCTCGCAACAATGGCAACGTTACAGGGCGAAAGCGATCTAACCCGCTGGCGGTGGGACCGGGTGCATCAGGCGATCTTCCCACATAACCCTTTTAGCCAAGTTGAAGCGCTGCGCGGCTTTTTCGAGCGGCGCGTACCGACCGGGGGCGATACTTTTACCGTCAACGTTGGGCCGGTACGGATCCGTGAGCCGTATTTGCAATACAATGGTCCGTCGTACCGCCAAATTATCGACTTGAGTAATCTCGCCAACTCACGATTTATACATACGACCGGTCAATCAGGAAATGTGCTGAGTAGCCGATACAGTGATTTTCTAGGATTATGGCAGCGCGGAGAAGATATTCCGATGCGCTTCGATACCGAGGTTGATGGTGAGCGTTTGGTATTGCGACCGACGCCGTGATGTGAAGACCGCAGACGGGGCCGCTCCTGTGCGGCCCCGCGGTGCATGTTCACGGACGAGACAACACGACCACCAACGTTGGTCGGTTGTGGGCATTCCAATCACCGGTACGGCTCGATACAAAATATTTACCACTGTGGTAGGCACTGTCTGCCGAATAGAGGGCCAACCGTAATGGCTGACCACTGTTGTAAGCTTGCACTACACCGTAGGTTACGTCGATTTTGCGTTTAGGTAGGTTATTCCAATCGGGCAAGCCACTCATCACGCCTACCCAACCGGAACGATCATGCACAGCTTAGCAAGCTACTTCGAGCAGATGAGCCAAACACTGGAGCAATTACCACTCCAGACACTTCAGCGTGTGGCTAACGCACTGTGGGAAGCGTATCAGCGTGATGCTACCATTTTTGTGTGTGGAAACGGCGGCAGCGCTGCGACTGCTTCGCACTTTGCTTGCGATCTAGCAAAATGGACGATCAAGCCACAAACCCGTCGTGTCCGAGCAATTGCCCTCACCGATAACATTCCTCTTATCACGGCATGGTCGAACGATCAAGGGTATACCGACATTTTTGTCGAACAATTACAGGCGCTGTATCGTCCGGGCGACATTATCGTTGCCATATCGGGCAGCGGTAATTCACCAAACGTTATTCGTGCCGTCGAGTGGGGCAACGCAGTCGGCGCCGTCACCGTTGGTTTGACCGGATTTGACGGTGGAAAGCTCTACCGGATCGCCCAAATCGGCCTGCACGTGAATAACCGGTTCATGCCGCAGGTAGAAGATATTCACAGCACGATCTGCCATGCACTCGCCGTCAATTTAGGCCACCAGATCGAGGAATCGCTCCAAGTGGATACCCTACGAGAGCTTGCGGTAGGAGACTCACTATGATCCCGGTTGCCCGTCCTCTGATCGGTCACGAAGAAGAAGAAGCCGTACTAGCCGTGCTGCGATCGGGCATCATCGCACAAGGGCCGGAAGTAGAGCACTTCGAGACCGAATTTGCCGCCGTGTGTGGTACCCGCTATGCAGTGGCAGTTACAAACGGCACTGCTGCACTCTACCTCGCACTCCTAGCCCACAATATTGGGCCAGGCGACGAAGTGATTACGACTCCGTTTAGCTTTGTTGCCACCGCCAACAGCATTCTGATGACCGGTGCAACCCCGGTATTCGTCGATATTGATCCGCAGACCTACAACCTTAACCCCGATTTGATCCCGGCGGCAATCACGCCACGCACACGAGCAATTATGCCGGTGCATTTGTACGGTCAACCGGTCGATATGGCGCCGATTATGGAAATTGCGCGACGCTACCATCTTGCCGTGATTGAGGATGCAGCACAAGCGATCGGTGCAACCTACCGTGGTCAGCCGGTCGGTAGTTTTGGTGTGGGCTGCTTTTCACTCTACGCCACCAAGAATATCACGAGCGGTGAAGGCGGGATGATCACGACCAACGATCCGGCCATCGCCGAACGACTCCGTTTGTTACGCAATCACGGTAGTCGGATGCGTTATTACCACGAATCGCTCGGTTACAACTTCCGTATGACCGATGTGCTTGCAGCCATCGGGCGCGCACAATTGGCAAAGTGTGACCGCTTTACCCGCCGGCGAATTGCCAACGCTGCGTTTCTCAGCCAATACATCAACCATCCGACAGTGATCACACCCTTTGTACGGCCTGATGTTCGGCACGTCTTCCATCAATACACCATTCGCGTGATCGGTGATCGGGATGCGGTCATACAGCAGTTAAACGCTGCCGGCGTAGGCACAGCTATTTTCTACCCATTACCAATCCCACAACAACCGCTATACCGTCAATTGGGGATCGAAGCCGAAACGCCGGTCGCCAACCGCGTTGCCCGCGAGATTATCGCACTACCGGTGCATCCGGGATTGAGTGAAGAGGAGCTGCATCAGATTGCGACCGCAGTCAATGAGCTACAAATTCGCGAACCGGTGCTAACCATCTAACATTACACAAAAAAAGGGGGGGTAATGATCGACATCATCGGTGGGGGTATTTTAGGCCTTACCCTTGCTTACGAGTTGATCAAACGCGGGACATCGGTGCGCGTGTGGGAGCGAGCGCCAACCCTTGGTGGATTGATGGGGCGTACACGCTTCACCGAACTCGGCGGAATGGAGTGCGACCGCTACTACCACGCAATCCTGAGCAGCGATCGCACGCTTATGAGTCTGTTTGACGAACTAGGCCTACGCCACCGACTGCGCTACACTGCGACAAAGATGGGCTTTTACCACAACGGCACTATCTATCCGATGTCAACACCGCTAGAGTTTCTCCGTTTTCCACCACTGCGCCTGATCGACCGTCTCCGCCTCGCCTACACCATTCTCGCATGCCGCCGGATTACCGATTGGCGTCAACTCGAACAGATACCGGTGGCCGAGTGGCTCACTCGTCTTAGTGGGGCACGTACCGTCCGCCATGTGTGGGCACCATTACTGCGCGCCAAATTCGATGGCGATTACAGCCGCATTCCGGCAACGTACATCTGGTCGCGACTAATGCGCACGACCGATACACGCACAAAGGGCGGTAGCCAAGAGCTGATGTGCTACCTGCCTCATGGCTATCAAGAGCTGATCGATGCCTTGGCTGCAACGATCCGACAGCACGGCGGACAGATCGAGCTAAACACTGCAATTGATACGATACAGATTGTCGATGGTCATGTCAGTGGATTGGTTGTCAACGGGTACGAGATACCGGCAACAAACGTCGTCATCACTGCACAAACGCCGATTGCTCGTCGTTTACTGCCATCGGTTGCCACCGCTGTCGCACAGCGCTGGGGACAACTCGATGAGTTTCTTGGTATCGTCTGTGTGCTGCTGGTTTTGCGCCGTCGACTTACTCCGTACTATACCCTCAACATCACCGATGAGCGTATTCCATTTACCGGCGTCATCGAGACGACGAATCTGATTGACCCACAGTACGTAGGCGGCTACCACCTCGTCTACTTGCCGAAATACGTCGCAGCAACTAGCCCCTTCGCCCGTATGGCCGATGATGAGTTACGCACCGTCTTTCTCGGTCATGTACGGCAAATGTTTCCCGATTTACGCGATGAAGATATCGCAGCGATCCGGATCGGACGTGAACGGTACGTGGAACCGATTCATCCTATTGGCGCAACCGACCTAATACCGCCATTAACTACCGAGATCGACGGTCTCTTCCTCGCCAATACCGGCCAAATCTACCCTCAATTGACCAATGGTGAGTCGGTTTGTACCTTTGCGCGATCGGTAGCAGATCAACTGTCACCACGATTAGTTCAGGGAACTCCATCGGCTCTCCTAACACGAATGTGAGGCAACCCATGAGCTTGACCAGCGTTGAACTAAAAGCTAACAGTTCTGAGCGAATCGGATGGCAATTCCATCGTCTCGCCTTAATCGGTGCACTCATAGTCGGCGATGCCTTCGTCGTGACCGTCAGTTTTGTACTTGCCTATGTGATGCGATTCTTGACTAATTTACCCTTCTTTAACGAAGGTGCAATGCAGTCGGAATTTTATACGCTGCTGATTATGATGCTGGTCCCAAGCTGGATCGCACTGTTTGCCGTATATCACCTCTACGATGACAAGCTGTTGTTCAACGGCACCCAAGAGTACCAACACATTACCAACGCTACGAGCATGGGTATGCTCATTGTCGTTCTCCTCACATTCTTCTGGGATAACCTTGTGGTGGCACGCGGTTGGTTACTTCTCAGTTGGTTTCTCTCGCTGAGTCTGATGACGCTGTGGCGATTCAGCGTTCGTCGGTTTGTCTACTGGCTGCGGAAACACGGCCACCTGCACAAACGGGTCTTGATCATCGGCGCTACCGAGGAGGGTCGAGCAATTGCCGAGCAGCTTTTGGCCGAGCAACGTGCCGGTGCAACGATCGTTGGCTTTATCGATAACACACTACCGGTGGGCAGCGATGTAATTCACGGCAAGGTAAAGGTCCTAGGTACCACCGGTGATTTTACCGAATTGATCCAACATAACAACATTGAGACGATCATTATTGCCGATACGAACCTGATCCGTGAGCAGCTCATTACCATCAACGGTGCAATGGATGTGCTCAGTCGATTGGAGATTATGCTCGCCCCCGGTCTTTTCGATCTCTTGACCATTGGGGTACAGGTTCGCGAGCAGGGTGCGGTACCACTGCTTAGCCTGAACAAGACGCGCATTACCGGACTGCACGCCATCGGTAAAAAGATCGTCGACGTGGTGGGCGCGTTGGTAGGACTGATGCTACTGTCTCCACTCTTGATCTGCGTCGCGATTGCCATCAAACTGGATAGTCCCGGTCCGATCATCTACCGGCGGCGCGTCATTGGGGTCGGCTATCGCGAGTTTTCCGCCTTTAAGTTTCGCACGATGTACATCGATGGCGACCGGCGGCTGACACCAGAACAACGCGCTGAGTTGGCCCAGAAGGGTAAACTGATTGACGATCCGCGAATTACGCGCGTGGGTAAGTGGCTGCGTCGCACGAGCATCGACGAATTACCGCAACTCATCAATGTCTTGCTCGGTCAGATGAGTCTCGTCGGGCCACGTATGATCACCGCAAGCGAGATGCACCATTTCGGGCGTTGGCAGCACAATCTACTCATGGTCCGACCTGGTTTAACCGGCCTCTGGCAGATCAGTGGGCGAAGCAATCTCGGCTATGCCGACCGTGTGCGACTCGATATGCACTACATCCGCAACTATTCGATCTGGCTCGATCTATTCATTATCTACCGTACTGTCCCGGTCTTGTTGAAGGGAGAAGGCGCTTACTAGCAATATTGCGGGGAGGGAACTATGACGCCACACACATTACGAGCAGCGGTGATCGGAGTGGGAAGTATGGGACGTAATCACGCCCGGGTCTATGCCAGTTTACCGGGGGTAGAACTGGTTGCATTGTGTGACACCAACTATGCTGTGGTCAGTAATCTTGCCAATATCTATCGTTGTCGCATTTACACTGACTACCACGAAATGTTGGCAAACGAGAAGCTAGATCTGGTTTCGGTCGTAGTACCAACGAAGTATCATTTTGCCGTGGGAGGAACTGTGATCGCCCACGGTGTACACGTTCTGATCGAAAAGCCGATTGCCGCAACAGTTGAACAGGGCTGGATGTTGATCGAGGCAGCGCGTCGCCAAGGTGTTTTGCTCACGGTTGGCCATATTGAGCGCTTTAATCCGGCGATCATCGCTCTCAAAGAGCAGCTTCAGAACCATGAACTCGGCAACCTCTTTCAGATTATGTCACGTCGAGTTGGTCCCTTCCCGGCACGTATTATGGATGTGGGGGTGGTGATCGATCTGGCAACACACGAGATCGATATTCTCAACTACCTGATCGGTTCGCCAATTGTACGAATGTACGTCGAACTCCACCGGCACCTACACCAAAGCCACGAAGACATGTTATCGGCACTCTTGCGGTTTGAGAACGGGATGATCGGCGTGCTCGATATCAACTGGCTCACACCGACCAAGATTCGAGAACTGAGCGTCGTTGGCGAGCGCGGGATGTTTGTCGCCAATTATCTTACACAAGACCTGACCTTCTATGAAAACGATGCGTGTCAAGGCCGTGCATGGCCCGAATTGGCGCTGATCGGGGTTAGTGAAGGTCGTAGCATTCGGTTGAAAATACCACGCCGCGAACCGCTGTACGAAGAGTTGCGAAGCTTCTGCGAGGCAGTTCGCTACGGAACCGAACCGCTTGTGAACGGTGAGGAAGGTGTGAATGCGCTTGCGATTGCTAATCAGATGGTCGAGATTGGCTTACGTAACCAACCGGCAGCCCGCCTGATCGAACGTGCATTAGCGTTGGGCGGGTGATGTCACGCTGAGATGCTAATCATCAGAACGAGCGGACAGATTGTCCCCGCTCTGTCCGCCCTTCATTCCTACCGTTTCACTCGATACCCGGCAGCTTCCCGATCCCACGCCTTGCTTACACCTTCGGCTTTCAGCTTATACTTCTCAACTCGCTCGGTTGCCGTCTTCGGTAAACTTTCGCGGAACTCGATATAGCGCGGTACGGCGAAGTAGGCCAGTCGTTCTTCACACCACCGCACCAAGTCGAGCGGATCGAGGGTAGCACCGGGGCGTAATACCACCACGACCTTAACCTCTTCCTCGCCTAGTTCGCTCGGTACACCGACTGCCGCGCTTTCGAGCACTGCCGGATGAGCATTAACTGCCCGTTCAACTTCCCACGATGAGATATTCTCACCCCGCCGCCGAATCGATTGTTTGAGCCGGTCGATGAAGATGGCGTAGCCGGCTTCGTCAAGACGCCCAAGATCGCCGGTATGGAACCAGCCACCGCGCATAGCAGTTGCCGTCTGTTCGGGCTGACGGTAATACCCCATCATGATCAGGTTGTCACGCTGTGGACGAATCACTATCTCACCGGGGACACCGGGCGGTAACGGAGTATCGTCAGGGCCAAAAATCGCCAACGCAAAACCGGGCATTGCCGTTCCGAACGTACCCACCCGCACCGCATCACGCGGATTCGCAACGCAAAAACCGGTCGTTTCGGTCAGACCATAGCCCTCGATAATCGTCAACCCAAATCGTTCCTCAAAGGCACGCCACAGATCAGGTGGTGTAGCCGCACAGGCCGCTATCCGCACCCGATGAGCACGGTCGTCGGGTGACGGTGGTTGTTTCATCAAGATCGGGATCATCGCGGCCAAGAGATTGCAGATCGTCGCCCCTAGATCGGCCAGTTGTCGCCAATAGCGCGAAGCGCTAAACTGCTCAAGCAGGGCAACGCTCGTCCCACGATAGATCGCCGGTAAGACGGTATGCGCCTGAGCATTGATATGAAAAAGTGGTAGGCTGGTTCCGAACACATCATCGGCGGTTGCGCCGATCATCACATCGGCGAAGAGGGCCGCCGAGTGGAGATAGGCGTGATGGTTGAGCATGACACCTTTTGGTGGACCGGTGGTGCCGGACGTATACAAGATACTATGGAGATCGGTCGCGTTTCCGGGGGTAGGTTCGGCCATCCTCGCACCGGCCAATGCGGCAGGCCACGCAAGCATTCCGTTTGGCCCAGACTCACCCCGCACGACGATGTGGTGCAGGTCCGGCAAACGGTCACGGAGGACGAGCACGCGCTCGAGTAATGACGGTTCGATCACCAACACCTTCACTCCGGCATGCTCGAGGATGTAGTGGAGCACATCCCCTTTGAGGTGTACGTTGATCGGTACCGTCACCGCACCAAGACAAGCACAGCCGAACCATGCCCACAGATAATCGGGCGTATTACCGAGCATCAACCCGACCCGATCACCGAGGCCGATCCCGAGGTCGGCAAAGACGCCGGCAGCTCGTCGAGCGAGAGCTACCGCTTCAGCGTAGTGCCATTGCCGGTCGGCAAAACGCAGGAAGATGCGATCAGGGTGTTGTTCGGCTTGAGCAGCCAGGGCATGCCATATCGTATCCATAGGCGTGATGCACATTGCTTTCAGTTGATGAGCACTATTGTACTCGATGTTTGTGCGATGATGCAAACGACACGCCAACGTTCCCGACTACCGTTCACGTTCGCCCATCGCCGCGAGCAATTGCTCATCACGACAATCACTACCAATGCTGAGGAAGCCAAGCCAACCAACACCAGCAGCCACCAGCACCAGCGGTACCCAACTTTCCCCAAAGATTGGCCACAGAGCTCTCAGGATTGCGATAGCTCCACCACCGTGTAATTGGTACCATACTACGCCTAAGCCCATCAACCCGAATGCACTGACCTGGAGCGGACGCAACCGCGGCCCATCGATCCGGCAGGAAATAGTATCTCGTTGGCGCCAATGCGTCACTATCCCTCCGGCAATGACGCTCATGGCAATTGCCAGCCCAGCACCGCCGGCGCCGAGTAGCGACTCGCAACCCACGGCCAAGAGGGCAATCCCTACCACGACACCGCTCCACCACACCCATCGTTTCACATCCATACGCTACTCCAGCTCAACAACTCCCAACTCAGACTCTAACACATCAACCGCTGTGCGCAACACCTTGATCCGAGCAAACTTCTTATCCTCCGCTTCAACAATCGTCCAAGGGGCAAATGGTGTACTGGTGCGCAGTAACATCTCATCAACTGCCGCGAGATACGCCGGCCACTTCTCACGATTACGCCAATCTTCGTCGGTCAATTTCCACGCTTTGTACGGCACATTCTGTCGTTGCTCAAACCGACGTAACTGCTCTTCAGGGCTGATGTGCAACCAAAACTTCGCAATGATGGTACCGAAATCGACCAACTGGCGTTCAAATTGATTAATTTCGGCGTAGGCCCGTCGCCATTCCTCAGGTCGCGCGAATCCTTCGACCCGCTCAACCAGGACCCGACCGTACCACGAGCGGTCGAACACCGCAAACTGACCACGCGGTGGCAAGCGTCGCCAAAAGCGGTAGAGGTAGTGGCGCGCTTTGTCATCGCCGGTCGGTGCTGCAATCGCATGCACGATATACGCCCGTGGATCGAGTTCAGCAGTCAGACGCTGGATCGCCCCACCTTTACCGGCGGCATCCCATCCCTCGAACACTATCACCACCGGTCGTTTCTGATGGTAGACTTGCAACCCTAGCAAGTACAGCTTAGCCTGCAACCGTTTCAACTCACGATGATAGGTCTCATCGTCGAGGCGCAGACTGAGATCAACCCGTTGCAACGGACTAGCCGCGTAGGTTGGTGACCCTACCGGGACCGTTACCACCGCCGATCCGTTTGACATTGGTGTTGTGGTGAGCTGATGACCGGCCTCTTCCGCCGGTGGTGACGGACGAACCGTGTCTGTGTTGGTCGCACCACCCAGCACCGGTATTCGGATCGACAAGTTGTAGCGGCGGAGTGCTTCACCACTATCATCAATACTGGCGCCCCGATCAACCGCAGTGATACCCAGGCGACTTTCCAGCGCACCGACAATCGTCTGCAAAATGTGCAAACGCGCATAGTATTTATCGGCCGCCGGAACAATTTGCCACGGTGCAAACGCTGTATCGGTGCGTACCAGCATCTCCTCGACTACTTGGTAGACACGCTTGTAGTGACGGTGTTGCCAACGATCCTCATCGGTCACCCGCCACGACTGCAACGGATCGGACAACAACTTCTTAAAGCGACGAGCCTGCTGTTTTTTGGTAATATGGAGCCAAAACTTAAGAATGAGCGCCCCATCATCGGCCAATTGGCGCTCGAAAACAACCGCATCTTCGCAGCGCGTCCGCCAACGGTCTTGATCACCGTCGGTCGTATAGGCAGCCAGTAATTCACGATACCACGACCGATCGAAGAACGTCATCTGACCATAGCTGGGAATCTTGAGCCAGAAGCGATAAAGCCACGGATACTGCTGCTCGTAAGTTCGTGGCGGCGTGATCGGATACACCCGAAAACCGCGCGGATCGAGCCGACGGGTAAGCGTCGCAATCGTGCGCGCCTTGGCCGTTCCGGCCCAGCCCTCAAACACGAAAATGGTAGGAATGCGCGCTTCGAGTAGCATCTGCTCCAGATCAAAGAGCCGCGCTTGCAACTCAGGGACCAAACGCTGGTACTCCGCTTTAGAGAGCGACACATCGGTAATACAGCGATCAAGCATGGTATGAATCCTTACTAGCCGACTGCGAGACAAGACTCGCTTGTGTGGCGAAGAGCGAAACAAACACTTCAATCACCTGCGGATCAAAATGGCGACCTGATTGCTCGCGTATGTAGCTCAATGCCCGCTCGTGTGACCACGCAGCCCGATAGGGCCGGTCGCTGGTCAGCGTATCGTACACATCAACAACCGCGAAAATACGAGCAGCGAGCGGTATTTCCTCACCACGCAAACCGCGCGGATAGCCGGTTCCATCCCATTTTTCATGATGACACCACGGAATATCGAGTGCCGGTGCAAGGAAGGAGATCGGACGTAAGAGTTCGACTGCAAGCGTGGGATGGGTACGCATAATCGCCCATTCTTGTTCATCGAGCGGGCCGGGTTTGCGCAGGATGGCATCGGGAATCCCCATTTTGCCGATGTCATGCAACAATGCTCCCCATCGAATATACACCAATTCCTCGGCACCGAAGCCCATACGGGCAGCAATCTGCATGGTTAGCTCCGTGACACGCCGAGAATGGCCTTCAGTCTCGTGGTCACGTAGATCGAGTGCCCGTGCCCAGCCCTCGATAGTGGCATCGTAGGCTTGGCGCAATTCGGCATTAGCCTGCTGCACCTTCTCGAACAGCTCGGTACGGTATAGCGCATTCCCGATTATCTCGGTGGTGGCACGCAACAGTTCGATGGTCACTGCGGAGAATGGCTCGCTCGCGAGGAGGGTTATCGCTACCCACAACCGATATTCAGGGCAGACACTACCCGTCAATGGGACGACAACCAATTCTCCGCCGGGTAAGACGATCGGTGGAGTTGGCTCGGACGGTATCGTATCACTACCAACTGTGGCAAGCCGATCGGCGACCCAATCAAACCGAATTGCCTCACCTGCAAGCTGTTCGATCTGCCATCCTTCGTCCTTAAAACGCCAGAATACCACCGACTGCGCCGCTGCCAATGCCTGCAACTCATGCACCACCGTCTGCATCAATTCAGCACAGCTTTGAGCCACACGCATCGCCGCACTCAATTGCCTCAGGGCACGCTGTTGCTGTTCACGCTGTACCCGAACGGAAATATCCTGCTTAACGGTGATAAAGTGAGCAATAACGCCATTCTCCTGCTTCACCGGCGTAATCGCCAGCTCTTCGTGATAGCGTGAACCGTCTTTACGGCGGTTGATCAAGGTGCCACGCCACGTCCGACCACTCAGAATCTCTGCCCACATGGTGGCATAAAACGCCTGGTCTTGCTTGCCCGATCTCAAGATGCGCGTATGCCGACCGATAGCTTCCTCGGCGTGATAGCCGGTTAATGCCGTGAAAGCCGGATTCACCCACTCGATCACGCTATTAGAATCGGTAATCACTATCGCCTGATCGGAGGCAATCAATGCCCTGCGCAACAGATCAAGTTCTGCTTGCACCTGTTTACGTTCGCTTATATCACGAATGACACTGAGCAACACCCGTTCACCATCAATATCGGCGCCGGTTGAACTCACTTCTACCGGAAACACGCTCCCATCGCGTCGAACATGCAGAGTTTCAAACAGAATCCCCCCATATCCGCCTGTCGCATCTGATCAAGAATGTACGGGTGTGTTTCCGGCGCCCGCAATTCGAAGATGGTGCGAGTACAGAGTTCGTCCCGTGAATATCCATAGGCACGTTCAGCCGCCGTATTGGCTTCAAGAATGCGACCATCGCTGGCCCGAATAAACAACACAATATCACGGGCATGGGCACTGAGCAGCTCATAACGCGCGAGGCGCGCAGCGGCCAACACCTGATCGGTCACATCACGGGCAATACCCTCAATCACCCTGTTCGCAACCACAAACCGGAGATCAAGCCACACATAGTTACCGTCGCGCCGGCGAGTGTGCAAGAGAAGCTGCCCGCGCCCTTGCTCGATCAACCGTTCGACCTGCCCAATTTGGGAAGGATCGAGAAACGAGGGAATACCCGGAAATTGGTTAAACAATTCGTCCAGTTCATAGCCCAAGATGCTGGTTACCGCAGGATTAACAAAATCGAGTTGGGGGTTGGGCTGCAACCGGTACCGAAAGATGATGTCGGATGCCTGCTCGGCCAAACGTCGAAAACGAGCCTCGCTCTGGGCCAATGCAGCCTGAGCAGCATCTCGTTCGATGACACGTCGTCGTGACTCAATAAGCTGTGCCACATTCGCAGCCAGGATCATCCCTAGCTCGACAACCGCGTCGGTAAAAAAGTGCGGTTGGTCGGCATAGAGATTGAGTGTTCCGATCATCTTTCCATCGATGTGGAGTGGCAAGGCTGCCGAAGAGCGCAACCCCCGCGCTAATGCTGCTTCACGCCATGGATTCATACGCGGATCGTTCGCAATGTCGAGCGACACAACCGGTATCCCCATGCGCAGGGTCGTCCCAGTTGGTCCACGACTCCGTTCCCGATCGTCCATCCGAACCTGAACAAGATCGACATAGTCGCTCGCATCCCCCCAACGGGCTACCGGTAAGACACTCTGCGTCCCTGGATCGAGCAGACCGATCCACGCCAGCTTGAACCCAACCTCTTCAACAGCAAGCCGGCAAATCGCTTGTTCAAAAGCCGGTAACGAGACTCCACTGAGCGAGAGCCGGTGCAACTCGCCTACCAGGCGGCTCAACTGCAAATATACCTTCATTTCCCGGCTGATATAACCAAAAACGACAAAACCCCAACCGAGTGTTACAGTAACGAAAGACACATCGATCAACGGACGCAGCCACGACACTGCCTCCGGCCTGGTATTCAACCAGAGATGTGTCGCCCATAGCCAAACGGCGGCTAGAAGCAGGTACCCTCCCACTAGTGGTACGTGGTATCTTGCGAGGAATAGACGCTTCATCGCATCACCGGTACAACATCCGCGATTTTTTGTATTGTAGCAAACAACCCTTGCCAAACCCGTATCACGATCGGTAGGGATTGTCGCAACTATCGCAACGAAACGTAATTATTGTGGAACGTTGTCGTAACTCTCCCCCATCTGTTAGCGAACCGAAATACCATGGAAAGCAGCGCAACGTATAATTGTAGACAACGATACCAAAGAGGAGCCGACTATGGAGCCCTACAGCTCACCTACAGCCGACGAAATCGAACGGCTCGTCGAAATTACCGAACACTTACGCGACGGTGACTTTACTGTTGATGTACCGGTTCCGTGTAACAACGACGAATGTCTCTCCCGATTAGCGGCATCGCTTCGTGAACTGGTCAAAACCCTCGCCCGTCGTCAGCATGAGCTTGAAATGCTCCACCGTATCACCAGCCGGATCAACGCCGGTCCTATGCTCGACGAAATTCTCGATGGGGTCTACAACGACTTTCGCGATGTCATCCCCTATGAGCGGATCGGTTGTGCGTTGCTTGAAGAGGGCGGCAAGGTGGTCCGCGCACGCTGGGCACGTACCAGCCTACCTACCGTTCACCTCAAACGAGGCTATGCTGCGGCAATGGCCGGCAGCAGCCTGGAAAAGATTATACAGACCGGACAACCACGAATCATTAACGATCTCGTGCAATACCTGCGCCAAAAACCCGAATCAGAATCGACCCGCCTGATAGTTAACGAAGGGATTCGCTCATCACTTACCTGTCCGTTAATCGCCAACGGGGTGCCAATCGGGTTTATCTTCTTTTCGAATACCCAAACCAACACGTACACGAACGAACATATCGAGCGCTACATGCAGATCGCCGAACAGTTATCGGTAATCGTCGAAAAGGGTAACCTTGTCTCACAACTAGCTGCGCAGAAAGAACTTCTTGAACAGCAGAATGCAGAACTGCGACGGCTTTCAGTCCTGAAAAACAACCTGCTCGGCATGGTCGCACACGATCTGCGCAACCCGGTGGCGATCATCCAAATGATGACGGCTATTCTCCGCAACCCGAACTTGCCACGGTCACCAGAAGAGCGCCGACGCCTCCTTGACGAGATTTACCGACAGACCGAACACATGCTGCTACTGCTCAACGATCTCCTCGACCTGAGCCAGATCGAAAACGGGACCGTCACTATATCCCCTGAACCGGTGCCCATTGAGTCACTGCTCGAAGAAACGGTCAACCGCCATCAAATGCTCGCAGCCCCCAAACACACCCGGATCGAGCTAACAGATGAACTCAATGGAAAGTTGTATGCCGATTCGCTCCGCATCCGGCAGGTACTCGATAACCTGATCCCGAATGCTACCAAGTTTTCGCCACCCGGTAGCGTTATTACCATCAGCGTCGAGCGAGACGGCAACTGGTGGAAGTTTTCCGTCACCGATCAAGGTCCGGGCATTAGTCCAGAAGAGCGGAGTCGCATGTTTGAAGCATTTAGCCGGCTATCAGCTCGGCCGACCGGCGGCGAAAAGAGCACCTGTCTGGGGTTAGCTATTGCGCGTAAAGTCGTTTTGGCGCACGGTGGCGTCATTGATGTCTCTCCTACACCGGGTCAGGGCGCCACATTTTGGTTTACCTTACCGGCTGACCCACTAGAAAGAGCTTAAGGATGACCAACACGTCTCCGATTCAACGTCGCTTGATCCGAGTCTTTCGACGTCTCACCGATGATTTACGTCGCGACCTTTTGACGGCACACACGTCTTCACTCCAACGGTTGATTCTAGCGTACATCGGTGGTCTCATCCTAATTGCACTGGCGTCAATCGGTGGGTACTGGCTCCTGACCGTCAACTCACAACGACTGGCCCAGTACGACCGTCTTCTCAACCTCACTCACCAACAACAGATCCGCGCACAGCAGATCGCTTTGCTCGCCAACGAGTTGGCACTGTTTGCCGATGCCTCACAAGCAACTTCCATTCGCGCCGAATTGCATGTACTCAGAGACGAACTCTGGCGAACCCATCAGCGTTTACTCGCCGACGTACCGACTGACTCACTCAACCGTACAACCACGGTACTCGAACGATTTCTTACCTACGTCGACAATCTTACCGTCGCACCACCTGCTTTGCTCAATCGCAACAATACTGACTTACGGGCGATTCAGACCAACCTCATTGTCGTTCAGAGTGATCTGAGCGCAACGAGTAGCATCTTGCTGATGCAAAGCCAAGCATTACGCGATCAGATTGCGTTCATCCAAGCCGGGGTTGTAGTACTGATCCTTTCGTTACTGATTCTTGGGGGAGTCCTGATTATCCGACCCTACGCCCGTAGAGCACGCCAGGAAGCCGAGCAACTCCGCATGCTCTCACTCGTCGCACGTTATACCGATAATGCGGTGATTATTACCGACCGCAACGGGCAGGTTGAATGGGTGAACGAAGGGTTTACCCGTATCTCCGGCTACACACTTGATGAAGTACGCGGTAAAAAACCCGGTGATTTCTTACAGGGACCGGAAACTGACCAAGAAACGGTAGTAGCTCTTAGCCAGGCGATTCGGAATGGGGAATCGATCAAAACCGAAATTATCAACTACACAAAAGATGGTCAACCCTATTGGTTATCGCTTGATATTTCACCGGTGTACGATGAACAGCATAATCTCATTCGCTTCATCGCGATAGAATCGGATATTACACATCAGAAAGAGATGGAGCGTATGTTACGGTCGGCGCTCAAAGAGAGTCGTGATATTATGAATGCGCTTGACCAATCGGCGATTTTATCAATTGCCGATCCTGAAGGGCGTATTTTGGAAGTAAATGAGCGTTTCTGTGCAATTACCGGCTATCGGCCCGATGAGTTGATCGGCAAAGACCATCGTATCTTCAAATCAGGCATCCATCCACCGGAGTTTTTTGCCGATTTGTGGACCACGATCAAGGCCGGTCGGATTTGGCGCAACGAGATCTGTAACCGGGCTAAAGATGGCCATTTGTTCTGGGTGGATACGACAATTGTCCCGTTTATCGGCGATAATGGTCAACCCGAACGCTACCTCGCTGTGCGGTTCGACATCACCGGTCGCAAGAAGAGCGAAGAACAATTGCGTGCCAGCGAGACGCGCTACCGTTCGGTAATTACGGCCATGAGTGAGGGCATCGTCGTCATGAATAAAGCTGGTGTGATTGAGACGTGTAACGCCAGCGCCGAACGCATTCTCGGCCTCAGCTACGATCAACTCGTCGGGCGCACCAGTTTCGATCCACGTTGGGAGGCAATCCACGAAGATGGCACGCCGTTTCCCGGTGAAGAACACCCGATTATGGTTTCGCTCACCACCGGTCGCCCGCAAAGCGATGTGGTGATGGGTATCCGCAAGCCAAGTGGTGAACTGATCTGGATTTCGATCAACTCACAGCCACTCTGTGACGAGCACGGGAATGTCTATGCTGCCGTCGCCAGTTTCCACGACATTACCGCCCGCCGGAATGCCGAACAAGAGCTACGTTTTCAAAAGACGTTGCTCGAATGTCAGACGGAAGCATCACCCGATGGCGTATTGGTCGTTTCACCCGACCGTCGCTGTCTCTATGCCAATCGACGCTTCCGCGAGATGTGGAAGCTAGGCGAACTTAACGTCGAGCAGGCAATGTGCGCCGCGAGCATGGAAAAGATACTCGAACAAGTTTGCGATCCCGAACGAGTGAGAAACGAGATCGAGGAACTGTACGCCCATCCACACCTAACCGGCAAAGCGGAAATTGAATTGAAAGACGGTCGTACCTTCGAGCGCTACAGCGCACCGGTGATCAGCAGTGAAGGTGATTATTACGGACGAGTCTGGTTCTTCCGCGATGTCACCGAACGACGGGCAATCGAGCGCATGAAGAACGAGTTCGTGGCCGTTGTGTCACACGAGCTGCGCACACCACTTACGTCGATCCGCGGCTCCTTGGGCCTGATTGCCGGCGGTGTGGCCGGGGAATTGCCACCACGCGCTGCGGCAATGATCGATATTGCCTTGAAGAATAGCGAGCGTCTGGTGCGACTCATTAACGACATCCTCGACATCGAGAAGATCGAATCGGGTAAGATGGTCTTTAAGATGCAACCCGTCATACTCGACGAACTGGTTAGTCAGACTATCGAAGCGAACCGCGGCTTTGGTCAGCAGTACGATGTTCAGATTGAACTCACCGCTACTTTGCCCGGTGTACAGGTCTACGTCGATCCCGACCGGATGACACAGGTCATTACGAATCTGATCTCGAATGCAGTGAAGTTCTCCCCGCCAGGGTACAAAGTCGAAGTCGCGATTGGCCGTGAACCGCAGGGACGGGTACGGATTACCGTTACCGATCACGGGCCAGGTATTCCTCCCGAGTTTCGTGATCGTATCTTCCAGAAGTTTGCGCAAGCCGATTCCTCGAATACCCGTCAGCAAGGCGGTACCGGTCTTGGTCTGAGCATTAGTCGGGCGATTGTGGAGCGCCATGGCGGACAGATCGGCTTCGTGACGGCAACCGGTGTCGGTACCACGTTCTACGTTGATTTGGCCGAATATCGCCCCAACACGACCAATGTGCTACCACTACCAACGCGACCGCGTGCGCCACGCATCCTGATTTGTGAAGACGATCCGGACATCGGTGCCTTGCTGTCGTTGATGTTACAACAGGCCGGCTATGCCACGGATGTAGCGCATTCCCTCGACGAAGCGCGTGACTTACTTGCTCAACACGACTACCAAGCTATGACCCTCGATCTGATATGGCCGAACGACGATGGAAGAGCCTTTATTCAAGAAATACGCGCCAATGAAAAGGTTCGCGATCTGCCGATCATCGTGGTATCGGCACGTGCCGGCGAAGCGCAGATCACTAGCGAGGAACAGCTTGATGTGATAGACTGGTTACCCAAACCAATCGATCAACAACGCCTGCTCGCTGCTCTCCAACGCGCAGCCCGCCGCAAGAACACCGGTCGCTCGCAAATCTTGCACGTCGAAGACGATAACGATGTCTTCACCGTGATAAGCATGCTGCTGGCCGATATTGCTGACGTACAGCAAGTGGCAACGCTGGCCGACGCCCAACGTCTCCTACAGGCACAATTGTTCGATCTGATTATTCTCGATCAAAACCTTCCCGATGGAAGCGGGATTGAACTCTTGCCACTCATTGAACAGCAACAACCACCACTACGGGTCATTCTCTTTTCGGTGCGTGATTTTGAGCCTGACATTACCGGTAGAGTCGCGGTCACCCTCGTCAAATCACGCAACTCGAACACCGAATTGCGGAACACTGTGGTGCGATTGCTCAATCAGGCAGCGGTGCTGTCATCGTCGAACATGTGAACGTGATTCTTGCAACTGAAGGAGAAATAACTGTGGCTTCACTTCAAAAAATCTTGTTTGTTGAAGACGATCCCGATATTCAGATGGTGGCACAGCTCGCACTCGAAGCAGGCGGGGGCTATACCGTGCAGATGTGTAGCTCTGGAATGGAGGCACTGGCCGTCGCCGAGCAGTTTGCCCCCGATCTCATTTTGCTCGATGTGATGATGCCGGGAATGGACGGGCCAACTACCCTCACCGAACTACGCAAGAAGCCGACGCTGGCCAATACACCGGTCGTCTTCATGACGGCCCGGGTTCAGCGACACGAAATCGAACAGTATCTGGAGCTAGGCGCTGCCGATGTCATCTCAAAACCATTCGATCCGATGACGTTATCAAGCCAAGTTGCAGCAATCTGGACGAAAGCTCATGAAACCGGATCCCGCTGAACAGTTTGAAGCGTTACGACGCCGATACGCAACACAAATTGCCGATCGCATTCAGGCCATCGTCGATGCGTGGCGTCGGCTTGAGCAGAGTGGATGGGACAATAGCATCGGTACCGAGACACGGCAACTGGCTCACCGGTTAGCCGGCTCTGCCGCTATGTTCGGTTTTGCCGATCTGGGTGCTGTTGCCCGCGAGATCGATATTGGCCTGAAAGAGTGGCTGGAAAACGGCCGGTCACTCAATACAATGATCCGTCACCATCTTGCCCAGCAGATCGAACACTTGCAGCGGATGCTACGTGAGGGCAACGTCACTGCGGTACTGCCACCAGACCCCGCGCAACCTTCGGCAGTACTTTCGTCACTACCACCCGAAGCTGCACCGGTTCCAGAGTCGCCTCCTGCTTCACCATCGCCGACATCGCCGCCACTAACCCCGTAGACAGTAGCGGTGCAAGAGGCCCGTAGCTACCCTCATTCGATCATTATTGTCAAGGATGATCAGGCATTCGCCGCCAATTTAAGCGAACAACTGCGTCTCTTTAACTACGCTGTTCATGTCTTCCACGATCTCGAAGGACTGCTGACCGTGGTGTGAGTACTGAACCCGGCGGCGGTTGTTATGGATATCATCTTTCCCAACGGCGATCTGGTCGGCATCGAAGCTATCGCCATCGTTCAGCGTGAGCGTACCTCCCCACTTCCGGTTATCTTTGTGTCACAGCGGGATGATTTTGCAGCTCGCTTGGCCGCAGTTCGCAGTGGCGGTCATGCTTACTTTACTAAACCGGTTGATGCCGGACGGTTGATCGATGCCCTCGACCGTCTCACCGGCTCAGAAGAGAATCAACCACTGCGCGTGTTGATCGTCGACGATGACGCCGACTTTGGTCAGCAATGTGTCCAAAGTTTAGAAGCGGCCGGCATGATCGCGTGAGCAATTGCCGACCCCCGCGAAACGCTCGAACAACTACAAGCATTTCAACCGGATTTGGTCATTCTCGATATGTATATGCCGCTCTGCAACGGCAAAGAACTGGTCAGTATCATCCGCCAACAAGATCGTTACGTTGCAATACCGATTGTCTTTCTCTCGGCAGAAACCAATCGCCAACAACGACAATCGGCACTGTCGCTCGGCGCCGACGATTTTCTCACCAAGCCGATCGGCCCATCAGAACTGGTCGCCGCCATCTCAGCTCGCGCTACACGTGCGCGCCATATCCGCCGTTTTCTCATCCGTGATAGCCTGACCGGCCTACTCAACCATCAGGCGGTTGAAGAGGAACTGGCCCGCGAGTTTGCCCGCGCCGAACGACTGAATCAGCCATTGGCAATTGCCATTATCGATCTCGATCATTTCAAACGGATCAACGACTCGCATGGTCACGTCGTCGGTGACCATGTTTTGCGGAGCTTTGCCCGCTTACTCCAACAACGCTTGCGCAAGAGCGATCTGATGGGGCGGCACGGCGGAGAAGAATTCTTAGTTGCGTTGCCGAATACTTCATTAGTTGAGGCACTCACACTGATCGACACCGTGCGCAGCAGTTTTGCGGCATTACATCACTATGGGCCGGCAGGTATGTTCGGTGTGACGTTCAGCGCCGGTATTGCCGGCTATCCACAGCATCGCAGTCTGATTGGCATGATGCAAGCAGCCGATCAAGCACTCTATCAGGCCAAACGAGAGGGACGCAACCGGGTTGTGGTTGATACTACCGGTCAAGAGTCGGTGCCGGGTGTCAAAGAAGGATCGGAGATACCCTCAACTGTGCCCGTACCCACCTGGCGCACACTCGTTATCAGCGCCAACGGAATTCAACGGCGATTGCTGCGGCAAGCTCTCGGCGCGCATGGTCTGATGTACGATATGATCGACAACGTCGAGCGTGTGCTCACCTACGAAGCACCGATTCCGCCCAATCTCTTGTTGGTTGATATGACCCAAATCGAAGGGTAACGTACCGCACACCTCGTTCTCCTCCGCGAACGATTCGACAAGGCATGGATTATCACGATTGCACCGGTTGCCGCCGAACCGCGTGCTGCCACGACGGTGGCCTTCGGCGCCGATGACTATCTCTTGACTCCGCTAGCTCCGAGCGCCCTGACGGCCATACTTGATCGCTTATCTGCATCTGAGAGGAGCCATGAATGAAACCACCAACACTACTCATCGTTGATGATGATGCTGCCGTCGCTGAAATGATCGAACTGATGTTGCGCAGTGCCGGTTATGAGGTACGGCGGGCGGCCAGTGGCGAAGAGGCGTTGCAACAGATGTTTAAAGCACCACCCGATGCACTTATCTGTGATGTGCTCTTACCGGGCATCGATGGGTATACGCTGGGTAAGCGCGTGCGTCAGCACCCACTGACGAGAACGCTGCCGATTCTCATGCTGACCGCGCAAGGTGATATTAGTGCCAAGATTGCCGGTTTCGAGGCCGGCGCCAATGACTATCTGGCAAAACCGTTTGAACCGCCTGAGCTGATCTATCGGGTCAAAAATCTGTTAACTCGCTTTACCGGCGAAACGCCAAGCACCTCGCTACCACCTGGCAAAATCATCGCCATGTTTGGGGCCAAAGGTGGGGTTGGCAAAACGACGAACGCCGTCTCATTAGCGCTAGCGATCCGCCTGCGTACCCGAAAACGGGTGATCATAGGTGACGCCGACCGCAACTTCGGCGACGTTGCGGTCCATCTTAATATCGCACCGACGCGCAGTATTGTCGATATTGTGCGTGGTGGAGATGAGATCGAACAAGAGATGGTCACCCAGGTGTTGTTATCCCACCCCTCAGGCTTACAGGCATTGCCGGCGCCACCACGCCCCGAAGAGGCCGAGTTAGTGAACGTCGAACACATAACGTGGATTCTTGATTTGTTGGCGGTAAGTGCCGATTATGTGATCGTCGATTGCCAAACGAGTTATGATGATCGTACACTCTCGGTGTTTGATCGGGCCGATCATGTGTTGTTAGTGATCACACCTGAAATCGGTCCATTCAAAAATACGAGCCTCTTCCTTAATTTAACGAACCAATTGGGGATCGACCAACAAGCGATCAGTATTGTCTT
Source organism: Chloroflexus sp. (assembly GCF_049970315.1). Classification (GTDB taxonomy): domain Bacteria; phylum Chloroflexota; class Chloroflexia; order Chloroflexales; family Chloroflexaceae; genus Chloroflexus. The sequence goes on from NZ_JBMFNE010000015.1 coordinate 58,868, forward strand.
GAATCGAGCTAACTCAGGCGTGGGAATTGGGGTTGGTGAGATCGAGCGTGTCCTACGCCGCAGGATCAATTTGCATGTCATCAGTGGCGGTCAACCGGTCGTCACGGCCGTCAATCGCGGTACACCTCTCATTCTCGAACAATCGAAACATCCTTTCGTGCAACAGATTTTGTATCTTGGCGATCAACTCATCAAGCAGTTAGATACCAAATCAACCGTCCAGACTGCCACACCGGTGTCGTAAGGATCCCTACGGTGGCGGGATGGCGGTTGGTTCTTCGACTGGGGTGGCGGTTGGTTCGTCCGCCGGCGGGGCGGTTGGTTCTTCGACTGGGGTGGCGGTTGGTTCGTCCGCCGGCGGGGCGGTTGGTTCGTCCGCCGGCGGGGCGGTTGGTTCGTCCGCCGGCGGGGCGGTTGGCTGTTCCACCGGTGGCAACGCAGGCGGTGGGGTGTCGGTCGGCACTATCACGGGCGGTGGGGGTGGGGGGATAAAGATCGGCACAGTTGGCGTATTGGTCACCGGGATCAGATCGTAAGGAGTGGCCGTCGGTGAAGGGGTAATGGTCGGCGAGGGCGTGAGTGTCGCAGTCGGCGATGCGGTCACCGGTACCGGTACCGTCGGTGTCAACGGTGACAAACTCGTTGGCGAAACAGCCGGCTGCGTGCCATTTGGCTCACCGGTCGGCAGCAAGAGGGAACTCACAAACGCAATACCACCAAACGCATACCCAATCAGCACCACCACCAATACGATCAGCAGGCTACTATAGATCAGTTGATCGCGCGGGTTGAGATCGGCTAGCCATGCTTGCAGCCCAGAAGCTTCGGTTGTCGCCGATGGCGCCACTGCCGCCGGTGAAGTAGTCATCGAAGGCACAGCCGAGGTTGACGTTGTAGGGAATGGCATACCCATGTATAATGGGCAACGGACATGAGAAGCCGATAAACAGTAGCGCACTTGATAGTCAGGTTCAACCTGCGGAATCTCTTGCGCTTGCCCGGCTGCATAACAACGATGCTCTGGAGTGGGCGAGGCAAAGCGGATCGCCTGATTTTGTTTCAAGCCGAGGTATGGGCAGTGTCCTGACGGTTCGGTCATATCAATGGCGCTCCTCATCACCGAATCGCTGCCAATTATACGCTTTGGCAGTAAACATCGTCAAAATTACGGTACAGTATGCGGATCTTGATCCTCTCTGATATCCACTCAAATCTTGTCGCACTCGAAACTGTTTTAGCCGATGCCGGTTCGTTTGATGCGTTGTGGTGTCTTGGGGATACGATTGGCTATGGTCCTGCCCCCAATGAATGTATTGAGTTGATGCAACAACACGCAACGATAATGCTCACCGGCAATCATGATTTGGCGTGTCTGGGCAAGATTAGTCTTGACGACTTTAACCCTGATGCCCGCCGAGCAAACCTCTGGAATGGTGCTCAACTGAAACCGGCAAACCGTGAATGGATGTCGCCACTTTCCCCAGCCCGCTCCGCCAATGACCGTTATTACCTGGCCCACGGTAGCCCGCGTGAACCGATCTGGGAATATCTACTCATGCCCTCGCAAGCGATAGCCAATCTCGAATGGTTCGGCGAACCGGTCTGTTTGATCGGTCATTCACACGTCCAATTCGCCTTTCGTTGCCCCAACGGCGAAGAACGCTGCGAACGGATTATGCCCGATACGAATACCCAAATCGTGTTGAACGACGATGCGCGTTATTTTATCAATCCCGGTAGCGTAGGCCAACCTCGCGATCACGATCCGCGGGCAGCCTATGCCATCCTTGACACCGAAACAAACACTCTGACCTTTAAGCGGGTTGCCTACGATATCCAACGTACTCAAGAGCAGATGCGTCGTTACGGACTACCGGCAGCTCTCATTTATCGCCTCAGTGTAGGGATGTAACACGTATGTCACTCGAACAACGCTACCGCCAACAGTTTGCCGGCTCGGCGATACTGGCCGAACGTGCTCGCCAACGCTTCCCCGGCGGTGCGACCCACGATGGTCGTTACGCCGATCCGTTCCCCTTGTTTATGGAACGAGCGAGCGGGCCGTATAAGTGGGATGTGGATGACAATCGGATGATCGATTACTGGTGTGGTCACGGCGCGCTCTTGCTTGGTCATGGTCACCCATTGATTGTCGAGGCTATCGAACAGCAAGCGCCGGTCTCGACTCATCTCGGTGCTAGTCATCGGCTCGAACTTGAGTGGGCCGATTTGATCGCCGAACTGATACCGGCAGCCGAGCGGGTACGTTTCACTGCATCGGGTAGTGAAGCAACGACCCTCGCTCTCCGCCTTGCCCGCGCAGCCACCGGCAAGACAACGCTGGTCCGATTTGCCGGCCACTTTCACGGCTGGCACGATGCTCTCGCGCCCGGCGCCGATCCCGACGATCCCAATCGGGGTGTGTTGCCTGAAACACTGGCCAACTTGATCATCTTACCCACCGATCTCGATCAGGTCGAGGCAACACTCGCGACACGTAACGATGTTGCAGCCGTGATCCTCGAGCCAACCGGTGCTTCTTACGGTTCAATCCCTCTACCCACCGATTTCTTACCCGGCTTGCGTGCGATTACCCAACGGTATGGCGTCCTACTAATCGCCGATGAGGTGGTCACTGGTTTTCGGGTCACACCCGGCGGCGCTTGCGCCCGTGCTGGTGTGATGCCCGATCTGGTTTGTTTGGCTAAGATTGTGGCAGGCGGTTTACCGGGTGGTGCGTTAGTCGGACGTGCCGATATTCTCGATCTGCTGGCTCACGATGAACACGGGCCACGCGGCAGGATCCGTCAGCAGGGCACCTTCAACGCTAACCCACTCTCGGCAGCCGCCGGTATTGCCATGCTGCGCGCCGTTGCGACCGGCGAACCCGGCACGATTGCGGCACAACGCGGTACAATGCTGGTGCGGATGCTCAACGATGTCTTCACTGCCCGCCGACTGCGTGGTTGGACGGCGTTTGGCGATGGATCCATTTTTCACATCTTCGCCGATCCGGCTACCGATGTCGAGCCGGGGGAGATTCCACAGAACGTCCCACTGGCAACGTTAAAACGTGGCGGTGATCCTCAACTCTTGCGCCGATTGCGGATGGCGCTTCACTTGAATGGGGTTGACCTTATGCGTGGCCGCAGCGGGTTCGTGTCAGCAGTGCATAGCGAAGCAGATATACATGCGACCGTCGCGGCGGTGGATGCGGCAATTGAGATGGTATTGCGTGAGGAAGCTTAGCAATTGACGTGCCGGTGGCGTTGCACCCTGGCACGATGTTGGTGTTGCCTATACAGATCACGTTTGCCAACAGAGCAGCACGACCGCGTGACACAACCTGTTCACGTCTCCATCAGGAGCAGGGACGGAAACAGCTTGGGCAGCTCTGCACTTTCATTGCTCATTGAAGTCACAAACGTTTAAGAGATAACGCTATTGTCCATTGCATTGGGATTCCGTTATGCGAACACAATCGATTACCCTACCCCGTTCAGGGCTGTTTATCGGGTTTGCCGTGTTATTAGCCTTCGCGTTACTGATCACAGTACCGACCAATTCCGACTGGTGGCAGATTGTCGTTTTGGGAATTGTGCAGGGCATTACCGAATGGCTACCGATCTCGTCAACTGCTCACCTGCTCCTAACCAGCGAACTGCTCCGCTACCAAGGTAGTATCGGTGGTACCTTTGAAATCGCCATTCAATTCGGTACCGTTTGTTCTGTCCTACTCTTCTACTGGCGCGATCTCCTCGACCAAGCACAGGCCCTGATCGGACGCGGCGATCCGGTAACGATATCCACAGCCCGCACGCTCTGGCTCGGTGTGGTCATTGCCTTCATTCCGGCGGCAGTTGTTGGTATCTTAGCCCGTAATTTTATCAAGGCTGTCCTGTTCGAGTCGCCGTTGGTGATCGCCATTGCACTCATTGGCGGCGGGATCATCTTCCTCTGGATCGAACGCACCCGCATCGCACGACCGGCAACAACTGCCGATTTCACAACGATTTCCCCTCAGCGAGCACTAATCGTCGGAATTGCCCAGATTTTTGCGCTCATTCCCGGTGTATCGCGCTCAGGCTCCTCAATCGTCGGCGGGTTGTTGGCCGGATTCGACCGCCCAACTGCGACGGCATTTTCGTTTTACCTTGCCATGCCAACCCTCGGCTTAGCAACCATCGTTGATCTGATCGGCAGTCTTGATCAGGTGCAAGCGGGTGATTGGGGCCGATTGTTGCTAGGGGCAACGGTAGCGATGATAGTTGGTTATGGCTGCATCGGTTGGTTGTTGCGCTACATCGCCACCCACAACTTCACAATGTTCGGTTACTACCGGATTATCGCCGGAGTATTGATCATCGGAGCAGTCATCGCAGGGGTCTTGTAAACTCGTGGTATGAACGACGAACGAGTTGACCAACACTTAACACCCGATACACCACTTACAGTTGCAGGCGCCATATGGCTCGCCCGATTATCGAGCGCCGGCCTCGACGAAGACGACGACGATCTCGATGAGCGCACCCGTGAGCAGCAGCGTCACCATGCCCGTCAAACCATTGCCAGTTACGAGATCGCGCTGCGTCTCTTTACCCGCTGGGCCGAACGCAATGGGAAAAACCGGCTGGGTGACTTACAGATCGGCGATCTGGTGGCGTATGCCCGCACCCTGCGCAAACGTAGCTACGACCTTTCGCAGCGAGCAGCAGCAGCACGAGCCGAGGGTCAGCCACGCGAACGCCTCTCCGAACGCACCATCCACGCCTATGTTCGTCCATTGTTCGGGTTCCTGGCCCTCGCCGACTCGCATGGCGCCATTCCGTTTCGGGTCGCTGCCGCTCGCCCTGAGGTAAGCCGCGTGTTGCCGCGGTTACCCGATCCGGTCGCGCCAACCCCACCCGACCTGCGCCGGTTGGTGCGGTTTTACGACAAACCTCACGGCGAAGAGCGTGAACGGCAAACACTGACCCGCCTGCGCAACGCCGCCCTTCTCCACTTCCTCTTTTCGAGCGGGGCGCGCATCTCCGAGGCGCTCAGTCTCGATGTCGGTGATGTGGCCCGCGACCGTAGGGTTTTGGCACGGGTTATCGTGCGAGGGAAGGGCCGGCGAGAAGGTACGCTCTTCATCCGCAAACACGCTGAACTGGCCCTGCACCGGTACCTCACGACACGCAATTGGCCATCGGCACGCGAACCGCTGTTTGTCGCCTTCGATCCACGTACCGGGGGCGAACGCCTCTCCCGAATTAGTGGTTGGCGGATCGTGACAACCGCGGCCCATGCCCTGGCCGATCAGATGGAGTTGGAGGGCAAGGCCGACGAGGCAGAATTGTTACGTCAAGTAACCCCTCACACGTTTCGCCATTTCGTCGGCTACCACCTCCTCAACGAAGGAGTAGCGCTGGCCGAAGTTTCGCAGATTTTACGCCACCGCAGTGTTGAGGTTACCCGTAGCTTCTACGCCAGCTATGCAGATGTGCAATTGCAAGAAGTGCATGACCAATTCAGTGCCGACCCATGGCCTGATACCGATGAATAGTGCTGTGATTGTGGGTCGAAGCACATTCTGCCAATTACGAAAGAAATTTGTTGTATAATACATTACACATCCCATTGCATCATCCCGATACGCAGCAGAGAGGCTGTCATCGGGCAGAGGAGTTCTTATGGCCGAGATCATTCCCCTGACGCCGGCCGGCACCGAGGCCCCCGCCGAACCGTTTCGCGGCGGCGCGTGTAAGCTGCATCCGCAGACGATGTGTCCTGCGTTCGGTGCATTGCGCGTACTGACCCGGATCGAGGGGGCACAACCGGCAATGGTGACCGATACCGGCTGTTTGTACGGATTGACCTTCGTTACGCACTTCTACGCAGCGCGCAAGAGTATCGTCGCGCCGGCCCTCGGCACTGCCGAACTATCGAGTGGCAAGGTACAAGAGGCAGCAAATGCAGCCATCGCCGAAGCAGCTACGGCAGCAAACACTTCGTTCATTCCGGTTATCTCCCTCTGTGTCGCCGAGACGGCCGGTCTGGCCGAGGAGCTGTTGCCGAAAGAGGTTGATGGTAAACCGGTGATTTTGGTGCGCGTACCGGCTTACGCGATCCATTCCCATCCCGAAGCAAAAGATGTCGCGCTGGCTGCCGTCATGCGACGGTTTGTTGACACCAATCGCGAGCACGAACCGGGCACACTGGCGCTGATCGGCGAAGTCTTCCCCGCCGACCCATTGTTGATCGACGGTGTCGTGCGGAAAATGGGTGGACGGGTGGTGACAACTCTGCCCGGACGGCACGTTGACGAGATCAAGCAGGCCGGGCGAGCGACTGCGGTAGCAGCCCTGCACCCATTCTACCGCGAAACGATTGGCGTATTGCGCGAGCGTGGTGTCGCCGTGGTCAGTGGGGCACCGATTGGGGCTGAAGGAAGTGCAGCCTGGTTGCGCGCAATTGGCGCAGCCCTCGACCTCGATGAAGATGTGGTTGAGCGGGTAGCTACGGAGGAAGAGGCGACTGCCCGCGGCTTCCTGGCGAGTAAACCGCTGCAAGGGGCGACGATCCTCGTCTCTGGTTACGAGGGTAACGAGATGCTCTATGCCCGTTTGCTGATTGAAGGCGGGGCACGGGTACCCTACGTTAGCACCAGTATTGGGCCTAGCGCCCTCACTGCTGCCGATGAGGCGTGGCTCAAGGCACACGGGACTGAAGCGATAATCTATCGCAAGACCTTAGAAGACGACAAAGCTGCGATGGATCATTGGTCGTTCGATCTGGTGATCGGCACCACAACCTTAGCAGCATATGCCAAAGAGAAGGGTATTCCCTCGGTCTACTACACCAACATCCTCAGTGTCCGTCCACTCTTCCTTGCCGGTGGGATGATCGCTTCACTCAGCTTTGTGCGCGATCTGCTCAACCGTAAACCGATCTACGACCGCATGTTGGCATTCTTCGAGGGAACTGAGGAGCGGGAGGCACGCGCATGAGCATTACGCTGATTCGTGATATTTCCGATACCAGTAGCTACTGGGGTGCGTCTTGGGTGTTCGGCTGCTTCCCCGATGTTCATATTGTCTGTGATGCACCGATTGGCTGTTACAACCTGCTCGGTATGGCAGTGACCGACTATACCGATGCGCTACCCCACATGGCGAACCTCACCCCGACCTCGATCCGCGAGGAGGATGTGATTACCGGTACCGCCAAGGCGCTTATCCGTACCATTGACGATCTGCGCACGATGGGGATGCTCGAAGGGAAGCATCTCTTGGTCGTTTCGACCGCCGAGAGCGAAATGATTAGCGCCGATCATGCTCAGTTGGTCAAGCAGATCGATCCGGAAGCTCGTTTCTTCTGGAGCCAGTCGCTCGAGCAAGACGAGTGGGTCGGGCGTGAGCGAGCATTGGTGTTTGCGTGGGAACAGTACGGTAAGCCGTTCGTTGCCTCTGATGTGCAACCACGTCCGCGCACGGTCAATATTATCGGGCCGACGTTGGGATGTTTCAATGCGCCGAGCGACCTCTACGAACTGAAGCGGTTGATTACCGGGATTGGCGCGGAGATCAACCTCGTTTACCCCTACGAAGGCAGCATCGCCACTACACCAAAACTGGCCGAAGCGGCGGTTAGTGTAGTGATGTACCGCGAGTTTGGTCAAGGCTTGGCCGAAGCGTTAGGCCGACCCTACCTCTTCGCACCATTCGGAGTCTTTGGCACCACTGCGTTTCTGCGCGAACTAGGCCAACTCCTTGGGATTGAGCCGGAGCGTGTCGAAGCCTTCATCAACCACGAAAAGCGTACCACACTGCAACCGGTGTGGGATCTGTGGCGCGGCCCGCAGAGTGACTGGTTCGCGACGGTTGATTGCGCCATTGTCGCAGCGCGCAGCTACGCCGACGGGTTGCGCAGCTTTCTCGGCGACGAGCTGGGGATGAAGATCGCGTGGATCTCGGGGCGACCCCGTCGCGACGACGAGCCGGATAATATCGAGATTCGGAAGCGGTTGCATACCAAAGCGCCAGCGTTCGTGTTCGGTAGCATTAACGAGAAGATCTATCTGGCCGAAGCTAATGCGCGTGGCACGCACTACATTCCGGCCACCTTCCCCGGCCCGGTTGTGCGCCGTACTACCGGTACCCCGTTTATGGGATACGCCGGGGCAGCGAACATCATGCAGGAGTTGGTTAATCGCTTCTACGAGACGGTGATCAACTTCTTGCCGGTCGAGACGGTGACGCCGACAGCAGGTGGACCACCGCAGCCAACCTCTGCCGAGACGATACCGTGGACGAAAGAGGCAACCGACCGGCTCAACGCTGCTCTCGATGCGGTACCGTACCTTGCTCGCATCAGTGCTAGCCGCTCACTGCGTGCCGCCGCCGAACAAGCAGCACGGGCGCGCGGATTGAAAGAAGTTACCCTCGAGATTGTCGAAGCGGCAATTGCTCAAGGCACAACCTCGTGATATGCTGAAAGCGGAGCGTTGGCACATTCCACGCTCCGCTACAACAGCCGATCACGAAGTGTGGAGCAATACAGCATGCACGTTTTAGTTACAAACGATGATGGGATCGACAGCCCCGGCCTGTGGGCGTTAGCCGGCGCCATTCGCGCCACCGGCGCCCAGGTTAGTGTGGTCGCTCCTGCCGAAGAGCAAAGCGCGATGAGCATGGCACTCCCACCACTAACCAACCGTGAACTGTGCGCAATTATTCCCCCTCCCGAACTCGATGGCATGTTAGCCTTTGCCCATAACGGATCACCGGTCAGTTGTGTCACCGTGGCAATCCGTAGCGGTGTCTTGCCACCGATTGATGCGGTGGTTGCCGGGATTAATCGTGGCCTCAACAGTGGCACCAATGTGATGCTCAGCGGTACCGTCGGTGCCGCAATGATCGGTGCATTGTGGGGGCTCCCGGCGATGGCCGTCTCGTTACAGTATCGCGGCCCTGAACCGATGCCGTGGTCTACTGCGGCATATGTCGCGCAACGACTCTTTCCATTACTCGAACAGATTCGCGGCCATGAGCCGTTGGTGCTGAACGTCAATGTTCCCCATCTCCCTTCACCAAGCGATATACGTGGCTTTCGCCAAACCCGGCTCTCGGAGTTTTTTTTCGGACACTACGTTGATATTGATCTGCATCCGCCTGCTCCTGTCGAGCGAACCCAGATCACGTTCCGCTTTGTTCGTGAACGCTTGCCCACATTTGCGATTGACACCGACGATGGGGCTGTCCTGGCCGGCTATGTTTCGATAACACCCCTCCGCCCGATGATTGACGGTAGTCCAATTCGCCTCGAGCTGCCGGAGCAGGTTTAGTCGCAAAGAATGCAGAGGGAGCAAAGAGTGTTAACGCAAAGGCGCAAAGACCGCAAAGACCGCAAAGACCGCAAAGACCGCAAAGACCGCGAAGATTTTGATGCAGAGGGGTAGAGGGGGTGGTGTACGTAGCGCGTTCTTCGTGCCGTTTACGCCCTCTGCACCCTCGGCGTCCTTTGCGTCCTCCGCGCCTTTGCGTCCTCCGCGCCTTTGCGTCCTCCGCGCCTTTGCGTCCTCCGCGCCTTTGCGTCCTCCGCGCCTTTGCGTCCTC
>NZ_JBMFNE010000015.1:68559-97798 GCF_049970315.1 Chloroflexus sp.
CCTCCGCACCTTTGCGGTCTTTGCGCCTTTGCGATCTTTGCGCCTTTGCGTTATAGCGTCCACGGCCCCTTGCCCAACCATCTGGGCTGTCGTAGAATAAAAAAAGTAATCGCATCATACTAAGCCGGTTGCACCATTCATTGAAAATATCGCCCGGACTTGGTATTACGCTTGCAGGCAAGGTAAAACACGTATATGGCTATTCGACGCATTCTCCGCATTGACGACGCCGAGGATCGCAAAATCCTCAAAATGCAATGCCGTCCGGTCAAACTACCGGATCGCAATCTCAAGCAGTTGGTCGCCGATATGTTCGAGACCATGCACGCCGCTAACGGCGTGGGGTTAGCAGCACCGCAAATCGGTATTCCAATCCAGCTCTGCATCATCGAAATTCCGCCCGAATACGAAGAGCAGCCTGACGGCAGTCTCGTCGAGGTGGCTCCGGCCGAGCCGCATGTACTGATCAACCCACGCATCGTCAAAACGAGCGGCGAAGAGATTATGCGCGATGAAGGTTGTCTCAGCCTACCCGGCTGGTACGGCATGGTCCCGCGGCAAACGTGGGTGACGGTCGAGTTTCAAGACCTCAGCGGCAAGCATCACCGTCTCCGCCGGGCCGATGGTCTTTTGGGCTGGGCGATACAGCACGAGGTCGATCACTTGAACGGTATCCTCTTCACCGAACGCATCCGCGACCTCAGCACGCTGCGCGACATTACCAAAGAGCGTGAACCGCAACCGATCGAAGCTAAGGCCTGATCGATCACTGTTATGGATACCTCTGATCTCGTGCAGACAGCGCTTTACGTCGCAGCGCAAGCGCACAACGGTCAGCTTCGTCCCGGCACCGATCTACCCTATATCGTTCACATCAGCGATGTTGCGTTAGAAGTAGCAGCCGCACTGACCGTTGAACCACACGCTGATCGAACACTGGCGCTGTGCTGCGCACTACTGCACGACGTGCTTGAAGATACGACTATCGGTGAAGCGGTGCTAACAGCACAGTTTGGCCCGGCGATTACGGCCGGAGTGCTCGCCTTGACTAAAAACTCGGCGTTACTACCGACAGAACGAATGGCCGATAGCCTACGCCGCATTCAGGCTCAACCCCGTGAGGTATGGCTGGTCAAATTGGCCGACCGGATCAGCAATCTCTCGACTCTACCACCCGCCCATTGGTCGGCGGAACGGATTGCAGCGTACCGATCCGAAAGTGAATTGATTCTGGCTACCCTTGGCTCGGCCAGCCCATACCTAGCAGCCCGCCTGCAAACGAAGATCGACCGGTACGGGATGATTAACGGCCGATGAGGCAAGGAGGAACTATGCGAATTGCCGTTGGCAGTGACGAAAAGAACTATCTCACCGATGCCTTGATCGCCGATCTCGAACGACGTGGGCACGAGTTGATTTTATTTGGCCCGCTCACCGGTAACAACGACCCGTGGCCCGATGTGGGACGGGCCGTGGGTGAGGCGGTAGCATCCGGTCAAGCCGATCAGGGCATTGTCTGTTGTTACACCGGCACCGGGGTCAGCATTGCCGCCAACAAAGTGCCCGGTATTCGGGCAGCGCTGTGCCACGACGCGCAGACGGCTGCTGGCGCCCGAAAGTGGAACGACGCTAACGTGTTGGCGCTGAGCCTACGCCTAACCACACCCGAACTGGCCCGCGAAATCCTCGATGCGTGGTTCGCCACCGAATGCCCACCGGAAGAGCAGGCGACGATCGACCGGCTGCGCGCATTTGACCGGGTTATTAGGGCATAGGAGCCTCAGAGCGCACCGCTCCCGCTCTCGCGGGGGATTGCTTCGCCGCGCGCGGCGCGGCTCGTAATGACAATCGGAAAGGCGAAATATACCCCGCGCGTAACATCTAGACCCATGGTATAGTACAAAAGTCAGCTCTTTACCAAGCCATGCCCCGGTTACAGCGCCGGGGCATGTATGTTCAAGGGAACGACGTTGGCTCAGGCGCGAGGGCATTCCTGTGCGCCTGCACCATGAATGGTGATACACCTTTAGGGAGAACAGTATATGCAAGATATGCAAGGCAAAACCGTCATCGTGACCGGCGCCAATTCAGGGATCGGCTACGTCACGGCACGCGAGCTGGCGAAGATGGGGGCGCGCGTGATGATGGTGTGCCGTTCGCAAAGCAAGGGTGAAGCGGCACGTCAGTGGATCATGCAAGAAGCGTCCAACGCACCACAACCCGAACTAGTACTAGCTGATTTCGCATCGCTGGCTTCGGTACGCCGCGCCGCTACCGAACTACTTGAACGCTGCCCACGCATCGATGTGCTGATCAACAACGCTGGTCTCTTCGTCTCCGAACCGTTGGCCAGCGCCGACGGCTACGAACTTACCTTCGCCGTCAACCATCTTGCCCCATTTTTACTCACCAACCTGTTGCTCGAACGGATCATTGCCAGCGCACCGGCCCGCATTGTCAACGTGTCATCGTATGCCCACGTCACCGGCAACGTCAAGATTCCGCAGATTGCCTCACCGCAACGTGGCAATATCGCGCAGGCGTATGGTGACTCAAAGCTGTGCAACATTCTCTTTACCAACGAATTGGCTCGGCGCTTGCAAGGCACCGGCGTCACTGCCAACAGCTTGCATCCGGGCGCCGTAGCCACCAACTTCGCTGCCGATGCCCGTGGGTTGTTTGCGTTCTTCTTCCGGCTCGCCCGGCCATTTATGCTCACACCCGAACAAGGCGCCGCGACGTCGATCTACCTTGCTTCGTCGCCGGAAGTGGAAGGGATGAGTGGGCTGTACTTTGTACGGAAAAAGCCGGCGCAACCGTCGGCCAAAGCCCGCGATGCAGCTTTGGCGCGGCAGTTGTGGGAGTTCAGCGAGCAGTTAGTGCACGAGAAAGTTGCGATTAGTTAACGCAAAGTCGCGAGGCGCGCGAAGAGCGTGAAGGGTTAAGAGTGGGTGGGTCGTACTGCTGTATACCCCTACGTGACAGTATCACTCCTTTGCGTTATCACACCGGCAAAATCACTTCAACCGTCGTGCCACGGCCCGGTTCACTCTGAAAACGAAGTTGACCGCCGTGGCGCGCAACAATCTCGCGTGAAATCGCCAATCCCAAACCAGTCCCCCCACCATCGGGCCATGTGGTAAAAAACGGCTCTCCTAGCCGGGCCAGCGTCGCCGCATCCATCCCGATCCCGGTATCGCGAATCGTCACCGTAATTGAGGTTCCATCACTCATCGTTTGCGCGAGCACAGTACCGGCACCACGACACGCATGCACTGCGTTCAGCAAAAGATTGAGAAACACCTGATTCAACTCACCGGGATGGCAGAACACGCGGGGCACCTGACCATACTCCTCGTGAATCGTAACACGCGGGCCGCTTACCGCACGCACCATACGTACGGTACTTGCCAAGCCCTCATTCACGTCAGCCGGTACCAAACTATCTTCATCGGGACGAGCAAACACCCGCAAAGCGCGTACAATTGCGGCAATCCGTTCGATACCGGTTTGGCTCTCACGAATCGCATCGCTCACATCGTGCCAACCCAGCTCGTCGGTAGGAGCAGCGCGCAACGCCGGCAACCGCTCGGCCAGAAACGCCAGATTATTCGCCACATACCCTAACGGCGTATTAATCTCGTGCGCGACACCGGCCACCAATTGACCAAGCGACCGCATCTTCTCAGACTGCACCAGTTGGGTCTGCGCCGCTTTGAGTTCGGCATGGGCGCGTTCCAGTTGCTTTAACGTTGCTTCTAATTGCTGATTCGCCGCTGCGAGTTGCGCTGTGAGAGTCATTGCCGAACCGAGATCGAGACCCAACGCGATCACACCACAAACGGCGCCAGCCTCATCGCGTAACAGCCACGTCGTGTAGCCGAGCAAAAACGGCGGTTCCCCAACCCGCAGATGATCAAGCTCCCAATGCTGTACTCCACCTTCCCGCAGCGTCTGCTCGATCATCGTCTGCGCCTTAGCAATACTAAACGGATCGAGCAGGGTTGCAAACAACCGCCCACGCAGATCGGCAGGTGTCAACCCAAACCGTGTCGCCGCCGCCGCATTGCAATCGACGACACGCCCCTCAACACTAAGCCAAAATACGACGTGTGGCGCGTGTGCAAAGGCGGCAAACAACTCATTCATGGCTCTGTGCAGCCAGTCGAATGCGGTAGAAATTGACGAGATGGCCCATTAACTCAAGCAACACCAACCGACCCTCTTCCATATACACCGCAATCCGCTGCGGTGTCTGACCACGACACAGGCGACGAAGTGCTTGGGTATGAATCTCGATCACATCACGCGGCCCGGCCCACAGTAAACCAAGCCGCTCGCTAAAAACGCGCAACCGGTCGGGCATTGAGCGCTGATCCTGTAAGCCACGCTGTTCGGTTGCCAAGTCGAGTAGACTACTGTAATTGGCGACTAAATCGTTAAACAGCGCCGGAGATGTTTGGGCCAGCGGACTACCCATCGCCGGCACACTCGTGGCCGATGACTCAACCTCATTTTCCCATTGCACCAACTCGAGTCGCATCACATCATCGGCCTGCGCCTGATCGAGCAACTGACGCAGCATCGCAATCTGGGCTTGCGCTTCACGAGCTACCCGTCGTTCATGCACAGCAATCTGATACTCTTGCACCAACTGTTCGAGTTTACGGCGAAGCGCAGCAATATCCCACGGCTTGGACATAAAGCCCTGCACCGACCCAAGATTGATCGCCTCAATCAGGGCAGCCGGATCGGTATAGCCCGAAATAATGAAGCCACGCGCCTCGGGTTGCAACTCACGTGCGCGCGCCAGCAACTCGACCCCACTCATTGTCGGCATCCGCTGATCGGTTAAAATGACCGCTACCGGCTGTTGCTGAAGAATGTGCAACGCCGTCTCAGCATCAGTTGCGGTAAAGATGGTAAACCGATCGCGTAATGAACGGGCCAGTGAACTGGTAACGTTCGGATCATCATCCACTATTAAGACGGTGGGACGTTGTTCATCACTGGCTTCGGTCATGGCGCAACTCCTCGCCGGCAGGATAAGCAGGTATTGGTGAGGAATGAATATATCCCGGTACATTACCCAACGACGACTAGTAATAAACCAAAAATTTCATCAATTCTAATCATCGTAGACGTTCTCATGAACCATACGTTGTCGTCAACAAAACCGTTACTGAACGCATCAACCAATAAAGGCAACTGAAATCATAGCGCCGGCTAAAGGATTGGTCAAGCCAATCCCTGCACACAGACAGTGTATCGTGATAAAATTGAGCCACCCATAACCCAGGGGCATGAACCAGAAAGCACGATAGATATGCAGAATCCAACCTATAACGTGCTCGTCATTGATGACGACCCCAACATTCGGGACATTCTTAGCGATTTACTCAAACGCGAACGGTGTGCGGTCCGCACCGCCGCTTCTGGTCAGCTCGGTATTGCCGCTGCTCATGAAGAACTCCCCGATCTTATTCTCCTTGATGTCATGATGCCGGACCTCGATGGGTTTACCGTCTGCCGCATGCTACGCGACGATCCGCAGACCGCCGAGGTGCCGATTATTATGATTACTGCGCTCGATGATCGCAAATCGCGGTTGGAGGGGATGAACGCCGGTGCGGACGAATTCCTTGCAAAGCCGGTGGAACTCAGTGAGTTGCGCTTACGTGTGCGCACAATGCAACGGATCAACCGCTATCGGCGTCTCATCGAAGAGCGGGAGCGTGCTGCTGCCCAAGAACGCCAACTTACCGAGCAGGCCAAGCAGGCAGCGCAAGCACTGGCCGAAGCGTATGACCAGACCCTGATCGGGTGGTCACGTGCGCTCGATCTTCGTGATAAAGAGACGGAAGGGCATTCACAGCGTGTTGCGCAACTTACCATCGCGGTAGCCAAGGCGCTCAACATTCCCCCCGAAGAACAGATCAACATGTGGCGCGGTGCAATGTTGCATGATATTGGCAAGATTGGTGTTCCCGATTCAATCTTGCACAAACCCGGCCCGCTCACCGCCGAAGAGTGGGAGATCATGCGTCGTCATACCACCTACGCCTACGAGCTACTTTCACCGATTGCCTTTTTACGCCCGGCCCTCGATATTCCATATTGCCATCATGAGAAGTGGGACGGTACCGGCTACCCGCGTGGATTACGCGGCGAAGAAATACCCCTCGCCGCCCGTATCTTCGCACTGGTAGATGTTTGGGATGCGCTAACCAATGACCGACCCTATCGCAAAGCTTGGTCACGTGAACAGGCCTACCAGTACATTCGCGATCAAGCCGGTAAGCACTTTGATCCTCATCTCGTTGATCTCTTTTTATCCATCGCCGCGCCCGATCTGGCCGCGGCTAAAGAACGAGGAACGTGATGAGGCGCCGGTTACGGTTCTGGAGCCAGAAAATCGACCGCAACATAACCTTCTAATCCATCAGGAGTGCGCACCGGTCGCCAAACATAATCACTGCCGGGAACATCTTCTCCGATCTGTTCGAGGCGCGTACCTTCGGGTAAGGTTGTAATCGGCGGATCGTTCCGATTGGGTTGCGGTCGCAAGAATAGTCCCTGATTACCGGTGTTGACAACCACAAAAAAGCGTGGTGCCGGCGTAGGGGCAGGTTGCGCGGTTGTATTTGCTTCGTTACCGGGCAAACTACCCGCGTCTGCGGTTGGGAGGGTGATAGCTGTTGGGAGCTGCGTGCCTAACGGTGCGTTTCGCTGGTCACCACGGAGCAGCCATAACACGATCACGAAGAACAGCGCCAACAAGACCACCAATATCAACAGATAGATCCAACCGCGCTGCTGCAACCAACGTGGCAGTGTCTGCCAAATATTGGCAGAATTGATAGTTGTAGTACCACTTTGTTGGGACGGTCGCCACTTGGAAGTGGTTGATGTCGCCTGCAACCGTTCGGTGCGTGAGGATCCTCCCTGACGAGACTGGTCACGCTGAACGCTCCCGGTTGGTCGTTGTCCTTGTTCGTCTGCCATGTGTTATGCCTCCGCTCTCGTCGCTACGGCGTATGATAGCATACTTCAGCCACGTTCAGCGCTCTGGTGCAAATAGGCGAGTAACGGCTGGAGGTAAGACGTAATCCCCTTGTAGGCGAGCATGTCCGGCTCAACTTGTTGCAAGAGCGCGGCTAGGGCCGCAGCCCAGCGGGGATTCGCGGCTAACCGGGCTAAGGGGGCAACATACGTATGCACCGTGAATAAGACCGACGGATGGCGGTTGAGACGCACGAGCGTTTGTCGTTCGACGCGGTAGAAGACGCGCTCACCGGCATTTTCGGCAGTAATCGCTGCTTTCTGTTCGTCGAGCGACCCCAACCGGGGCGAGAGGTCAAGGTCGGGCAAGACAACGAGTGACCAATTACGCCGCCAAACCGGCCGCTGTGGCAGCAAGCGGGCAACAAGCTGATTCGTCGAATAGGCGATCTGTTCACGAAAACCGGGTACCGGTCCATGAATGGCTGCCAGCGGTAATCCCATTTTATCGCCGATGCACCAGCGATTGGGAAAACAGAGCTGACCGGCAATCAGGGGATGACCGGACAACTCATCGACTGCCATAAGCAAGAGATCCTCTTGCACCTGTCGACCAAGCCAATCTATCGGCCATAGTTCGAGATCACCGTTTAGCTTGATCGTCGCCGTCTGACCGAGCAAGCGATTTTCCCAATAGATTTCATTACCGCTCCGCCGCATGACAAACCACTGCGGATAGCTACGGGCCAGCTCACCCACGCCCCATTCCAACAATTCCCACTGTGCCGATAGGCTGTCGGGATACGCTTGCACGTAATACGAGAGGTGCGTTTTGAGCAATGCCAGCTTGAGCGAGACTTCATCGTGATAGTGGGCGAGATCGACGTGGAATACCGGTGCACCATGCAGTGGGTAGGCACTCACCCGCAAGACGTTCGGTGTCGGGATAACAAACGGATCGAACGGCCATGCTTCAACCATGCTGTACCTCGCGAGCAGCCCAGGCTGCAACAGCTCGAATATGATCGGGAGTCGTCCGACAACAACCACCGATCAGCCGTGCCCCGGCTGCGTACCATTGCCGCGCTTGGGCGGCAAAATCGTCGATCTCGGTCGTGCCGATCCAGCATTGTCCAACCGGATCGTAGACCTCGCCGGAGTTGGGGTAGACTACGATCGGCTTGGTCGTCACCGACCGGATTGCCCGTATCAGATCGGGGATAAAACGCGGCGCTGTGCAGTTAATACCAATCGCGGCGACTTGTGGGTGAGCAGCAATTTCGGCGGCAACCTCGGCTACCGGCTCACCCTGTGCGGTATGCACACCATCGCGGGCACTCAAACTAATCCACGCCGTGAACGGAGCAAACTCCGGTAACAATGCGACTAATGCCCGTGCCTCATCGAGGCATGGAATCGTCTCGCAGGCAAACAGATCGGGTTGGGCTGCAGCCAGGGCAGCCATCCGCGGCCGGTGAAAGGCGATCAGTTCATCAACCGATAGGCCGTAGTTACCATGGTATTCCGAGCCATCGTGCAGATACGCGCCGTAGGGACCAATCGACGCCGCTACAAGCGGGCGGATGCGTCCTACGCGGTTGGCCGGATCAGCCCAGAAGGCATCGCGCGCAGCGCATGCTAGGGCAACTGATTGCTGCAAGAGGGCGATGGCTTCTGCTTCATCCAACCCACGCGCCATAAAGCCGGGGATGGTCGCTTGATAACTAGCCGTGATCGCAACGTCAGCCCCGGCAGCGAAATAATCGGCATGCACGGCTTGGATCAGGGTCGGGTTCTCGATCAACACTTTCGCCGACCAGAGCGGATCGGCCAGATCACAACCGCGCCGTTCGAGTTCGGTCGCTAGCGCGCCGTCGAGGATCAGCAGCGGGCGCTGCGCTAACGCATCAGCAATCGGATTCATAACCGTATCCTTTGTTTGGATATAAACACGCGAAGGCGCAAAGATATTTTGATAACGTTTGGCGATCAGAAATGTGTTACGAATTTGCTGTTTTTTTACTTTATCATCGACACATTACGTCTTAGCGCCTTGGTGTTCCTGCAACCCGCGCAGCATACAGAACTTCACGACTTCATACCACGCCAGGGTTGCGCAGAGGAACAATCCCAACCAACCATCACGCCAGCCACCGAGTTGTAGATAGCGGCGGATAAACTCACGGACTGGTGCACCGATCAGATTCCGCAGCCGCATTCGTCGTCCGTTACAGTAGAGCATGGTAGCCTCGGCCCACGCATAGCGTGCTTGTTTCTGCCACAACTCATCGAACCGCTCGATATTGAGATGGAGCAGATGACCGTGCAACTCCGCAACCGCACCGGTCAGCGTTGCTACTTCGTGAACGCGTACCCGCTCATCATATCGGGTTGCATCGCGTCGAAGCAGGCGCAGTTGATAATCGGGGTACCAACCACCTCCCCGTAAGCGCCGACCGAAAAAGAGGTTGTACCGTGGAATACGGTAGCCAGCGATGGTGTCAGGCGGATTGCGATACACCAGGGTCGCCAGCTCGACGAACAACTGCGGCGTTAATCGCTCATCGGCATCGATGAAGAGGACCCATTCACCGCGACAGCGTTGCAACGCTAAATTTCGTTGCGCACTGAACCCACGCCACGGTTCGATCCACACCTGTGCGCCGTGCGTAGCGGCAATTGCCGCCGTCTCATCGCGGGTCTGTGCATCGACAATGACAACCACGTCGTCACTGAGACCGGCGATACTGCGCAGACAGCCAGCGATATACGCCGCTTCATCGCGGGCGATGATCGCAATTGATAGGCGCATCATAGACTAAAACAACGTACCCTGTTGTGGCCCACTCTCATCTTCAAGTGGCAGCGAACGTTCGGGGAAGGGCAATCCCAGATGCTCATAGGCACGACGAGTTGCCACACGCCCGCGTGGTGTGCGCTGCAAGAAGCCAAGCTGCAACAAGAACGGCTCATACACATCTTCAATCGCGTCTACTTCTTCGGCCAACGCTGCGGCCAGCGTGTTCAGCCCAACCGGTCCTCCATTGAACAACTCAATAATTGCACGCAGTAGGCGACGATCATTTTCATCGAGGCCCAACTCGTCAATCTCTAATTTAGCCAATGCCTCACGAGCCACCGTCAATGTAATTTCACCATTGGCAACCACTTGCGCATAATCACGTACCCGGCGCAGTATCCGGTTGGCGATCCGCGGTGTACCACGCGCACGTCGGCCAATTTCACGGGCCCCTTCTGGGCTAATCGGTACCCCCAAAATACGCGCCGAACGACTGACGATCTCGCTCATGGCTGCATCCGAATAAAATACCAACCGATGTACTGCAACGAAGCGATCACGGAGTGGCGAGGTGAGCAGTGCCAACCGGGTGGTAGCGCCGATCACGGTGAAACGGGGTAAGTTGAGCCGCAAACTTCGCGCACCAGGACCTTTACCAACTACCAGATCGAGCGCGAAATCTTCCATTGCCGGGTAGAGTACCTCTTCTACGGCTCGGTTAAGGCGATGCACTTCATCGATAAACAAGACATCGTTCGGCTGCAAATTGGTTAAGATCGCGGCTAAATCACCGGCTCGCTCAATCGCCGGTCCACTGGTAATCTTGATTTTGGCCCCCATCTCATTTGCCACCACGTTGGCTAACGATGTCTTGCCTAAACCCGGTGGACCGTAAAAGAGGGTGTGATCGAGTGCCTCGTTGCGACCCCGAGCAGCAGCAATCGCAATCCGTAACTGCTCGACAACCTTTTCTTGGCCGATGAATTCGCTGAGCGTGCGTGGACGCAGGCTCTTCTCTATCTGTTGGTCGTCGCTATCAGAATGAGGATTCACTAGCCGCTCGGCGCTCATGCCTTTCCTTTCACCATCGTTTCGCACAGGTGTACGCATCTGGGCTGATTATACCATTGAATAAGGCGTGTTCGTAAAGTGGACGGATGGGGGGTACGGATGGGAGGGGACACGGATTTTCACAGATGTGACGGATGCAACGGATGCGCACGGATGGGGATTAGGGGACGGATGCGACGGATGGGGCAGGGGACACGGCAGCTCAACCTTCAAGAATTCTCGTATAATGAAAATAGTTTGCGTTTGCACCAAGCAGATGTCTTAACTTTGTCAACTCACACCGGCTATGCTCATTCACTGGTTCCGGCGCGATTTGCGCCTACACGATAATACGGCGCTGCTGGCCGCTGCCGATGCGAGCGGAGGGGCGGTGATTCCAGTCTTTATCTTCGATGATACTATTCTGGGCGGGCGCTTTGCTAGCCCGGTACGTACTCAATTTTTGCTCGATAGTTTGACTGCGCTTGATGGCGAGTTGCGTTCGTTGGGACTGCATTTGGTGTTGCGACGCGGCGAGCCTCTCGCTACGCTGATGGCGCTGTTGCGAGAGAGCGGTGCCCACGGGGTGACGTGGAACCGTGACTATACACCATACGCTGTCCAACGTGATAGTACAATTAAGCGTGAACTGCGTGCTGCCGGCTACCGCGCCGAGAGTTATAAAGACACGGTTATCTTTGAGATGAACGAGGTGGTGACTGCCGCCGGTCAGCCGTATACGGTCTATACGCCTTACGCCAAACGCTGGCGCGCACGCCTCGAGAGCGAACCGGTGCGGGTGCAAGGTGTTCCTGAGCTAACGGCTATCCCGTTGCCGGCGAGTGATCCCCTTCCCGCTCTGAACGATCTCTTGCCTACCGCGCCGACGAGTGTGCCCCGCTTTGCTGCCGGCGAAATAGCAGCACGGACCGCACTCGAACACTTCATCCATAACGCTATTGCAAACTACGCCACCGCACGTGACCTTATGGCTATCGCCGGTACGTCTCGCCTCTCACCCTATCTTCGGTTTGGGATGCTCTCACCGCGTCAGTGTGTAGTTGCAGCACGTGCCGCACCATCCGGTCCGGGGCCAGAGAGTTGGATCGGCGAGTTGATCTGGCGTGAGTTCTATATACAGGTGCTTTACCATTTTCCTCATGCCCTACGCGGTAGCTTTAAGCCGGTCTATGACCGGATTGTGTGGCCCAACGATCCTACCCTGTTTGCTGCGTGGCAGCAGGGTCGAACCGGTTATCCGATTGTTGATGCAGCGATGCGTCAACTGCGACAAGAAGGGTGGATGCACAATCGAGCGCGCATGATCGTTGCCTCGTTCCTCACCAAAGACTTGCTTATCGACTGGCGATGGGGTGAACGCCACTTTATGCACCTGCTGATCGACGGCGACCCGGCGGCAAATAACGGTGGTTGGCAGTGGGCTGCCGGCACCGGTACCGATGCTCAACCCTACTTCCGTATCTTTAACCCGGTCAGCCAAGGGCAAAAATTTGATCCTGATGGTGCATACGTGCGGCGTTATGTGCCGGAACTTGCCGGTGTGCCAACGCGCTACATTCACGAACCTCACAAGATGCCACCGGCCGAACAGGTCCGGGCTGGCGTTCAGATTGGGCGTGACTATCCGGCGCCGGTAGTCGATCACGCTACTCAACGCTTGCGTGCGCTCGAACTGTATCGATCAGCGACGCGCACCAATGACGCTGCGGCGGAACAGTATGCTTGATGATCGAACAGAGCTGCATTTTCCGGCTAACGGAATGACCGAAGTACCACTGCTTTGGCAACCGCAAGTGGTACGCTGCCATGCTGCCGGTCCCGGCGGACGACCGTTGCATGTCTTGATTGATACCGGCACCGATCCTTCGGCTATCGATCTGACGTTGGCGCGCCGCCTTGACTTACGTATCGGCGATTTTGCTCTCGGTTCTGATGCGGCATCCGATGCCGTTCCCTTTACCGAGACGGTGTTGCCGTGGTTGCGGATCGGCGCATTGACCCTGCGGCATCTTTACCTGATGGCCGTTGACCTTAGCCACGCGCCATTCCCGGTAGATGTTGTGCTCGGATACAATGTTTTGCATCAACTCAACCTGACCATTGATTACAGGCGACAAACGCTGCGCTTATGCCACTCCGACCTTCCTCCTTCACCACCCGGACCGCGCGGAGTGTCCCTCCCTCTCCTTTTCTTCGAGCACTTCCCGGCGATACATGCCCGCGTCACTGCACCGCATACCGCCGAGCTACTCCTTACCCTCGATACCGGATCAAACAGTGCCCTTACCCTCAGCCCAGATCTCGCAGCGACTCTTGGACTTGATGTGCAAACTACACCTGCTACCACCGGTCATGGTTTCACTACGACAACGCCCGTGGTGCTTGGTATGGCCGTCGATCTGCAGATTGGACCGTTTCATCTTGATGGCGTTGCGGTTGATGTTCCGGCTACTCACTACGGTGACCTTGGCCGCCCGGGGCGTGCGAATGCCGGTAATCGGTTACTTAGTCGCTTTCGGCGGGTTACCCTCGATTATCGGCGTGCGGTGTGTGTTGTGGAAGAGTAGGTAACGCAAAGGTGCTAAGCGTCGCTGAGAGTTGCAGGAGGTGTGAAGGTGTGATATGGTGCTTTGTACGTTAGTGGCTCTTCAAGCCCCGTTGCGCCTTTGCACGCTCACGCCCTTACCCTCCAATAACCAATTCCACAAAGGAAGACGAGAGACGAGAATAACTCGTTGCAGGATTGTACATGTACGTTATGCTATATCAAGCCGATTTTCATGACGGTTTGTACTACGGTAAACGCAGAGACAACGTGGACGACGCGCATGCGGTACCTGATCGTCGGGTTCGTTGTTCTGATCCTGCTCATTCCGTCCGGTTCGCGGTTACCACTGGCGGTTGCCCCGGCTTATCCACCACCAATCCGCCTGCCGGCGTGCCCACAGCCCACTGTGGCCAATGTCGACGCACTGTTCGCGTTGTTGCCACAGGCTGGCTATGATTGCACCGAGCAGATCGCGGTAGCACTTCGCCCCCGCATCGAGCCGGTATACGTGCAGGAGTTACTCGCGATTGCTGTTGAGCCGACCTTCGACACCCGTACCCGCCGCAATGCACTACGCATTTTGGGCCGCTTGGCCGAAAGTTGGCCGGTTACACGTGCTCGTGAGTTGATGGTGCAGCAGCAGCCGATGGTGCAGATGACGGCGCTCACCCTCCTTGAACGCGAACGCGACAATTTTCTGTTGCAAGATGCGGTCTGGCTGCTCGACAGCCACTACTATCCAAGCTGGGCAGCAGCGCCGGCACTCGAACTGATTGCCCTCGGTGGCGAGTATGCGCCGGCGTTGCGTTACCGCGCCGCCCGTGCTCGTGCTCGACTCATCGCTGCTGAATACGGACCATTGCGCGATGATTCGCAGCGTTTCATCGTGGCGGCACTGCGCAGCGCCGATCCCGGTGTACGCACCGCTGCCGCTGAAGCGATTAGTTTCTTGCGCGACGACCAATTGACAGCACGGACAGATTGGTTACAGCTTGTGGAGGAAGCGCTGGCCCACGAGCCGCCGTTGCACGTAGCTACCGATAGCGGCGATCCACGTGGAGCCGCCCTGTTAACCTTCCTTGAGAGTACGCCAACGACGCTGACGGCACGGGCTGCATTAGCACGCGCTGCCGACCGATTGGCCGGCGAAACTGCGACGGCGCCACGGCTCAATGCCTTGCGCATAGCATACGAACACCTTGCCCTACCGTTGCAACGCGAAAGTGCAACAGTCGTGCTGCGCACCGGTCCTGCCGAGGCGAGCGATGGCGATGAACTGTTAGCGATCGTGGCTACAACATATGCACAGGCTCGTCGCTTACTGGGTTCGGTGGGAGAAATGCCAATCCCCGGCGAAGAACATCTCCCATTACAGGTGCTAATCTTCCCCGGTCAAGCTGCATATCGTGACTACATGCGCGCCTTTACCTCCTTCACCGTTGATGTCGATGGCATTTACGACGTGCAGCAGAACACTCTCTACAGCTACCGGCGTCGTGATGGTCAGACTGCGAATACACTCGCCGAGACGCTCCGCCACGAAGTAGCCCATGCAGTCACAGCAGCCTATCTCTTTCCCGGCCAGTGGCACACGCCCGGCTACCACGCCGAACCGAAGGGCTGGTTCGATGAAGGATTTGCTGAAGTATTGGCCGCACAAACCAAACCCGACGCGCCACTTCAGCCGCATCCGCGTCATCTGGCGACTATCTGTGCGCAACCGCTAAAGCCGGCTCTCGCCGATCTGGTGGCGTTACGTACCGGCTATGACCAGTATGGGACGTTTGACTACCCGGCAGCTTGGGCATTGATGCATTTCTTGCTCGCCGAACGACCTGCAGTAGCGGCGGCATTGATCTCGGCCTGGCGCAACCAGACGTATCACCTGTCCAACTGGCCAACGTTGGGTGGTTGGTCAGATTGGACCAGTGCCGAATCCGATTGGCACCGTGCGATTGAGCGTTGGTGTAGGCTATAATGCAGCCGACATCATACAATACTTGGTCAACGTATGCTAACAACCCTCAAACGCCACATCCACACGCTTAAGCGCGAAGCCTACACACTGTACATTGCTCTACGCGATCCGCGAGTACCCTGGTACACCAAAGTGCTGCTTGCCCTGGTAGTAGCCTATACCTTCAGTCCCATCGATCTTATTCCTGATTTCATACCGGTGCTGGGGTATCTAGACGATTTCATCCTAACCCCACTCGGTATCTGGCTCGCACTCAAACTTATCCCGTCCGAGGTGATACGTTCAGCCCGCCAACAAGCAGCAACCCTAGACGAACAAGGGAAGCCGGTCAGTCGCATCGGTGCTATGATAGTGATCGGGATCTGGCTGATCGGTCTGATTGGCCTGCTCTGGTGGTGGTTCTCATAACATACACCACCGTTACCGTATGCGAATGGTTAAGGAGACACAAGGCGGTGGAGCGACTCAACGCACGACTCCGCCGCCTACATCAATCGCCACACCTGCTCCACCCAAGATGGCTTATACCCCTGAGTGAGCAACACCGCGCCCATCGATATACGCATGGGCCATACGCGGTGTATTCCACGCCAAACCCACCGAACCGTCCGGTGTCAAGACGATAACGCCACCGCGTCCATCAGGTACCAACTCACCGAGCAAGCGAATACCACGCTCAGCAGCCTCTTGGGGAGCAATTCCGGCTTCCAGCAACTCAACCACTCGCCGGGCCAGCGCCACCCGCGTAATCGATTCACCCCAGCCGGTGCAAACGGCAGCACCTACCGGCGTCGCGTATAGTCCACATCCAATAAGCGGCGTATCACCAACCCGACCCGGCAGCTTAAATGGCGTACCACCGGTCGAATTAGCGGCGACCAGATTTCCAGCCCGATCGAGCGCAATCGCACCCACCGTATCGTGCGCATCGGTCGCAGAGGGAGGAGGCGCACCCTTGGCTTGCCACTCTAACCACAAACGTCGCTCACGCTCAACAATCAGCTCTTCATTGGCACACAGCGTCATTCCAACAGACACGGCAAACGCTTCCGCACCGGGACCAACCAACATCGTCGCCGGACCGTTGAGCACGTGGCGGGCCAACGTGATCGGGTTGCGAATCTGGCGCACCCCGGCCACAGCACCATAACGAAGGGTGTGCGCATCCATCACCGCAGCGTCAAGTTCGACTATACCGGCGCTATTGAGTACCGAACCGGTGCCGGCATCGAAGATCGGATCATCTTCCATCACTCGCACCGCCGCCTCAACCGCTTCGAGCGCGCTGCCACTACGCTGCAAACATTGCCAGCCAGCGGCTCGCGCCGCCTCGCACCCGGCGATATGCGCCGCCACCTGGTCATCGGGGATTGCCCATGCTCCACCATGCACGATTAGTGCGATCAACGACTCTGTTGTCACGCTGTTACCTTCCGTTCTCTACAAACATACCGGTCAGAAATGAAAACCGTCGCCTTTGAGGCGACGGTTGAATTTTGGTGGAGCCAAGGGGATTCGAACCCCTGACCTCAACACTGCCAGTGTTGCGCTCTTCCAACTGAGCTATGGCCCCGAACTTGGTGGAGGTGAGGGGATTCGAACCCCTGACCTCGACAGTGCGATTGTCGCGCTCTACCAACTGAGCTACACCCCCGCTCACACCGCAACATCCTACCACGAATAGTGCCGGATGTCAAACTATACCGCTAATATTCGTCGGCGGGAGTGGCCCTCACCCCCCGCCCCCTCTCCCACGATGCGGGAGAGGGAGAAATAAAATACCTTTCGCGACTTTTGCCCTTCGTGGGGCACGGCGTGGAACACGGCATGCCGTGCCCCTGCGGGTGGCGCTGTGTGCGTGCGGGGCCTTTGCGCCCTTCGCGTCTTTGCGTGAGGCATGCCGTGCCCCTGCGGGTGGCGCTGTGTGCGTGCGGGGCCTTTGCGCCCTTCGCGCCCTTCGCGCCCTTTGCGCCCTTTGCGCCTTTGCGTTACCCGCTTTGCCCCCTCTGCGCCTTTGCGTGAGCGTCCTACTTGAAGATGACCGGTACCCATACCCGATTCGGCCCATTCGCCGTCAGTGGCCCGATGGTGGTGGTGTTGCCGGCTGCATCCCGCGCCGTGATGTACATACGATACACACCGGGCACACTCAGCGATGCAGTATAGCGCCACTGGCCTCCTTGCAGATCGGCGGCTCCGTTCTCGACCAATCCATCGGGTCGTTCGATCCGCACAGTAATTCCGGTGACTCCCACCTCATCAGCATAGGTACCGCCAAGCAAGATGCTCCCTACCGATGACGAAGATGCCGGAACGACCAGCCCACCAATAGCAGTTGGCATAGCATCACCGAGCTGAACACTATTGAGTGCGGTCGCCGTTAGCACCTCGCCGGTGACGGTTGGTGCAACCGTGTCGATCACGTAGTCGAATTGGCGGGCCGGGCCGCGATTGCCGGCGAGATCGATCGGCGTCAGGCGCACTTGCTGCGCCGCCTGCGTCACTCCCGCACGGATAGGCAGGGCGTAGCTCCAGTTGTCGTTCTCGTCAGCCCACACCTCTTCGCATTGGAAGCCGCGCCCATCCTGCTGGTTGACGCAGATTTCCACTGCCCACGCAGCACGGTCGTCTTGCACCCGACCCTCAAGTTGTAACGTACCCACGCTCACCGATCCCATTCCCAAGCGCGCTTCGCTGCCATCGCTCAAGATCAGATTGGGGAGATTAGCATCCACAACCAGATCAACCGGATCACTCCAGGCACTAGTTTGGCCGCCGGCATCGGTGGCGCGCACCCGCATCGTCACCGCTGTGTCATCGACTGGATTACTGATATTGACCGTACACTGCCACTCGCCATCGTCGGGGGTGGGGTCGGCGCAGGTGGTGATCGCGGGGGCAGCCGTACCCACCCGCGTCTCGATCTGAATCTGCGGCACGTCCGATTCGTCCCACGCCACGCCGGACACCGTGACCAGACCGGGTTTCACATAGGCGACCGGATCGTAGATCGCGACATACTCCGGCGGCGCGATGTCAACCGGATGGTCAACGAATAACCAGTCGAGCGCATCGTCAAGACCGGTGGTGTCATCGTGGAAGGAGATGTCCACCGTGGCCCAGTCTTCGTCTTCACCCGCGTCGCGGGCAATCTGGCGATCGACCACGCCGGTGAAGGTGGCAGTGCCGCTGGTGTTGGGGGCAATGGTTCCCAAGGTGATGAACTGTTCGTAGTAGGGGTTCCCGCCCGATCCAATCACAAGGTTGCCTCCCGGCAGCCGCAGCGCCCCCCAGTTGACGATCCATGCCTGTACGTTTTCGGCTGGCGCTTCCCCGACATTTTCGTAGTGGATCGTGTAGGTAATGGTCTGCCCTTCAAACAACAGCGGATGGGAGTTGTCGATCTCGGCGAGCTGGGTGCTCGCCACGTGGTTGTTGGTGTCGAGAAGCTGGCTCTGCGCGTCGATCAGCTCGTCGGTGAAGATTGAGTAGATCGATCCCACCGGGGTGGCCGTGATACGGAACCGCACATCAGCCACGACCTGTCCTGCGCCGGGGCACAGGCCGGGGCCAAGATTGGCCCACGCGATCACGTTGGTGAGCGCGATCTGATTGGTGATCGTTTCGCTGCTGCGGCTATTAAGCACCCGCGGACTGGTGAGCGGATTGTTGGCCGGCATCACTGCCCACGTGCGCAGGCTGTCTTCTTCGGTGGCGTAGGCAAGCATACGCGCCTGCGTCGTGGCCGGGCTCGTGATATTGAGCACCGCAAACGGCAGGTAGGCCTCGAACAGATCGGGTTGGGCAGCGTCAACCCACGCCTGCCATGCGCCGCTCATCGCTACCCATGCCGCGCCATTCCAACGCAACAGACTGATAGTCTGCGCGTCATCGACCCGCAGCAGGTAGTCAGGGGCAAAACCGTCGGGGAAGCGCAGATCGGGCTGGCCGGCCGGCATCCCTTGCGTATAGACCGCCGGCGCGCCGCCGGTAGCGGTGTCGAGGTAGAGGTACAAATCCTCGCTTGCCCCCCAGATAGCGCCGCGCCATGCCACGCGTAGCGCCCGGTTGTCCCAACTCACATAGAGCCGTTGCACGGCATTAGTCGCCGCCAGTTCGTTCGTGCGGCGAGCCAAGGCGCTGTTTTGACCAACCAACGCACACGCTCCCTCGCGCCAGCCAGTGGCAACCGTCCGTTCCGGCGCGGTGAAACCGGTTTGCGAAATAGCATCATGCGTGAGCGGCGTATCGTAAATGATCGGGCCGAAAGTTTGCATGCGTTGGTTGCCGTTGGCGTCTTGCTGTACCAAATGCGCATAGAGGATGCTGCCTTCGGGTGGCGTAGGCAGATCGTGGCTGCCGGGGCCAGCCCCATACGCGCTAAGCGCGGCCAGATTCGGCTCGCGGTCGGTGCTCCAACCGGCGCGGAAGGTGACCGGGCCGGCGTTGTCGCTGCCTGCCCCCCATTCCATCCGCAAACCAGCGCCGGCAGCACGCACGGCATCGCCTTCGTTCAACGTTGCGCCGCCGATCACACGCAACGTCACCGTCTGCGCTGCCGGTGGACGCACGTCGACCGTTATCGACTGTGCCGTTGCGGTGATCGTTCGCCCGGCGGCATCAGTCGCTCGCAGATTCATGGTGAATAACCGGTTATCGAGATCGTTAGACGGTTGGTTGATCGGCACCCACCATCGTCCGCTCATAGCCGGATCGGGAGCGGCATCGATCCACGTCACACCATCGAACGAGGCTTGCACATTCGTGATCACGCCGGTATCGGTCACTTGAATCGGCAGCGCCAGCGTATCGCTGAAGGTATTGGCTGAGGTTATGGTCGCGGTGGCAAAACCGAGTGCAGTAGGCGCTGCCGTATCAACAAAAAGGGTCATCTGGCGGGTAGCGAGACGATTGCTCTGATCGGTGACTTGCACTTCCAACGCATACCGACCCTCTGCCGGCGGTATCCATGTCGTCGAGAAGGAGCCGGTCAGTTCGCCAGACCACATCTGCTCGAAGATCAAGCTGCTATTCACCAATACTCGCACCCGGCTCAAACCGGCATCGGCCCGCGCATTGCCGGCAATTGTGATCGTGCCAAGTGTCGTGAAAATATTGCCGGTTGGCGAGGTGACGAGCAGATCGACCACCGGCGCAGGTGACGTGACCGGCTGCGGCGTACCGCTGCCGGCACGGCCCAGCGTGTCTTGGGCCGTCGCGGTGTTGGTATAGGTGATATGGCCATTGACCACGTAGGTCACATCGCGCCCGTACAGCAACCGCACCTCGTCGTTGAGCCGGCGCCACACCGGGGGCTGGTAATAGACGAGGGTGTCAGTCTGTTCGAGGATCGTGCCGCTAGGGAGCGGGCAGACCAGCGTTGCGCTAGCGAGATTGATGTCACGGGCTTGGCAGGTGATAGTAGTACGCGCCAGCGCGCCGCTGCCCTGCTGCATCACAGTGATGGAGACCTGCGGCGCGCGCAGATCGACCATGCCCCGCCAGACAATCACCCCCGTCGGATCAACGGTGCGATTGCCGAGCGCGTCGGTGGCGCGTATGGCGAGCGCATACATCCCGTCGAGCGTGTTCGGGACGGGCAGACTCCACGTACTAGCGGCGGTACCTGGTGTGGCGAGCGTGACGTTCTGCCAGCTCTGATCCGCCGCTGCGCGCACGTGGGCAACTTCGTCAGCGGCAAGCGCATAGTCGTAGAGATAGACCTCGTCGAGCTGACCGGCAAACCCACCCAGTCGCGATTCGGCGGCAGGTAATGTACCGGCAACACAAGGAATGCTTGTCACTACCGCACCATTACCGTAAACGGCCAGGGTGGAACCATCGTAGGTCAAGGCGAGATGTTGCCAACCCGTGCCGGCTAGCATGAAGGTAGCCGAACAAGACCCGCTATTCCCAAGTAGTTGAGCACCGGTAGTCGTAAGTTCGACGTAACCGGGCTGACCAGCCTGGCCTCGCTCGAACACCCGACCACTACCATTAACCCATGCCGCAACACTGAGTCTACTAAGACCACCAAGTTGGTCGGTGATAGTGAGTGTTTGAGTGCCACCGAGCGCAATTCCTTGCCCGACGCGGCCACTTGCGATCACGGAGGGACAATTCGCACCGCTACAGGTAGCGATTAACCCTCCATCAACTGCATTAGCAAACACCTTACTCCCATCTGGTTCATCAAACGATAGCCGGATTGCTGCGTTGATCAGCGCATCGGCTTGCTCAAGCGGCCACCATGCCGCCTCGAGCGTTTGTACACCGCTCGCCACCGAACCGGTGTCAGTCACCACACCGGTTAAGGTCAGAGAGGTTGTGATCTGCTCACCGGGATTAGTGTCCAGCGCGATGGTAGGTGCCGTCGCATCGAGTCTGAGCAGGGTTGGTCGTTCGACCGTTTGCACATTCCCAGCCAGATCGGCAGCACGCATCGTCACTGTATACACCCCGGTTGGCGGCGTCAACCGCCCATCAACTCCGCCACCGGTGACAAGAAGATAGTTGTGCTGCCATGTGCTACCGGTTGCCGGCACCGCTTGAGCTAGGCTGGTCACAGCATCAGCACTAGCCGGTAGTAATTCAAGCGTGAGTTGCGCATTACCACTGGCGGCATCATTCAGTGTCCCGGCGAAGGGAAAAACCCAACCGCCATTGGCATCGAGGGTCGGACGCACGATTAACGATGGGACATCAGGCACCAAGGTCAATGTTGGCGGTGTGCGATCAACACGGAATGTTACCGATGCACTCGGCGCACCTTGATTGCCGGCGGCATCGCGAGCACGCACACGCAGCGTATGCGCACCTTCCGATAGACTGCTTACATCAATTGTCGCTGCCCACGTCGCTCCGGGGTCCACCGTCTGCCACACACCACCGTCGAGACTTATTTCTACCAGCTCAATCGGATTAGCATCGCTCACCACCCCGCTCGCCACCAAACCACTGTTCATATTAGCGGCAGGCACATAGCTATCACTGACCGGCGCGAGTATCGAGGCAACCGGAGGCGTACTGTCAACTATGAGCCGCAATGGAGTAGGTAAGGTACCGTTATCCAACAACCCCGACTCTTCGCCGACCAGTTCGGCCTGGATTGTTCCGATCTGTGTACCGCCACCGTTCAGGCCCGCCGGTGCGACAACACACGGCTGGCCAGCGGCACAGGCTAATGCGCCACCGACACCGGATGGCGCATCAACCAGCCACGCAAAGCGTTGCGGGCTGCCCAACAACCGATTCTGCCCGTCAACCGCCTGATAGAGAAGATGACCGCGCTCAGCAATCCGCGCCCCGGCAGCGACCACAAAGTGATCGTTGGCAGCAGCCACTGTTGGATTGATGAGATTAACCGCACCATCCGAGAGCAGTACCACCTCAGTGAGCGCCGTCGTGCCGACCAGCAGACGGCCAACTACCGAGCTATCGCGCAGATAGACCAGCAAGGCGCGTCCGAAAGCAGTACTATAGGCCAACGCCGGTTTGGTCTCATCGGCGGGAGTGGCAGTTATTGACGTCGGTATACCTGCCCCAGTCTCATCGAAGCGCACCAACCAAATATCGCGCTGCGTCGCCGACCCACGTTCATATGCAACGAGATAATTGGTACCGGCGGCAACCACTGTCACTGCACTCCCAGCCTGAAGATTAGGATCGAGCACTAATGTCGCACCGCTCAACGTCCCATCGGCAGCGATCCGCCGAGCGTGCAAGGTACCGTTGTCAAGCCAAACAACGGCAAAACTGGTACCATTACTCGCCACTACCGGCATTATCCCGTTACCGAGAGTCAGCGGTGTGGCAACAGTACTACCGACCACACGAGTAACCCGGACGACTCCACCATCTTGCCACGCCACCAGACACGCTCCGCTCAGACAAGCGACTGACGGCTGCGTTCCGGCGGCTACGTTGAGCGGTGTCGGCAAGTTGTTGGGTTGCGCGGTAAAGAACTGCACCTGACCACCACGAGAGACGACCAATGCGTAAGGTGCAGCAGCACTGGGAGCAGCGGCCACCGCCGCCACACTCACATCAGCCCCGGCCTGCTCAACAAACACCGGTGGCGTCCAGCGTGCGGTTGGATTACCACCCAGACTGTATTGCGTGATCGCATCGATCACAAATGGTCCTTCCGGTGCGTCAGCCGGAATGGTCAGATTGGTGACGAAGCTATGCTCTTGCCCCGGCAACAGCTCGAAGGTTTCAGCCGGCAAACTTGTTCCAGGCAGATTTAACCAGAACGCACCACGTAGTGGACGACCGTTCGCCAAAAGATAACGCAAGGTAGCCGTATAGGTCAACACCTGACCGGGTCGCACTACCAGAGTACTATCATCAACCGTCGGGAAGACACCAATCGGTGCTTGTGATGTAGTCAGCTCACTCGAGATCGTCGTCTGCGGTGTAGCCATCAACGCCGCCAAATTCATCTGCGTCATAACCTCACTCGCCGGTAATGCCCGATTGAACAAGCGAGCTTGGGCCATAACCCCGACGAATCGCTGTGGTATATATTGGCGATCACCCAACCGCAGCTCGTTCTGCGACCAATCGACATCGCTGATCGCGCCCGCCCCGTGGTAAGTATGCACCGCCGCGCCGTTGAGATAGGTGGTCACCACGCCGCGGTTGTACGTCACCGCCACATGCGTCCACTGATTGAGCGGCGCCACCGCGCCGGTGTTGATCCACGCCCAGCCGGGATTGGCGTTGGCAAAAGCCCACTGGATGGTGCCATCAGGGAAGCGCGCTACTTCGTACTCGCCCTCACGATTGATCAAGATGCCGTTGGTAAATGCGGTAGGATAGATCCAGACTGTGAAACTCATCTCATCCGCCATGCGGAAACGTTCATCACTAATTACCAGAAACTGATGACCGTTGAATTCAGTGCCGGTTCTACCGCCAATCGTCGTAGTGGGAGTAGGACAGGCTCCGGCAACGCAGTCGAAGGCTCGTCCTCCAGCCGAATCGGCAAACGATGAAACAAGCGGCCAGGCACCGACGCGCGAACGCACTGCTACCGCATCACCCTGTGTCAACCAAACGGCATCAGACAAGCCATAACCCCGCGAATCGGTCGCTAGCGGGCTAGTACGGATCAACAACGGCCGTCCACTCACCGTTACCAATTGACCTTTCACCTCAAGTGCATCGCCCAAGCCATCGCCGTCGGTATCAGGACGAGTGGGATCGGTACCCCAACGCACTTCTTCCAAATCGCTCAAACCATCGGTATCGGTATCGGCCGTGCGCAGATTCAAGCGCATACCTTCACGAGCGCGCCGCAGCTCAAACGCATCGCTCAGCCGATCACCGTCGGTATCCCATGTACTGTCATTCGGATCGACATCGCGGTGGAGACCGTCAAGATCGCGATCGGGCAATGACGGAAACGGAACACTTCCTCCCCAATCCATACTGACAAACTCGTCGAGGGTGGCCGGTAAGATATCGAAGACCAAACTATCGGCCAGGCGAGAATTGTAGCGCTGCACGTCGTCATACGCGCCGCACCATACGAAAATACAGCGCTTATACGGCAGATTGAAGGCAGTGTTCATCCAGAGTGACGTTGAGCGGTTGATCCCTGCCGGGAAGGAAAAATCAACCGAACGCGGATACGAATCTTGGATCGGTGGCCAACCAGGCGAGACGTGGAGACTCTGTTCTGAGGTGGCGAGCGATACCTCACCAGAAACCCGCTGACGGGCCTGCCAGTCATTCCACGGGTTGCCAAACCAACGATTGCCGATCCGGTTCGGATTCCACGCCAGATTCGGGTAGACGGTCGCACTGAAGCGGAGGGGGTTCCATGCGGTCATGCCTGCTGCCGGATTGATCAATCCTAAATTGGTGCTATCTACCGTTGGACGCACGGTCAAGTAGCGCGACTCATCAACGATAAAGCGGGCGATCTGTTGGAAAAGCCATGTCGAGAATGTTGTTGCTCGACCCAATATCAGCGAGAGGATCACCGACAGTAGCGCATCGATGATGGTAATGACGGCCACAATGATAAGGCCGACCTTGGGAATAAAGGTAAGAGCGGTGAGGAGAACGATCCATGCCACTTGTAATACAGTAGTGATAATCAATTGCGCGAGTGCGACACCCGACAACTGGTTGGCGACCGCTTCGTAGATAGCTAAGCCAACAGTAGCTACGACCAACACCGCACCGACAAAGATCGTGAACGCTGCTGAAGCCGCTGTGATCTTTTGTAAACCGAATTTGGCAATCAGGATCAGATCAATGCCGTTCTTAACAATAGTCGCTACCGATGACGTAACGTGCGCCACCAATTCCATTCCACCGGACATCAACCAGCGGTTCAGTTCCGGTGAAATCTGGCCTAATTGCGCCGTCGTTGCCAAGATCAAGCCGGCCACCAACGCGCCGATGATTGCGCCGCGAATCGCATCACCGGCCTTGGCCTTGAAACTGGTCACAAATTGGCTGGCAACCGACCATGCTGCCCCTCCACCCCGTGCTGCGCTAATCGCCAAGCCCTTCACCACACCGCCGATCATCTTCAACACCCTATTTGTATCCGACCCTTGGGCCGATCCTAGGACTGCAAGAGCATGCTTGAGCGCACCTGCCCCTTGGGTAGCTAAAGCAGTGTTGATCTGCGCCAATGATGCATCAGGGCTGGCAAAATCAGCGAGCGGGCGCTGCTCGCCATTGGCGACAAGAGCCATCACGCCTTGGATTAGTACTCCAAGATAGTTACGCAACACGACAAGCTGACCTTCGCGTGTCTCTTCATCAGTACTGGTCTGCCCCCTATGACGATCAATAAAGCGCTGCATTGTCTGCTCTGGCGACAACGTCCGCCAATCACCAGAAAACTCATAGCCGGTTAGGCTAAGGTAATTCATGGTTTGAAGGTAGACCGGATTCTGACCACCGGTAGCAAGATTCATGATCAAGATAGTATCCGACCATGAGGCATTACTACCAAGACTATCGAAATTGAGTGCGCGGAATGTCTCACTACGGGCGTGCAAGAGGAGAGGCTGATCAGACACCGGTATTTGCCCTAGCAAGTTACGGTTGAGCGTCGTCGAGTTGCGAGCCAGGCTAAGCGTATCGTCGTGGGTGTAGGCACTAGCGAGAAAGATATTCGGTAGATTCCAACGCGCTTCACTTGATACACTGCCATTACTCAGACGGTGAAAGCGGTTGGCGATAGCTGCCGGTGATAGATCACCACGGGCGCGCATAAAGCTCTGGTTGAGACCGTTGATCAAGGCCAAGAGCGCATCATCGCGGGCGACTGCGTCACCCTGCACCTGCGGGTCGGCCACCAGCAACACGCCGCTCACGCCATGCTCTTCGCGAATTTGCATCCCGGTCAGAAACCAATTAGTGTTGTCGTAGACATGGATAATGGCAGATTTATCAAACCCATCCACATCGTTTTTCATCTGTACCGCCCAGATTAGCCGCAACCGATGGGCATTACCCCATGACGATGACCCTTGATACCACATCCGCCCCGAAAAGGCTACTCGTTCGCCGGTCTGACTATCGGTTACAAGACTGAGCGGGACATAGGCGACGATCGTGTTCGCGTCAGATCGACGTAACGTGATCCCTTGCGCACTGAGGACGGGCGAGGAGAGATTGCCATTGCCATCGTCAGTATATGGCGGAAGCGTAGAAAAAGAATTTCCCGGGATAGTGATTTCCAGCAGTGGGAGAAGCTGTACATCATCGGTCGTCCAATTGCGATCTTGGATCTGCCCGGCACCGTCATGGGGCCAATCGAAGCGACTCTGAGCGTACCAGAGTTGGCCTACCTGTTGTGGGCGCACTTGAACATCTACCGCTACCAGCCGGTTTGGGGTTAGATTATCGAGGCGCAACCACATCGCTCGATTGTTGCTGAAGACCCCATGCGAGTAGGAATTGGTCATTGGCGAGAGATCGATCCGATCGGGCACACCATCGTTATCATTATCGTAGTCGAAAGCATCAGGAATACCATCGGCATCGGTATCGTATGCGTACAGCACATTTCCGTTACGAACCACTTCCAGACTATCAAGTACGCCATCGCGATTGGTATCTTGAGCCAACGGATCGAAGCGCCAATCACGACCGGCATACGAAAAACCAACCGCTTCGGCGAAGTCACTCAAGCCATCGGCATCGGTATCGCTATCGAGAGGGTTTGTACCGAGAAACTGCTCTTGGAAGTCGGTTAAGCCATCACCATCACTATCACGACCATCATCAACCAGAGTCGCTGGTGCGCTGTTGAGCACCGTTGAGGCCTGCGTCGTGAGCGTAGTGAGGCGAGCGGGACCATCGGTGGCTAATTGTGGATTGGTGCCAAGGATCGCTTCTTGAGCATTGCTGAGGCCATCACCATCGCTGTCAGTAGTCGCATTGCCGCGTACTTCACTTAACCATACATCGGCCAGCAAGCGTGCCGCCGCTACATCGGGTGGCAACGTAGTTTCCGTTTCTGAAGTACGGTCCAGCTCTGCTTGCGCTTGATGATGGCGGGCCATTTGGGCTGCCCACTCAGTTTGAGCCGCATCAACCCGCTGCGCCGTTAGCAATGGGCCACCTACCAGCGTTACAATTAACACGCCTGCTAAAACACCAGATAGCCGGCGTGAACCGCGCCAGCGGATCAGCAAAATGGTAGCACCCAAACCCATCAGCAGTGCTGCAACTATCGGTAGCGCCACATCACTTATATCGTGCAACGTTCCCAACCACTGCTGCCAAAACAACGGCCAGGCCGACGGCAGCGGCCCAAAACCGGCAAAATCCATCGTTAACTGCGCACGACTCGTTGACCGATCGCCGGTAGCCGGCAAAACCAAATCCAGTATCTGCCGCACCGGCAAGCCATCAGCATTAATCCAAACCTCACCACTGCCACGCAAGCGGTCATACTCAGCAGCCGGGCGAAGCTCAACCCCCGGCGGTAATCGGTTGGCCTGACGCAACGCTTCTTGCTGATGTTCACGTAGGTAGCGCTCGAGCGCCATCGCATCGATCTGGAAGGCATAGCGCGTCACTGTGTGCCCAGCTCTCTGCTCCTCGCCCAGTAGACGTACATCACGCACCGCATTTAGATACCCCAACACATCACCGCCGGGCGCAAAAACTTCACCAAGACCGCTATACTCCTCCCACTCACCTTCGCCTTGGCGCATCCACGTCTGCCCGGCGATAACACGCAGCATCACACTGCCATCACCGGTCTGAACGTTACCGCCCTGCGACCATACGTGCAATTCGGTCGTCTTATCCGGTATATCGGCCGTACCTTGCAGATACATCTCGTGCCGCTCAGGAGGGCGACCGGCATTCACCGGTGATGCGACAGGATCGGCGATCATCGTCGCCGATGCCTCAAACCGGTATGTGCCGGTGCTAAGCGCACGCTGCCAAGCCACACGGATGGGATCTGGATTTGCCATCGGATAGAGACGTACAGCTATCAGTAATAGAAAGAGGGAGATGAGGGCAATTGACAAACCAACGACGGCG
Organism: Chloroflexus sp.; assembly: GCF_049970315.1. Taxonomy (GTDB): domain Bacteria; phylum Chloroflexota; class Chloroflexia; order Chloroflexales; family Chloroflexaceae; genus Chloroflexus. The sequence continues at coordinate 97,492 of NZ_JBMFNE010000015.1, forward strand.
TGGGAGAGATGGTGCGGCTTGTGCATAGCGAGGTCCTCCAAAACATTGGAAAATTCAAGGAGTTAGCACGACAATGTTTTGCGTAAGTCTTGTGCAGAAGTGTACAAGGTGTAGCGTAACAAAAACGTTACAAACCGAAAAACGCAAAGACGCGAAGGTCGCGAAGGGTTGTCCGGCCTCTCTTTGTGCCTACCAATCGTCAGTACATGTCGGCGTGAGACTGGGGAAGTCGCGAAGGGTTGTCCGGCCTCTCTTTGTGCCTACCAATCGTCAGTACATGTCGGCGTGAGACTGGGGAAGTCGCGAA
>NZ_JBMFNE010000015.1:97896-98654 GCF_049970315.1 Chloroflexus sp.
AAGGGTTGTCCGGCCTCTCTTTGTGCCTACTGAGAGGCTACGGAGCTACACAGAGGCCAGGGCAACGTCGTGCCCGGAAGGATTGTCCGGCTGAGCGAGCCTGCCACCGGTCGGTGGTCCACGGTACGGCCAGGGCAACGTCGTGCCCGCGAAGGGTGTACTCTGCCAGCGACGCACACGACCATATAGGGGTGCACCACCGTGTGCCCCACCTCACCGGCAACGTACTACCGTGTGCCCCACCTCACCGGCAACGTACTACCGTGTGCCTTACCCTACCGGCAACGTACCGCCATGCATCCCTCGCAAGACGCGAAGGGCGTGAAGTAATCGTCACACTACCGATTGATACACTGCAATAACCTGCGCCACCAACCGCTCTGGCGCAAACCGTTCGTGCACCGCCCGCCTCCCGCCGGCGATAATCCGTGACCGCAGCGCATGATCATCGAGGAGACGGAGAATGGCGGTGGCTAGCGCAGCCGCATCGTTGTACGGGATCAGAAGACCATCCTCGCCATCACGAATCAGTTCGTTAATCACCGGGATGTTGGTGCTGATGACCGGCACTCCTGCGACCATCCCTTCTAACACCGGTAAGCCAAACCCTTCGTAGCGCGAGGGAAACGGCAAGACGGCGCTAGCCCGCAAGAGGGCTAATTTCTGCTCTTCGCTCAGCGTGCCGAGAAAATGGATATTGGCCGCCACGCCAAGCTCGCCGGCCAGCCGTTGCAGAGCCCTTACCGGGGGGCAACGGC
>NZ_JBMFNE010000016.1:0-76294 GCF_049970315.1 Chloroflexus sp.
GGCGCACACCGTGCCAGTGGCGGCGCACACCGTGCCAGTGGCGGCGCACACCGTGCCAGTGGCGGCGCACACCGTGCCAGTGGCGGCGCACACCGTGCCAGTGGCGGCGCACACCGTGCCAGTGGCGGCGCACACCGTGCCAGTGGCGGCGCACACCGTGCCAGTGGCGGCGCACACCGTGCGCCGCTACCTAGGGGTCTGGTAACAAGGTGTTTAATGCGCGTTGTATCAACGTTGAATCCTGCACGAGATTGGTTCGTACTGTTTGCCAATATTCGGGACGTTCGTACCCCAATTGCCAAATGGCAATGCCGGCCAGATCAAGCTTCTGCACGGTGGTAATTTTGTCGGCGAGACCGGTATCGGTCATAAACCAGACGGTGCGCGTACCGACGCTTGTGCGATAGGTGAAGGTGCTCTCGCCGACCCGACCACGTGCATTCCGTTCAATGAAGCTTACCGTCGGTTGATACTCGTTGATAATCTCCTCGATCACACGCCATGGACGCGCAGTTGCGTTGCCGTTGGGTGGCCAGTCGTAGCCATAGAAGTGAACACCGATCAACACTTTGGCCGGGTCAACGACTTCGCGCGCGTAATTGGCTACTGCTTCAATCCAGTAGGCAGGTGCGACCGGTCCTGGCCCTGAGCCGCGCCAATGATAATCGTAGGTCATGATCCGCAATTGATCAACATGCGGTCCGATAGCCCGCCAGTCTTGGAATGCCCCTAATCCGCCATTATCGCGGTCTTTAGCATGAACGGCGACGGTCAAGAGTTTGTTGTGTGCGTGGAGTGCGGCAGCCAAGTCAATGATAAACGCGGTAAAATCGTCGCGCAGTGAGGGATCTAGTGCTTCGTAGTCGATGTCGATGCCGTCGTAGCCACGAGCCAGTACTTCATCAACGATATTCTGAATATGGCGCGCACGGAGCTGTGGATTGGTTAACACCGGCACAACCACACCGGGGTTGCCGACATTGTGGATCGAGGGGATGATTCGTATGCTGTTTTCATGGGCAATGCGCACCAGATCATCGTCGCGCTGCCCGTACAGCCGTCCGCTAGCATCGGTGGTGTACCAGAATGGGCTGATGTCGTCGATAATATCGACGTTGGCGAAAAACGACTCACGGGCATCACCGGTGAAGTTCGGTGGTAGCCAAACGGCAATGTATCGCCCACTCTTGGGGTGATAGCCGAAAGTTTCCGGTTGCGGCGGTGCGGTGGTAGGCAAGGGTGTTGGTGGGATAGGGGTTGGTAACACCAGTAACGGCGCGGCTGTCGGCATTGGTGTTGGTACTGGTGTTGGAGTTGATGCGTTGGCCGAGAGCGCGATGAGAGTACGTGACATTTCTACCGTCTGCCAGAGTAGTAGCCCTGCCACGACCAAGGCACCAATGTAGATTGCTCCGGCTACTATCGTGCCGATCCGCACGGATTTTCTCACCTTTCGACGACTAAGTTGGCAACTTTAGTATACACCTAGTTCGTGTAGTCGTTCATCACTAATCCCAAAATGGTGGGCAATTTCATGCAGAATGGTGCGTCGAATCTGCTCACGCAGCGACGCTATCGTGCGAAAGTCTCGTTCGAGCGGTGCTTGAAAAATGGTGATGGTTGCCGGTGCGTTGTACTCTTCGGTGAACGGGACCCCCTCGTAAAGACCGTAGATTGTCTGCCATGGTCGTAAGCCGAGTGCGCGACGTTGTGCGCGGCTCGGACGGGGTGCAATGACGATCTCAACCGTTTCGAGATGGCGAGCAAAGGTGGGAGGTAATTGTTCGAGCACTTCCGCAACCAGATCGGCGAATTGTGGTTTCTCCATTACTTTGTGTAATTAGATATAATCAACACCATAGCTCATTATACTTGTCGCGAGTAATGAGCGTCAAGCATTTGAGCTGTGTTGATGCGAGATATGGCCGGTGATGGCGTGATCAGAATCGGCAAAAGCGGTAACACTTGGCCGGTTGCACGACGCGAACAATGTGTGGTACAGTCAAGGTTCTCGTCAACCGGATGTGCTACAAACGGGTTGTGACTTTGTGGTTTCAGCCTTTCCTAACGAATCGAGGGATAGTATGCAAGAACATCAAATTTCATTCCTCAAGCGCCTTCTTGCCGCACCGGGGCCTTCAGGAGAGGAAGATCGTGCCGCACGGGTTTGGCGTACCGAGGCCCGGACTTTTGCCGATACGGTGTACAGTGATGTGCTCGGGAATAGTTTTGCGGTATTGGAAGGAAGTGATCCCCGGATTCTACTGGCAGGCCATATCGACGAGATTGGGTTGATGATTAGCCATATTGATGATAACGGCTTTCTCTTCTTCAGTTCGATCGGTGGTTGGGATCCGCAGGTCTTAATTGGGCAGCGGGTACGTTTGCTGGGTCGGCATGGTGAAGTTATTGGAGTGATCGGTAAGAAACCTATTCACCTGCTGAAATCCGGTGAGCGCGATCAGGCGACCAAGATCGAACAGATGTGGATCGACATTGGCGTCACGAATCGCGCCGAAGCAAGTGAGCTGGTGAATGTTGGTGATGTAGGTGTGATCGACGCACCTGTCTACGAATTACGCGGTGGTCGTATCGTTAGTCGCTCGATTGACAATCGGATCGGGGCGTTTACCGTATTGGAGGCGTTGCGTTTGCTGAGTCAGAATCGTCCGGCTGCTTGTGTTGCCGCGGTTGCGACGACCCAAGAAGAGATTACCTTCGGTGGTGCAACGACGGCGGCGTTTAGTTTTGATCCACAGGTGGCGATTGTGGTCGATGTTACTTTTGCCACCGATCATCCCGACGCGGACCAAAGGCAATGGAACGTTGTGAAACTCGGTGGTGGCCCAGTACTGTCACGAGGTTCAGCCAACAGTGGGCGTGTGTTCCGCCGCTTGGTTGATCTGGCCGAACGCGAAGGAATTCCGTACAGTGTACAAATCTCGCCACGTTATACCGGTACCGATGCTGATGCGATCCACCACGTGCGTGGCGGGATTGCCAGTGCGGTTATCTCCATTCCCAATCGCTATATGCATTCGCCGAACGAGATGATCGCATTGAGTGACGTTGAGTACGCAGTGCAATTGATCGCTGCGTTCGTTCATTCTGTGAATAGTGTCAATGAATTCATTCCAGTTGATGAATGATCTCATTCCAACGCAATCATTGCATGCTACAATACCATCCACTGCGACATCGGAGTCGCAACCGGCCAATGTTGGCCGTGTAGCTCATCGTTGAGAGGTACAGCATTATGGTGATGACTGATGTTGAACGATCTGCAGCTGCACCTTCAGAGCGGGTAGGCCTGTTGCAGACGGTTTTGCAGCAGTTTGACGAAGCTGCTGACCGCCTCGATCTACCGGCGCGTCTGCGTGGCATTTTGCGCGTGCCACAGCGTGAACTAACCGTTAACTTCCCGGTTAAGCGTGACAATGGTCGGATCGAGGTCTTTCAAGGTTTTCGGGTGCAGCACAATCTGGCCCGTGGCCCAACGAAAGGCGGGATTCGCTATCATCCGGCGGTGACGCTCGATGAGACACGGGCGTTGGCGATGTTGATGACGTGGAAATGTGCGCTGGCCGGCTTGCCGTATGGTGGGGCCAAGGGTGCCGTCATTGTCGATCCGAAACAGCTCTCTATTGGTGAAATCGAACGGCTCACTCGCCGTTTTGCTACCGAGATTAGCGTCGTTATCGGCCCTGAACGTGATATTCCTGCCCCTGATATTGGTACTACGCCACAGGTGATGGCGTGGATTATGGATACGATCTCGATGCATCAGGGTCATACCGTTCCGGCAGTGGTGACCGGTAAGCCGATTAATGTCGGTGGCTCGGAAGGGCGGTTGGAAGCGACCGGACGTGGATTGACCTACGTATTGATGTCGGCTTCGCAACATCTTGGGCTAAACGTACCTGATATCCGTCTGGCAATCCAGGGCTGTGGTAATGTTGGTTCGACGGTAGCACGGGAGGCAGTTGCACTGGGGATGAAGGTCGTCGCCATCAGTGATAGCCGCGGTGGGGTGTACAATCCCTATGGTCTTCATGTGGAAGCGGTATTAGCCCACAAAGCTGCTACCGGTAGTGTGGTCGGTGCTGCGAATGCCGATACGCTAACCAATGAAGAGTTGCTCGAGGTTGAGTGTGAGGTGTTGGTTCCGGCAGCGTTGAGTGGAGTGATAACGGCCCACAATGCCGACCGGATCAAAGCACAGATTATTGCCGAAGCGGCCAATGGTCCGACGACGAGAGCTGCCGATGCAATTTTGTACGAGCGAGGTTGTGTGGTTATCCCCGATATCCTCGCCAATGCCGGTGGCGTGACGGTGAGTTATTTTGAGTGGGTGCAGGGGTTGCAAGAGTTTTTCTGGAGTGAGCGTGAAGTCAATGCACAACTGCGGCGGGTGATGACGAATGCACTCCAGCAGGTGTTGCGGGTGGCTGCCGAGCAGCACGTTGATCTCCGCACAGCCGCTTATATCTTGGCGGTGCAGCGTGTGGCCGATGCAGTGACAACACGCGGTATCTATCCATAACGAAGATGGAGAGTATATCGCTATGGATGATCTTGATGCGATGATCGATAGCTTAATCCCACGTCGGACCAGCGGAAGACGTTTTTGGCAGGGTCTGCTAATCGGGTTGCTTATCGGTAGTGGGATCGCAACACTGTTTAGCCCGCGCAGTGGGCCGGTGCTCCGGGCGTTGGTGGCCGAGCGAATGCAGGCAGGGTTGGGGCAGCTACGCCATGCCTTGAATGGTCGGCAATCTTTGTAAGTGGGATGGTTGCCCAGATATTGTGTTCTCGGTGGTACGCTGACCACCGAAAACATAATGGGCGTTGACAAGTCAACGATACAATACCGCTATGTGCATCGAAGGCAGAGCTATGCGCTAAGGCATAGTTCTGCTTTTGGTGTTTGTGATCGCATGATTAATCGGATCATGGGTTGCGGCGCGCGATATTTGCGAAGATCATATACTTTTTCAACATTTTCTACACAATGATTCAGTATCATGGTTTGTAGCACAAAAGCGGTATGCTGTGAGGTACTGTGCATTGTGCCCTTACTCACCAGATACGTGGTAGTGGTATACTGAGCATAGCAACAAACATCTATTACGTTTAAGCACACGAAGGAGGCGACTATGCCATTTTTCTTCGATCCAATGTATATCATCTTTGCGGTACCGGCGATGCTTTTCGCGCTGTGGGCCCAGTTTCAGGTCCAGTCGGCGTTTAATAAATGGTCTCGTGTTCCGAATATGCGGCGTCTGAACGGTTTTGATGTCGCCCGCATCTTAATTCGGAATGAGGGCTTAGAGCATGTCGGGGTTGAGACCATTCCCGGCATGCTCACCGATCACTACGATCCATCGAGCAAAGTAATCCGTCTCTCGGAAGGATCGGTACAACCATCGGTAGCGGCGATGGCAATTGTTGCCCATGAGTTGGGCCATGCCGCTCAAGATAAAGCGGGATACGTATGGTTACGGGTTCGGTCAGGGATTGTTGGCTTTGCGAACATTGGCTCGCAACTAGGGACGTGGCTATTCTTTATCGGTATGCTGCTCGGTGCCGGCGGTGGGAGCCGTTTCGGTTTTCAATTGGCAGTTTTGGGTGTAATCTTGTTCAGCGCGGCGGTGGCATTTACACTGGTGACGTTACCGGTGGAGTTTAATGCCAGTGCTCGGGCTCGTGAGATGCTGCAACGTAACGGTCTGGTCACGGTACAAGAGGCCGAGGGGGTGAACGCAGTCCTGAATGCTGCCGCGTTGACGTATGTGGCTGCTGCGGCCCAAGCCATCGCCCAGTTGCTCTACTTTGTCACGATTTTAATGCGACGGAGGGACTAAAGCTATGGAAGAAGACTTGCGCCGGAAACTCGTGCATGGTCTGATCAGTCTCGTGTTGAGTCTGGCTGCGGCATGGCTGGCAACCTATCTGACCAATAAGATTCTCGGTGAACCGTCGAAGCCGGAGTCGCAAACGGTGTAGGCAACGTTTGCGCGGCGATGATCTGCTTGGTACCCTTCACGCCTTGGTGTTGTTGCACAGGTGTATGTGTCGGTCAGGTACGATTGACCTATAATAGAATAAACCGGGGAAAGGGTGGAACAGTGCGCTGCCATCATAGCTCGCGCTAGTTCGTGATGGGGTAGGGACGCAGTAGCGTATTGCTGTCTCCCTACATTTCGAGTTGAGCGAAGCGAGCAATCTGCCCATCCGTCGCGTTCCACTCGACACAACAAAGACCGATAAGCAGCGTTGAAGATGGCTCGCTCCGCTCACTACGACGAAAGAGACATTGCATAAATGGGCGGATGTGGATACACTTGTGCATGGAGAATCTCCGCACCGTGTAAAGAGGGTATGGCAAATCAAGGGTATCAGTTGTGGTGCTCCTCATTTTTACCTTGGGTATCCTAACGTATGTTCAAACCTCCGACACATATGCAGTTCAACCCTATTATCATCGGTGTTGCCGGTGGCAGTGCAAGTGGCAAGACTAGTGTGGCACAGGCGATTTTGCAGCGGGTTGGTGCTGATCGAATTGCTCACATTGATCACGACCGCTACTACAAAGACCTCAGTCATCTACCGCTGGAAGAGCGGGCTCGATTCAATTTTGATCACCCTGACGCGCTTGACAACGATCTGCTGGTAGCGCATCTCGATGCGTTGTGTGCCGGACAAGCAGTTGATCTACCGACCTACGACTACGCAACGTATGTGCGTTTGCCGTATACCGAACGGATCGAGCCGCGCCCGGTGATTTTGGTGGAGGGCATTTTAATCTTCTACGAGCCGGTATTGCGTCGTCGCATGCATATTAAGCTGTTTGTCGATACCGATGCTGACCTGCGCTTTATTCGCCGTCTGCGTCGTGATATTGCTGAACGTGGGCGGTCGGTCGAGTCGGTGATCGAGCAGTATTTGGCAACGGTGCGTCCAATGCATCTTGAGTTTGTTGAGCCGACCAAACGTTATGCCGATGTCATCTTTCCCGGTGGTGGACGTAATCCGATAGCTATTGATATGGTGGTGGCACGGATTGAGGCGGCATTGCAATCGATGGCTTGACGATATTGGTAATCAGGCGCAAACTACATACATAGAGCACTCATCTGTCTGCGCTATACAGTTGCGATGTAGTAATTCTCTAACACTCAGATATTGGTATGTCCTTGTCTGCGCTCGTTGATAGCAATGAACTGCCCCTCAGTTGGACGCGGGGCAGTTTTGCTGTACCGCGTTTGCAGTATGTGCGCTTGCCTCTGTCGCGGTTAACTTGGTTAGCGTATGCGACATTACCGGATAGTAGTCGCTCCGATTGGTTTCACGATCATCGAGCGGGGCAGCGTTGGTTGGTGCGAGGTTGTCCGGAACAGGTGGCTTGTCGGTTGGCTGCGTCTGGATGGGAGACGTTCCGGGTAGGGATCGAAGGGGTGATCGATCTGGCCGGTGATGGCTTACAGCGGCGTTCGGTGCGCAAAATGGCGCGGGCTGCCCTTCGTTTTGGTCAAGTGAGTGAAATTCCTTGGAGTCCAGCGGCGGTCGCACGTTTGCGTTGGCTGGCGCGCGAGTCACGGTATGGGCAACGACCGCAGCTTCGTTATCTGTTTCGGACCACTTTTGATCCAGAAACACGTCTCTTTGTGTTTGGTGATACTGCCGGTGTGTGGCAAGGCGCAGTGTTACTCACCCAACCATCACCGACTACTGCCGTGACCGAATTGATGTTGCGCCGACCACAAGCACCGGCAGGGGTGATGGAGGCGCTGTTCAGTTTTGTCGGTGCCCAGTTGTTGGCTGAGGGTTGCCGTAGTCTAAGCCTCAATGAAGTGCCGTTCCACCATCTTGACGACAATTTACGTCCATTAGAGCGCCTCATCACGCTGATCGGGCGCCAGATGGCAACCGTCTACGATAGCGAGGGCTTATACCGTTTTAAAAACAAGTTTGCTCCCGTATGGCGACCGATCTACCTCTGTGTGCAAACGCGGCTACCCTTGCTCGCATTAGCCGATCTCTTTGCCGTATCGGGATGCCTCGAACTGGCAACGAGTGGGCTTCATCGTCGGCAGGCGGTATGATCTACCGATGTTGGCGGCGTTGGTGAAGGAGCTGCTCGTACTCGCGGAGTCGGACGAGCTGCCGGCGGTTGGGCCGGATGATCGGACGTGCAGCATGCACTATCTTGAGGGCTGTCCGATGATCAACACCATGACGTGCGATCAGATACGCTGCCGTCATCAATGGTGCGCGCCCTACCCCAGCGTGACAGTGGATAAACACGGGCAGACCATCACTGATAGCATTGGCAATGAAATGGACTCCTTCATCGAGTTGCTCGATGGTTGGGGGGTGAAAATCCGGGACCAATAAACGGAGACTACGGTTAGGCAGTGGCTCAGAAAAGGTATCAGCCCGCTCAGCTTGGAGGGAGAGTACGGCACGCACACCGAGTGCATAGATGTCTGACCATTGTTCAGGGTGAAATTGCCCGCCGACGAACAGCATGGTGTTGATTTGACTAATGTTTAGCCCGAAAAATCGTTGCCATTGGGTCGAAACGTACTTATGTACCAAGTCGATCATCGTACTTCTCTGCTACAATACAAGGCTAGATTCTACGTTTATGGTAACACAAGTATGTGGCCGTTTCGTAAACCTCCAGATCTCAATGCTGCTGTTGTCCGACCTAGCCAGCCCGATGACGTTCCTGCGGTGAGCCATCTGTTCCGGTCTGCTGGCCGCCGGTTTTTAGCGGTCGGGGTTGCTGATTTGTACGCTGCCATCGAACATAGTCGGGCAGCGGTGCTCCAACTCGACCAAGAGGTGTTGGCGGTTGCTGTACTGAGTCGGCCTATCGCTCAGGTAGCGTGGTTGCGGGGATTGGCGTTGAGTGAAAGAGTACAGCCACGTGAGGCTATTGCTCGTCTCTTGCCAGCTTTAGACGATGTGGCTCGTGGACTCACGATCCAACATGTATACTACGCCGGTGATGATCAGTCGGATCAATGGTTGCGTCCGCTCCTTGAACATGCCGGCTATGCTCACCAAACCGATGTCGTCGTCTATGAGAAACGCGGCTGGAATATTCCTAACTATGGTAATGCGCATGTGCAAGTTCGCCCCGCCTATGCCGTTGATCTAGCTGAGGTGTTGCAACTCGACATGCGCTGTTTTGAACCGCAGTGGGTTAAGGATGAAGGGATTTTGGCACCGGCAATTGCCGATGGATCATTCTTCGTGACGGCTGAACTTGATGGACAGGTCGTCGGGTATAGTTACGCGACGAGTCATTTTGGTGGCCGGTTAGTCCATCTAGTACGTATTGCCGTCGATCCATCCCAACGTGGGCGAGGGATTGGCGTGCGGTTATTAGCGGAATTCGTTTCGTATGCGGCTGAAATTGGCGCCGGGTTGCTCACTCTCAACACACAAGCGTACAACTATCACGCTCAGCGGCTGTATCGCTGGTTTGGCTTTACGCCAACCGGTGAACGCCAGCCGGTGTTGTGTCGCTGGCTGTAGAGAGAGGAAACTGTGCCTGCCAAAATTGATCCGCGTGATTGGGAACGGTTGTTTAACCGCCGACGGCGACGTGGGCCGCTCAGTATTTTGCTGCGTGCTCTCGTGGGTGGGTTGCTCGTGCTCGGTCTGATTGGAGTAGCACCGTTGATAATGAACCAGATCAAGTTGGCTCGCGTTACAACGGCGCAAACGCAGATTGCGTTGCAGACGCGCGAGGCACGGGCAACAATCCAGCAGGCGGCAACCCAAAGTGCAATCCCGCCGGTAACACTAACTATTGTGGCTACCTCCACTGCCACGCCAACGCTTACACCAGAACCGATCCTTGGTCGTGCCCAAGTGGTCAGGGGCGGCAACATTCGCAGTGCACCACAAGTTGTACCGGCAACCGTGATTGGACAGGTTTGTGTCGGTGATCGGGTTGAGCTATTCGAAGAGCGGATCGTTGATACCAATAACCGCTGGTACCGGTTGCGGGTCGTCGAAACCGTTGGTCGTTGTGTTCCTGAACGGGTCAGCGCCGGTACAGAAGGCTGGGTAAATGGGCAATTGCTCGGTGCAATTGAGCGATGATAGCGGGATGCCAGGTGTTCAGCGCTGCACCGCTTCCTCGTAAACGGCAAGGGTAGCTTGGGCAGTAGCTTGCCACGAAAATCGTGCTGCTTGCCGTAATCCACGACTTCGCAGCAATTCACGGAGATCGGGCGAACGGAGGACGCGCAAGATGCCCTCGACGATGTCGTGCATGTTGTGTGGGTCAACCGTCAATGCGGCGTCATCAACCACTTCGGGCAAACTACCGGCGTAGGCACAAACCACCGGGGTGCCGCAGGCCATCGCTTCGAGTGGTGGAAGACCAAATCCCTCATACGACGAAGGAAAGACAAAAAGTAAGGCACCGCTGTAGAGTGCGGGCAGATCGGTGTCGGCGACATTCGGTAAGACCTTCACCTGGTCGGCCACGCCGTGTTCGGCGGCAAGCGTAGTCGGCAACGGATAGCGAGGGTCAAACTTTCCAGCTATGACCAGTACGGTGTTGGCATACTGTTCTGGTAAGGCCGGGAGCACGCGCTGCCATGCCCGCAGGAGGCGGTCAATGTTTTTGTGTGGTTTATTCGATCCAACGTAGAGTACGTAGTGTCGCGGTAAACCGTAGCGCAAGCGTACTTCAGTAATCTCATCAATCGGTTGTGGGACAAACAATGGTTCAGCGGCCAGCGGCGTTACGGCGATCTGTTGGCGTGGTATGTGAAGGTGAAAGGCAAGATCATCGCGCGAGACCGACGAGATGGTAATCAATTTCCGCGCGCTTTGTGCAGCGAGTCGTAAGCTTACGTGATAAAAACGTCGTCCGCGTGGGCTGAGCGTTTGTGGGTAACGCAACGGCACAACATCGTAGATAGTGACAACCGATGGGCAGGGGAGCAGATACGGCTTGACGAGATAGGGCGAATGGAACACATCGAGATGCAACCGTCGAGCAATAAGGGGTAGTTCAATCTGTTGGCTTAGAGCAAAAGGGCCACTCCGTACCGGGACCAATTCGACCACATCGGCGGTAAGGGATGGCAGCGATTGATCGGCATTGGTGAAGACGAACAGGTGATGAGAGCGGCAATGCCGACTGAGTGCCGGTAAGAGAGCGGTAATGTAGCGACCGATACCGGGAAAATGGTCGCGAGCGTAGCGGGCATCGAAGCCAATGCGAAGAGGCGGCATGTGAACTCTAGCGGTGTGTTTGTCAAGTAGGTCAAAGATGGCGAAGGGTGTAGTTTTGTTAGCAGGCCTATCGGGAGTGAGCAACGTTGCCTATTTGGACTTACCCTTTACGCCTCTTACTGCAGCTCTTACTAATTCCTGGTATGTACTTGTTGAGTGGTTAGTAATAATTCGTTTGTAACCGGTTTATCGTTGTAGCAGTTTCTTCGCTGAAAAGGGAGAGCTGGGAGGCCCCTTCCATATATTCTACAATATCTCGTTTCGCAAGAGTCCGGGCTATATCGTATTCCTTACCCAAGCGGCGTGCAAGCGCCATCAAATCAAGTGAATTAAGAAGTTGTGCGGCTTTGGTGCATAAATCTGAGGAACAGACAGCCCCCCCTTTCCCCTGCTGGGGGTTCAGGCAGTTGCTCCTGGGAGAATAACCTTGTAACTCGCATTGAGATGAGATTGCAGGGTAGAAAACGTCAGGTTCAGGCAGTTGCTCCTGGGAGAATAACCTTGTAACTTTCGGGCATGCCCAAATGGGTCATCCGATTGAGCGCGGCGCAACAAACCAGGGCCTCGGTCTGCTGGATAGCCAGCAGGCGCGCAGAGAGGCGCTCGCCAACGATGGGCTTATAACGACAGGCTGCCGTCTCAGCGAGTGAGCGTTGATGGGAACCAGACGTTTCTTGCCAGGCTCTTCGTCCCATCTTGCGAATGGCGCGCAGGTTCTCGTCACGGGGATGGGGCGGCGCATGGCAGTTGCCATGTTCCCAGATGTGCGCATCCGTGCGCGACGGGATGAGCGGCTTCGCCTGTGGGGAATGTTGGCGCAGGCAATCATAGACGTTGCGCCGGTCATAACTGCCATCGCCCGCCAGGCGGTCAATCGGCTGCTCCATCTGGCCCAGCAAGGGTTCGATCGCCTCCGCGTCATGAACATTGTTTTCGGTCAAGAGAACGGCTTCAAACTCGCCGCTCTGCGGGTCTATCCCCAGATGGAGTTTGCGCCAGGTACGCCGCTTTGTCTTGCCGTGTATTCTGACCTTCCAAGCCCCTTCGCCATACACTTTCAGCCCGGTGCTGTCGATGACGATATCAAGATGCCCGCTGACCTTTTTCGGCAATCTCACGTTCCATCCCTTGCCCCGCCGCGACAGGGTGGTGTGGTCGGGGACAGGCAAGTCCACCCCCATCAACCCAAATATCGCACGCACAAACCCTGCCGTGGCGCGGTTGGGCACATGAAAGAGTTTCTTCAGGGTCCACATTATGGTGATGGCCCAGTCGCTGTCCTCAAATTGGGCGCCGCGCTGCTGTTCGCCTGTATAGCGCCATTTCTCGCTGACCTCATCCGACAGCCAGATGGTAAGCGAACCGCGCTGAACCAGCGCTTGATCGTATTCAGACCAGTTCTTGACACGGTATAATAGCTTTGAGCGTGAGCGTGTGTGCTTTTGTTTTGTCATAAACCAAAGTTACACGGTCACGCTCCCTTTGTCAACCTTTCATGCACCAAAGCCAAGTTGTGCCGTAATTGGCCGCTTTGCATCCCAGAAAATGAATGCAGACCAGAACTCTCTGGCCGGTTCGGATGTAACCAATTCGTACAATAGGTTGCATTCTTCTTCAGACTGACATGGGAAAAAATAACATGTGTCGTCGAGAACCACCGGGCTTCCCAGAAAAGGTGGAACTTGAACAAACTCGAGTTTCTTGTATAAACCCGAAATAGCAATCTTCCAAGGAGCAAATGAATATGGTCCAACTCCAGAGACTGAGAAGCGCGGACAGTTCCTGTATATTGAACTCTTTCGTTTGTCCAAAAAATGTGCATGGGCAGTAAGGTAATTCCATGCCTTGGGAGCTTCCAACCTAAGACGACTCGGATCGTCACTCATTGCCCGTTGAGGAACAAGCATCCACCGATGCGGCTTCCTATGCGCTGCGAGATCAGAACTTTTTAACAGAGGAAAGAGCACTTCAGGTTCAATCTCAACGAATTCTCCTAGGCCATTAACAAGATTCCCACGCTCAATGCACAGCTCAAAGACTTTGCTGCAATCATGCTTTATTCCTGACTGCCAGCCCCGAAAGCCTGTCCCTGTGAGGTCTTCCCGTTTCAGGTATGATTTGACATCAGCTACAAGCATTCCATCCTGCAAACCGAATACGCTATGGGGTTGTTGTGCATGAAGAGAACCAAAAACTTGGCATTCTTTGCTCTTGCCGGTCGGATTGCTTCGAATGAACAGAAGGTAAGCGTCAACCGAAGCTCTAAAGTATTCCTGCGCGTCTAGGGTATAAAGTGATGCCGACTCGATCCGCAGCCCGTTTTGCCAAGCGTACAAGAGAACTTTACGTGCTACTGTCGTTTTACAAAGCATTGCAAGTAAGCCATTCTTACCATTAAGCCATTCTTTCTAAGCATCCATTCCGAAATGTCGAAATTACTCTTGCCGGTGAGCGCATCAATACCAGGGAGATTGTCAAGGGTTGCTTTCTGCGGAAGATTGTTACTGCCCCAAGTGCTCAACGCTGCATTCGTCACCCAGTGTGGATTGCCTATAACAAAAATGGGCTCAGGTAACGCTTCAACAATCTCAGACCAACTCGTGAGAAAGAAATCAGACTGATGAACTTCAATAGACGCATGAGGAAATGCGCATGCGACAGCATACTGCGCTTGCAACACGTATTTCGGATTGATCTCAAAGCCAAGAACACGCGATACGTCTGGGAATGTTTCTAAAGATGCTTTGCGAAACGAACCCGTCCCACATGTCGGTTCGAGAATCGAAGCTGGACGAAAACCAGTCCGAGCAATGAGGGAACATACCTCCCTGGCTAAGCTGAGGGGCGTTTGAAAATCCCCAAATTCGGCTTTGCGTTGTTTTTGATCGCGCATCGCTATCTCAGTCTTTCAAGTTCTACAACCGAACCGGCCTTCTCAATTACTCGACTGTATTGAAGTCTCCATTGCAGGGCATTCGAGATGGTAAGATAGCCGACCTCAGGGGGATTGGCGAGGATCTCGTCGGCTAACGCCGATGCCTCAATCTCATCTACTGGAAGTCTGCGCTCTTCAATGAAAGCCATAATGTCATCCTTGTTTCCCTCATTTTCAAGTATTCGACGGAGCCCCGTGGTAGTTTGAAAGTCTGCTGTCCGCTCTTTACTGACAAAAATTGTGTGCAAAACGTTCAAATTCCCGTAGATGTTTGTGGGTCATCTGTCTTCTCGGATACAAACACGAGCAGAGAATAGCCCAGCCCATAGATTTTCTGTCGAGCAGATTTGAAAGGACACGATGATTGCGGTTGCCTTATACTTGTTACCTTCACGTCAACTTCAAGCTCAGGAAAGTCTATCCCACTTGCAGAACTTCCTTCCTCAAAGTCGTACTTTTCGCGAAGGTAAGACCTGAACTTGTGCTCGAAGTACGTCCCAACTGCTTTCCCATCAGTAACGCCGTACAAGGCCAGCTCTCGATGCCCTGACTCGATTTCGGCGAATGTGTGTGCTTCTGTCTTCAGCAGTTCCAGTGTCAACTTTTGTTTCATTGCTTAGCCTTACGATGTACCGACAAACGGTCTCGAGTCTAGCCGCTGCGACCAAGGCGAGCAAAGCGAGCCGATGAAACGATCGGCAAGAGCGGATGTTAGCCGGTTCCCTGGTGATCAAGTAAGGAGACAAATCACGCTTGCGCCGCAGGCGACTGAAGAGAATTCTATCAGCTCCAAAGAACGGATTGAGGCGAACCAGAAGAACGTGCGTTTTACCGGTAATCTTCTGATTCGCCTGCGCCGCCACAGCTAGGGCAAGTGTGTTTGGTAAACCCGTCACAACATTCACATTTGAATATGGATGCGACTACGAGGGCTATTGTCATATAGCCGGTGCTGTAGCACTGTTGGTATCTAACAGTGCTTTCTCCTTGACTCGGATGTTTTTAGCCTTCGTTATCCATCCGACGAGGGTTTTCTGAAGGTCACAATATAGCACTCCGTTCTACTCTGTTTTACTCCAAACAATGAAGTTATGCATCCGGGTTCAACGTAACATTACATCCCTTCGGCCAACAGGGAAGCGATGTAGGTCAGGGTTGCGCGACGACCTTGGGGGTGGAGGCGCCGCCACAGGTTGAGCAAACGCTGTTCGTTATAGGCGTTGATGGTAGCCTCATCGATGACGGTATCGCTCTTGGGAGTGGGCGTTGCACCATCAACGGTGGTCGCAGTCGGCGTAGAAGCAGGTTCCGGTTTTGGCTCCGGCATTGGTTCAACCGGCACCGTACGTTCATGACGTGGCGCACTTGGCAATTCGACACCGCGCCGGCGCAGTTCGGAGGCGATGATCAGGCGGGCAACCGTCAGCGAATCGGCGTCAAGCACCTCGGCCAAGCGGATGGCGTTATCGGGGTCGGGCGTCGTTTGGCCGTTGAGGTAATTTTTCATCGCGCTATCACTGATTTTGGTAGCGGTACAAAGGCTGGCGCGGGTAAAACGCCCTTGCATGTGTGCTTTCAACCATTCACTAAACAGTTGATCGTCGTAAGGGATGAGTTCGGCCCGTTCACGTACCTCGTTAGCCGGTATGTTCAATATTTCTGCCATTTGCTCAACCGTCTTGCTACGCATCCGGGAACGTGATCCTGCTTCAAAAAGATACGAACGCAGGGTTGCGACGCTCAAACCGAGGACTGCCGCGAAATCGGCCAATGACATGCGCCGCTGCATGGCAGCGTGGAAGAGGAGCACCGAGAGCGGCAATTTTTCATTAGACGTGCTCACTGGAGACAATCCTTTCGTATCAGTAAGGCGATATGATAACAGATAAAGTATGAAAACCTCTTTAATCACTCTTGCTATTTTGGAATTATAATTGTGAGGCGCTATAATGTCAAAGTTTATGCTGCAATCATGCGACGCTTTCTAGCAAAAATATCAAGTGACGAAGGGCAAGATGTGTGTTACAATAGCAATGCACTAACACCAGTTTCACAATTGCAGGATCACTCATGACGAATCAAACCCCTAGTCACTTTACGATTGATGATCTCTATGAGCTGGGCTGGCTGGAAGATCCGCGTCTTAGCCCCGATAGCCAGACAGTAGCAGTTGTGTGGGTAACGGTTGATCGGGTCAACAATGGGTATCGGCGGCAAATTGTGTTGGTACCAACAGATGGTAAGCCACTGCGACGGTTTACACGGGGAAAACATGATCGCCAGCCGCGCTGGAGCCCAGATGGGAAGTGGTTGGCGTTTGTGTCACATCGCGACGATGAACACGGCCAAATCTATCTGATCCCGGTTGATGGTGGTGAGGCGCGGCAATTAACGGCAATGCCTAACGGTGCGAGCGATCCGGCGTGGAGTCCTGATGGTCGGTGGATTGCGTTTTTATCACCGGTGAGTGTTGAAGAACAGGCTCGTGAGGATGCCGGTGAGATGCCGTCACCGCCGGCGGATGCGTGGGAAGCCCGTCGTGCTCGTGAGCAACGTCAGCACGATGAGGAGCTTCGGATTGATCCGCGGGTGGTGACAAGATTGCCGTATCGGAGTGGGACCAGCTATTTCGATGATCGGTGGCGGCAGGTGTATGTTGTAGAGGTAGGTGATGAAGATCGCACCGCCACACCTCGCCGGCTCACTTCGGGTGAGATTCACTACAGTACACCGGTTTGGCTTCCCAACGGTGAAGCACTCCTTAGTACGGCGACGCGCGATCCTGAAGCCGATTCGCTGTTCGCATATTACGATGTTGTGCGTATTCCGCTTGATGGATTGCCCCATGCATTGACGAGTCCGGGCTTCTCGTACTTTGATCCGCAGCCTTCTCCTGATGGGAGCCAGATTGCGTTCTTACGCCTCAATGAAGAGCGATTGCTTGGTGAAGGTCGGCGGGTCGCGATCATTCCGGCGGAAGGCGGTGAACCGCACGATCTTACGGCCCATACCGATCTGAACGTTGAGCTATTCCGCTGGCAACCCGATGGGCAAGGGATTCTGTTTAGTGCCGGATGGCGCGGCGATGCTCACGTCTATCAGATTGGTCTCCCAGGAACACCGACCTATCGTAATGGACTGACGCTGGTCGGTGGGGCGCGGTTGGTCAGTGAGTTTGATGTAGGGCGTGATGGGAGTATCGTCTTTATTGCCGGGAGTGCTGATAATCCGTGTGATCTCTTTTTCCGTAGCGCTGATGGAAACGAGCGGCGATTGACGGCGATCAATGATCGGTTGCTTCAGCAACGGATTATTGTACCGATTGAAGAAATGACGTATCTTGCCCCTGATGGCAGTGAGGTACAGGGATGGACGCTGCATCCACCGGATTTCGATCCGATGCAGCGTTACCCGCTTGCGGTGTACATCCATGGTGGGCCGCACGTGATGTGGGGGCCGGGTTTTCGCTCGATGTGGCACGAGTGGCAAGTTGCAGCGGCGCGTGGATATGTGGTCTTCTTCTGTAATCCGCGCGGTAGTGAGGGATATGGCGAGCTGTGGCGCGATGCGATTCGGCGTAATTGGGGCGAAGCGGATGCGCCCGATATTCTGGCCGGAATCGATGCGCTGGTGGCACGAGGGTATATCGATCCCAACCGAATTGCCGTTACCGGCGGTTCGTATGGTGGTTATATGACTGCATGGCTCATCGGGCACGATGACCGGTTTGTCTGCGCTGTTGCTGCTCGTGGCGTATATAATCTGCTGACGTTACAGAGTACGAGTGACGCTCACGAGTTGATCGAAATCGAGTTTGGTGGTTATCCATGGGAGTTGTACGAGGAGTTGTGGGATCATTCACCATTAGCACACGCGCACAAGATTAAAACGCCGTTGCTGCTCTTGCATAGTGAGCTTGATTACCGGGTGCCGATTAGTGAAGCGGAGCAGCTCTTTGCCATCCTCCGTCGCCAAAAGAAGGTCGTGGAGTTGGTACGGTATCCGCGCGAAGGTCATGAGCTGACGCGCAGCGGTGAACCACGTCACCGTGCCGATCATATGCGACGGACGCTTGAGTGGTTTGATCGGTATTGTCAGGTGTAGTTACCCTGAACGATGTGAGATGCGCAAAGGGACAGCGACGTGCTTTGTGTCGGTGCCCCCGTCTCCTCAGTAGCCTGATCCGCGCCGGTGTGCCGGTAGGGGGTGTGGCAAGACCCTTCCACACAGGTTGCTTGCAATGCGTCAACCGAGTCGCCCGATAAGCGTTTGAGGTGGCTTTTATTGAATTGACAGGGTATCGTTATTGTGTTAGTATACTCACATCGTGAATATTCACATAGTATGCTTTGTGCTTGAGCCGTTGTGTGTCTCGGTAAGTCCATTCGTTACCTTATGTCTGCTTCAAAACCAACGTTTACCATTGACTTGGCACTCTTGGGTCTGTTTCGTCAAGGGTCATTACACCCCTACGAACTTTTTCAGCAGTTGCAGCAGCCTGACAGCCTTGGGAGTGTTTGGCGCCTGAAGCAGAGTCACCTTTACGCTCTGCTCGACCGGCTCGAAGCGAGGGGGTATCTTACCCATCGTCTCGAACTCCAGGGTCATCGCCCGCCGCGAAAAGTCCTCTCGCTAACTCCTGCCGGTGAAGCAGCGTTTGCTGAATGGGTAGTGACGCCGGTGTCACACGGGCGTGACATTCGGCTGGAGTTTCTGACCAAACTCTATTTCGCGCGCCGTGAGGGTTTGGCTGTGGCCGATCAATTACTCGAACGGCAAATCGTGTGTTGTCGGCGTTGGCTTAATGATCATACTCACCGATTAGAAGCCCTACCTGAGCAATCATTTGAACGACTGGTGCAGGAGTATCGTATCGGTCAAATCCGAGCGACGCTTGTATGGTTAGAGGAATGTCGTGAGACACTTGCCGTAGTTGGAGGTGATCGATGATTCGACGAATGCTGCTCATCGTGCTATTGGCGTTAACGGCTTGTAGCACATCGCAAGCGACCGGATCTACTCCCACCGAAGCGGTGGAGCTAACGGTGGCTGCTGCCGCCGATCTTACCCCGGCTTTCAAAGAGATCGGTCCGTTGTTTACCGAGCGCACCGGCATAAAAGTTATCTTTAACTTTGGCTCAACCGGACAGTTGGCGCAGCAAATTGAACGTGGAGCGCCGTTCGATGTCTTTTTCGCAGCGAATAAATCGTTTATCGAAGACCTGGCAGCGAAAGGAGCTATCGAGCCTGATACAACAACCGTGTATGCGCAAGGGCGGATCACTATTTGGACGCGCGCCGATCAACCGTTGCGGCCACAGCAGCTTAGCGATTTGCTTGACCCGGCGTATAAACGAATTGCGATTGCCAATCCTGAACATGCGCCGTATGGTCAAGCGGCACGTGAGGCACTGGAGCGAGTCGGTGTATGGGATCAACTGAAGGATCGGCTGGTATTCGGTGAAAATATTGCGCAAACCTTGACCATTGCTGATACCGGTAATGTTGAGGTAGCGATTGTTGCCCTTTCGCTAAGTGTACAGAGTTCTGGGAGGTGGGTGCTGATTCCGGCTGAACTACACCCTGATAATCCGTTGATCCAGATGGCAGCGGTGGTAAAGGGCACGAAACACGTAGATGTAGCCCGCCAATTTATGGAGTTTGTAAATAGTTCAGACGGACACGAGATTATGAAAAAGTACGGGTTTGTTTTGCCCGGTGAGATCGTGGAACTTACGAAGTGAGAGACCATGAACTGGCCGGCCTTTTGGTTGTCGTTGCAAGTTACGGCAATTGCAACCTTCTTTATCTGGTTGATCGGCTTGCCGATTGCACTGCTCTTGGCACGTACCAAATTTGTGGGGCAAACGATTTTGGAGACGTTGTTGTTACTACCGTTGGTTCTACCGCCAAGTGTGGTTGGCTATTATTTGTTACTCGTGTTAGGTAGGGGTAGCCCAATTGTAGAATGGTTTCAGATCCGACTTCTTTTTACATGGCCGGCAGCCGTTATTGCGTCGGTCGTCGTCGGCTTACCGCTGATGATCCAGAGTAGTCGAGCAGCGCTGGCAAATATCGATCCACGCCTCGAACAGGCGGCACGAACCTTGGGCGCGAGTGAGTGGCGTATTCTGTGGCGCATTACCTTGCCATTGGCCCGGCGTGGGATTGTAGCCGGTGTTGTGTTAGGTGGAGCGCGGGCTTTAGGTGAATTTGGGGCAACCCTCATGGTGACGGGGAATATTCCCGGTCGAACTCAGACATTACCGATAGCGATCTACGATGCCGTGCAGGCCCAGCGCTATCAAGATGCGCATCTGATGGTGTTGGTCATGACGGTCATTGCATTTCTCGGTTTGTGGTTGGTGCGTTGGTTGGAAGACAACTCGGCACGACCGGCGACCGGTGTTGCTACAGTACAGGAGGAGATGGATGCAACCGCAATTGCACGTTGACATCCGGCGTCAACTAGAACATCTGAACCTGGATATGCAATTGCAGGTTGGGGCTGAGATTTTGGTGTTGTTTGGGCCTTCCGGGGCCGGTAAGACACAGACACTCCAGGCGATTGCTGGCCTGATAACACCCGATGAAGGGTTGATCAAACTCAACGAGACAATCCTGTTTCGTCGTCGGCCCGGTGAGCGGATGATTAACATCCCACCACGTCACCGACGGATTGGTTATGTCTTTCAGCAGTACGCTCTCTTCCCCCATATGACGGCATTGGAAAATGTGGCATTTCCGCTTGGTCGTAGCTCCTCTGCCCGTCAGCATGCACGCGCGCTGCTTGAAAAGATGCATTTGGCGCATGTCGCTCATCGTAAGCCGCACGAACTGTCGGGGGGGCAACAACAGCGGGTGGCAATTGCCCGCGCATTGGCGACCAACTCACCGGTGATCCTGTTCGATGAGTCGTTTTCGGCGCTCGACCAGCCGGTGCGTGATCGGTTACACGCCGATTTGCGCGCCTTGCAAGCCGAACGTGGTTTGATCGTGATCTACGTTACCCATAATCTCAACGATGCCTTTGCTGTCGGTCATCGTGTGGCGATTGTCACCGAGGGGCATGTCGAGCAGGTGGGGCCATTGACAGAGGTGTATCGCTATCCGGCAAGTGTACAGGTGGCACGGATTCTAGGCATCAGGAACCTGATTCATGCACAGGTGATTGGGAAAGAGTTGGATCGGGTCTGGCTCGATTGGCAGGGATGGCGCGTCGAAGCAAGTGGTCCGGCACAACGGGTCGCAGTCGATCAGATGGTGTACGCCTTTATCAATCCTGTCGAGATACGGTTGGTTTATCCTGATCGACCGTTACATCGCTTTACCGGTTGCAATCTGTTGCCGGCGCGCATTGTCGGCCAGCGTGCCGATCAGTATTTGCATAACCTGATCGTTGCGGTCGGGTCATCTACGCTTGAGGTGGCTCATCCATACACGGCATATGCCGGTCTTGATGCGAATGTCGGGAGTGAAGTACAGATTAGTTTTCGTCCCGAAAGTGTTGTCATCATTCCAGAGCGTCGTGCGGTTCAGCCATCCGCGTCTGAGACGGTCGGATCGGCGACTGTTGCTCACCGGTTATGATTTACGATTTGAGTCGTCCAATTCGCTCCGGTATGCCGGTTTATCCAGGTGATCCGCCGGTGCAGGTAAAGCACCTGTCGTTCCCACCATGGCAGATCAGTGAGTTGCACATGGGGAGTCATAGTGGAACCCACCTTGATGCGCCACGTCATCGGTTTGCCACCGGTGTGGGGATCGATGACATCACACCGGATCGGTTGATCGGCCCGGGGATCGTGATCGATGCCCGTGGGTATCCAGCTTATGCTGAGCTAGGGCTATCAGTGCTGGCGGGGTATGAGCTACGACCTGGCATGGCAGTGCTTTTTCGTACCGGCTGGGAGGTGTATTGGGGGAGTGACGATTATGCCCATCACCCCTATATTGGTGCTGCACTTGCCGAAGCGCTGGCCCAACAGGGGGTACGGCTTGTCGGGATTGATGCGTTCAGCGTCGATTCAACGATTGCCGGCGGTGACGCGGCCCATACGGTGTTGTTGGGCAACAATATTCTGATCGTTGAAAATCTTTGTCATCTCGCCAACCTGGAACGCGGAGTTGTATATACAGTTGCGTGCTTTCCCCTCTTGATCGTCGGTGGTGATGGTGCGCCAGCTCGGGTGCTAGCCTGGCGCGCTAACGATATTGATCCATCTTAAATAATCTGTTTGATGCGTATGTATGATACGCGGGTGAAAGCCACGGCTGATTGAATACTTAAAAACTTGTTTACGGCGCGTTCTTCTCAACCGACTATCTCAACAGGTTTCTCACCCTCAGGTTATCCTCCAGACGAGTTTTCCAACCACAATCCACCTGCCGATTGACTGTTCACTATGTTATGATGACCCTGTAATTGGGCTAGCGCTAGCATTCTGCTACGCCCAACACATTCTTTGCGCGATATATGCAAACGGTGATTGAAGAAGAACGCCAACGTTTTGACCGCCAACGTCGCCACACCTATCTGATTGCCGGGCTGCTCGGTAGTTTGATGGTCGCAATCGATATTGTCAAGCTGATCAACGATCCCGTCCTACCGTTGGCAGAAACCATCATCTATGTGACAAATGATGTTTTGCTGATTATTATTTCGCTAAGTGTGTGTTGGATGGTGATCACACGACAAGGATCGCTAGCCGCCATCGAGCGTTTCATGTTTATCGTTTTCGCCGCCGAAGCACTGCTCTTTAACGGAATTATACCGCCGCTCCTCGGTCAAACGTTGCCACTGCTTTGGGAGCAGACGGTGAATGATGATATTTGGTTTCTCTTAATGATCTGCACACTTGGGTTTCACTTTTTCCAACATCGTACCAGTGTCATTCTTGTCAGTAGTTTGTACGGCCTTGCACTTGCCATCGTTGGCGGGCAAATACTCGTTGCCGTCCTGCAAGGGAGCGACGTGACGATGGGGTTGCACGCACTACAAGTGTACGGCATGGGTGGCATCTTCTTGTGTTTCATCTACATTGTCAGTCGCTACCGATCAATCTCGCAGCGCTTGCAGATCGAGTATCAACTGATGCAGGAATGGGCCTTTGTCGATATGCTCACCGGGCTGTTTAATCGCCGTCACTGTGAACAACTGTTACAGTCCAACATTGAGCATAGCCGGCGTTATCACCAACCTTTGACGATCTGTTTGTGGGATATTGACCATTTCAAACAGGTCAACGATACATACGGTCACGGGGTAGGTGATCAGGTTTTGCGCCAAATTGCCTGTCTTGCTCAATCGTCTATTCGCTCGACCGATCTGGTTGGGCGTTGGGGGGGCGAAGAGTTTTGTTTAATCTTGCCAAATACACGTCTATCTGAAGCCGAAGTATTGGTTGATCGCTTACGTCATCTGATCAAGACGCAGGTGTGCATTGGGGAACAACCGGTAACGGCTAGTTTTGGTCTCGTCGAATACGATACAACCGATAATCTCACTAGCTTGATAAGACGGGCTGACGAAGCATTGTATGCAGCTAAGGCAGCCGGGCGGGATCGGGTTGTTGTGATGGTGTAGGATGCACAGTTACGCTCCTTGGTAATAAAAAACCGTTATAATACGCACTGTCCAAACCACGCACGAGGTTGTGTATGAGTATTGAGCAGATTGTTGCCGGCTGTGTCGTACAAATCGAGAGTATCCACACGGCACGTGAACGTACAATTGCCGCGACGCGTGTCTTAGTTCGACAGAGTGCCAATAGTATTCGTGCCGCCCACCGTGGGGATTTTGTGACGGCACGTCATCTATTGGCATTGGCGGCCGAAGTAGTAGCGGAAATCAACGACGCCACGGCCGGTGCTCCTGAGGTACGCTACGCCGGTTATACGCAAGATGCGCTGAAGGAGTATGCCGAAGCGCATTTGGTAATCGCCTTCTTGGCCGGCGAAGAGCCACCAACCGGTGAGATGATCGGCGTAGAACCGGCGGCCTATCTCAACGGTTTGGCTGAAGCAGCAAGTGAGCTTCGTCGGGCGATTCTCGATGGGCTGCGTCATGGCGAGATCGAGCGCAGCGAAGGCTTGCTCACCATTATGGACGATGTGTATAGTTCACTCCTAACGGTGGATTACCCTGAAGCGATTACCGGTGGTCTCCGTCGTTCAACCGATGCACTACGAACTGTGCTCGAACGAACACGTGGTGATGTCACGGCGGCGATTCGGCAAGAACAGTTAACTGCTGCTATGAGGGCATTGGAAGCGCGATTGAACGATAAGCTCGGTGCAGCGTAGGGTCGGTGCATTGCCGTCGCCCCTACGCTTCCGGTTTGCTCATCGGTACCTTGATCACGACGGTTGTCCCCGGTCCTTCGCCAAAACTCAGCGTTGCTCCGATTTGGCGGCAGAGTCCATGAACCAACTGCATACCGAGGCTTCCACCACCGGCATTGATCTGTGGCGGCATCCCAATGCCGTTATCGGCGACTTCCACATGTAAGACGGCATTTTCTTGGCGCACACGGAGGCTGATCGTCCCTTGGGCAGTGCCGGTTGGGAAGGCGTGTTTGACACTATTTGAGACTAGTTCAGTTACGATCAACCCAAGCGCGATTGCCTGATCGATATTGATACTAATCCCGTTAATCACCTCGCTGACCAACCGGATCGGGCTACCGCGCATACTAAGCGAGCGCCAAACACTGGTGGCAATATTTTGCAAATATTCGCCGATATCGATGTGTGCCAGGCTTTCGGAGCGATACAACTGTTCGTGGACGAGCGCTAGTGCACGGATACGATTTTGACTATCGTGAACTGCGGCGCTTACCCGTTCATCGCTAATATTTTCGGCTTGCAACCGCAAGAGGCTCGAAACGATCTGTAAATTGTTTTTGACCCGATGATGGACTTCGCGCAGCAGCAGTTCTTTTTCGGCTAACGCAGCGCGCAGTTGGGCTGCGACTGCTTGCGGGCCGGAGAGATCGGTCACTACGGCACACATATGCGCTTCTGTCTCATCTTTGAGGGCACGCAACGAAATCTGGGCCGGTCGTTGTGAACCATCAACAGCTTGGAGGGTAATCGGCCCTTTACTCGAACCGGCAGCCCCCGCCGACAATAATTCAGCGCAGAGCAATTGGTCGGACGGGGCGACAAGGTCGAGCAGTGAGCGGCCGGTCAGTTGATCTTGGGGTAGACCGACCATTTCGGCAAATTTACTGTTACAGTAGAGAATGGCACCATCGGCGAGCAGCGTCAATGCGCCTTCGTTCATCGTTTCGACCAAGACCCGGTAGGGATGTTCAGCCCCGCGGAGGGTGTAGATGAGAGGGCCACGCGGCCCATCGATGACAATTGCGTCGGCTGCTCCCGTCTGCAAGGCGCGTACCAATTCTTCAAGCTCGGCCAAACGTGCCTGCATGCGCGCTATTTCGGCTGGGCTCAACGTTGCCTCGTCTCCCATACTGACTTCCCTATCTGCACAGTGTTATTATCACCAATCGGTAACCATCGTGGTCTCGGTGCGAGCCGGCACATCATTAATCTTCATCGGTCAGAATATTCAGTGCTGCTGCCACCCGTGGCCAATCTGACGAACGTAATTCACCGATAAACGCAGTTGGTGGGCCGGGTTCAACAATCAGGAGAGTTGGTGTCGCAATGATATGATCGTCGCGTGCCCGGTCTGGTTGTTGATAGACATCAATTACTTCCAGCCGATAACGACCGGGCAAGTATCGTTCGCACAACCGCCGCACGGTTGCGATTGCGCGCGTGGAACGGCTCGTCGCACCCGCAACGTACAGACGTAAGAGTGGTACAACCGGCTGATTGGTGATGTCCATCGGCTCAACTCCCTATATGTTGCCAGGGCGTCAGATCGAGACCAACCAGCACCCGTTCAGTATTCGACAGATCGCCGATAATTTTGCGCATCGGCGGTGGCAATTTGCGGACTAACGTAGGGATCGCGAGAATATTATCACCGATTGCCCGTTCGGGTTCGTGATGGAGATCGATGATGTGCATACGGTAGCGACCCGCCAGATACTGATCGCAGATGCGCCGTAAATTGGCGATGGCAAGCAAACTTTTTGGCGTTTGTCCGGCAATATATAGCCAGAGGTCGTACTCCGGTAATTCCTCATTCATTGCTGCTCTCGTTGCGCGCGTTGCGGTATCGAGTAGTCGCTAATTGGCTCTGTTCTTGGGCTTGCATACGAGCAGTCGCGATAGCCGTATCGCTCTTCATTTCCTCATCGAGGGCTGCAAGTTCGATGTGTAGTGCTTCGATCTGGAGGGCAAGGAGGCGGCGTTGCTGCTCGTACCGTTGTTGACGCCGCAGTGCTTCATGGTGGTAGAGTTCTTGTTCATAGCGGAGACGCGCTTGTTCGGCGATGCGTGCGGCGCCGACCAGTACAGTATCTCCAGAGGTAAGAATCTCAACGAGTTTGAGCCCCTGCCGATCCATCACCAACTCACGTATCTGATTGGAATGGCGCATGCCGCGCGATTTGAGCACGAGCAGACTGCAATTACGTTCGCCGTTAGCTTCGTGATGGCGTAAAACGATCCACGTATCAACGATTGACGAGATATTGACTTCGCTTTGGGTAGGATCGGCTCCAGTGGTAGTAAGGCTTGTGGCAAGTGTCGTAACTCCCAGCGATTTTAGCCCGTCGAACAGGCGGAGAAGCATCGCGGTAATGTCGACCGGCCGGCTAATCGTGTGAAAGCCCGTGATCGGGTCGATGACAACCACACGAGCACCAGATTGCTCGACGGTGGAAAGGATTGTGATCAAGTGCGTTTCAATACCGGTCAGGGTCGGGCGACTACTCACGATCTGAAGCAAACCTCGTTCATACCATTGTTGCAGATCAACGCCGATGGAGCGCATGTTCCGCATAATCTGCTCGGCCGATTCTTCAAACCCAAAGAGGATGGCCGGCTCACCTCGAGCACAGGCAGCGTTGAGAAACAGGGCGCCAAGACTGGTTTTTCCCGAACCGGTCGGACCACTGATCAAAATCGTTGATCCACGATAATAGCCACCACCCTCCAACAGACGGTCGAGATCGGGAAAGCCGCTCGAAATGTACTCGGTCGACGCAGGATAATCGAGGGTGCATGAGGTGATCGGCAGCATGGTGATGCCATGCGGCCCAATCGTGAAAGGGTATTCATTCACGCCGTGCGCTGAACCGCGATACTTCACGATACGTGCGTAGCGGGTAAGTATGTGTTCGGTGATGCGGTAATCGAGAAGAATGACACAATCGGCGACAAACTCCTCAATGCCGTATCGACTCGGGTTGGTATCGGTGCGTTCGGCAGTAATCAGCGCAGTTAAACCACGTTGACGTAACCAACGAAACAGACGTTGCAATTCACTCCGTAGCAATGATTCATTTCTGAAGGCGCTAAATAGAGCTTCGATCGTATCGAGGGCGATACGCTTTGCGCCAATGCGGTCGATCAACAGTCCAAGCCGAATAAATAACCCCTCGAGATCATATTCACCGACTTCAGCCCATTCACTCTGGTCGAGCGGAATTTGCTCGATCAGGAGTGTACCGCGTTGTTCTAAATCGGTGACATTGAAGCCGAAACTGGCAAAATTGGTGCGGAGATCGTTCGGGCTTTCTTCAAACGAAATAAACAAGCCGGGTTCGTTGTACTGAGCTGCACCGTGGACGAGCGTCTCAAATGCAAAGAGGGTTTTGCCACAGCCGGGACCTCCACAAATCAGGGTTGGTCGACCACGGGGTAACCCCCCGTCGGTGATCTCATCGAAACCACGAATTCCGGTTGGCGCTTTGAGTACATGTGCTACGGTCATAAGCAGTTCCACCAGTTCGTATTGTTATCATGCGCCAACGATACACAACTGACGATTCCCGGGTATTATCGTTACGACGACATCGATTGGGAGGCCGATTCGAGTCTATCGGCCAGGGCATCAAAGCCCAAACTCGCCACTTCGGCCAGTGCTACTGCCAACTGATAACCACTACCGTTGCTCGGATCGGGATGGTACAAACTGAGGAGACCTATCACCTCATTGTGTTGGTGAATGGGTAAACACATGCGTTCACCAAGCAGGCCCTTCGGCAAAAAATGACAAGCATGGGTATCGCCGGCCAAGCTCAACGACCAAAACCGTTCACCCCAGCAGGTACAGCGCGGTACAGGGTGATGGACGAGAGGTTCCCCCCAATGTCCAACCGCATCCACGAGATCGGCATTAGGGTTGTAGATCAAGAGTGTACCGCGATAATTGGGTAACAACTGCGTACCGGCGGTGATAATCGCAGCGTAGAGTTCCTGGCGTGAGCGTACTTCGCGTAGGGTATGGGCCAGTGTACCAAAGGTAATAATATTTTGTTCACGCTGCTCGAGGAGCGACTGGACGTGTTGCAAACGCCGTTTTGACTCGTGTAGTTGGTTAATGGCGCGTTGTCGCTCGCTAACATCACGAAAAATAATAACGACCCCTTCATTTGTCCCGTCATCACCGGTAATTGGCGCTACGGTGTGTTCGACCAGTAAGCGCTCGCCATTGCGCGTCAAAAGGGTGGCCGGCGCCGGTAGCCCATTGACTGTATCGGTGTGGACAGTGGCACTATCGGCAGGAAGACCGGTGTTGGTGGCAACTAACGTATAGACGCGCACCAATGGCCAGCCAATCGCCTCTTCGGGGGTAACACCCAGCAAACGAGCGGCCACCGGATTGATGAACGTAATCCGACTTTGCGGATCGGTCACGATGACGCCATCGCCGATACTGGTCAACGTCGTCCGCAGATGACGTTCGCTCGCTTGCAATCGTCGTTCGAGACGATGTTTGTAAGCTGCGACTGCGATAGCAACTTCCAGCTCCCGCTCGTCGAACGGTTTCAGCAAGTACGCCCACGGCTCGGCGAGCAGTGCTTCGCGTACCGTTTGGTCATCGGCGTGGGCTGTGAGGAAGATGACCGGCACCCCCCAGCGGTTATAGATCTGGCGGGCCGCTTCAATGCCATCCATTGGCCCACTGAGTCGGATATCCATCAACACCAGATCAGGTGGTTGACGGCTTACAGCAGCTAAAGCGGCCTCGCCATTCGTCACCACATCGGTAACCGAATGCCCGATTCGCCGTAGAGTGTGACTGAGATCTTGCGCAATGATCAATTCATCTTCGACGATCAATACCCGCATGTGTTTTCTCGTGATGAAGTAATAAATGTACCTTTCTTTCCCATGCTAGTATACCGCGTTACCGATGACTTTGATAAGAAAAGATATGTTGCCAAATGTAGGTGATAATTACTAGAATAGTTAATGCAACAACTTGTGAGAGACGAACATTTCCCGGTAGCAACCAACCGGTAGCGGCAAATCCCTCACCGATCAGGGTACCGGCGGCGAGGGTAGCACAGACGATCAGAAAGCGGGCACCGGCCGGTTGGCGCCGATGATAGCGTCGTCGCCAGATAATCAACGCGCCGAGGGCCGTTATCGCTGCGTAGAGTTGGGTCGGATGGCGGTATTCACCCCACAGATTGATCGCCCATGGCAGCGTTGTCGGGAGACCGTAACCATCACCACTGGCCCATTGGGCGAGGGCATAGGTAAACATCGCGATCGCAAGACCTGGGGCAAGTGCATCAAGGGTTGACCAGAACGGCCAATGTTGCCGCCAGAGGAGCCAGCCACCGACGACCAGCGCCGTGGCGACTCCGGTGGGGAGCGAGAATGCTTGGAGATCCCGTGACAGGAAGGCCCACGGATCGGCGAGATAGCTCGTCCACGAGCCGGCGGCATACCCAAGACGTGCGCCGACTACACCGGCGAGCAAAGAGATAAACATTATCTGTTCGAGTCGGTTGCCATCCAGTTCGTGCTCATGTGCGGCTCGCCCAACCGCCTGGATCATAAACCATCCACCGAGTACCATGATCAAACCAGGCGTATAAAGGGCAACAGGTCCAATTTGCAATACAGGCAACATAGCGGTTTCCCTATTCGGCGAGGAGTGGTTCGATCACGCTGCGTAAGTGTGCTTCACTCAACGGCCCACCAAAGAACACGTGACGAATAACGCCGGCTCGGTCAATAATAAACGTTGTTGGCAACATACGAATACCGTACCGTTCGGTGGTTGTACCGTCACGGTCGAAGACGATCGGAAAACTCAGCCCTAGCTCGCGTTGCATCGCCATAACCGCCGTTTCGCTATCTTGCATGGTCTGATTGACGGCGAGCACGATCAAGCCGCGATCCTGTTCTGCCTGATAGAGACGTTCAAGCGTTGGCATTTCCGCACGGCATGGCCCGCACCAACTGGCCCAGAAATTGACAACCACAACACGGCCTCGTAGTTCGGCCAAGACAATGGTTTGATCGTTAGCCTGTGGTAACGCAATAGTCGGGGCAATAAAACCGGGGCGAGGGCTGATGGTTGGTGGTTGGATATCCGGCGGGCGACTGATGATAATCCAACTGATACCGGCTATGATCAATGTGACGAGAAACCAATCACGCTTTGGGGGAGAGTGCATAACATTCTCTATTGTATTGGTACTGAGCACAATAGTATATCCCGCAACTTGACCCAAGATCTTGCTGCAAATCTCATAACATATGGTATCATATAATGAGTCTGTGACCGGCACAGTATGTAACTCTTGTCGGTATAATCAAGTCACGCACACGTGTAGGCGTACTGCTGCCACCAACTGCGTTGCAGCGCCGCCTAGCAGGCGCACTGTGAGCACAGCTTCCCGCTCTCGTCATGTTGGTTGAGTTTGGAGGTCGGATCTGTCATCGTCCGGCAAGGTGTACCGTTTTCTAGAGCCGCAAGCCGCGATGGCAGTGAGGGGCGCGATCAAGGTTGCGAAGGATTCTGGAATAAAGTATGGAAACGCTCGAACTATCGCTGATAACACCACGAGTTACCCTCCTTGCTGCGGCTGAAAATTATGGCCGTTTTGCCATTGCACCGCTCCAGCGTGGTCATGGCACCTCGTTGGGGAATGCGCTGCGCCGTGTGTTGCTCTCATCGATTCCCGGTGCAGCCGTGACCAGGATTAAAATTACCGGAGTTATTCATGAATTTACGGCAATCCCCGGCGTTGTTGAAGATGGCACGCAGTTGGTGCTAAATGTCAAAGGCATTCGCTTACGTTCGTACAGTGATCGGGCAGTTGCATTGCAACTGGTTAAGCAAGGTCCCGGTCCGGTTTTTGCCGGCGATATTGATGCTCCCAGTACGGTTGAGATTGTTAATCCGCAACATTACCTCTGTACTATCGATGACGAACACACGACACTCGAAATGCAACTGACCGTCGAACGCGGACGTGGGGTCCAGTTGGCCGATACGGTGAGCGGAATGCCAATCGGCGAGATCGCTGTTGATGCGCTCTTTAGCCCTATTCCGCGGGTGAACTTTTTGGTCGAGGAGATAGGTGGTGATCCACTCACCGGGTATGATCGCTTGATCATTGAGATTTGGACGGATGAAACGATTAAGCCCGGTGATGCGCTGAGCCATGCTGCCCAGATTCTGGCTCAATATTTTGGCCGGATCGTCAGTTTGAACCAGCCAGAAGAACCAGAACAGCAACCTACGCTACCACCACCGATCCCCGAGGAGATTGCCAACCGCACAATTGACGAGCTTGGCCTGAGTACGCGCACCTACAATAGTTTGCGCCGAGCAGATATTCAAACGATTGGCCAGTTGCTGCGTCTTGATGATCGTGGTTTGATGAGTATTCGTAATTTGGGGGCCAAGGGAATTGAAGAGATACACCAGCGTCTGGCAGCACTTGGGTATCGTTCTGGTGAAACGACGTCCGGCCATTTACCTGATACCACCAATCAGAATGTGCCGTCAACTCATGATTCCCACCCAGAGGAGAAGTGACATACGCAATGGATGACAAACTTATGACTTCAGGAATCGCCGAAACCGCCGAGAAGGTTCGTCGTCGGCGTCGCCGGGTGAATGGTGAGGCGAGCGAATCTACGACCAATGAAACAGTGGCGGTGACCACTCTAACCACAACCACAACGGTAGTTGAAGAACCGGTGACGATGCAAGGTTCTGGTATCCTCGAAATTGTTCCTGATGGTCACGGTTTTCTC
This sequence comes from Chloroflexus sp., assembly GCF_049970315.1. Lineage (GTDB taxonomy): Bacteria > Chloroflexota > Chloroflexia > Chloroflexales > Chloroflexaceae > Chloroflexus. Next base: position 32,354 of record NZ_JBMFNE010000016.1, read on the forward strand.
CGCAATCCTCGCCTGACACCTAGCACCGATGATGTCTACGTGGCACAGTCGCAAATTCGTCGTTTTAACCTGCGTACCGGCGATATGATCGAAGGACGGGTGCGTCCGCCGAAAGAGGTCGAGCGCTACCCGTCGCTGCTTTATGTCGAGCGGGTGAATGGCTTACCGGCGGAAGCTGCACAAAAACGGCCACTCTTCGAGCATTTGACACCGATCCATCCCAATGTGCAAATTGTGCTCTCGACCGAGCCGAATATTTTGCCTACCCGGATTGTTGATGTCATCGCGCCGATTGGGCGTGGACAGCGCGGGTTGATTGTTGCACCTCCCAAGGCCGGGAAGACGATGCTGCTGAAGGCCATTGCCAACGGTATTACGACCAATGCACCCGATATTCAGTTGATCGTGCTGCTGATCGGTGAGCGACCCGAAGAAGTGACCGATATGCGGCGGTCGGTGCAGGGCGAAGTGGTGGCCGCTACCTTTGATGAACCGGTTGAGCAGCATATTAAGGTAGCTGAATTGGTACTGGAAAAGGCAAAACGACAAGTTGAGCACGGTCGTCACGTGGTGATCTTGATGGACTCACTGACCCGCTTGACCCGTGCCTACAATATCGCGATGCCGCCTAGTGGACGAACTCTTTCCGGTGGTGTCGATCCCGCCGCCCTCTATCCGCCAAAACGCTTCTTCGGCTCGGCACGCAATATTGAAGATGGTGGTTCCCTCACCATTATTGCGACCTGTCTGGTCGATACCGGTTCGCGGATGGATGATGTGATCTACGAAGAGTTCAAAGGCACCGGTAACATGGAACTGCATCTCGACCGTAAACTGGCCGAGAAGCGCATCTTCCCCGCCGTTGATATTCAGCGCTCGGGTACGCGCCGTGAGGATCTGTTGCTCGATCCGGTGACGCTGCGCCAGAGCTGGATGTTGCGACGGATGGTCAGCATGGTTGGTGAGAATGAAGGTGCTGAGCTGATGCTGACCCGAATGGCGAAGACGAAGAGCAACGCTGAGTTTTTGGCTTCGCTCGGTAAGGTAGGTTCGTGAACCGTTTGCCCTTAACGCAATGTCTTTCATATTATGATGAGCGGCATTATTATCGCTGGTGGCCGTAGTCGTCGCTTTGGTACCGATAAGCGGCGGTTACGGTTGTGGGGCGAACAGGGTCCATGCGTGCTTGAACGAGCTGTGGCACTTTTGCAACCTCTTTGTAGCGAGGTACTTGTTGTGCTGAATGATGCGCACGCATGGCCCGATCTGCCGGCGCGGTTAGTAGCCGATGAACAACCGGGTAGCGGTGCTTTGGGGGGGGTGATCAGCGGTCTCCAAGCGATGCAGACACCGACGGCGTTGGTCATCGCCGCCGATATGCCTGTCATTGTACCGACGTTGCTGGCTGCGTTGGCGCAGTGGCCGTTCGTTGGTGATGCCCTGATCCCCTCTTCCTATCCGCATCCCGGTCAACTACAACCGCTACTGGCTGTGTATCGGCATAGTGCGCTCGCCCCATTGCGTCGAGTGTTTGCCGCCGGTGAGCGGCGTTTACAAGTCGCCGTGACGGCATTGCATTGGGTCGATCCCGGCCCTGAGTTGTGGCAAATGTATGATCCTACGGGCCGTTCATTACTCAATCTCAATACGCCGGACGATTTGAAACTCGTGCAGGCATATCTTGGCACGACCAACATTTAAATGATTTGTTAACTACTAGTCATTGTGTACACAGGTCGTATTTATGTATCGGCTCTATACTACTCACCAAGTGAGTCGCTTTACCGATGACGACCGAGTGTACCAATGCAGCACCGTTCTCCCTTCAACGAACCCATTGAGTCGTCAGCTCCTGCGTCGTTAGGGTTGGAACATCTGCGACAACAATTGCTGATAGCATATGATGGCGCATGTGCAATTAGTGGTTGTCAAGTTGATGCTGTCTTGCGTCCAGTTTTGATCGATCCCAATGGGCCGGCTGAGCCGTATAATGCGTTGTTGTTGCGGGCCGATCTCCAGCAGCTTTTTCAATCCGGTCTTCTGACCATCGATGCCATGACCCTCGAAGTGCTTGTGGCGCCGGGATTGCAGAATAGTGAATACAGAGCACTGGCAGGTAAACGTCTCCGTCAGCCGAAACGGTTGCCCCTTCGACCAAGCCGACATATGTTGGCTGCTCATCATCGCCTTTTTCAACTTGAGCGACCGTCTCTTGACTCTTGTACGGCGCGACCGCCTTCTGTACAGCGATTATTGGCCGTGCAGAGTTGGGTGAAAACGCTGGCATTTAGTCCCGATCAGCAGACCTTAGCGACCGGTTCTCTGGATGGGAAACTACGGCTTTGGCGGTGGGCTGATGGTCAATTGCAGCGCGTGCTGAGCAGTAGGATTGATGAAATCAATGCAGTGGCTTTTAGTCCTGATGGTCAACGGATTGCGGCTGCGGGTCGTCAGGATGGAGTACAGGTCTGGCGAGTAGCCGATGGAGAACCGCTCCTGTATCTCGGTAACGACCAACACCACGGAGCACTTTTTAGTGTAGCTTTTCAGCCCAATGGTGATCTGATCGCGGCTACCGGCTGGGCACCGGTTATCTGGCTGTGGAATGCGACTGATGGCAGCGTAAGAGGGGGCTTATCCGGTCACGAAGGTTTCATCTATAGTTTGGCATTCCACCCGCGCGGCGACTTGCTCTTGTCGGGAGGACAAGATCGGGTCGTTCGACTCTGGAGTTCGCCCAATCGGTCATTGATTCGGGACATGCAAGGTCACGATGACGAAATTCTCAGCGTTGCATTTAGCGCTGATGGCGAGTTAGCCGCAAGTGCAAGTGCTGATGGGGTGATTATTATCTGGCAGGTCGCTGATTGGCAACCGGTGCAGATGTTGCCTTCCTATGCTGGAGCGTGTTCGAGTCTTGCGTTTAGTCCTGATAATCGGTATTTGGCGAGTGCTCATGATGGTCGGACTGTGCTCATGTGGCAGGTAAGTAATGGAGAGCTGCGTTGGGAACTGCGAGGTCATGGCGAACGTGTGACGTGTGTGGCATTTGCACCGTGCGGCAATGTTCTGGCGAGTGGGAGTTTTGATGCGGTAGTGCGAATCTGGGCGTATACGTGATGGTGAGCGATTACCATAATGCAGTACGCGCATTTTATCGTCAGACCGATTGGATGTTTCGTGTATTGGGGATGCTGCGCGGTTCGCAGGCAATGCACGCCGGGCTATGGCAACAGGCACGTAGCCACCGCGCAGCGTTGCAGGCCATTGATGAGACGTTGCTCGCTGCGGCTCAACTGCGACCAGGTGAATGCCTTCTTGATGCCGGATGTGGCGCCGGAGCAAGTGCTAACCGGATCGCCGAACACCACGATGGGCCGGTGATCGGCCTTACGATAGTTCCAGAACAGGCAAAACGCGCGCGACGTGGTGGGTGTGCCAAGTTTATCTGTGCCGATTACGCTGCTATACCACTCCCTTCTGCCTCGTGTGATGTGGTCTGGATGCTGGAAAGTATCTGTCATGCCCCCGATAAACCGGCCTTGTTGGCCGAAGTTGCTCGGGTGCTGCGCCCCGGTGGTCGTTTGGTAATCGCGGACCGGTTTGCCGCCCGGCCCGATCTGCCTCCGGTCGAACGTGCGGCGCTACGGGGTTGGTTACGGTCATGGGCAATGCCCGATCTCGTTACGGTTGATGAGCTGATGACTCTGGCCAACGTTGCCGGGCTGCGTGTGCAGCGCTGTGATGATTTGACCATCAGCGCCGGCCCCTCTCTTCGCTTCCTCGGCCATTTTGCCCGGTTAACGCTACCGGCAGCGCTGGTACTCCATATGCTTCGGTTGCAATCCGATCTCCAGATTGCGGCGATGCGCGGCTGTATCACCCAAACGCAAACCCTCAATGCCGGACTCTGGCGTTACTATCTGCTCCTATTCACGCGATCCGAAAGCCGTATCTCCTAAGAGTATACTTTATCAAGCAGCGGTGAACGATACTCGCGGAGTGGCTTATGGAAGCTAACGGCGGAACTCAACAAACCGAGCAGTTTCGTACTCTACAAATGACGGTCTTGATGACACCTGATATGGCGAACTTCGCCGGTAATGTTCACGGTGGCCATATTTTGAAACTGCTCGATCAAGTTGCTTATGCTTGTGCCTCGCGTTATTCGGGGCGTTATGTTGTCACCGTCTCGGTCGACCAAGTCATCTTCCGGGCCCGTATTCACGTGGGCGAATTGGTGACGTTTCTGGCATCGATCAACTATACCGGTACGACCTCGATGGAGGTTGGTATTCGAGTAGTGGCCGAAAATATTACGGCGCGCACGCAGCGGCATGTCATGACCTGCTATTTTACGATGGTTGCTGTGGATGAAGAGTTTCGTCCGTGCCCTGTACCACCGGTGCGGATCGAGACAGCCGAGCAGCGTCGGCGGTGGATGGCAGCGCGTTTGCGCCGCGAATTACGCCGTGAGATCGAGCAGCGGAGTCTTGAGATTCGTCAGCATCCCGAAGATTTTTTGAACGAGCTGGATAGTGAGCCGCATTAGCACGGTGCTTTTTCATTTGCTCGCTTGTCATTAATCATTAACATTGACGAGCGCGCTATCGCTTCGTATACTATGAAGCATGATGCGCATACTCATTATTGAAGATGAAACTGAAATTGCTTCTTACCTACGGCGTGGTCTAAGCCTTGAAGGCTATCACGTTGATGTAGCGTTCGATGGGTTGCAAGGGTTGGAGATGGCCTCGACCGGCAATTACGATCTCGTCGTACTTGACTTAATGTTGCCGGTGATCGATGGCTTCGAGGTAGCGCGCCGTATCCGCGCCGCGTCAAATGTCCCGATCATTATGCTGACGGCTCGGGATGCTGTGCGTGATCGGGTGGCCGGCCTTGAAGCAGGTGCTGATGATTATCTGGTAAAACCGTTTGCGTTTGAAGAGTTATTGGCCCGCATCCGTGCCCAACTGCGCCGTCAACAGACGTATCAGCACCAAGAGGTGCTTCGGTTTGCGAATTTGACGCTTGATACCCGTTCACGTGAGTTGCGCGTGGGAGACCGTCGTGTTGAGCTAACGGCCAAAGAATACGACCTGCTTGAACTCTTTATGCGTCACCCCAATCAGGTGTTGACCCGTGATGTTATTTACGATCGGGTATGGAATTACGATTTTGGGGGAGAGAGCAATATCATTGAAGTGTATGTGCGCTATCTGCGCCAGAAGCTAGAAGCGAATGGCGAACCTCGTCTTATCCACACGGTGCGTAGTGTAGGCTATATTTTGCGGGAGGATGCGTAGGAAACTGTGTACGCAAAAGACGCAGAGGGTTGAACGCAAGGACGCAGAGCACGCAAAGACGCAAAAACGCATGGTCAGGGGCACGGTAGTGCACCCCGCTTCCGATCGCCCATTCCCTTCGTTCGTGAAAGGTGACATCGCCCGTCCATCTTTCGTAGTAGTTTATCGTCCGATAGCTGCGATCAACTCCTGTACCGCACTCACGACCGGCAAACTTCCCTCCACCACCGCCTGTTCAATGGTAGGCAACCGCTCGCGTACCACCGGATGGGCAAAAAAGAGACTCCGTAATTGCTCATCGATTAGGTGATAGAGCCAGTCACGCGCCTGTTCACGGCGACGAGCGGCGAATGTACCGTTTGCCGTCATTTCGGTGCGAAAACGCTCAATCTCTTGCCAAATCGCGGCAATACCTTCACCGGTCACCGCCGAACAGGTACGTACCGGCGGTTTCCAACCCGGTGTGGCCGGAGTGAGGTAGCGAAGAGCGTGACGGTATTCGGCTTGTGCTGCTATTGCACGCGGTTTGTTGTCGCCATCGGCTTTGGTGACGACAAGCGCGTCGGCTAACTCGATCACACCCTTCTTGATCCCCTGTAACTCATCGCCGGCGCCGGCCAGCATTAACAGCAGGAAGAAATCAACCATGCCACGCACCGCCGTCTCGCTCTGACCGACACCGACCGTCTCGACCAGCACAATGTCGAAGCCGGCGGCTTCACAGAGGAGCAGCGTTTCACGTGTTTTACGGGCCACCCCTCCCAAACTCCCTCCCGATGGCGAGGGCCGGATGTAGGCGTTGGGATGGCGCGCGAGACGCTCCATGCGCGTTTTGTCGCCGAGAATACTTCCCCGCGAGATACTGCTCGATGGATCAATAGCTAATACTGCAACCCGGTGTCCTTGATCGCAGAGCATTGTGCCGAGTGCCTCGATGAACGTGCTCTTGCCAACACCGGGCACGCCGGTGATGCCCACCCGTAGGGAGCCACCGGTATAGGGCAGGAGATGGCGTAACACCTCTTGCGCTTGGGTAATGTGAGCGGGAGCATTGCTCTCGATGAGCGTGATGGTGCGAGCCAGGATCGCACGATCGCCATTACGCACACCATTGACATAATCTTCCACAGACAACTGGCGGCGACGTGGGCCGGTTGGCGGGGTAGCAGATGCCGGTGCGTTCCCGGGCAGGCCGTCGTGGCGGCTGGCGATCCCCGCCAGCACTGACAAGGCAAATGGCATCTCTTCGGCAGTTGGCTGGTTGTTGGTCATACGTATCTCAGTTTTCACCCCCGGCCTACTTCCCGTAGCAAGGGGAGTGGACTTCATGATTGATGTCGTAGTGCTACGACGCCGGTGCAGCTATGCTATCGCCGTGCAGTCGCTGTTGCAATTCGCGCAGCAACTTTTCGGCAGCCACCGGTAAAATGGTACCGGGGCCGAAAATCAGGGCTGCACCATGCGCACGTAGAAACTCATAGTCTTGTGGTGGAATAATCCCACCGATGACCACAATAATATCCTCGCGGCCTAGTTTACGCAACTCTTCCACGACTTGCGGCAAGAGAGTCTTGTGACCGCCGGCCAGTGAGCTGATCCCCACCACATGGACATCGTTTTCCACAGCTTGCCGCGCCACCTCTTCGGGGGTCTGGAAGAGTGAACCAATGTCAACATCGAAGCCAAGGTCGGCGAATGCCGTCGCTACGACTTTCGCACCCCGGTCATGTCCGTCCTGTCCAACCTTCGCGACGAGGATGCGTGGTCGCCGGCCTTCGATTGCGGCGAATGCATCGGCTAAGGCGCGCACGTGCTGGATCTGCTCACTGTCGTTATATTCACTACTATATACACCGGAGATCGAGCGAATTTCGGCTTTGAAGCGGCCAAACACCTTTTCCATTGCCATTGAAATCTCGCCGAGGGTGGCCCGCGCGCGTGCCGCTTCGATGGCCGCTTCCAGCAGGTTACCTTCGCCGGTAGCGGCGACACGGGTCAGCTCGTTAAGGGCTGCTTGTACGCGCGTCTCATCGCGCTCAGCCCGCAACTTCTGTAACCGCTCGATCTGCTTTTGGCGAACTGCTGTGTTATCGACTTCGAGAATCTCTATCGGCTCTTCGTATTCGAGACGATACTTATTGACGCCGACAATCGTCTCGCGGCCCGAATCGATATGTGCTTGCCGGCGTGCGGCTGCCTCTTCGATGCGCAGTTTGGGGAGGCCGGCCTCTATCGCTTTAGCCATACCACCCAGTTCTTCCACTTCTTGGATATGTGCCCATGCTCGACGGGCAAGTGCGTCAGTCAACCACTCAAGATAGTACGAGCCGCCCCACGGATCGACGATCTTGCAGATACCGGTCTCTTCTTGGAGGTACAACTGGGTATTGCGGGCAATCCGGGCCGAGAAGTCGGTTGGCAGGGCAATCGCCTCATCGAGCGAATTGGTATGCAATGACTGGGTATGACCAAGCGCGGCAGCCATTGCCTCGATGCATGTGCGGGCGACATTGTTGAACGGGTCTTGTTCGGTCAAGCTCCAGCCCGAGGTCTGGCAGTGGGTACGCAACGCCAGCGAGCGTGGGTCTTGCGGGTTGAATTGCTTGATAATCTTGGCCCAAAGGATGCGGGCGGCGCGCATCTTAGCGATCTCCATAAAGTAGTTCATCCCGATCGCCCAGAAGAATGAAAGGCGCGGGGCGAACGAATCGATATTCAGCCCGGCCTTTAGCCCGGCCCGCACGTACTCCAACCCATCGGCCAGCGTATAGCCTAGCTCAAGATCGGCGCTTGCACCGGCTTCTTGCATGTGGTAGCCCGAAATACTAATACTGTTGAACTTAGGCATGTGCTTGGCCGTGTACGCGAAGATGTCGGCAATGATGCGCATTGACGGCTCAGGCGGGTAGATATAAGTGTTGCGCACCATGTACTCTTTCAAGATGTCGTTCTGGATGGTGCCGGTAAGCTGTTCAGGGCGTACCCCCTGCTCTTCGGCAGCGACGATGTAGAAGGCCATAATTGGAATGACCGCCCCGTTCATCGTCATCGAGACCGACATCTGATCGAGCGGTATCCCATCGAACAGAATTTTCATGTCGAGTACCGAGTCGATGGCAACACCGGCCTTGCCAACATCGCCCACCACCCGTGGATGGTCAGAGTCGTAGCCGCGGTGGGTCGCTAGATCGAAAGCCACCGATAGTCCCTTTTGTCCGGCAGCAAGATTACGTCGGTAGAAGGCATTACTGGCTTCCGCTGTGGAAAAACCGGCATACTGGCGAATCGTCCATGGTTGGGTCACATACATTGTTGGATAGGGGCCACGCAGGTAAGGTGGGATGCCGGCAGTAAAGCCGAGGTGTTCGAGTCCGGCCACATCGGCGGCTGTGTAAAGAGGGCGCACATCGATCTGTTCCATCGTGCGCCATACGAGTTCGTGCAATGGCTTACCGGCAGCCTGCTCGGCACGAGTTTGCCACTCGGCCGGTGCGGGGGTAGGCCATTCATCGCGGTATGGCAGCGTCGTGAAGTCAGGGTTTTTCACTCGGCTACTCCTTTCAAACGTTGCAGCCGGGCCAGTGTTTCATAACAGTTGGCGCGCAGATGAATAAACTCATCGATCCCGGCAGCGCGGTACATATCGATAAAATCAGTCGGATATCCGGCTAATACGATCGTTGTCTCAGGTCGTTGCGATTTGATAGCGTGGGTCAAGGCCGGAACAATATCAGGGTACGTTTCATCGGTCGAACAGATAGTCACGATCTCGGCATTGGCAGCGAGGGCTGCTGCGGCCGCTTCCTCAACAGTTGCGAAGCCATCGTTACCGATCACGGCGAATCCACCGGCAGCAAAGAAGTTGGTAGCGAAATCGGCACGTGCTTTGTGTTGGCTAATCGGCCCCATATTGGCGAGGAAAACACTTGGTCGGCGACCGGTGCGGGCAGAGTACGCATCGGCTGTAGCCCGCAGCGCCTCGAACTGTTCAGCGGCGCGGTGGGCAGGCAACGGTGTTACCTGTGGTGCAGCGCTATCGGCAGCGACCAACGCGCAGCTCATTTCGCCAAGTGTGGCACCGGCACGGGTAGCCGCCAGGGCCGCAGTCATCGTGCGTTGCTGGGCGAGTTCGATCAAGGCTGACTGGCAGACATCTTCAGCGCGTGTTTCGCGAGCATGGCGCAGATCAACAGCACGGGCGGCGTGCAATTGCACGTGATCGATCTGGCGTACCTCGGGGAGCTTCTCGTTCAGATTGGGGTACATATTGACGCCCACGATGACCTCGCGGCGATGAGCAATGGCATCGAAGCGCTCAGCACGAGTGGCGGCAATTGCTGCTTGCAGCATCCCAGCTTGCAAGGCCGCCGCCATACCACCTTGCCGCTCAATCGCTTGGAAGAACTCCCATGCCTTCGCAGCTATCTCGTCGGTCAGTTTTTCGACGGCCCACGACCCGCCGGGTGGATCGATAAGGCGGAAGAAGTTACACTCCTCTTGCAAAATCACATGCAGGTTGCGGGCAATCCGGCGCGAGAACTCGTCGGGTAAGCCCCACGCTTCATCAAAATGGCTGATATGAATACTCTGCGCGCCACCCATGACTGCTGCCATCGCCTCACCAGTTGCGCGCAGCATATTGTTGTAGACATCGTAGCGTGTCTTCGTCCATGCCGAGGTGCGGACGTGGAGATGCATACGTTGGGCGGTATCATCACCGTCGAATGCCGACACAATGCGTGTCCACAACATACGGGCAGCGCGGAGCCGGGCCACTTCGAGAAAGAATTGCGACCCGACCGAACAGGTAAACTGGATCCTGGGGGCAACTTCGTTCACACTCAGGCCGCGCTCTTGCATTGCGCGGAGATAGGCTACACCGGTTGCCAGCGCGCAGCCCAGTTCTTGAGCGGCGTGCGCACCACTGTTGTGGTAGACATGAGAAGAAACAAGGATAGTTCGCACGTGTGGGGCATATGCTATAGCCCATCTCGTCCATTCGGCCAGTAAATCGTAGCAGCGATCCAATGAACCCGGCAGCGAGCCATCGGCAGCCAACGCCCCTAAAGGATCGGCGCCTAGCCAGCCGTGTAGTTGGGAAGGATTGAGACCCTGCTCCTCGGCGGCAATCAGCAAGAGGGTTGCCACTGGCATGGCTTGTGCGCCGGTGTTGATCGCAAGCGACAACCGGCTGAGATCGAGATCGGTTAGCAAGCGGCGGGCATCGTCAAGCGTTGCCAACGACACGCCCCCCATCCCGACTTGTGTTGGTGCGGCTGAATCGGGGTCGATCCCAAGGCGGGTCGCTTGATCAAGCGGCAGATTCAGCGCCGTCAGTCCACGCGGCAGATCGGCTTGGAGCGCTTGACGAACTTCAGTTGTAGTTGGGTAAGGCAGTTCTTGCGCTACCTGCCAGCGTTCGACTAACGGCCCGAGAATGCGAGTATCTCGTACAAAAGGGGCAAAACCGGGCAATGAGTTGATATGCGGTAGATCGGCAATATCACCGGCATTATAAATCGGTTGCAGCAGAATCTGCTCGTAGGTCTTCGTAATCAAACGCTTCTCGAAAGGCGCACCTTTCAGCGTCTTCTCCGCTGCTGATCGCCACTCCTCATACGTCGCGGGAGCGAACATGTCGAACAGTGGAGTGCGCTGTACCGTCTCCTGCGTCTCTGGAGCCATAGCATACTCCTTACCGGCATTCTCACCTGCTATTGGTTAGTGTACCGGCAACGTGAGAAAAACTCAGTTGGTTAGCCTCATTTTATAGAGTATCTTATAACTGCGGTGTGTTAATATTGTATCTTAGGTGAATGAGTTACAGTACGGTAACCAAGACTATGTGGGTTATGCGCTGGAATGGCAATAGGACTGCGTGATACCGATGGGCGATGCTGGATATGGATTTATGGAGGGGCGCGGCACGCCGCGCCCCTCCAAGTTCGGGCTACAACTTCTTGACAAGCAAGCCAACGCCGCGTATAGTTCGATGACGATAGCAACCACGATCGGCAAGATAGCAACGATCGGTTTTTTATTCAGGAAGAGATACATGGGTGAAAAAGTTGTGATTGTTGAGTCGCCGGCCAAAGCACGGACGATTCAGAAATATCTAGGTAAAGGCTATAAAGTGACCTCAAGTATGGGTCACGTGCGCGATTTACCGAAAAATGGGCTGGCGATCGATATCGAGCACGATTTTGCTCCTTCTTATGAAATTGTGAAGCCCAAGGTAGTGAGTGAGCTGAACCAAGCTGTGCGCAATGCTGACGCGATCTATTTGGCAACTGACCCTGACCGTGAGGGTGAGGCGATTGCGTGGCATATTACCCAGGCGGTGAAGACGCCGAAAAAGACGCCGATATATCGCGTCGTTTTTCAAGAGATTACGCGCAATGCCGTGCAGCAGGCGTTACAGCAGCCACGTCAGATCAACCAAAATCTGGTTGACGCGCAACAGGCACGGCGCGTGCTCGACCGTTTAGTTGGTTACCAGCTTAGTCCATTGTTGTGGGATAAGGTCAAGCGCGGGCTGAGTGCCGGGCGGGTGCAATCGGTGGCGGTGCGGCTGATCGTCGAGCGCGAGCGTGAAATTGAGAACTTTAAGCCGCAAGAGTATTGGACAATCGAGGTTGATCTGCTGAAAGAGCCCGGCATCGCGCCGCGTGATCTGTTTCGAGCGACGCTCATCGAGCGCGACGGTAAGAAGCTTGAGAAATTCTCGATTGAACGCCGTGAGCAAGCTGAGACGATTGTCGCCGATCTACAAGGTGCGGCGTATACCGTCCTCAAAGTAACCCGTCGCGATAAGCGGCGATCACCACCACCACCGTTTACCACCAGCACCTTACAACAAGAGGCCGCCCGTAAGTTGGGCTTCAGCGCAAAGAAGACGATGACGCTGGCTCAGCGTCTCTACGAAGGTGTGGATGTTGGCGGCGAAGAGGGCACAGTTGGTCTGATTACCTATATGCGTACTGACAGTGTGCAGGTGGCGGCAGAAGCCCAAGCTGAGGCGCGTGAGGTGATCGATCGGCGGTTTGGGCGTGAGTATCTGCCCGACCAGCCGCCGGTCTACAAGACCAAGGCGAAAGGCGCGCAAGAGGCCCATGAGGCAATCCGGCCTACTAGCAGTGCCCGTACTCCTGAGCAGTTGAGCGAACGGCTAGAGCGCGATCTGTGGCGGCTCTACGATCTGATTTGGAAGCGATTTATCGCTTCACAGATGGCTCCGGCCATTTTCGACAGCACCACCGTTGATATTGCTGCTCAACCGAGTGTGGCTGGTGCGCCACCCTACTTATTCCGTGCTACCGGCTCGGTGCTCAAGTTCCCCGGCTTCCTTGCCGTTTACAACGTGAGCCTTGATGAGGGCGAGGAAGACGAAGACAGTGAGCGTCGCTTGCCGCCACTGGTCGAGGGCGAAAACCTCCAGTTAGTCGAGCTGTTGCCGGTGCAGCACTTCACCGAACCGCCGCCGCGCTACACCGAGGCCAGTCTGGTGAAAGAACTCGAACGTCTTGGGATTGGGCGTCCGAGTACCTACGCAACGATTCTTTCGACCATCCAGGAACGCGAGTACGTCGAGATGGTCGATAAGAAACTGATTCCGACAACGCTTGGCCGGATTGTGACCGACTTGTTGGTTGAGCATTTCGGCAACATCGTCGATTACGACTTTACGTCGTCGCTTGAACAGCAGCTTGACGATATTGCCGAAGGCTCGAAGCAGTGGGTGCCGGTACTGCGCGAGTTCTATGGCCCCTTCCGCTCGACGCTCGAGACGGCGCAACACCAGATGCGCAATGTCAAGCGCGAAGAGATTACCACCGATCTCGATTGCCCGAAGTGCGGCAAAGGGAAGCTGGTGATCAAGTTTGGCCGCAACGGCGAGTTTCTGGCCTGTTCGCGCTACAACCGGGAAGGCGAGGGTGATTCGTGCGATTTCACCAGCGATTTTCACCGTGACGAAAATGGCAATATTGTGCTCGATCAGGCCAGTGCGCCGGAGACGAGCGATGTCTTGTGCAATGTCTGCGGACGGCCAATGGTGATCAAGAAGAGCCGTTTCGGCCCCTTCCTCGGCTGTTCGGGGTATCCTGAATGTACCAATACCCGCCGGATTGGCCGCGATGGCAAACCGGTTCCACTTCCCGAACCAACTGGCGTTACCTGCCCGAAGTGCGGTGAAGGGGAGTTACTACGTCGACGTGGTAAATTTGGTCGCCCGTTCTACGGCTGCTCGCGCTACCCAAAATGCGACTACATTACAAACTCGCTTGATGAAGCCCAAGCCGGTGTGGTCGTTGAAGTGAAACCGGCTCCTCCCGCCGCCGAGAAATCGGCTGCACCGACCCGAAAATCGAGCGGCAAGACCCGCAAATCGGCGTAAGTCTACGTGATACGCAAGCTCAGAGGCGTACCATCGTGCGCCTCTGGTTGTATGATGGTAATGGGGAGAAAGCGTACACTTATCCTTCAGGCGGTTGCGAATACCCCATCTTGATCCAGCCCTTCTTAATCGCGACGATCACCGCCATCGTGCGGTCATTGACTTGGAGTTTCGACAAAATAGAGGTAATGTGATTCTTAACGGTCTGCCCGCTAATACTCAATTCATTCGCAATTTCTTTATTCGAGAGACCGCGGGCGATACAGTCAAGAATCTCAATCTCACGTGACGTGAGGGGCGCGAAGAGACTCGCGCTATCTTCCTCTTCGGTTGCAGCGAGTTCGCGGAATTGGTGTAAGACCCGGGCTGCCACGTTAGGACGGGCCAGCACTGCATCGTTGATTAAGTAGCGTCCGCGTGCAACCTCACGGATCATCTGCACTAATTCATCAGGACTAATGTCTTTTGATGTAAAAGCGGCTGCCCCCACCTTAATGGCTTGGAACAACTGATCGTCGTCTTCATAGACACTGAGCACGATAATCCCCGTCCGGGGTTCGCGACGCTTGATTACCCGTGCCACTTCCAACCCATTTAAGCCGGGTAGATTGATGTCGACGAGCACGACGTCGGGCATGAGGCGTTCGGTGAGCTTTATTGCTTCTTGACCGTTTTCGGCTTCGCCCACCACTTCTACATCAGGGGCACTCTCCAAACTCCAGCGAATCCCCTGCCGAAAGAGCGGATGGTCATCGATCACCAGGACTTTTATCATTAGCGGCGCTGTCACGCTAATCTCCCTTACCTTCGTCTTCCCTATGTTGTTGCTGCATATAAACCGCTTATTTCTTTAAACGGTCTTTTTTGCAGCAGTTTACAGTTTGTTTCACCCCAATTGCGACAAGCACTGCATCACCTGTGAACGATGGGTTATCCCGCCGGCAATGGCATTGTCACGAGGACCTCGGTGCCGGCGCCGCGTCGGGTGGTGACTGTCAGCTCGGCCCCGATCAACTCAGCTCGTTCGCGCATACTGGTTAGTCCCCAGCTTTCGCGCCCGGCGCGCCGCACGACTTCGCGCAGATCAAATCCCGGTCCTTCATCCCGGATCGCGAGATACAACCGCCCTCCACGTCTTGCCAGGGTAATATGAACCGGTGCGCCGCGGGCATGTTTGCGTGTGTTCTGCAATGCCTCTTGTACGATACGGTAGAGCACAATTTCGGTCTCAGCAGGTAGGCGAGGGATGTGATCGGCTTCAAAGACGACCGGGTTACTCACCGTGTCACGGTAACGGCGAATGTAGTCATGGAGGGCCGGTACAAGGCCCTGTTCTTCGAGCTTGCCCGGACGGAGGTCGGCGATGAAGCTGCGCACGTCGCGCAAGCCTTCACGCACGCTATCACCCAACTGGCTCAAGATCGAGCCGAGGCGCTCGAAGTTCTGCTCTTTGAGTAAGTTTTGACAGACTTCAACACCCATCAGCGCATTGGCCAGCACTTGTGCCGGTCCATCATGCACTTCACGCGCCAACCGAATCCGTTCTTCCTCACGGCCTTTGATCACCTGCGCGCGGAGGGCTTGGACCCAAGGATCGGCGGCGATGCCTTCAGCGTTGTGCGTAAGTGTGGTGCTGCTCATCTCGATCTGACGGATGAGCTGATCGAGCTGACGTAATGAGCGACGCAGTTCGGTTTCTGCCTCAACGGCCGCGGCATGTTCGGCACGTAACTGCTTCACGCGGGCAGCCGCCGTGACGGTTGAGAGACCGTGTTCACGAGCAAATTGTTCTTGAATAACAGCTTCGTCAAGTTGGTGTGATAACTGACGCACACGTTGAGAAATGCCCTCTTGTTGGCGCAGAGCGGCTTGATAGAGTTCTCGTAATCCGGCAAGTTGGGTGGCAACAATGGCGGTAGCACGCTCGAGAAGGGCGGCTGGCTCCATACCTTACCTTAAAATGCACCTCGGTAATCAAATCTTGTTGATGGTGTAAGTATAGCACGCGGCCGGTCGGTAATGAAGAGTGGAGATCGAGGAGAGCGTGCGTTTTAAGAAGCTCACGCCGCTCTCCGGGCGGTTCACCGCTCAGTGTGGATCCCTAGCACTTCCTGGTAAAACGCTAGCTCACGTTCGAGAGCTGTGATAATGTTCTCGGCCTTGCGAAAACCGTGCTGTTCGCCGGCAAAGGGCACGTATTCGGTCCGAATACCGCGTGAGCGAAGCGCTTCGTACATACGCTCCGATTGATCTGGCGGCACCACTTTGTCTTCTAGCCCCTGGAAGAAGATAACCGGGCTGTTGATCCGATCGGCATGGTAGAGCGGTGAACGTGCCTGATAGAGGTCAGCTCGTGCGGGGTACGGGCCGATCAGACGGTCGAGATACCGTGACTCGAATTTGTGGGTGTCACGCGCTAGGGCTGCGAGATCGGCAACACCAAAATGACTGGCGCCGGCGCGGAAGGTATTGTAGAAGGCTAATGCGGCTAATGTTGTGAATCCGCCAGCACTGCCGCCGGTAATCAAGAGCCGGTTGGGATCGGCTCTGCTCTCAGCGGCAAGAAACTGGGCACCGGCAACACAATCTTCTACATCAACCACACCCCACTGTCCGTCGAGCAGTTCACGATAAGTACGACCAAAACCGGTACTACCGCCGTAGTTCACATCGAGAACACCGATCCCCCGACTCGTCCAGTATTGGATCGAGAGGCGTAAGGTGGGATAGGTGGCAGCGGTTGGCCCACCGTGGATCATTACCAGCAATGGGGGCAGTTCACCGTCAGGTGCGCTGAAATCGGGGTTGTGGGGTGGATAGAAAATGCCGTGCGCAATCCGCCCACTGGCACTTGGAAAGCTGATCACCTCTGGCTGTGAGATGTACGATAGATCGACCGGCACATCGCCACTGCTGCGGATCGGTGTCAGCGATCGATCGGCGAGGTTGAGCAAGAAGAGCGTTGCCGGCATCGTCGGCGAACTGCCGACAAAGACGATCCGTTCGTCGTCACCGTTGACGATATTGATCACCGAAACCGGTAACTCGATGGGTTCGGCGTGATCCGGCTGCCCGATCACGCACATGTGCCAGCGACTCTCGCGGCTGAAGGTCGCTACGATGCGTCCGTCGGGAAGTGGAACATACGTGCGCATACCCAGTTGCCAGAGTGGTTGACCAAACTCGGCATCAAGCGAGTAGAGTGGGGTAGTGTTGCCATCGAGGTCGAGGCGGTAGAGGTTCCACCAGCCGGTACGTTCGGCGACGACCAGTAATGCGCCATCGGGCGTCCATTCTGGCTGGAAGCACGAGTCACCGGGGCCACCGGCTAAACGGCGGGCGGCACCTAACCTGCCATCGGTCAGCACCGGCGCTACCCATAACTCAGCAGCGTCCCACGGCATATTGGGATGATCCCACGCTAACCAGGCCAGCCACGCACCGTTGGGGCTGAGGCGTGGTGCAGCCACAAAATCACGTCCATTCAGTAATGGAGTGACTGTCCCATCGGCCAGACTGATAGCGACGAGCATGTTGAGCGGTTCGCCATTGCGCCGGTGGTCTTCGCCAACGGCGATCAACCGGTTACGTTGGCGATCAACTATCGGCTCGGCAAACCGCAGCCCGGGCGGTGTGCCAAGCGGAACCGGTGCGGCGCCGGGGTGTTGGCGGTAAAGCGTCTGATCGCTGAACTCCACGAAGAAGATCTCACCTTGATCAACGACATAACTCCGACCACCGTATTCGTGTACTAACGTGCGTATATTCATCCCGGTCGGCGTCACATCGTCAATCGTGCCGGCAACAGTGCGTCGAACGAGCACATTACGACCACCCTCTTGTGGTCGGCCTTCGATCCAGTAGAGGTCAGAACCATCAATGTGCGGCCAACTGAGGCTCACCTGTTTGGTGACGAGCATCGCGGCGGTGATCGGCGAGCGCCAACTGCCGTAGGGTGCGATCTGAGGCATAGGTGATTCCTTATCTTCAGCACAATTCACGCTACATATGGGCGGTTTGCAAATGTGTCTTGTTGACCATCATAGCATACGCTGCGGTACCACACTATCGTGTGGACGCGGCAAGTCTGGACGTTGTCGGAGCCAAGACAGTGCGATGATTGCATAGACCATCCACAACAGCCAGACGGGGAATACCGGTACGGTGAGCGCAGCCCATGCCGGTTGGGATAAGATCATCGCCACGTTGGTGATCCAACTCAGCGGTAACCATGCGATTGGTGATAGCCATTGCCCGAAGGGAAGCCAGACCAGCCCACCGATCAATGCGCATGCGCTCAGGAGCATCGCCACCGGCACGAGTGGTACGATTAGAATATTGGCAAGGGGTGCTATCAGTGAGAGGTTGCCGAAATGGTACAGCATCAGTGGCAGGGTCAACACTTGTGCAGCGAGGGTTGCCGTCAGGGCCTCGCGCACCGCTGCCGTCACCGGATGGTTCGGCCACCGTTCACAAGCGAGCCAGCGCTCCATCGGTTTGCCGAACGCGAAGAGGCTAGCAGTTGCCAGGGCTGAGAGTTGAAAACCGAGATCCCACAGCGTCTGTGGATTGATTAAGGTCAGTAACCAACAGGCTGCGAGCAGCAGACGCCACGGTTCACTCTGTCGTTCGACCGTGCGGGCCAGTAAAGCAAGACTCGCCATCATCGCGGCTCGAACGACCGCAGCCGAGGCACCGGTGAAACCGGCGTAGATCCACATCACCGCCAAACTGAGCCAAAATGCGGGCCACGAACGCAAGCGGATCAACGATGCAAGCCCGGTCAGCATTGCGGCAACAATACTAAAATTCCAACCTGAAACTACGAGAATGTGGGAGGTACCGGTCGTGGCGAATGCCAGACGGGCCGTTTCGGGCAAACCGGCCTGAATACCGAGTAAAATACCGATCGCCAGCGCCGCTTGTGGCTCGGGAAAGAGGCGTAACACCACGCGTCGGCAATGTTCGCGAAATTGGCTGATGTGGGACAATCCCCATGCAGGTGCGGGGTTAGCGAGTTTTTTGACCGATGTCGGATGCTTGATCAGGACCATGATGCCACGGCGGGCGAGGTATGCGCGGTAATCAAAATCAGTTGGGTGTTGGGGTGGTTTGGGCTGGGTAAGGCGTCCACTCACCATTAACCGATCGCCGGGATAGTAAGGAGGATAGGGGGGGAGGCGCACGAGGATGTGCCCCTCTGCCAGATTCATCTGACCGGGTGGGCCGGCTTGGCTGGCAACAAGGACTACCTGTTGGCCGAGATCGTCGCGGCGTGGTTCCTCAGCTACCTGCCCGACCAGGGTAATTTCGGTATCGGCCCAACGTTCAACGTGCTGTGGTCCCAACCACGGCTGTGCAATGTGATAGCGGAGGCCACCCACGGCAAAACACAATACCGCAAGCGACAACCAGCGATGCCGGCTGCGATCAATGGGAACAGCAGACAATGCCACAACCGCAGCCAGCATGAGCCACTGCGGGGAAACGTCGGTACTCCCTGCTACTGCAATGCCGGCCAACCAGCCTAGCGTCAGATGGATTAGATTCATGTCCTTTGCCTGTCGTCAACAACACGGTATCATGAAGAATACCGTTTGAGACGAGGAAAGGACTCATGGTCGACACCAATTACCGTTCGGTCTCAACAGCTTGCTGGGCAGCTAAATCGGCCGCCAACCCGTCGCGCAATTTGAGCAATAGCCGGGTTAGTTGCTCTTGTTCTTCAGGGTCGAGCAGATTCATCCGACGTTCGACTGCGGCATTATGCATCGCTAGCGCCTCAGCACGCACGGCCGCACCGCGTGGTGTTAAAATGAGACGCTGTGCCCGCCGGTCGTCGGGATCGGGGTTGCGACGTACTAACCCGTCACGCTCGAGCCGGTCGACTAACCGGGTAATCGTGCTCTTCACGCAGAGCAACTTTGCGCCGACATCGGTAAGCCGCTGACCCTGCTCAAGATCGAGTTGCAAGAGCAGATTAAATTCGAGCGGAGTCAGGTTGGTATGCGCTAACGCGCGCCGATCACCATCATCGAGCAGGACGTACACATCGTGGATGAGCTGGTGCGGCAGATGAGAACGAGCATCGTGCTGTTTCATAATAGTAAACCTGCACATGTGCAATCATTTTCTTTGCAAGCAGTATACCGCTCTTAGCAGGGGGTGACAAGTGATGAAATGATCGTTGAAAAGTGAATATGCAGCAAGTAAGGTTGTGAAGCGAGTTCAGATGTTATGCAGAATTTACAAGGAGGAATGCATGACGGAACGTGAGCTGGCTTCTCATACGACGGTATCGTCCACGCCATCAACCACATCACGGATACTCCACCACTTCGCCCATGATTACGCCGTACAATTACTGAATACCGCCGGCATTACGATCAACGGTTCACAGCCATGGGACATTCGTGTTCACGACGAGCGGCTCTATCTCCGTTGCCTTTTGCACGGCTCGCTCGGTTTGGGCGAAGCGTACATGGATGGGTGGTGGGATTGCGACGCCATCGACGAGTTCATTTGTCGCTTGCTCCAGATTCAGGCACCGGTGCAGGTAGGTTGGCTCGTCAACCTCCCGCTCTGGATCGATAGTCGGTGGCGTAACCGGCAACGCGGTAAGGGTGCGTTTGTCATCGGTCAACGCCACTACGATGTCGGCAACGATCTCTATGCTGCAATGCTCGACCGCCGCATGATCTACAGTTGTGCCTATTGGGACGGCGGTGCGCGTACCCTCGATGAGGCGCAGGAGGCGAAGCTCGATCTGATCGCCCGGAAACTCGATCTCCAACCCGGGATGCGTGTGCTCGACATTGGGTGTGGTTGGGGTGGCACAGCTCAGTATCTGGCCGAACGCTACGGTGTCCACGTTGTGGGTATTACCGTATCGAAGGAGCAGGCCGAACTGGCGCGTGACCGTTGCCGTGGTTTACCGGTCGCCATCCGGCTTGAAGATTACCGTCAGACGACCGGTGTCTTTGACCGCATCATCTCGGTCGGTATGTTCGAGCATGTAGGTTATCGCAACTACCGTACCTTTATGAGAACGGCTCGCCGCCTGCTCGCCGATGATGGTCTCTTGCTCCTCCACACGATTGGTTCAAATGTCGCTTACCAGGGTCGCGATGCGTGGATCGAACGGTACATCTTCCCCAATTCAATGTTGCCGTCGCCCCGTTTGCTAACTGCAGCATTTGAGGGGTTGTTTGTACTCGAAGATTGGCATAACTTTGGTGTCAACTACGTTGCAACTCTCAAAGCGTGGCATACCAATTTCGAGCAGGCATGGCCACGCTTGGCGCAGCGGTATGGCGAGCGCTTCTACCGTATGTGGCGTTTGTATTTACTCATGAGTGCAGGGAGCTTCATGGCCCGAGCCAGCCAACTGTGGCAATTGGTGTTGTCACCGCGGGGTGTACGCGGCGGCTATCGCTCGGTTCGATAGTGATGGCGCAGCGGCATCGCGCAGCAGTGCCGCTGTGCCGGGTGGCTATACCTGCAATCGTCGTTCCATGAAGACGGTTTCGGCAATCGGTGTTGGATAATAGGGAGGACAGCGGGTAAACCCGAGCGCTTCGTACAGCCGAATCGCACTGTGCATAGAAGGCAGGGTATCGAGGCGCATCAGCTCGTAGCCGATGGCTATCGCTTCGGCAACGATCTTGCTGACCAACAAGCGGCCCAGTCCAAACCGACGAAACGGTGGTCGCACGTAGAGCCGCTTCATTTCGCAGATCGTTGCCGAAAGCGGACGTAAGGCAACACAACCGGCGGCGCTACCTTCAGCCAGTGCGAGGAGTAGGCGACCTTGTGGTGGTGCATATGCGCCCGGAAGCGTGGCTAATTCGGCCTCGAACCCCTGATACCCGAGATCAATCGGGAGGCTAGCTGCGTATTCACGGAAGAGTGCTCGGATGAGATCCAGATGGTCGGTAGCATTTGCCTGCCCGTCAATCCAATGTAGCAAAAAACCTCTTGACATACTCGCCTCGATGTGATATATTACTACACGCGACGCGGCGTGGAGCAGTGGCAGCTCGTCGGGCTCATAACCCGAAGGTCGCAGGTTCGAATCCTGCCGCCGCTACCAACATGATACAACGCCGGAGCATAACGCTCCGGCGTTTTGTTGTGTTCCGAAGTATCCCGATAGCACCTTGACTACCGGTACGGACAGATCGCGTGGTCACAGGTCAACGGCGCGCAACACCGTATGAACGGCGTTGTCATCGGGGAGGCATAACGCCATCTTGTCATACCGCAATGTGAGCACGTTTCATAGTACCCTATTTGACCAAACGACTCAATGATGGCCGATCATTAGCTCTCCACATCGATACACGATAGAGACGCTCAGCCGTGCGGTCGTGCAAAGGGCCATCACCATCGCACTGCAACGCCGTAGTTGTGCCAACCGGCAAGGTATTGCTTACAAGACCGCAGGTGGATACGGCACCGGCAATGGTGGTGCTCGGTGTGGATGGTGTTGTGCAGTGGGTGAATCAACGGTTTGCCCGAACCACCATGTTGGCATGGCAAGTGCAGGCGCTCTTGCCTGACGAGAGCGCTCGTGCGCCGGCACTTGTATGCCAATCTTCCCCGAGTGATGTGGGGTTTGTCGGAGGGATTCTGCGGGGGCCGGCTGCAATGCCGGTATCGTCGTGCGCACGTGCAGACAAACAGGCCTCTCTAGCAACAATAACACTAGCGAGGCCTGCGGCAATGATCAAGCCGGCCTGGCATGAAGTGTCAGAAATCTAGATGCTAATCCGCTGCCACAGCCGTTGGCGCCTCAACCGGTGGGTTGAGGGCAATGACCGTGGGTGTGCTATTGAGCTTCCGGCCCAGGGCATGCACGGCCTCGGCGATGATGGTGACGCAGCGATCGGCCTCTTCGCGGGTGAGAATCAACGGTGGGGCCAGTTGGATAACCGGTTCGAGCCGGTCATCGGCCCGGCAGATCAAGCCGCGCTGCTTCAATTGTTCGCTCAACCAGCTCATCAACCGCTCTTCAGCAATGGACTCGCGGGTGGTACGGTCACGCACCAGCTCAATCGCCATAAACATGCCCATCCCGCGCACATCGCCGACATTGGGGTGCTGACCAATCGCTGCCTCTAGTTCACGCATAAGGTACGTCCCCATCTCACGGCTGCGCTCAAGCAGGTGTTCACGCTCGATAATGTCGAGATTTGCGAGCGCGGCAGCGCAGCTCGCCACGTGTCCACCGAAGGTAATACCGTGCATGAACTTGTCGGCGTCATTCTCGGAAACAAACATGTCGGCAATGGTGTCACGCACAATTGCCGCACCGAGCGGTGCATAGCCACTGGTAATCCCTTTGGCGCAGGTAATGATGTCGGGGTGAACCGCCATCGCCGTGGAACCGAACCAGTCACCTACCCGCCCAAAACCGCAGATGACTTCATCGACAATCATCACAATCCCGTAGTGATCGCAGATTTGGCGGATACGTTGGAGGTAGCCGGGCGGCGAGACGATCGCACCGCCGCTATTCTGGACTGGTTCCATGATGATGGCGGCAATTGTCTCCGGCCCCTCAAACTCAATCAGGCGCTCGACCTCATCAGCGCAGACGCCACGGCAGCCACTGTGTAAAGCACAGTAATCGCAGCGGTAGCGATAGGGGAGCGGTACGTGGCGCGCTCCCGGAACCAGTGGGCCGAACCCGTTGCGGATCGAGGTCACACCATTAACCGACAGGGCACCCATCGAGGTACCGTGATAACTAATCCGGCGGGCAATGATCTTGGTACGGTCGGCAAATCCACGGCGGCGTTGATAGGCTTTTGCCAGCTTCAGGGCAGTTTCAACCGCATCTGAGCCACCGGTGGTCAAGAAGACCCGTGAGCGAGGGCCGGTCGGACTAAGAGCGGCTAGCCGTGCCGATAGATCGATTTGGGGGAGGCTGGGGAAGCTAAAGGGGCTAACGTATGCAATCTCGCTCAGTTGCGCACTGATCGCCTCAATGATTTCGCGGCGACCATAACCAACATTGACTGTGAAAAGACCGGACAAACCATCAATATACTCGTGACCGTCTTGATCCCACACGCGCGAACCTTCACCGCGCACGAGCACAGTGGGTCGCACGCCGGTACTGGAGAAATGGCCCATTTGGAAGAAGTGTAACCACACATTGTCGCTGAGGGCCTGTAATCGATTGTTCGTCAAGGTACTCATATAGCCTCACTAACTACGTCCGCTACCGTGATCTCCGACGCGCAATGCGCGACTGCTACGCCGCAGTAGGCAATTAGGGGAAACCACATCGTAGGCACTCGCCCCGACGCTGGCGCGGACACGGACACCAGGGCAACACACCGAACATCAACCTCGGTGCAACTGAGATGTGCGCGGCCCTGACTCACGCACACCGCATTGGTATCAATCTGCCAATGGTTTTCCTTTCTAGCCGGTATACACCGGCGCTAGCAACAACAACGCAGCGCGTACACCAAACCATCCGGGTGTAGCAGACGCTACCCGTGATCGGAATGGTTCGTGTCGCGCGGTTAATTATCGACGAGACGTAGCACCCGGAAGGCTTCGGCGTAGGCAACGCCAATCTGCGCGCCGTTTTCGGCATCCCACTTGCGCACCCAATCGGCGACTTCGGGGCCGAGTTGCGATCGATGACAGAGCAAGCTCTCGATCTTTTGCTCGATCCGGTCACTAATGTCTAGATAAAGATCGGGTGCTGGTGGGAACATCAGGTAGAGTTCGCGCACTTTGTGCGGCTCGTAGCCTTCGGCGAGCAGTTCTGGAAAGATGGGGCGCGTTTCGGCGCTGGGAAAGACGGCATAGATCGCTGCTTCGCCAGCCGCACGATGGTCAGGGTGATTAATGTAGCTCTTGCCGGCAAAGACCAGCGTTGGGTCCTGGCAGAGGACACGGAATGGACGTACCTCACGGATGAGGCGCGTCAGTTCGCGTCGTAATTCGAGGGTGGGTTGTAACACGCCATCACGATAGCCAAGGAAGCGCACATCATGCACACCCAAAACAGCAGCGGCGGCCCGCTGTTCTTTCTGCCGACGTTGGACTAAAGCGGTGAGATCGGCTCCCGGTTCGTTTGACCCGGCCGATCCGTCGGTAACGATGCAATAGGTAATCGGATGCCCGGCTGCTGCCCAACCGGCAATCGTGCCGGCAGCGGCGAACTCTATATCGTCAGCGTGAGCGGCTATCACTACGATGGGTTCGGGTGGGACATGCATACAACCTCCTTATCCTAGTCTACACGAATTGAAGGGGTTTTGTCTAGAGGGTTGTAACGAAGGATGTCGTACCATCAGATGGTCGTTGGTGCTTATTCCTACAACCAGATCACTGCTAAAGCAAAAGTTGTAATCTCACCGGTAGTTGCAGTACAATTAAAGGCAGAGCTTTCCCAATTCGCTCAAAACGTGAGGAGTCAATATGCAACGACGGGGCTGGAATCCGGCAACGTGGGTTAGTTTGGTCCCTAATGGTTTGGGTCAGGTGAAGCCCAACCATTATTGGGAAATCGTGCGCACTATTTGGGAAAATCGCGATAACTTAGGTACAGCATGGCGCATTTTGCACAAGGGTGTATGCGATGGTTGTGCTCTCGGTACAACCGGCCTGCGCGATTTTACTATGAAGGGTGTTCACCTCTGCACAGTACGGCTGAATCTGTTGCGGCTCAATACAATGCCGCCACTCGATATTCGCCGTCTCGCCGATGTAGCCTCCCTGCAATCACTCAACGGGCGTGAGTTGCGGGCGTTGGGTCGTCTCCCTTATCCGCTGATCCGGCGTCGCGGTGAAGCCGGTTTCCGCCGCCTAACGTGGGATGAAGCCTTAAACGAGATTGCCACCCGTATTCGCGCTGTCGATCCGCGTCGGATCGCATTCTATCTAACCTCGCGCGGGATTACCAACGAGACGTACTATGTGGCGCAGAAAGTAGCGCGTTTTCTGGGTACGAACAACGTCGATAACGCGGCTCGTCTGTGTCACGCGCCGAGTACCACCGCGATGAAACAGACGCTCGGCGTCGCCGCTTCGACCTGTAGTTATCGCGATTGGATCGGGACCGACGTGTTGGTGTTTATCGGGAGCGATGCTCCCAACAACCAACCGGTGACGACGAAATATCTCTATTACGCGAAGCAGCACGGGACCCGCATTGTGGTGATTAACCCCTATCGCGAGCCGGGCCTTGAGCGCTATTGGGTACCGAGTGTGTTTGAAAGCGCTTTGTTTGGTACGCGGCTTGCCGACCGCTTTTTTCAGATCCAGATCGGTGGGGACATAGCGTTTCTCAACGGTACGCTGAAACACCTGATCGAACGCGGTTGGCTCGACCGTACCTTTATCGATGCACATACCCGTGGGTTCGACGAGATGCAGGCGACGTTGGCAACCCAATCGTGGACGGAACTAGAACAGGCGAGCGGTTCGACCCGTGCCGAGATGCTGGCGTTTGCCGAACTATTGGCCCACGCGAAGAGTGCCGTCTTTGTATGGAGTATGGGGATTACCCAGCACGAGTACGGCGTTGAGAATGTCAAAGCGATCATTAATGTAGCGCTGGCACGCGGCTTTATCGGTCGTGAGTATTGTGGTGTCATGCCGATTCGTGGCCATAGTGGCGTGCAGGGTGGTGGTGAGATGGGCTGTACCGCGACCACATTTCCCGGCGGTAAGCCGGTGAATGCCGAGCATGCCCGTTGGCTGAGCGAGCAGTGGGGTTTTGCCGTACCCGATTGGAAAGGGCTAAGCTGTGGCGAGATGATCGATGCCGCTTACGATGGGCAACTTGAGGTATTTTATGCCGTCGGTGGCAACTTTCTCGATACAATGCCAGATCCGGCCTATATCCGTACTGCGTTGAGCCGTCCGGCCCTGCGTGTTCATCAGGATATTGTGCTTTCGAGCCAGATGCTGGTCGATCCCACCGATACAGTCATCTTGCTCCCGGCGGCGACGCGCTACGAGCAACGCGATGGCGGTACCGAGACAAGCACCGAGCGTGAGATTATCTTCTCCCCATATATCACCCCGCCACCGGCTGAGGCGCGCAGTGAGTGGGAGATTCTGATGCATGTCGCCGAACGCACCTATCCTGAACGGTCACGACTGATCCGTTTTGGCGATGGTCAGCAGATTCGTGATGAGATTGCGCGGATTGTTCCTGAGTACGACGGTATTCAGCATCTGCGCAAAGCCGGCGATCATGTGCAATGGGGAGGTCGTATTCTCTGTCGCGATGGTGTTTTTGCGACCCGCGATGGGAGAGCGCAGTTTACCCCACTCACGCCACCGGATACAAATCTCCCGCCAGGTATGTTCGTGCTCAAGACGCGACGTGGGAAGCAATTCAATTCGCTGATTCATGATGAACGCGATCCACTCAACGGGGCACACCGCGATGATGTGCTGATCAATCCAGACGATGCGGCTCGGTTGGGAGTACGGGAAGGTGAGTGGGTTGTGCTGCGCTCAGCAGTAGGTGAACTCCGGGCACGGATCAAGTTTGCTCCATTGAAGTCGGGGAACGTGCAGGTACATTGGCCGGAAGGAAATGTCTTGATCGATGCACATCGGCGCGATCCGGGGTCAGGTGTTCCGGCGTACAAAGCCATCGTGAGTATTCATCCGGTCGAGGTGCCGGTGATGGTTGAATGACGCAACGGGTTGAGGCGCGTGGTTGGGCCTCGTACCACCAAGTGAGGAACTTGCATGGCTCGGCATAGGGAGCGATGCCCGCCCGGCGGCGCGTGGTTGGGTCTTGTACCACCAAGTGAGGAACCGATGATCTCCCGAGCAACCGTTCGTCGGCATACCGTAGTCAAGGTGCGCGAGGGGTATTGCCGGCGCGAAAAAGATGCGGTCGTCGTCGAAGAGCCGCTGGAGATACGGCTCGCCATACCGAGTACTCAGCAGACAGTGCAGCTCGCCACCCTAATGCGCACCCCTGATGCCGATGTGGAGTTGGCTACCGGGTTTCTATTCGGTGAGGGTATTATTCGTGATCGCTACGACATTACGACCATTCGCTACTGTGTTGATGCGGAACTCGATGACGAGGTGCGCTTCAACACACTCATGGTCAATCTGCACGCCGACCGTGATCTTGATCTTGAGGCGCATCGTCGCTTCTTCTTCGCCTCTTCTTCGTGCGGTGTTTGTGGTAAAGCCTCGCTCGAGTCGCTTCATCTCCGGGGCTGTACACCGCTGATCGACGATCCGACGGTGCGGGTCACGTGTACCGTTTTGGCTGGGCTCGATGACACGCTGCGGCAAGCGCAACGACTCTTCGCGCGTACCGGTGGTCTGCATGCTGCCGCCCTCTTCACTACAAGTGGACAATTGCTTACCCTGTATGAAGACATCGGTCGGCACAATGCCGTTGATAAGCTGATCGGTGCTCACGTCCTCAACGGCACTCTGGCTCACTTGCGCCAATCGATGCTGGTCGTCAGTGGGCGGGCGAGCTTTGAGATTGTGCAAAAAGCATTAATGGCCCGCATTCCGATTGTGGTCGCTGTCGGCGCACCGTCAACATTAGCGGTGACGTTGGCTCAGCACTTTCATATGACCCTCATTGGTTTTCTCCGAGGTGCGGTGTGTAATATCTATACCGGTGTCGAACGGGTGGTACGCGTAGACGATCATTAATAAGGTGATGAATGTGATCCACGCGCAACCTACATAGAGATACTCAATGCAAATTTGGACTAAGAACGATCATCAATAAGGTGATGAATGTGATCCACGCGCAACCCTACGTGAACGCAGTTCGTACCGGTGTGGGTTATAGGCAACGCCCATGTAGTCTGTACCCAAGACCTGCATTCATTCAGGTGACCGCCCGAGCGATCCAACGTGTGGTATCACTCAGGCGGGCCTATCCGACGTGCAATCGTTACGCAATCGTGCGCGCCATCCGCCGCCGCACCGCGTAGAAAATGGCGAGGAAGTTATAGACCATGTGGAAGAGATACGTAAACGGCAAGAGGACAAACAACGCTAACCCTAGCAGTGCATGGAAGTAAACAATACCGGGAACGAGATGCAAACGGGCGAGAAGTTCTGTCCAGATAATACAGAAGATAATGGTGCGCACAACGAGCCGATCCCACGGTAACCGACCGGGTGTACGGATGCCTTTGGCCGCGTGGTCAATGTCACCAACGACGGCGCCGCTCCATCGGCGCAGCAGCACCGTCATGAGATGCACATTACCGAGGACTGCAAAGCCGATGGCGATCCACGTGATACCGATAAACACGGGAGCAAACTGACCGAACAGAAATCGCGCCTGCAACATTTCGCCGTTGCCGAAGATGATGGCAAGCAGATTGGCCGGTGAGTAATTAAAGCTCTCTTCGAGATGCAAAGCCACATCCGGTACCGGTCGCCCGAGCACGATTACTGCAAAAACGATGAGCGCCGAAATGCTATACCCGATCACCTCGGTGATAATCGCCACGTGATACAATAGATAGCCACGGCCCCACGTCGGGTTTGACCGGCGATAAAAATGCTTAAACGGTCCAAATAGCACCGCATTCAAGGCCGCCAAGACGCCCATGCGTTGCGGCATCGGTACGAACGTTGGCGACACGCCCCGCGGATGGCGTTTCGTCAGCAGCGCGACGCCGAACCGACCTAACCGTAAGCCCACCCCGACCACAAAGATCGTCAGCGCCACCGGCGCAATGATATTCAACAATTCGATCATCACTCACCTCCTGCGTACTATCGTCTGACTAACCTACCGACAGCATTCCGGATCGAGCGACATCGCAAACTCCCGCCACGATCGGAGGAGATCGTAGACCTGTGGATGATCTTTGCTAAATCGCTTCACAATATCGTCTTTCTCCAGCCACTCAAGCAACCCCGGAAAATCGGGTTGCTGCATCAGTGTCGCAATCTGGCCCTCGATACTATGTGCGATAAAGAACTCATGGTCACGATGTCGCAGCTCAGCAGGGACGCGCATACGATCGAGTTCACCGCGTTTTGCCAGCGCCGGCTCCATTGCGGCATACACGACCTCGAACAGCACCAGCGCCATCCGCTCGCCGGTGGGCGAGAGATTGTACGTCTGGCAGGTATCTTCCAGCGATAACGTACAAACCACACACGGTGAGGTGACATAATCTGCACCGGTAGCGCGAATTTGGTTTGCCTTCAGCACCGAGATCTTGCGCCGTAGATTCGTGTTTTCCGGCAACCGCATGCCACCAGCCCCACCGTTGCAGCAGTAGTTGTGCTCGCGGTTTGGCGTCATCTCGATGAAATTATCGGTGACTAGATGCAACAGCTCGCGGAACAGATCACCCAACCCAGAGAGGCGCGTTGCGTAGCATGGATCGTGCAAGGTTACCTTCAACTGGGTCTTTTCAACCGGTAACCGTCCTTCCCGGATGAGATCAAGCATCAGAGAATCAACACTGATAATCGGGTAGCGGAAGGGGCGACCAAGCGTTTCAGTTGCCTCGGCGTATAGGGTGCGCGTATCGCAGCCACATTCCACCAGCAGGATCGCTTTCACACCTAACCGATCGGCTTCCTCCTCCCAGTCCAACAACATTTGCTTCGACAGGTTGTGATGAACAGCAATATGATCAATTTCAGTACCGGTATCGATAACATAAGGTGAGATGGTATAACTGACACCAGCAGCATTGAGAATTTTAATGAGTTTGATACCGTAATCGGGGATTTTCGTATTTCCGGCAGCCGGACAAACAAAGAGCAGTTCGGCGCCGGACACATTGACCGGCACCTCTAGCCCTTCACTGCGCAAGAACAAACCGACTCGACCGAGCACCTGTGCCGCCGTCAGGCCAAAGCTGTGACGGTGACGGTCGGTGTTCTCGATAATTGACCGAATCGTTGGATTGGCGAGGCTTAGACCCGAATCGGCATACGCAGCACGGGCTAGACGCACCATGCGGCGAATACTGATACCGGATGGACAAGCCAACGTACAGCGTCCACAAGCCGTACAGGCCCAGAAATACTGCATATTCTCTTTCAAATCGGCAACGGTGGGTGTCGTCACGAGTCCGAGTACACCCCCGATCCGACCTTCGACCGTCAGATAGCGCTGATAAATCTGGCGGAGCAAACCGGTCTTGTGGGTTGGATGGAGCTTTTCATCACCGGTCACGAGATACCACGCGCACGCCTCCCCGCACATCTTGCAGTTCATGCATGCTTCGAGGTTCACCACGTCTTCGGCGGTCATGTTGCGCCGCAGCGAGTCGACAAACAGTTGCATTTCTGCTTCCATGCTTGCACTCCTTTCTTACTCTTGTTGACTATCTCACTGCTCAATTCATTACTCTCGGTATCGCAAAGGCGGGCCTACCGATCTGCACTATTAGATGGTGAGATACGGGTAGACACTACGCATACAGTACGATTGTGTCGTCATCGAGAGGCAACCGCTGTCTGCGTGATCTTTGCCTCGATACGGGGAGAGCAATGCAAGCTCAATACTAACAAGATATCCGTGAGCATTGAGTGAAAATATTACCACCGAGAATTGTTATATGATCTGTTTTGTATAAATTGTGACATTTTTTGCAGAAAATATGTGATAAAATTCACGGATAAATTGTGACGGTAATTACGAAAAAAGAGTGCAAAATTCGTACTTTTGCATCGAAAGATACGAAGATGGTTCTCTAAACATACGGTTATGCACGAACCACGATCTCACAGCACAAGAGGGGCAGAGCCGTTATTCGTGGCTCTGCCCCTCCCGTCTACACACTGTGCGTGGCGTTATTCGTTGCCTCCCCCAAGTTCGGCGGTGGCCGTGAGGGCAGAGGTCCCATCCGGTCCTTGCGCTTCCAACTCAACCTGATCGGTGCCAAAGCGGGCGATAAGGCGGAACGGGGCAAGATCGAACAGTGGTGCTTGACTACGGAACCGGAAGCTGCTGATCGGGCGGGTGGTATGGTGGCGGGCAAGCTCCATCAGCAGCACTGCGACAAGAGGGCCATGCACGACCAAACCGGGGTAGCCTTCTTCCTGCTGGGCATACGGACGGTCGTAGTGGATGCGGTGTGCATTAAACGTCAATGCCGAGAACCGGAAGAGTAAGCGCGGATCGGGGGTAACGATGCGGGTAATAGCATCGGTGACCGGTGGCAGCTCAACCGGCACCGGTGCTGGAACCGGTGCACCCGGTTCGCGATAGACGATATCCTGCTCTTCTTCGATACAGAGGTTCTCGCCTTGGTAGATTTGATAACCGACGGTCACAAAGGCAAGCGGGCCGGTACGACCGGTCTTTTGGGTGATATTGCGAATTACGCCCTCACGACGGGCCGGCTGCCCGATCAGCAACGGCCGGTGAAAGCGGATTCTTGCCCCCGCAAACATACGGCGCGGATACGGGATTGGTGGAATAAAACCACCACGTTGGGGGTGGCCGTCACTGCCGAGTTGTGATTGTGGTGCGCGGGGAAGAAAGTAGAACCAATGCCACAGGGGAGGTAAGGGTGCTCCTACGGTAAGTGTTGCTGAGGGTGGCTCGAGTGTAGCTGCCGCAGCTAATGCCTGTGCGAGGCAAATCTCATCCTCGACCAACTCCGTTTGTCCGATCCACGCCGTCCAGTCCGCTTCGCTCATAGTCGTTCGCTCCTTGCTATGCTACGGTTGCTTTCTCCAATCGGCTTTGTTGTCTATTATGCTCTCGTCTATAGTCTAACGATCCAGCTATAAGGATTTACTTATATCAACTCACAGTTAAAAGTTATCAACAGGCAATTGCACAATCGAGTACTCTATGCTATTGTAAAACTACACGAGATTTTTATCCCTACCCTTCTTGTCTTTTTGTGCAAAGCTCATGGCCATGGTGGCCCGTATAGAGCCTTGACGTGCTCTATGCGATAGTTCGTTTTGTGTATTTTTGAGGAGCGGTAAACGATGGCAAAAGGCTCACGCCCGACAAAAACGACTCAAGCAACGACTGAAACGACGGAGATGACGGAGACCGAAATGCCGGTGGTAGTGACAGCAGACCTCGAATCTGCACCAGGAGCTGATCCGACTCCGCCTGCTGCGGAGCCGCAACCTGAACCGGCAGTGGTACGTGATCGACTACCGCTCAGCGGCATTCGTGTGATCGATGTCGGTAATTTCTTGGCCGGTCCCTATGCAGCTTCAATTTTAGGGGAATTTGGCGCCGAGGTGTTGAAGGTTGAACATCCTCTTGGGGGCGACCCGATGCGCCGATTCGGTACGGCTACTACACGCCATGACGCTACGCTAG
Organism: Chloroflexus sp.; assembly: GCF_049970315.1. Lineage (GTDB taxonomy): Bacteria > Chloroflexota > Chloroflexia > Chloroflexales > Chloroflexaceae > Chloroflexus. The sequence continues at coordinate 65,355 of NZ_JBMFNE010000016.1, forward strand.
CGTGGCTGAGTGAAGCACGGAACCGCAAGTCGGTAACCATCGATTTGCGGCAGCGGGAAGGTGTGGACCTCTTTCTGAAGCTGGTAGCGAAATCTGATATTTTGGTCGAGAATTTTCGGCCCGGTACGATGGAGGAGTGGGGGTTATCGTGGCCGACGTTGCAGTCTGTCAACCCCGGCTTGATTATGCTACGTGTGTCAGGGTACGGCCAAACCGGTCCGTACCGCCGTCGATCCGGTTTTGCCCACATTGCCCATGCCTTTAGCGGTCTATCGTACCTTGCCGGTTTTCCCGGTGAAACACCGGTTTTGCCCGGTACGGCACCGCTCGGTGATTATATCGCCAGTCTCTTCGGCGCGATTGGGATCTTGATCGCACTCCGCCATCGTGAGAAAACCGGGCGTGGCCAGTTGATCGATGTCGGGATTTATGAGGCAGTCTTTCGTATTCTTGATGAAATTGCCCCGGCTTATGGTCTGTTTGGCAAGATTCGCGAACGTGAAGGTGCGGGAAGCTTTATTGCCGTGCCCCATGGTCATTTTCGTACTAAAGACGGGAAATGGGTGGCGATTGCCTGTACCACCGATAAAATGTTTGAGCGGTTGGCCGAGGCGATGGAACGCCCTGAATTGGCTTCGCCTGAGTTGTACGGCGATCAACGGAAGCGCTTGGCAGCCCGCGATGTCGTGAATCAGATTACCATCGATTGGGTTGGTTCCCTCACGCGCGATGAGGTGATGCGCCGCTGTTTGGAAAAAGAGGTACCGGTTGGACCGCTCAACAGTATTGCCGATATGTTCAACGATGAACATTTTCGTGCGCGGGGTAATCTGGCACGGATCGAAGCCGAAGGTGTCGGTGAAGTGGTAGTTCCCAATGTGATCCCGACGCTGTCTGAAACACCGGGTCGGATTACCAATCTTGGGCCGCCGCTGGGTAATGCGACGTATGAGGTGCTGCGCGAGTTGCTCGATATTTCTGCTGAAGAGATCAAGCATTTGCGTAGCCGCAAAATTATCTAGGGCGTACCGATAGAATGTAAACCGGCAAAGGTGAAGAGGTGTACCTGTTCTCCGTTGCAAACCCGCATATAGAACGAGGTATAGGTGATGGCTGAAACCGATACGACGTTGCCTTTAGCAGGCCTCCGCGTCATCGATGCTGCAACCGTGATTGCAGCACCCTTCTGCGCGACGCTGCTCGGTGAGTTTGGGGCCGATGTGTTGAAAGTTGAACATCCGATTGGTGGTGATGCGCTACGTCGCTTTGGTACCCCGACTACACGCGGTGATACGTTAACGTGGTTGAGCGAGTCGCGTAATAAGCGTTCGGTAACGCTGAATCTGCAACATCCTGAAGGGGCGCGGGTCTTTAAAGAACTGGTTGCGCAAGCGGATGTGCTCTGCGAGAATTTTCGTACCGGAACACTCGAAAAGTGGGGATTAGGCTGGGATGTGCTCAGCAAGATTAACCCACGCCTGATTATGCTCCGTGTGACCGGGTACGGCCAAACCGGTCCCTATCGTGACCGTCCCGGCTTTGCCCGCATCGCCCACGCCGTCGGTGGGATCGCGTATCTGGCCGGTATGCCGAAGGGGACGCCGGTCACGCCCGGTTCAACCACTCTCGCCGATTACATGACCGGTCTATACGGCTGTATCGGGGTTCTGCTCGCTTTGCGCTACCGCGAACAGACCGGTCGCGGTCAATATGTCGATGCTGCGCTCTACGAGTCGGTCTTCCGCTGTAGTGATGAATTGGTTCCCGCGTATGGGATGTACGGTAAGGTGCGTGAGCGGCACGGCTCGCATTACAACGAGTTTGCCTGTCCCCACGGTCACTTCCAGACCAAAGACGGGAAATGGGTGGCGATCTCGTGCGCGACAGACAAGCTTTTTGCCCGTCTTGCTAACGCGATGGGTCGCCCTGAGTTGGCCTCGTCGAGTGTGTATGGCGATCAGAAAGTCCGTCTTGCCCACGCCAGTGATGTTAACGAGATCGTGCGTGATTGGTGTAGCTCGTTGACCCGCGCCGAAGTCCTCGAACGGTGCTATGCAACTGCCACGCCGGCAGCGCCGCTCAACGATATTGCTGATTTCTTCGGTGATCGCCATGTTCATGCCCGGCGCAATTTGGTCGCCATCGATGCCGAGGATCTTGGTGAAACACTGATTATGCCCAATATCGTGCCGAGACTCTCGGAAACCCCCGGCAAGATTCGCTCGCTTGGTCCCAAACTCGGTGAACATACGGAGGAGGTGTTGAAAGAGTGGCTGGGGATGAATGACGATCAGATCGGTGAGTTGCGCGCCAAGCGAGTGATCTAGGCAGAGGTTTTAGCACTGTGACGGTTCCGTGTGATCGTCACAGTCTGATACGGCAAGAGGAGTCCATGAACGGCATTCTCAGTGGTATGCGTGTCGTCGAAGGCTCAGCCTTTGTTGCTGCACCGCTCGGCGGGATGACGTTGGCTCAGTTGGGTGCCGATGTGATTCGCTTTGATCCCATCGGTGGTGGTCTCGATTACAAGCGCTGGCCGGTTACCCTTGATGGAAAGCATAGCTTGTTTTGGGCCGGTCTCAACAAAGGCAAACGCTCTATCGCGGTCGATATTCGCCATCCGCGTGGTCAAGAGCTACTGACCCAATTGATCTGCGCTCCCGGTGATAACGCCGGTCTCTTTATTACCAACTTTCCCGCCCGTGGTTGGTTGAGCTACGATGCCCTCAGGCGCCATCGCGCCGATTTGGTTATGGTGAATCTGGTTGGCCGACGGGATGGTGGGTCGGAGGTTGACTATACCGTTAATCCGCAACTTGGCCTGCCATTTATGACCGGCCCCGTTACCTCGCCTGATGTCGTCAATCATGTGTTACCGGCGTGGGATCTCATCACTGGTCACATGATTGCACTCGGCTTGTTGGCTGCCGAACGTCATCGCCGGCTGACTGGTGAAGGGCAATTGGTCAAGCTGGCTCTCAAAGATGTCGGGCTAGCGATGATCGGTCATCTTGGTATGATTGCCGAGGTGATGGTGAATGACACCGACCGGCCCAAACAGGGGAATTATCTCTACGGTGCGTTTGGGCGCGATTTCGAGACACTCGACGGGAAGCGGGTGATGGTTGTCGGTTTGACCGATTTGCAATGGAAGGCGTTGGGGAAGGCGACCGGCCTGAGCGATGCATTCAACGCTCTCGGCGAGCGATTGGGGCTCAACATGGATGAAGAGGGCGATCGGTTCCGCGCTCGCCGTGAGATTGCTGCACTGCTTGAACCATGGTTTCACGCACGCACGCTCGCCGAAGTACGTAAGGTGTTCGAGCAACACCGTGTGACATGGGCGCCATACCGGACGGTGCGTGAAGCGATTGCTCAAGACCCAGATTGCTCCACCGATAACCCTATGTTTGCTATGGTCGAGCAACCGGGGATCGGTTCATATCTGATGGCCGGATCACCGCTTGATTTTAGCCAAGTGCCACGCTTACCCGTGCGGCCGGCACCCCGGCTCGGTGAACATACCGACGAGATTTTATTGGAGGTGCTTGGATTGAGTGAAGGTGAAGTAGGTCGGTTACACGATGAAGGGATTGTCGCCGGACCGGAGGTTTTGGAATAACGCAGAGACGCGATGCGTGCAGCAGTCGCAACGAGGAAACGGTGCAGCGATAGTGCTGTTGATTCTTTGCATCTTTGCGTTGAGCGTTGCATCTGAATTTAGGAGGCAATGATGCGTAAACTACCGCACAATTTCTACAAACCATTGGCCATCGGTGCTCCTGAACCAATCCGTGAATTGCCGGTACGCCCGGAGCGGGTTGTTCATTTCTTCCCACCCCACGTTGAAAAGATTCGTGCCCGTATTCCCGAAGTTGCCAAGCAAGTTGATGTCTTGTGTGGCAACCTCGAAGATGCTATTCCGGTTGATGCGAAAGAGGCTGCCCGCGCCGGCTTCATCGAGGTTGTGCGCAACACCGATTTCGGCGATACGGCAGTCTGGGTGCGGGTAAATGCCCTCAACAGCCCATGGGTGCTCGATGATATTGCCGAAATTGTGGCGAATGTCGGTAATAAACTCGATGTCATCATGATCCCGAAAGTTGAAGGGCCGTGGGATATCCACTTTGTCGATCAATATCTTGCGCTGCTGGAGGCTAAACATCAGATTCGCAAACCTATTCTCATCCACGCCCTTCTCGAGACGGCGCAAGGGATGGTCAATCTCGAAGCGATTGCCGGAGCTAGTCCGCGTATGCACGGCTTCAGCCTCGGTCCGGCCGATCTAGCCGCCTCGCGTGGGATGAAGACGACGCGGGTTGGCGGCGGCCATCCGTTCTACGGTGTCTTGGCCGATCCACAAGAAGGCCAGACTGAACGGCCCTTCTTCCAGCAAGACCTCTGGCATTACACTATCGCCCGCATGGTCGATGTTGCCGTTGCCAACGGGCTACGTGCCTTCTACGGCCCCTTCGGCGATATTAAGGATGAAGCCGCCTGTGAAGCCCAATTCCGCAACGCCTTCTTGCTCGGCTGTACCGGTGCGTGGTCGTTGGCGCCAAATCAAATCCCAATTGCCAAGCGCGTCTTTAGCCCTGATGTGAACGAGGTGCTTTTCGCCAAACGCATTCTTGAGGCAATGCCCGATGGTTCTGGGGTGGCAATGATCGACGGCAAGATGCAAGATGATGCTACATGGAAACAGGCCAAGGTGATTGTTGACCTTGCCCGCATGATCGCCAAGAAAGACCCCGAATTGGCCAAAGCCTACGGGTTTACGGAATCATTGTAATCATTGGAGCGACGCACGCCGTGCGTCGCCCACACGGCGTGCGTCGCCCACACGGCGTGCGTCGCCCACACGGCGTGCGTCGCCCACACGGCGTGCGTCGCCCACACGGTGGTGCGTCGCCCACACGGTGGTGCGTCGCCCACACGGTGGTGCGTCGCCCACACGGTGGTGCGTCACCCACACGGTGGTGCGTCGCCCTAATCGCATTGCCATCTATAAAAGGAGAACCGAATGATCAACAAAACCAATCCCGGCAATTTCTTCGAGGATTTTCGGTTAGGTCAAGAGATTGTCCATGCCACCCCCCGTACCGTCACTGAAGGAGATGTTGCCCTCTATACCTCGCTCTACGGTTCACGTTTTGCCGTAACATCATCGACTCCGTTTGCCCAGAATCTCGGCCTAGACCGCGCCCCCCTCGATAGCATGCTCGTCTTTCACATTGTCTTCGGTAAGACGGTGCCCGATATTTCCCTCAACGCTATCGCCAATCTCGGCTACGCCGGTGGACGGTTTGGCGCGGTGGTTTATCCCGGCGACACCCTTTCAACCACCTCAAAAGTGATCGGGTTACGTCAGAACAAAGATGGTAAAACCGGTGTTGTCTATGTCCACTCGGTAGGAGTCAATCAGCGCGGCGAGATGGTCTTAGAATATATTCGCTGGGTGATGGTGCGCAAACGTGATCTAAATGCACCGGCGCCAGAACCGGTGGTACCGTCGTTGCCCGATGCCGTTCCGGTGGTCGAGTTGCATGTGCCTTACCAAATTGCCCCCGGCCAGTACGATCTTGTGCGTGCCGGCAGCTCATATGTATGGGAAGATTATGAGGTCGGGGAGAAGATTGATCATATCGACGGGGTCACTATCGAGGAAGCCGAGCATATGCAGGCTACGAGGCTGTATCAGAATACGGCTCGCGTTCACTTCAACCTCCACGTTGAGCGTGAGGGTCGGTTTGGTCGGCGGATTGTCTACGGCGGTCATATCATCAGCCTCGCCCGTTCGCTCTCGTTCAACGGCCTCGCCAATGCGTTCAGCATTGCTGCTATCAATGGCGGTCGTCACACAAACCCCAGCTTTGCCGGTGATACTATCTACGCTTGGTCGGAGATTCTCGACAAAATGGAAATTCCGGGGCGTGATGATGTCGGTGCTTTGCGGGTACGCACCGTTGCCACCAAGGATCGACCGTGCCACGATTTTCCCTACCGTGACGCCGATGGTAATTACGATCCGGCGGTAGTGCTCGATTTTGATTATACTGTGCTGATGCCGCGCCGGATGGCGGCGACCACAACATCTGGGTAGGAAGAAGGCAGGCGCTGAGCGCGCACAGGCACGCCTTCAATCCTCACCTATATTTTGCGCACTCTGCGCCTTTGCATAATCTTTTGTCGGAAGCAACGTAATAGGGTACGCACCTGCTGCTGTTCAACCGGATCAGATGCGTGTCCGGCATATGCAGCGCGGTGATACGCAAGCGTCAGTGCGCGTAATTCTTCACCGGCTTCGGCTAACTGCGGGACCGTATGCTCGGCAAACTCTGCCGGTGTTTGTGCTGGTTGGCGTGAGTAACCTCGATTGGCAGCGTAGCGCAAAGCCGCGTGGTAGCAGGTGATCGCAATATCAACCGGTGGGCGGATCGGGTCTGGTGGCGCAGTGGGCCGTCGCCCAAACGATAGTCGCCAGCGCCGATCTCGGTGCCGTTGTTTTATCTGTTGCCGCGCAGCGGTTATCCACTCGTACAAGTGTGGCCATCCCTGCTTCACCCACTGTTGACGGCGCAAGATCGTCCAAAACGCCAAACCGGTCAGTAGCGCGATACACATCCAAAAGATTAACCCCGGCCATACTGGTGGTGTACTCTCGACAGATGATGGCAGGATTGGTGGTACGATTGGCGTCACCGCATTTGCCGATGTATTCATGAGCGAACTCAAGATCATCAGTAACATCAACGGCAGCAGTGCCACAAGACTCAGCATCCCGATAAACAGGAATGAAAGGATCATCGCACACAAGAGAACAATTCCACCGATCAATAGAAGTGTCTCTTGCCAGTCATCTGGAACGAGGGGTGCTACCTGCACTGGAAGAGCGAGTGCTAAGACAAGCACCAATCCAATAGTACTTATACTCAGCCATTGCCAACTTCGATTAACCTCAGGCGCAATATCGGCTTCATCGCTCTGCCAATCGGCCAACAAAGCTCGGCGCTGGGCCAGCGTAATCAGGCTTAGGCCACCGGCAAGGTAGAGCGCCATCCAACCGGTTGCACTGAGTGGGAGCGTGTGTTGGCGATATTGCACCCCCAGCGTAACGATCATCAGTAGCCCACCCCAACCGACTGCCCGACTCAGGGCAGAGACAGCTACTTGGCGGCGGGCGATGGCGTCACTGCGGTAAAAAAGCATATCAAGACTCTGCAATGGTGTCTTGAGCGGAGCGTTTGGCGTAAGTGCGGCAATTGCAGCGATACCACTGCGGCTCAGGACTGCCACAGTCAGTAGCGTGAGCAAGCAAAACAGAAACGGAGCATCGAACGCGGCGAGCGGGTCGGTAATCCACGTCATCATCGCGGCCCAACCGTTGCTTCCCTGTCCCAGGGTCGCAACGATCCGGGCTAGCGCTATCAGTCCAAACACCTCAACGGCCAGATACCGCACCGCCCCACCCTGTGTTTCGTGAAGTCCGGCAACCATCCGCGAACGCAACGCGATTGCTTCTAGACCAACCAACAAACTTGCGCCGCTCAGCCACACCATGTGCCAATCGGTAGCGGCAGTCACCGTATCACCGATCAACGTGACGAGGAGGGTAATAAGGCCTGTAATCAGAATGGTCGGCGTAACAAGCGAGGGTTGATTCATGGTATCGTTAGGATACACACTCACGGATCACGTTCATTTTACCCGATCCCATTCTCATCTGCGTATCAGTTACAATAGACCACTATATGCTATACTACCGTCGGCGCTCATCAAGGCGCATATTCATAATCGTTCCAACGCCGACAGGTGTTTCACGTCAGCTATGATACGTTCGCGTCGTCTATCGTCATACCATCGTAATGGCCGTAACGGTCGTCGCCATATCCCACCACGTCTAGTGCGTGGTCGTCCTACACCGCAGCTACCCTTGGGTCGCTGGCTCATGAACGCGCTCTTAGCCGTATTCGGGCTGATTGCCGTTGTGCTCATCGCACTCACCGGCTTCGCCTACAATGCCTACATCCAAGTCGCCGAGAGCCTTCGTCCACGCTTGGCCTTACTCGATAATCGGGCCTTGTTTGAAAACTCCCGCATGTTCGACCGCAACGGCAAATTGCTCTACGAATTCTTTGATACCGGTAAACGCACGAAAGTCTCGATTGACGAGATTAGCCCTCTCTTAATACAGGCAACTATCGCTATCGAAGATAAAACCTTTTACACCAATCCCGGTATCGATCTGGCCGGTATCATCCGCACGCTGGTCGATAGCTTACGATTGGGCGAAGAGGTGGGTGGAGCTTCAACCATCACCCAGCAGGTGATTAAAAATAGTGTGCTGACGCCGGAAGAGCGATTACCGGAGCGCCGCTACGAACGAAAACTCAAAGAGATTATTCTGGCCCAAGAGCTTGATCGCATCTATACCAAAGATCAGATTCTCGAGCTGTATCTCAACGAGAATTTCTACGGCAATCTTGCCTATGGGATTCAGGCAGCCAGCGAAGTTTATTTTGGTGTCAGTGCTGCCGAACTTGATCTGAACCAAGCATCGTTGCTGGCCGGTCTACCGCAGTTACCCTCTGTCTACAATCCGATAAACTATCTCGAACGTGACGAGCAAGGTGGCTATTTGCCGCCGGTCTTTGTTGATGATGACTGGCTCGACCCGAATGCACGTTTACCGTCCGGTACACCACTTCCTCGCATCCGCCAAGCTGCCGTCTTACGTCGAATGGTTGAAGACGGCTACATTACCGAAACACAGGCGCGACGTGCGCTGGCGACACCGCTACGCTTTGCTCCACAAGAGGCCCCGCTCAACGCGCCGCACTTTGTCTTTTATGTGCGTGATCTGCTCTTGCAGCGCTATGGACCGCAAATTGTGTACGGTGGTGGCTTACGGATCACGACCACCCTCGATCTTCAACTGCAACGGATGGCGCAAGCCACGGCCTTCGAGCGGATCGCCGAACTGGAGTCGCGGAACATCCATAACGCAGCAGTAGTGATCATGCAACCCAACACCGGCCAGATTCTGGCGATGGTCGGGAGTATCGACTACAACGCGGTGAAACCGACCAAGACCCCCGGCGAGTCGGGGAATGTCCTCGATGGGCAAGTGAACGTCGCGACTCGTGAACGGCAACCCGGTTCGGCGCTCAAGCCGTTTACCTATCTGGCGGCGATGGAACAGGGCATGACACCGGAGACGGTATTGTGGGACGTTCCAACCGAGTTTCCGACCGGTACCGGTGATTGGTATGCTCCGCAGAATTACAACGGTCAATGGAACGGGCCGGTGCGTATCCGTACCGCGCTGGCAAACTCGCTCAATATGCCAGCGGTCAAGGCGCTAAAGTTTGCCGGCATCGATTACACCATCCGGCTGCTAGAACGGGTCGGTATCCGTACCGGTCTCAAGCGTGGTGCCGGTTTTTATGGGTTGTCCCTCACGTTGGGCGGTGGCGAGGTGTCGCCATTGGAACTAACCACCGCGTACAATACGTTGGCCAGCGGTGGGCGCTACTTCCCTCCGGTTGCCATTCTCGAAATTACCGATTCGCAGGGGCGTACCCTCGAACGCTTCTCGCCGCCGGCCGGCGAACCGGTGGTCGATCCGGCACTGGTCGCGATTATCTCAGATATGCTTAGCGATGACCGTGCCCGCCAAGCAATTTGGGGCCTCAACAGCCCGTTGCGTCTCAGTCTGCCTGCGGCGGTCAAGACCGGCACGACCAACGATTGGCGAGATGCATGGGCAGTCGGTTATACGCCGTTTGTGACGGTTGGCGTGTGGACGGGAAATAACAATAACGAACCGACGGCGCGGGTGGAGAGTCTGACCGGTGGTGGGATCATCTGGCGCAACGTGATGGAGAATATCTTCCGCCTCATTGCTGAAGATGAACGTTATCGTATCCTTTTTGCCGCGCCGTTTCCTGATGGGGAAATTCAGACGGAGTTTATCTTGCCAGAAGAGGTCGTGCGCCGCCCTATCTGTGAATTGCCCGGCCCCTTTGGTGGCTACCGCGAGGAGGTGTTTACCCAAAAGATGCTGAAGCAATTGGAGGAAGCGGCCTTGTTAAGTCCGACGCCAACCGCTAATCTCACCAACTTGATCGCGGGTGATGTTCTCTGTTCAGCATACGACAAAGTGACCGTTGTCCGAATTCCTACCCCGGAAGAGTGGACGAGTAGCGGCGAGTTGCGGCCTAACCCGCCACCGGCTCCACCTACCGATCCCAAGGCGGCGCCGCCCCCGCAGGATCTCAGTGCATTGACCGATGGCGCTTACTGCCGGCCTGCCCCAGAAGCGAGCTATCCATCTGAGCTGGTGCGTGAGATTTACCTGTGGAAACTGCCACCACCTGATCCCGATGAGAAGGTTGAGTACAAATGGCGTGGTGGTGATGCCACGGTGCCGCTTAAGTACGAAGATCTCCCCGTATGTACCGAGGAGATGTTCAAACCGCCGGTGCCGGTACCACCGGTTGAAGGTGCAATCTTGATGCCCGATCTACGCCGCTTGGGTGAAAATCAGGCCAAAGAGGTGCTGGCCTTGTTGGGTATCGATCCGGGTCGCATCTACGTCGATTATCAGGGTCCCGATCGGGCCGGCGAGGATTATTACCGGTACGGGCCGTATGTGGTGCTCAGTTCATTGCCGGCAGCAGGTGAATGGATCTTGCCTGACACGACTATCGTGCTCGGCATTCGCGCGCCTGATCCCGAACCGGCGCCGCAACCTAACACTGAAACAAACCCGGAACTGCCGCCACCGACACCGGATTCGTAGTACAAGGTACGAGGCCATACCGGAGACGCACTGCCGTGCGTCTCCACATAATGAGATGCACTGCCGTGCGTCTCCACATAATGAGATGCACTGCCGTGCGTCTCCACATAATGAGATGCACTGCCGTGCGTCTCCA
>NZ_JBMFNE010000016.1:76390-94869 GCF_049970315.1 Chloroflexus sp.
TCCACATAATGATTCAATGCAATATGGTACATTATTGGCATCCATTCCACCATCTCGTTTGGCGGTTGTAACCTCTGGCCGATTCTTTGCATCTTCTTTCACAGATGCCTGTGGTAGAGTTGCAACGATGATGAAGAAGACGTATGAAGCAAATTGTCGTGATCGGCGGCGGGCCGGCCGGAGTTGAGGCTGCCGTTGCCGCTGCAAAGGGTCATGCGCAGGTAACCTTGATCGGTGAAGGACCGATCGGTGGACGTACCGGTTGGGATAGCCTGTTACCAAGTAAAGTATGGTTGCACGCGGCTGAATTGGCCGGAGTTGCTACTCATGCTGCCGCAGCAGGGGTAACGGTTGGTGCTGTCCACGTGACCTCAACAGAGGTGCTCAACCGGATCAAAGCGGTGGCGCAGCGGTGGAGTGAGCGTGAGGCACAGCGGCTCCAAGCCGCCGGGGTCAAGGTAGTCCACGGGGTAGCTGCATTTCATAGCCCTCACGAGCTGATCGTGCGCAACGACGACTCGCAACAGACATTGACCGCCGATGCAGTGATTATCGCTACCGGTTCGGTACCACGTTTCCCACCGACAATGAAGCCCGATGGTCAGCGGATTATTGCCCCGCGGTTTGCCAGTCATCTGAACACACTGCCGCCGGACATGATCGTGATCGGTGGGGGGCCGACGGGTAGCGAGTTTGCTTCACTCTTCAGCCGGCTCGGTGTGAAGGTGACGTGGTTGGTCGGTGCGCCTGGCGTATTGCCGATGTTCGATCCGGCAGCTGGAGCGGCTCTCGCTGCCGCGATGACGGCGCATGGCGTCACGATCCATCAGATCGATGTGGAACGGGTCGAGCGGACTGAATCCGGTGTAGTTGTCACTACAGCCGATGGTGCGACCCATATCGCTGCTATGGCCTTCCTTGCGATTGGGCGAGTCCCCGATCTAAGCCGGCTCAATCTTGCTGCGGCCGGGTTGGCGGTTGGTGCCAACGGACAACTCGCGGTTGATAACTATGGTCGTACAGTCGCCGGTCACATTTTTGTTGTGGGTGATGCTGCCGGTGGGCCGATGCTGGCCAACCGCGCGCTGGCCCAGGCGTGGATTGCCGGCCGCACAGCAGCGGACCTACCGGTACCTGGCTATTGTCCGCATACCGTGGTCAGCGCTGTCTATACCGTGCCCGAAATTGCCCAAGTGGGGATTGTAGCTGGCGGTGAGGGTGAATTGCAGCGGGTACGAGCTTCGTATACTGCCTCACTCAAATCATACCTCAGTGACGAGACTGAAGGCTGGGTCGAGTTGATCTATGATGCGACGAACCGCCAGATCCGTGGTGGGATTGCGGTTGGCACACACGCAGCGGATATGTTGGCACCGGTCGCGTTAGCAATCCAAACCGGTGCGACCATCGCCGAGCTGGCTGCGGTGTTCGCTGCTTATCCCACGTTGAGTGAGGTGGTGTTTGCGGCGGCTCGTGCAGTGAAGTAGCAAGAGTGGTGAATAGGACACGGATTGAGCGGTGAGCATTCCGTATCCTATTTAGGGATAGGACGCAGTATAGATACGGGTGCAACGGATGGTCACGGGTGGTGCGATCTGGGTGCATCCGTCCCAACCCGAGCGCATCTGTGTCCTATGTTCTCATGGTTTCGTATGCAAAGTTTGCGGGTTTCCTTCTAACCGCCGCACAGCCCGCATCAGCAGCGACAACAACACCAAGATGCCCAACACTCCATACTCGAGGATTGGAATCCGCAGGACATCAGGCAACTTATGCCATTGGTGGCGCGCGCCGTAGTAGCTCAGCACAGTAGCGGCATACGCACCGCCGATCGTCCAGCGCGCCCGTTCCGGCAAGTTGAGGCCGTGCATCTGGTTGACCACAAACATCATTAAGAAGCTAAAGGTAAACATCGCTGCCAACCCGCTGCGTTTGTAGAGGGTCGAAACAACCGCGTGCGGCAAGGCCAACATCTCGAGCGTCAGCGTCCAGCGCGGGTCGCGGTGGGCATTGGTGTAGATGAGCGCCGATTGGACAAAGAGCAACAGGGTGTGGAACAGGCCAGTATAGTGCAGCGGTTTAGGGTCGATCGGGTGATACCAGAAATTATACGTCGAAGCCCACGAGAAGATATAGCCGTGGAAGCGGCGGGCAAAGCGCACGAGTTCAGCGGGAGGCATCACCTTGCGGCTGCCGAAGAAGAGACCGCGGCGCGGCGCTTCGAGGGCCAAGGCCAGCATCAGGATGAATGATACCGAACCGAGCGCACTGCCTTCGGGTACATCACGGGCCAACCCGTCATACGTATAGTGCGATTGCAGGTAATGCAGCGCCACCCCGCCGGCATTCACCGCCAGTGCCAACCAATTGAGCCGGCGCATATCGCTGGTGTAACGCAGGCGTTGGCGCTGACCGGCATAGATGCAGCCCCAAATTGCCAACTGATGGGCGAGGTAGCCGCTCCATGCCAGCCAGCGCTGGACCGGGTGCGGTTCGGCTGCGATCCAGCGGTAATCGCCGTGCTTACCGCTGTACTCGATATATTGTTCCGGCACACGGCCCACCAATGCGGCCACGCCAACCGCACCGGCGCAAGCTGCCGCCGCCGGCACCAGCAGATCGTGCGCGTTTGGCGGGGCCGGCGCATCTTCGCTCTCGCCCTCCACCCACGCCACATACCGTTGTAGCGCCCAACCGGCTAACGCGGCGCCAGCCGCGGCCGCTAACCCGCTCGCCATCGCTCGCCACGGGTGGCGGCGCGGATCGGCGGCCAATCCAGCGCATGCCGCACCTACCGCACTAACCAACGCCAACCCAATCCCGGGACGCTGCCCGCGCGCTACATCCAGCCAGTACATTGCGGCCATTGGGTTAAAGAGCGCTGCGCCTGCTAGCGCATAATTTGTGCGCGGATGAGTCATAGCCAGCCTCCTCTGGTAGCCGCAAAGCGGTAGGGTGGTCGTTAATAGTCTGGACACGAGCGGGTAATGATATGTGCAAAATCATGACATATCATACCACGCTTGCTAGTGCGTGCGAACGTTGAACACTCATAGTTAAGGATGTTCTCCATTTTGTAAATATTTGACTACTCAGATTTGACAGAATAGTGCCGGGCGAGTAGGATTTCATCGTCATTATGTGTCTAGACAAGGATTTGGACATATTGCGCGCGTACAGGTATGGCTCCCGCTCGGTCGGGAGCGCGGCGCGCAATGACAGCAGGCGCGACAGCTCGCGCAGGAGGAAAAGGCTGTATCGCCCGGGGTGGTTGCCAAAGAGAAAGCAATGTTATACGAGGGAGCGGAGCCCCCGCAGCAATCCCCCGCTTGTGCGATGCAAGGGTGGACAGAGCGTATGAGTGCAGAGGTGGTTGAAGGTTTGGCGATGCGTTGGTGTATCCTTACCCTCTCACCCCCTCTCCCGCCGTCAGGTGGGAGAGGGTGAGCCGTGTGGTTGGCGCGCAAGGCATAGCGGAAGCGTAAGGCAGCAGCACCCTCTCCTGCACTAGCGGCAGAGGGGTTGGGGGTGAGGGCGGGCAGCCCGCGCAGCGGGCTTCGTAATCCTAATTCCGGATCAGATGTTCTTTCCGTCCTTGAACTCCTGCGCCAGAGGGCGTGGTGAGCACAGTGTCGGGTGTTGAGGTATCGCACAGCGATCAACGGGTTGTGATCGACTACAATGTTCTGTCTGTTCCGTAAGCGGAATGAGTAGGGTCTCATCACGCTTCATTGGTAAATGTGATCTAACGAAAGGTTTGCGATGACCACGATTGTGTTGCATAATGGCCCGATCTACACCCTCAATCCGGCCCAACCGGTGGCTCAAGCAGTGGCCATTCGCGGCGAGCGGATCTTAGCAGTGGGTGATGAAGGGACAGTACGGTCCGCTGCCGGCCCTCAAAGTGAGGTGATCGATCTGCACGGGCGGGCAGTAGTTCCCGGACTGACCGATGCGCACGTCCACATTGTGCTGCACGGCCTTGCCCGCCAGCAGGTACGTCTGACTGGCTGCGCTGATTTCACGGTGGCGCTCGACCAGATCGGGGTTGCGGCGCAGCGTTTGCCGCCGGGGGCATGGTTGCGCGGCAACGGCTGGGATCATACTCTGTGGGGCGAGCGCTGGCCCACTCGTGCCGATCTCGACCGTGTATGCCCGGATCGGCCGGCGATGCTGTCGCGCAAGGACGGTCACTCGCTGTGGGTCAATAGCCGCGTACTCGAGTTGGCCGGGATTACCGCTGCTACTCCCGATCCGGATGGCGGCCAGATTCAACGTGACGAGCACGGCGAACCAACCGGCATCTTGCTCGAGACGGCCATGGAGTTGGTGCGCGCGATTATGCCGCCTCCCACTCGTGCCGAGCGGTTGGCAGCACTGCGGTTGGCAATCAATGAGGCGTTGAGTTATGGCTTGACCAGCGTCCATGTGCCGCCGGCGACCAATCCGGCTGACGGCCCCGATACGCTGATCGATCTGCAAGCACTGCGGGCTGACGGTGATCTTACCATCCGCGTGCTAGCGCATATCGCCGGTGCGCACCTCGATCATGCCATCGGTTTGGGCTTGCGCAGCGGCTTGGGTGACGATTGGCTGCGGATCGGCGGCCTGAAATTGTTTGCCGATGGTTCACTCGGCTCCGAGAGCGCCCACATGCTGGCACCGTATGAAGGGCGTGATCATACCGGCATCGTGGTCATTCCACCTGCCGAGATGAAAGAGATTGTGACCCGTGCCAATGCTCACGGGATCAGTGTGGTGGTGCATGCAATTGGTGATGCGGCTAACCGCAGTGTGCTCGATGCGATTGCCGCAGCACGTCCGACTGCCGCCCATCTTGCGCTGCCCAACCGGATCGAGCATGCCCAGATTCTTGCACCAACCGACATTCCGCGCTTTGCCGAGCTTGGGGTTATTGCCTCAATGCAGCCGATTCACTGCACTGCCGATATGGCGATGGCCGATCGGCTATGGGGGAAGCGTTGCGCAACCAGCTACGCATGGCGCAGTTTGCTTGACGCTGGGGCTACGCTGGCCTTTGGTTCCGATGCGCCGGTTGAGACGCTGGATCCGTGGGCTGGCATTCACGCCGCCGTAACCCGCCAAACGACCGATGGCGCGCCGGCTGGCGGTTGGTATCCTGAACAACGACTCACCGTTGCTGAAGCATTAGCAGCCTATTGTATTGGCCCGGCAATCGCTGAAGCCGCTGCTGAGCGTAAGGGGCGCTTAATGCCCGGTATGCTGGCCGATTTGGTGGTGTTGAACAATGATCCCTTCCAGATACCGGTGTTTCATCTGCATACGGTGCATGCTGAGTTGACGATTGTGGGTGGAGCAATCGTATTTGAGAGAAATTGAGATGCAGAGAGTGCAAAGGCGAATAACGCAAAGGCGCAGAGAACGCAGAGGCGAATAACGCAAAGGCGCAGAGAACGCAGAGGCGAATAACGCAAAGGCGCAGAGAACGCAAAGGCGAATAACGCAAAGGCGCAGAGAACGCAGAGGCGAATAACGCAAAGGCGCAGAGAATGCAGAGGCGAATAACGCAAAGGTGCAGAGAACGCAGAGGCGGGTAACGCAAAGGCGCAGAGAACGCAGAGGCGAATAACGCAAAGGCGCAGAGGGTGGGGTAGGTAGGGATGCACAGCAGTACGTCCGCTGGCGGTGCGTCCCATTGATGGTGTTTACGTTCATGCGATATATGTCAAGAGGATGCACAGCAGTACGTCCGCTGGCGGTGCGTCCCATCCAGTTGTCGAGATATAGCACAGCTCCAGAAAGGAAACACCGGAATGCTACGGAATCGTGTCTTTACAGCAGTGGTCAGCGGTCACTTTATGGTCGATGTCCTCAACAGCCTTGGTGCCGTGTTATTGGCTGTCTTAGCCGGGCCATTGGGTCTGAGCAATCAGCAAATTGGCTTAGCGTTAACCGTCTACACCCTGATCGGCGCACTCTCACAACCATTATTTGGCTGGATCGCCGACCGCCTGCCTGGGCGCACGCTCCAACTCGCTGCACTTGGTGTAGCGTGGATGGCGCTCTGCTATACCGGTGTTGCCCTTGCTCCCAACTGGACAGTACTCTTACCCTGTTTTCTCCTTGCTGCGCTTGGTAGTGGCCTGTTCCATCCCATCGGTACGGCTGGTGCGGCGGCGGCTGTGCCAGATAAGCCGGCCAGTGCAACCGCGATCTTCTTCTTTGGTGGGCAAGCCGGCTTAGCGGTAGGCCCGATACTGGCCGGTCTTGTGCTGGCTGCTGCCGGAACGACAGGGATTATCCCGATTGCCGTGACTGCGATTATTCCGGCGACCATCTTACTACTCGCGCAACAAACAGTACGTAGTCGACGGACGAGTCGTGCTCCTGCCCCTGCGACGCCACAGGTTTGGACGGCACTAGCCATTGCGGTCTTGATCGCCTTTCTTGCACTCGTCGTCGTGCGTTCGTCAATCCAAGCGGTGTACCAGTCGTTCTTACCGAAACTGTTCAGTGATCGTGGATGGGAACCAACCGTCTATGGTGCATTGGCCGGCACATTTATGGCCAGCGCTGCGGTTGGCAACGTCCTGAACGGATGGATGGCCGATCGCTTTGGCATGCGTGCGGCCACCGTGTGGCCGCTCATTCTGAGTGTTCCTGCCGGGTTAGTCTGTTTTTTGGCAACACCGCTCTGGGCAATTTTCATCGCTAGTGGGCTGGCGGGTATGCTCGTTGGCGGTCAGCATAGCATTCTCGTCGTGCATGCACAACAGATTTTACCGGTGAAACAAGGTCTTGCTTCCGGTCTCATTCTCGGCTTCACATTCGCCACCGGTGCGATCGGCACGTGGCTGAGCGGCATCCTCGCTGACGTGATCGGTCTTGAGACGGTGATGATCGGAGTGACATTGCTCGGGTTACCGGCGGCGGCATTAGCGCTGACCCTGCCCGGTCGCGTGCGCCCGACGCCGGTATCGGCGGCAGTGCCGGCGCCAGCCACAGCGACAGTGCCGGCGCAGGGGGATTAGCCGCGTGTGCAAGCAGATCATTTGCTAGTTCCTAACACTTTGCTTCTCTCCCATCCCCTTCTTTGGAAGAAGGGGATGTTTGCGCATCCCGACCCCAAAATGAACAAATTAATTGTTTGCCAACAGACTTCTACTTTTGTGCAGATACGTTGCAAGCAATTCTTTGGTGTCGTTGTGTGTGAGTGTAAATAGTTCCTGCTCATTGATGAAACAAGAGTTCGTGCTGATTTCATTTGTAACACGATGGTAATTATAACTTTGTAGGATAATAGTGTGACGAATCAATACATTAACAAACATAAGTTTCTTTTTAATGGAGTGAAGCAATGTGCCATCATTTTCGTACTGCACTCCCGTCTTTTGATCGTTGCGTTCGTGGTGGCAATCATCCTGTGGCCGCAACCAGTTCAAGCTGCGGTGAATTGCAGTAACCCGGCGTTGGTGTGCAAAAGCGGCATACTGAGCAGTGATGAGGTGTGGACGGCGGATAAGGTCTATGTTGTGTATAGCAATGTGACGGTTCCAGCCGTGGTAACGCTGACTATCGAACGAATTCGGCACAGTAGTGAAATTCAACCTATACGCCCGTCTGACGATACAGGGAACACTGATTACCAACGGTGTTTCCGGTAATCCGGTCTACTTTACTTCAATTCGTGATGATACGATTGGTGGTGACACCGATAATGAAGTAAATGTACCCCAACCGGGGAATTGGCAATCCCTGCATTTTCAAACCGGCAGTACGGGAATGTTACAGCATACGGAGTTCCGTTACGGCGGAAACATCTCTACGCTATGGTGCAGGTGGATGTGAATGCGAATGTCACCATTCGAACAAGTATCTTTAAGTCTGGTGCTCAGTGTGCCATCAGTATGAAACCGCAGAATGATGTCACGCTGGAGGATATGAGTTTCGTGAACTTTACCGGGAATGTCTACAATGGCCTTTGTGTCGATAGCGGTGATATTAGCGCGCATACAACGTGGGATGCAACCGAAGCGGTCTACATTCTCACCGGCGATGTGAGAGTAGCCTTCGGCACGACGCTCACGCTAGGGGCGGGGGTAGTCATAAAGTTTGCTGATGTCTTTCTTGGGGCGAACCTCTTGGTCAATGGAACGCTGCTGGCGCAGAGCACTCCCGATCAACCTATTTATTTCACCTCGATCTATGATAGCACCATCGGCGGTGCCAGTGGTAATACGACAACAACACCGTCGCCCGGTAATTGGGGATAGGTGCTGTTTCGCACCGGCAGTAGCGGTGTGCTTGACCATGTTGAGATGCGCTACGGTGGCAAAAATGCCAAAGACGCGATCTTGCGCCAAGAGGTTGGCGCTGATGTGTCGATCAATGCCGGGCGCTTTGTCAATGGCAGGATCTGCCCGTTGAGTATGCCGCCGCAGAGCGATTTTACCCTGAGCAATATGAGTCCGGCTAGCTTTGCCGGCAATGAATTCAACGGAATTTGCGTCGATAGCGGCGGAGTGTCAGCTCATACCACGTGGGATGAGACAGAAGCGCCTTACGTGCCGCAGAGTGATATAACGGTTGCGTTTGGGGCTACCCTGACGTGGGGCCCAGGGATTGTGGTGAAACCGTCTGATTCCGAAACGGATTTCTTTATCGATGGCATACTCAATGTCAACGGTGTTGCCGGCCAACCCGTTACGCTGACTTCGATCCGCGACGACACGATTGGCGGCGCTACTGACAACACGACCAACCCACCTGCACGTGGTGATTGGGGGTGTATCCTCTTCCGCAGTACCGGCACGGGCGAGTTGAACCATCTTGAATTGCGGTATGGGGGCCAAGGGTGGGTAGCACTGGGCATGTTGGAACAAGATGTTGGCGCGAGTGTGACCATTAATGGCGGCGCTTTCAAGTATAGCAGTAGCTGTGCATTGGCGACTCATCCGCAGAATGATTTCACCATGATCAATCAAGCCTCCACGAGCGTGATCGGCAACGAAACCAATGGTGTGTGCGTGCGAAGTGGTGGTATTTCAAATACTATCTGGGACGAGACAGAGATACCCTACGTGCCGCAGAGTGATATAACGGTTGCGTTTGGGGCTACCCTGACGTGGGGCCCAGGGATTGTGGTGAAACCGTCTGATTCCGAAACGGATTTCTTTATCGATGGCATACTCAATGTCAACGGTGTTGCCGGCCAACCCGTTACGCTGACTTCGATCCGCGACGACACGACTGGCGGCGCTACTGACAACACGACCAACCCACCTGCACGTGGTGATTGGGGGCGTATTTTGGTGCGTAGCACCGGTAGCGCGACGTTCAATATGGTCGAATTGCGCTATGGCGGACGGTCTTGGTTTAACATTCCCGTGTTAGAGCAAGACCTTGGCGCACAAGTGAACATTGCTGCTAGTACTTTTCGGTATAACAGCGGTTGTGCATTGGCGATCCATCCGCAAATGGATGTGACATTGACCAACATGAGCGCTGCAAACGTGATTGGGAATGGCACTAACGGTATCTGTGTGCGAGGCGGCGCAATTGCGGCCAATACGACGTGGAAAGAAACCGAAGTACCGTATGTGCCGCAGGACGATATTACTGTGAATATTGGTGTCATGTTGACATGGGGGCCGGGCGTTGTGATTAAGCCAAAGGATTTCTCGGTGGAGTTTTTGATCGATGGTATCCTCAGTGCTAATGGTACGCAGAGTCAACCGATCTACGTTACGTCGATCTATGACTCAACCGTTGGTGGTGTGACGATCAGCTCAACCACCCCACCGGCTCCTGGTCAATGGGGGCGAATCTTGTTTCGTAGTGGCAGTAGCGGCACGCTCTCGCATATTGTTCTTCGCTACGGTGGTGGTGATAGTTTCTTCGGTTCTTACGGTGCAATCCACGTTGACAACGCCTCGCCGGTATTGCGCTATTGCATGTTGGCGAACAATCGGTATGGGTTGCGCAGTTCTGGTACTGCCGCCAATCCAGTGATTGAGTACTGCAACATTGTGGGCAATACGACTGCCGGTATCCAAAACGACACCCCCAATCACTGGATTTCAGCCTTGAATAACTGGTGGGGAAACGTGAACGGTCCAAATGATGCCTCAAATGCCGATGGTTTCGTCAATAACAGCAGCGGTGATAAAGTTAGCAATTTTGTTAAATACCAACCATAGTTGCAATGGCCGGTCATTATCGGCGCTAGTCAATATCGGGTGTATGTGCCGCACATTGTGCGGTAGCTAGTGTGAATGTAGCTGCAACCTCCTCCCTATCTCCCACAGACTGCGGGGGATAGGGATAAGATACTCCCTACCTTATCTATTCCCAAACTTCGGCACTCTTCTCATCTTTTGCACCTCTGCATTGAATTCTCTCTTACCAGCGGCTGCTGCCGCTTCCTCGCAATGGCCGATAGGCCTGTCCTTGTACGCCGCTTTGAGTGTTCATTCCTTAAAGCAATCTCTTGTCGAGTCAGGTATAATGGCAAACAGGGCAACTGCAATGGTACAGTTCCGTGCCTAAGATGAAAGGAATTACACATGACCCTTACCGCAAACCAAGTCCCATCTCGATCTGAAATACCGGTCGAATATACATGGGATTTGTCGCAAATCTTTGCCGATGTGTCGGCGTGGGAACAAGAACTCAGCGCGGTTGAAGCGCTTGCGCAAGAGTTAGCCGCCTTGCAAGGGACGTTGGCGCAGGGGTCGGTGCAGTTGTTGGCGGCGCTGAACCTGCGCGACGAAGTGGCGCGACGGTTGTATGCATTGTACGTCTATGCTATCCATCGCAAGGATAGCGATGGTACTGATCCGGTAGGGCAGGGTTTGGCCGAGCGGGCCAATAGTTTTGCGGCCCGGATACAAGCGGTACTGGCGTTTATTGAGCCAGAGATTTTGACGATCCCGGCGGAAACGCTGGACGAGTGGTTGGCGGCTACCCCCGGCTTGCAAGTGTATCGCTACGCCTTAGAGAAGCTGAATCGCCAGCGCGCGCATATCCGTTCGGCGGAGGTTGAGCAGGTGATGGCGGCGTTTAGCGATATTGTCCGTGCGCCATATGCTACGTTCTCGATGTTGACCGACGCGGATTTGCAGTTTCCGACAATTGAGGATGAGCAGGGCCAGCCGGTGAAGTTGTCGCATGCGCGCTATGGTCGTTTGCTCGAAAGCCATGACCGGCGGGTGCGGCGTGATGCGTTCAAGGGGTACTACAGTGCGTTTTTGCCCTTCCGCAACACGCTTGCCACCACACTGGGCGCGGCGATCCGCTCGCACGTGATCGAGGCCCGGTTGCGCAATTACGGATCGGCGCTAGAGGCGGCGCTCGCTCCGAATGAAATCCCTGTCGAGGTGTACCATAACCTGATTGCGACCGTTGAGGCTAATCTGCCGCGCTTCCATCACTATCTGGCGGTGCGGCGGCGGCTGATGGGGTTGGATGAGCTGCGTTTCTACGATCTCTACGTGCAGCCGGTACCTGATGTCGAGCAAACGTTCCCCTATCAGGAAGCATGTGATCTGATGCGTGAGGCGTTTCGTCCGCTCGGCCCTGAGTATGGCGCGGCGCTCGAGCAAATGTTTACCCGGCGCTGGATCGATGTCTACGAGAATGTGGGCAAGCGGAGCGGTGCGTATAGCGGCGGTTCGTATGGGACGCCGCCCTACATCTTGCTCAACTACCAAGACCGGCTGCGTGATGTCTTTACCCTCGCCCACGAATTGGGCCACTCGCTTCATTCGTACTTCACCCGCGCCACCCAGCCGTTCGTCTATGGCGAGTACACCATCTTCGTCGCCGAAGTGGCTTCGACGCTCAACGAGGCGCTGCTGACCCACTACATGTTGCAAAGCGGTGCTGATGAAGAGTTGCGGCGGCGGTTGCTTGCGCAACAGATCGAAACGATCCGTGGGACAATTTTCCGCCAGACGATGTTTGCCACCTTCGAGCTGTGGATGCACGAGCAGGCCGAGCGTGGACAGCCGTTGACGGCTGATGCGCTGAGCCAGCACTACCGTGAGTTGGTTGTGCGGTATCATGGACCTGAGCTGGTGATCGATGATGAGCTGGCGTATGAGTGGCTGCGCATTCCGCACTTCTACTATCAGTTCTACGTGTATCAGTATGCGACCGGCTTATCGGCTGCCCTGGCGCTGAGTCGTCAGATTATCAACGAGGGTCAGCCGGCGGTTGAGCGGTATCTACGGTTCTTGCGCAGTGGTTCATCACGCGCAGCGATTGATCTGCTGCGTGATGCCGGTGTTGATATGACTTCACCCGCTCCGATTCAGGCAGCGATGGATACGTTTGCTGAATTGGTCAGCCAATTGGAACAGTTGGCACCGTAACGTGATCGACGGGCGCGGGGACGCACCGCCGTGCGTCCCCCATTCGTATTTACCGCTGGCATTCAATACCGCGTGCGCGGTAATAGTCGTCAACTGCATCAGTGACCAACACCGTCGCCGGATCAACCGCCGTTTTCAGCACCCCTAGTGATCGCAGCAGTTCGGCCTCTTTGGCCCATGCCTGCCGGTCGCTAGCTCCGACACATCGCGCGCCAATACCGTAGCGCAGCAGTTTAATCGTTTCCATCGCCTCAAATTCAAGATGACCGCGATCAAAATCAGGGTTACGGACCAAAATGATATTGACGGCGGCTGCCGGGTCGGTGATCGCGTCTTGCCAACCACGTAGCGTGGCTTGGACGAATGCACGCACGGTGTTGGGGTTCTTACGGGCGAATTC
This sequence comes from Chloroflexus sp., assembly GCF_049970315.1. Lineage (GTDB taxonomy): Bacteria > Chloroflexota > Chloroflexia > Chloroflexales > Chloroflexaceae > Chloroflexus. The sequence continues at coordinate 89,147 of NZ_JBMFNE010000016.1, forward strand.
GGCGGTGGTGAAGAGCACATCCCCCATCAGTTCGACGCCGTAATCGCGGGCGACAATCAACTCGATGTCGGCGCCGGCAGCGCGAGCGGTGTAGGGCTGGTCGGTGGCATAGACCGGCCACACATCGGCCCGCCGCTCGAGGAAGGGGGCAAGGCTGTAGTCGCCGGGAATCTCGTTGATGCTGGCCGGATCAACGCCGGTGGCAGCTAGCAGTGCCCGGTATTCAGTCTCCACGTTGTCGCCGTAGAACATCGCTACCCGCCGCCCGACAAAGTCTTGCGGTGAACGGATGCCGCTGTCGCGATGTACCATGAATGCAACCGGACTAGCTTGGAACCACGTCGCCAGCGCTACAACCTCGATCCCCTGTGCACGGCTGATCAAGATCGTATCAGCGCCGGTGCTGCCAAAGGTGTTGGCGCCGGTGGCAACCAAGGGGAGCGGGACGGCATCAGGCCCGCCGGGGAGAATAGTTACGTTGAGACCGGCGTCGCGATAGTAGCCGCGCGCTTCGGCCACCAGATAGCCGGCAAACTGGAATTGGGGCAGCCATTGCAGACGCATTGATACATCGGCGACTTCCGGGGCATTCGTTGACGAAATGGCATTGCTAACCGGATTCGGGCTAGCACAACCTGATACGGTCAATAGTAGTAGAAAAAGAGCCAATAATAAGTGGTAACGGTGTGACATAACAAATCCTCACTCCGTCTGATAAAACTACGCCGCGATTACCGTTCTCGTTCCCAATAGACAATCGTGCGTTCGAGCCAGAGGAAACCACCGTGCAGCGCGAGGGCCAATCCGGCGGCAGCAGCCACAGCCGCAAAGGCGCGGTCGGTGGCTAAGCGGTAGGTCGAGGTGGTGATCAGATAGCCCAACCCGCGGCCGGCACCGGCCAGCTCGCTCACCAATGCGCCGATCACGGCTAGCGCACCGGCGACGCGCAGCCCGCTGAAGATAAACGGCAGCGCCGCCGGTAGGCGCAGCATGCGCAGGATTTGCCATTGTGACGCGCCATACGCTTGCATCATCGCCAATTGTTCGGGTGCGGGCCGGCGGAGACCGCTGATGGTGGCGATGAGCAGGGGAAAGCTGGCGAAAAGAGCAGCCATTGCTGCACGGGGCGCAAGCCCTTCACCTAGCCAAATGGTAAGCAGCGGCGCCAAGGCGACTGAGGGCAAACTCTGGCCGAGCAAGACCCACGGGTAGAGGGCGTCTTCGAGCGGGCGCACAAAGAGGAAGGCGATGGCGAGGGTGAAGGCGATCAGTGTGCCAACCGTAAGGCCGATCAAGGCTGCATTGGCGGTGGCGAGGGTATGGTCGAGTAGCCGCACTTCGGGTTGGAGGGCGGCAGCGACCACCCGCGAGGGTGGCGGCAAGAGGTACGCTGGAATGCTGGCGGCGGGCAGGCCCCATTCGAGCACCGCCAAGAGCGCGATGCCGAGCGCCAGCGCCGGAACGAAACGGCGAAACAGGTTGGGTGGCGTAGTCATCGTTTCCATAGCGGCTTTATCTTACCATGAAGTGGTGCAGGCGTCATCGCCGTGCGTGATGACCAGCCTGTCTTTCATTGCGAGGGCGTGCAGCGCCCGCAGCACTCGCTCCCTTCGGCGGGCCGGCTCCGCTTCCGTGCGCGCGGGGGATTGCTTCGCCGCCTGTGGCGGCTCGCAATGACAACTGGGAACGTCGGCAGCGATTGTCAGTTTCCCTGTTTTCGGCGATACTTGCGCCGGAAATAACTGCCAGAGCGGGCAGTGGAGTGGTGAGGTTTGCGTATGCACAAGTGGGAACGTATACCACACGAAGCGGCACGGTCGTTGGCTCGGTTGCTGCCGCGGATCGAGCAGGCATTTGAGGCAGCCGGCGGCAATGCCGCTGATTGGGCCGCATTCGAGCAGCGATTGCGCCGGGAATGGCCGCGTCTGTTTGAGTTGTTGCTCGGCTTGTACGGTACCCAATACGACTTCTTCTATCATCTCGAACAACTGTTGATCGCGATGGCGCAGAGCTGGCGCGAACGGCCACAATGGCTCAAGCAGCGCGATGTCGTCCGCGAAGCTGATAGCGAGTGGTTCCAGTCGGAACGGATGATGGGGGGCGTGCTCTATGTCGATCGCTTTTGCGGTACGCTGAACCGGCTGCGCGAGTTTATTCCTTATTTCAATGAGTTGGGCTTGACCTACTTGCACCTCATGCCGTTGTTTGCCGCGCCGGAAGGCAACAACGACGGCGGTTATGCGGTGAGCAGCTACCGAGAGGTGAATCCGCAAATCGGCACGACGGCAGAGTTGGCCGCACTCGCTCACGAACTCGATCGGGCCGGGATTAGTTTGGTGCTGGATTTTGTTTTTAACCATACTTCTGACGAACACGAATGGGCACGGCGGGCGCAGGCCGGCGATCCCGATTATCAGGAGTTCTATTTCCTCTTTCCCGATCGCACGATGCCCGACGCTTACGAGCGCACGCTGCGCGAAATCTTCCCTACTGTGCGCCGGGGCAGCTTCACGTGGCGGCCCGATATGCAGCGCTGGGTGTGGACCACCTTCAACAGTTTTCAGTGGGATCTCAATTACGCTAACCCGGCGGTGTTTCGGGCGATGGCTGCCGAGATGCTCTTCCTCGCCAATTTGGGGGTGGCTGTCCTGCGGCTTGATGCGGTACCGTTCATTTGGAAGCGAATGGGGACAAACTGTGAGAATCAACCGGAAGCTCATCAGATTATCCAATCGTTCAATGCAATTGCACGTATCGCCGCACCGGCGCTACTCTTTAAATCGGAGGCGATTGTCCATCCTGACGATGTGTTGAGCTACATTAGCCCGCACGAGTGTCAGCTTTCGTACAATCCGCTGCTGATGGCGCTGCTCTGGGAGTCGTTGGCGACGCGCGAGGTCAAGTTGCTGGCCCATTCGCTCAGCCATCGCTTTCGTTTGCCGGCAGGGTGCGCGTGGATCAATTATTTGCGTTCGCATGACGACATCGGCTGGACGTTTGATGACAACGATGCGCGTGCGGTTGGGATTGATCCGTGGGGCCATCGCCAGTTTCTCAACGCCTTCTATACCGGACGTTTTCCCAGTTCGTTTGCCCGCGGCTTGCCGTTTCAAGAAAACCCCGATACCGGCGATGCGCGTGTATCGGGGACACTGGCGTCGTTGGCGGGGCTGGAACAGGCTCTCAGTAATGGTGATCCGACCGCTATCGAGACGGCAATCCGACGGATTCTCTTGCTGCACAGTATTATCCTGAGTATCGGCGGGATTCCGCTACTCTATCTGGGTGATGAGGTAGGGACGCTCAACGATTATGGGTATGTCAACGATCCGGCCAAAGCCGATGATAGTCGTTGGGTGCATCGTCCGGTCCGTAATCAAGCAGCGATGGATCAGCGCTATGATCCGTCAACGGTACCGGGGCGGATTTTTGGTGAATTAGTCAAGTTGATTCGATTGCGGACTTCGTTGCCGGCGTTGCGCGATGGTGCAATGGAAGTTGTGCGGAGCGATAATCGGCATGTGTTGGCGTATGTGCGGCAAACCGGCGCCCAGCGCGTGTTGGTATTGACCAACTTCTCGGAGTATCCGCAGAGCATTGCTGGTAATTTGCTACGTATGTATGGCCCCGGTGTGGAACTGTTCGATCTGGTGAGTGATCAACCGGTTTCGGCGAATGAAGCGCTCGTACTGCCACCGTACCGATTTGTCTGGTTGACGCCGGTGCGTTAGCACGATTGTAGCATGAGTATACTGTTTCCGTTCCATCCACAGGCGGATGCTGGGGGATGATCTCCCGATGCCAAGAAGGTGACATAATATATTAAGGTCATGGCGCTTTTCCATCGCCACGGTTGCAGCAGCTCAGAAAAACACATCCTAGAACTAGAAAGGAGGTGAAACACCGATGAAACCTGCCAAATTGCTGGCCGATTACGCCGATCATCCCAGCTTTCGGAGGATATGTCGTGAAGCGAAACAGATGCTAAAAGAGGGGATGGATGTTGCCATGATTCGGCAAGCGATCGCGGCTCGCTACGGTACTCCGCCAACGGAGCTGCGGCTCCGCGATACCCCGCAGCCGTTGACCATTGTCGGTGAGCATCTGGTGGAGCCGGGAGCCATTGAGCAGATCCGAATGGCATTACGCTTACCACCGGCGATCCGTGGAGCACTGATGCCCGATGCACATCAGGGGTATGCGCTGCCGGTTGGTGGTGTCATCGCGTATGACCGTGCCGTTGCGCCGTATCAAGTTGGGGTTGACATTGGTTGTCGGATGCACCTTTCGATCTTTGCCGAACTTACTCCAGATGATGCTCACCGCGATCGGCAACTACTCCTTGATACACTAAGCAAAGTGACCGTATTTGGCATTGGTTCACCAAAAAAGCCGGTTGCCGATCACCCGATCCTCGCCGATTCGCGCTGGCGAGCGACCAAACTCCTGCGTGAACTGCACGAACTGGCGAGGGTACAGATTGGGACCTCTGGTGGGGGAAACCATTTTGCCGAAATTGTCATTGGGGAATGGTTGACGAGCGGGCAACCGTTCGTTGGTCTCTTAACCCACAGCGGTAGTCGTGGAGTAGGGGCCAGGATTGCCAACTACTACGCCGAGTTAGCCGATCGCGAAACCGCCGTGATAGCCAAAGGTATTCCGCGCACCTATGGCTGGTTGAGCACCGAGCGCGAAGCTGGCAAGAGTATTTGTTGGCGATGCGGTTAGCTGGTGATTTTGCCCGTGCGAATCACGAAGTGATCCATACGCGATTTGCGCGCGCGTTGGGCGTGAAGGTAACACAGGTCATTGAAAATCATCACAACTTCGCATGGGAGCAACCCGACGGAACGGTGATTCATCGTAAAGGTGCGACTCCGGCGGAAACGGGGGTACTTGGCATTATTCCCGGCTCAATGGCGACGGCAAGCTACATCGTCGAAGGTCTCGGTGATAAAGCCACCCTTGCCAGCGCTGCCCATAGCGCGGGACGTCGCTTCAGCCGGGCCGAGGCCCGTCGCACGATCACCCCGGCGATGGCGGCGGCGGTGGTGCGCGAAGCAGGTGTGGTGGTGCGCGAAGCAGGTGTGTTAGTGCGCGGATTATCCGTTGATGAGTCACCATTAGCCTACAAAGACATCTAATCGGTGATCGAGGTGCAAATCGCCGCCGGGTTAATCCGACCGGTCGCGCGTATGCGGCCATTAGTCGTCGTTATGTCCGGTACTGCCGGCGAAGATTCGTAAGGACGCACGGCCGGGTGGTTGGATGAGCCGCACGAGCCGCACGGCCGGGTGGCCTCTGAATGCCGGGGATGCACCGCCGATTGGGTAAATAAAAAATCCCTCTCCCACGAATGGGAGAGGGGCAATGGAATAGGACGCAATCACTTCTTATCCATCGCACCATTGACGATGCCCATCATCACCTTACCCAGCTCGGCCTGCGCCTCAATGACACGCTGCATCGCCTCTTGCCAGCTCTGCATCACTTTTTGCACCTGGTTTGCGTCCCAGCCACGCATGACATTGGTCGGATCTGATTTCTTCAGCATATCGAACCAACCCTCAATAAAGCGGGTTTGGCTCTCGTTGAAGTTACGAGTCATCTCCAGCACCTGCCGGCTCCACTCGACAACAGCAGTCGGCGAGACGGGATTGATACCGGGCATCGCCGGCATTCCCGGTACCGTTGGCATCGTTGGCATATTAACACTGTTGGCC
>NZ_JBMFNE010000017.1:0-91463 GCF_049970315.1 Chloroflexus sp.
GTGTGCGCCGCTACTGGCACGGTGTGCGCCGCTACTGGCACGGTGTGCGCCGCTACTGGCACGGTGTGCGCCGCTACCCGGCCCGACACCCGCCGCTACCGGTACCAGTCGTCCAACGGCATCATGGGATAATCTCTAAGGATCGACATATACTGTCAACACACACCAAAACCGTTCTATGACAACCACCGCAGGTGAACCCGGAGTACGAGCCAATCCAACCGAAGCACGTGAACTTGTTGAGCGCGGCATTGCGGCAGCCCGCGGCGGGCAACGTCGCGTCGCAGCCGGCCTCTTAGCCCGCGCCCTCAAGCTCGACCCGCGCGACGAACGGGCATGGTTGTGGTTGAGCGAAGTTGTTGACGATCCAGAACAACGTGCGTTTTGCTTGCACGCTGTTTTACGGATCAATCCTCACAATCCGCACGCCCACCGTGGCCTGGCCTACCTTGCCCGTCAAGGGACAACAACTGCGCGTCAGGTAGCAGACCTTACCGCTCTTACAGCCGAATCGACGCCGGTAGCAACCCCTGCAGAGCAAGCTACCGCCTCGCCGAATCGCGACTGGTGGTTACAATGGCGCTGGCAGCGCCATGAAACCTCGCGCGTGCGTGTAGTGCTCTGGCTACTGCCAATCGTCTTGCTGACAGTCGCCCTCTTGCTCCACCAGAGCGTCCGCGCAGCACGCGAGCAAACTCTTGCCGCCCTCGCCGCTGAACAGGATCAAACCTTTACCATCACAAACGACCCAGTACTGCCATTCGCCACTCCCACGCCTGTCCCTGAACTTGAGGCCGAACCACTCGCTGTAGTCGAGAGTCTAACGGTATCGTATCTAACTGCCATCGACACAATTCGCGCCGAACTGCGGAAAGCGACCGACACCTACCGCCAAGAGACAGGACAGCCCGGTGGCGCATCGATCAACCATGTGGCTGCAACGCAACGTCTGCGCGCCGCAGTGGCGCAAGCGTTAGCCAACCTCGGCGAACTACGAGTACCGGGAGTGCTAACCCCAGCTCACGAAGATTACCGACGTGGTCTCGAATTCGAACTAGCCGGTCTCGACGCTATTCTTGAGTTCTACAGCACGTATGATGTTGCCAATGCCAACCGGGCTGCGCTTCGTTTCCAAGAGGCACGCGCATTTATCGAGCGGGCACAGGCGAGTTTTCAAAACCAAAGCCAAATACTCGGCGAGAGGAGCATACTCAGTGCCTACACCATTCGTTAAACAGGGGCTACCTCTCGCCTGGCGTAGCAAGTGTAGCCCCTGTATCGCTACTGACCGGCTTCTATAACTCGATCCCGTAAATGGCCGAATACTTCTGCCGTAGGTATTGGAGGTACGGCTCGATCTGCATTGACCGACCGGTTGCCCGCTCGATCAACTCCGCAGGCGTAAAGACACTGCCGTGACGGTAGATATGCTCCCGCAACCATCCATGCAACGTCGCAAACTCACCCTGTCCGATCTCAGCATCGATTTCGGGGTGAGCAGACCGCGCCGCGGCAAGAAATTGCGCGCTCAGGATATTACCAATGGTATAGCCCTGAAACGCACCACCGATCAATCCACCAAACCAATGCACATCCTGCAACACGCCATCACGGTAATCGGGGACGACAACCCCCAAATCTTCCGCATAGCGAGCATTCCACGCTTCAGGCAGATCGGTGAGCTTCAGACTGCCTTCGAGCAACGCTAACTCGAGATCAAACCGGATCATCACGTGGAGATTGTATGTCACTTCATCGGCATCGGTACGGATGAGCGACGGTTGCACGCGGTTAATCGCTCGATAGAACTCGTCGAGCGAAACATTCCCTAACTGCTGCGGGAAGGTCTGTTGTAATTCAGGGTAAAAATATTCCCAGAATGGCCGAGAACGACCGATCAGATTTTCCCACAAACGCGATTGACTCTCGTGAACACCCGCCGAAACACCATTGCAGAGCGGTGTCCCTTCAAATGCCGGATCGATCCCCTGCTCATACATCGCATGACCCGACTCGTGCAGAGTGCTAAACAACCCATCTCCGAGATCGTGCTCGTTGATGCGGGTGGTAATCCGCACATCGCCAATCGAAAACTTCGTAGCAAACGGATGATGGGTTAAATCCTGCCGACCGCGCTCGAAATCATACCCAAAACAACGAATGATCTGCTCACCAAAAGCCAGTTGATCGTTGCGCGGGTAATACTTGCGCAGACACGAATCGTCAATTGGCGGCTGGGCCACAATTGCGCGAATGATCGGGGTCAGCTCGGCACGCAGTCGAGCAAAAAGATCGCGAATCTCAGATGCCCGCATCCCGTAGTCGCTAAAGTCGATCAGCGGATCGGCGGGATGATCATAGCCGGGGAAACAATCGGCAACTCGTCGACTCAGCTCAAGCGTTCGCTCGAGATAGGGCAACATCGTGGCAAAATCATTCGCCGGTCGCGCCTGCGTCCATGCCTGATAGCTCGCAGCAGTATGCGAAGCGATCTCACTTGCCAGCTCCACCGGAATTCGGGTCATACGCTCGTAGTTGCGATGGGCTACCCTAATCAGTGCGGCATCGGGATGGTCGTAGGGCAATTGTTCAGCATACGGCATCAATTCGGCCAACAGAGCACCCAACGCCGGATCGGTGCTCCGCACGTGAGCCAACCGCGAGAGGGTCGCCAGTTGGCGTGCGCGTGCCGCAGCACCACCAGGTGGCATATACGTACTCTGATCCCACCCCAACACTGCGGCAGCACTGTTAATATCGTCGATCTCGAGGAGACGGGCACGAAGTTCTTGTAACCTGGACTCCATCAAAGGCTTCTCACTTTCTAGTCTATTGTCGTGTCGCCGTTGAACACGATACCATACCAACCAATCTCAACGATTCCGCTGCCGCCACGCCAACAATCGCTGTTGCGCAGCGCGCAGGGTCTCGTCACGCTTGGCAAAACAAAACCGCGCCAACAACGGCAAATCGTGCTGGCGAGCATAGAATGCCGATGGTGGGATCGCAGCCACCCCAACCTCTTGGGTCAAATACCGGCAAAAGGCAACATCGTCGTGAAATCCGGTCGCTGAGATGTCGGCCATCAAGAAATAACTACCTTCGGTTGGTAAAACTGGTAATCCAACGCTCTCCAAAATCTCGGCAAGCAGATGATAGCGTGCGGTATATTCAGCACGAAATTGATCGTAATACCCGTTGTGCAATGCTCCTTCTAGCGCGGCAGCAGCAGCATATTGCAATGGCGTTGCAGTAGCAAACGTAATCCATTGGTGAGCAGCGCGCAGTGCAGTGTTTAGCTCAGCAGAGCCAACCGCATACCCAATCTTCCAACCGGTAAGACTAAACGTTTTGCCTAGACTATTGATCGTGAGCGTCCGCTCCCACATCCCCGACAGAGTCGCAATTGGAATGTGCTCGGCTCCGGCAAAAACCAGTTGATCGTACACCTCGTCAGACACCACAATCACATCGTATCGTTGGCACAGTTCAGCAATCTGCTCGAGTTCATCACGACGAAAGACCTTGCCGGTCGGGTTATGCGGCGTGTTGAGCATCAAGAGACGGGTACGTGGCGAGAACGCTGCCTGCAATTCTGCCAGATCGAACCACCAGCCCGACTGGCCGGATGTTGGTGGATGTAACCGCACAAACCGCGGTATCCCACCGGCCATCGTGACATCAGGCAGATACGCATCGTAGAACGGCTCGAACAGAATGACCTCGTCACCGGGGTTAATCAGCGCCTGCACAGCACCAAAGAGGGCTTCAGTCGCACCGCTCGTGACGGTCACTTCACGTTGAGGATCGATGGAGCGCCAGCCGTGCGCTTGCCATGTCGCTGCAATTGCCTCGCGCAAGCGGGGGACACCGATATAGGGTGCGTATTGGTTCGCATCGGCAGCGATGGCTTCAGCTGCAGCTTGCTTCACCCATTCTGGCCCGGCAAAATCAGGAAAGCCTTGACCGAGATTCACGGCACCGCATTGAACGGCAAGAGCACTCATCTCGGCAAAGATAGTCGTGCCAAACTGACGAACGCGCTCGGCGCTGCGTGGTGTAGACATCACTGAACCTCTCATGCTGCACGCGGTGTTGCGGTGAAAGCGTGGGGAGAGCAGCAAAGCCGCTCACAAACTGTATGGTACCACAGCCTGCTGCAACTTTTGCACTCCACCTACCGTCTTACTCGCAGAAAACAGTAGCTCGTTAGCGTAAGGAGTTTGCTATGTCGTTCCAAAACGAACAGACCCGCTGGATCGGTCTGATCCTTATTACATTAGGGATCGTAACGATCTTCAAATTGTGGTGGCTCGTACCGGCTACGCTGCTGGCCGGTGGCGGTATCGTCATCTACCGTCGCCAGCGCAGCCTTGGTCGTACCGATGAAGCGTTGCAAGCGCTGTTGTGGGGCATAGGGCTGGCCCTGCTTTCACTCTTCCATCTGGTCTGGCCGGGTATCCTCATCCTCGGTGGTGCAAGCCTATTGCTACGTGGGCGCGAAGCCCAAGTTGAACAGCGTATGTGGACGCTGATCGGACAGGTGTTGAATTGGAACCGCCGTCCAACACCGCCACCATCTAGTAGTAAAGTGCAGATCGTGGAAAAGCAAGACGGTGAATAGAGTTCGCATCGAACCATTATGGGACACGAATGCGACGGATGGAACGCGGATGGTGATAAAGCCCGATCCGCGCCCATCCGTCCGATCCGTGGGCACTGTCTAGAGTGATAGCACACGGACGGGATAGAGAAAACGCATGACGCATTCCATGCTCATCCGTCGTATCCATGTTATCCGCTACGGTGTGATCTGCGACGTCAACAGCCGCACCAACCACGCCCGTACCGCTGCCCGAGCTGCTTCCGACACCGGTGAGCCATCGGTATAGATGGCACCCGAACGCACCGCAGCTATCGTCTCGCGAAACTGCTGATATGCCGGCACATCGATAAGACGGTTTGGCCGACCGGGACCGGCTGCCAGATCGAGCAAGGGTTCCGGTCGGTTGGCGAAGACAATGTAGTGTTCGATCAAGCCGACTGCGCGCAGGGGACTATCGATCTCGCCGACGTAGATGATCGTCTCGCCAACCCGCTGCTCGGTAAATGTCTCACCACGCAGACGACGCACTTCCAAATGTTTATCAAGAAACATTCGTGCCTGCGGATCGTTACGCGAGGCTAAAAAGATCATCACCTCACCGTTCGTGATCAAGTCAGCGGCTACGTCGCGCGTCACCGGCGTAAAATCACGCACGACAATCGCAATATCACTGCCAACCCACGTAATCACGTCGCTATCAAGCTTCACGCCTAGCAGGGCAGCCACATTCGCCGCAGCATCAGCCGGCATCGACAAGCCAAACACCTCTTTCAACGCCAACTCGATCCGCGGTTGCTCCGGTACATCACTCAGCGTCGGCGACAGACTGGCATAGAGCTGCACATCTGCCGGTAAGAGTTCTGCCGGTGCTGGCCCTCGCTGGATGGTCGTAAACCAATAAATGAAAGTAACACCGACTAAGGCAGCAATTATCGTGATAGCTAGGCCACCGAGCAAAGCATAACCTAGACCACGCTCACGGGGCATCGTTGCACTTTTTAGCATAGTTGTCGCATGCTCCTTACTCAATCTTACCGAGAACATGGTACCATGAGTTAAATAGGCACCATATGTAACCTATAGGTACAACTATGCGAATTGAAACCTTGCCACCGGCAGCAGCAGTTGGGCATATTCTCTGCCACAATTTGGCCGATGGGCAAGGGCGTAAGGCGTTTAGAAAGGGGTGGCGGTTACGGGCCGAAGATCTGCCACGCTTGGCCGAACTTGGCTATAGTGCGGTACGAGTTGCTATCCTGAACCCCGACGATGTTCACGAAGACGAAGCAGCAATACAGTTGGCGAACATAGTAGCCGGGCCGGGCATTATCATTGATGAACCACACGCTGGGCGCGTCAATGTACGGGCTGCGATCAATGGTCCACTCATGATCGATGCCGAATCTCTCTTTGCGATCAATATGATCGACGGGCTGACTGTCGCTACCTTACCCCCCTCCACACTCGTGCATCCCGGCCAGATGTTGGCGACGATCAAGATTATCCCCTTTGCCGTACCATCCGCCGATCTCGCACAAGCTGCTGCCGCTGTCGGGCCTACCGGTGTCTTGTACGTAGCGACCCTCGTGCGACGGCGGATCGGAGTTGTGTTGGTGAGTAGTCAGGCTGCTCGGGCCCGGGTAGAACGCGGGATGTTACCGGCAATTGCCGGACGGATTGCTGATTTGGGCGCAACAATGATCGACTGTTGCCGCACTATCCCTGACGAGTATGCAATTGCCGATAGCCTCGCAGCCCTCCTCACTATCGGCGCCGATCTGATTATCACCGCCGGTGAAACTTCGGTGGTTGATCGCGATGATGTGATTCCGCGCGCTATACGACGCTTAGGTGGCGAAATCACCCATTACGGCGCACCGGTAGAGCCGGGTAACCTGCTCTTGCTCGCCTATTTGCCGCACGAACACGATACAATTCCGATCATCGGCGCCCCCGGATGTGTACGTTCGCGTGACCAAAACATTGTTGATCTGATCTTGCCACGATTGATGGCGAACGAGCGATTAGGACGACGGGAGATTGTGGCCCTTGGTTTAGGCGGTCTACTCGGTCCAACCCGACGCGAGTGATACCGACCGCGACTCTCACTCCCAACTGGATGCTCATCGAAGCCGTTGCTATCGTATCTGTAACCTAAAAACTACATACTGCGTAACAATCCATAGAATAACCAATAGCGTAGCTAAAAGGTGCAGTATGAATCTTGACAGCTTGTATCAAGATCGGCGTGAAGCAGCACTGGCCGATTTCAATCGAGCCATCGCCATCGATCCAGATTATGCATGGGCCTACTTCCAGCGCGGACAAGTCTTGCGCGAATTGGGAAGAATGGAGGAGTCATTGGCCGATCTTCGTCGAGCGTGTGAGCTAGAACCGAACGATGCAGCATACCACGCCGAACGAGGCGAAACGCTACGCCTGATGCGCCGTTACGAAGAGGCTCTTACCGCCTTCTCACGCGCCATTGAACTCCGACCTGAATATCCATGGGCATTGGGAAGCCGCGGACAAGTATGGCGCGCACTACGCCGTCATCACGAGGCACTTGCCGATTTCGAGGCAGCATTGGCGCTGAACCCACTGCTGGCATGGGTGTATGCCGAACGTGGCGAAACCTTGCGGGCATTACGTCGCCTCCATGAAGCAATTGAAGCCTTCAACCAAGCGTTAAACATCGATCCGGACTATGTGTGGGCGTTAGGTCATCGCGGCATTGCTTACCGTGAACTCCGCAACTATCCGGCAGCCATCGCCGATTTCGATGCGGCCATTGCCTTACAAGATACTATCGCGTGGCTGTACGCCGAGCGCGGTGAAACACGTCGCCTGGCCGATGATTTTGAGAGTGCCTTGCTTGATCTCAACCGGGCAATCGAACTTGATCCCCAATATGCATGGGCATTAGGGAGTCGCGGTGCCACTTTCCGTGCGCTCGGTGATCCCGAAGCGGCATTGGCCGATTTCAATCGTGCGCTTGAGCTTGATCCGGCTTATGAATGGGTATATATGCAGCGCGGTCTCTTGTACCGCAACCTCGACCGACTCGATGAAGCACTCGCCGACTTTAGCCGCGTCCTCGAACTCAACCCCAATCACGTCGGTGCGCTCGTCGAACGAGGTGAGTTGCTCCGTCTGCGCCGTCGCTACCATGAAGCGCTGACCGATTTCAGTCGTGCGATTGAGCTTCAACCCGATCATGCATGGGCTATTGGCAGCCGAGGGCAAGTATACCGGGCACTCAATCGTTATCACGAGGCGCTCGCCGATTTCAACAATGCACTTGAGCAAAAACCCGACATGGTATGGATTCTGGCCGAACGGGGTGAAACCTACCGCTTGCTGCACCAGTACAACGAAGCGTTAGAAGATTTCAACCGCGCCCTCGAATTGCAACCAAATGATTCGTGGGTACTCAGCCGGCGTGGCGCTACCTATCAGGCACTAAAGATATTTGAAGAGGCTTATCTTGATCTGACCCGCGCCATTGAAATCGATCCGAATAATGCATGGGCTTTGGCACAACGAGGCTCACTCTTCCGACAGATGTAACACTATCACTCAATTGAGGGAGTCTTGAGGCTACGCTCGTAATGAAGTATCCGCGTATCGCGGTGAATAGGCAGCATCCGCTTGTTCGCCGCCAATATGAAAAATTTCTCATTTTATGGTATTATCGCGACAGTTAGCAGCATGCCATATAGCATGATGAGCCGATAAGCAATACGGGAGGATCGCGCAGCCATGGACGCTACCCATCCACAGTCAGGCCATCCGATCCGGGTGGCAATGGTGGCTCGCGCTGTTTTTCCCCTTCACGGATATGGCGGCATTGAACGCCACGTGTATCACCTCACCAAATATCTGACGCAACTCGGAGTTGTCGTCACGCTATACGTCCAATCACCACCCCCTAACGCGACACCGGGCGATCTGCGGCCGCACGCGATTGAAACCCTGCGCTACGACTATACCTCACCTATCCTCCCACCAAATGGTGTGATCGGTCGACAGATCAACTTTCCGATCTACAGTTGGCGTGTTGGGCGACGGGTCGCCCGGCACGTACTACATGGCGATTTCGACGTGGTACATACGCAAGGGCTGTGCGCTTTTGGCTACGCCGCCGCCCGCCACCGCGATCCCCGTTTACAGACCACGCCGTTCGTTGCCAACCCACACGGTATGGAAGAATTCCGTACCCCCGACCGCGTCAAATGGCTGGCTTATGCACCGTTTCGCTTCCTCTATGCCTACGGCCATCGTCAGGCCGACCGCGCAATCGCAACCGATTCATGCACCAAGGACGATTTGCCGCGCTACCTCGGCGTCGATCCGACCCGAGTTGTGGTCATCCCATCAGCTATCGACGTTGCCGAATGTTTATCTCAGGTACGCAGCGAACTTCGTACCGCCCTCCGTTTTCGTCTCGGCCTTACCAGCGGTAACCCGATCTTGCTAAGTGTCGGACGCCTCGAACCCAATAAGGGGTTTGATGTGCTTATTGCCGCCCTAGCCCGCCTACGAGACGAATTGCCGCCCAACTGGCGCTGGCTACTGGTCGGCAGTGGATCGGCCCGCACTGCGCTCGAACAGCAAATCCGTGAAGCAGGGATCGCCGAACATACCGTACTGGTCGGACGCCTGAGTGACGAAGAACTGCATAGTCTGTATGAAGAGATCGACCTCTTCGTTCACCCAACCCGCTATGAAGGCAGTTCGCTGGTGACGCTTGAGGCGATGATCCATCGCCGGCCGGTGGTCGCCAGTGCCATCGGCGGTATTCCCGATAAAGTCTTTCCGGGACGTAACGGCTTGTTGGTCAAACCGGGTGATATTGATGATCTCACCGCCCAACTCCGCGCAGCTTTAGCCGCCCGCGCACAGTGGTCAGAATGGGGGGCAGAGAGTGAGCGCATTGTGCGCTCAACATTCGATTGGCCGGTCGTGGCTCGACAGACGCTCACCCTCTATCAAGAATTGTTAGCCGGTAACCACACCTCGCAACCGACCCGATCGGGGTAATCAACGACTAAGGCCTCGGCCGGATCACGCCGTAAGAGCCAGAGAATCAGCAGATCACCGCCGGCGGCAAGCGTAAACAATGCA
The DNA here is from genome assembly GCF_049970315.1 of Chloroflexus sp. GTDB lineage: Bacteria > Chloroflexota > Chloroflexia > Chloroflexales > Chloroflexaceae > Chloroflexus. The sequence goes on from NZ_JBMFNE010000017.1 coordinate 9,734, forward strand.
CCAAAAATAGTTGCCTCCGGCCAGCGAGTCATTATGCCGATGATCGCCGGCACAATACCGAGTACAATGCATGGTAAGAGTGTGCCAAAGCGGTAGGCGTTAATCGGTAATGGTTGGGACACATGCGCAAACGGTGTGAACGTCTTGACGTCAAACCCAATCCGCAGGGCACGTAGCGATATTCGACCGGCGAGCAACCATCCGATTGCGTGCAACGCTTCGTGAACAACGATCCCGATCACCATGACGAACAACAATTTCCATGTAACTACAATTGCGAGATTGTGATGAATAATAGCGTAACCTATTACGAGCAACAACGCCGGTAACAGACCGAATACCAATCCATTGAGATTCGCTTTGGTAAAAGAGACCGAACGCTCACATCGTCGGTACGAAGGATTTGAGGAGTTCATCTTCTATCGCAAAGCTAGTACGTAAACTGTGATTGAGCTGCCCAGCCTGGCTCATCTTATATCGCATTCTAGCTCTGACTGTCAAGCTTTCAAAGGACCCATACTATGACAAATCTCCCCTCCTTACGACTGGTTGCCCTTGGTGGCGGTAGCGGTAGTGCCCAGACCCTACTCGGTACCCGCCCCTTCTTCGCCGAACGTACCGCGATCATTGCCGTAACCGATTCGGGGCGCAGTACTGGTATTGCGCGTCAGATCGCCGATATTCCGGCCCCCGGCGATCTACGTAACGTACTGGCCACATTAGCTGCCACACCAAACCAAACGCTTGCCCGCTTAATGCAATACCGACTCAAAAGCCCGTCCTTTCCCCTTCTCGATGGAATGGCAATCGGGAATCTGATGTTGGGCGGATTAGTACAGATGGAAGGAGACATTGCCGCCGCAGCAGCGACTGCACGCGAGTTGTTGGGTTGCCCAGAGCACATTCTACCCGTTTCGACGGCCAATACCCGTTTGTGTGCCGAGTTGACCGACGGGCGCATCGTCACCGATGAGGTTGCCGTGCGGGCACTTGGCAAACCACCGATTCGCCGCCTCTTCCTCGACCCACCGGCAGCAGCGTACTCGCCTGCGCTGACCGCACTGGCTACCGCCGATCTGATCGTAATCGGCCCCGGTAGCTTCTACACATCGCTCCTAGCAACCCTCTGCTTTGATGGTGTCGTCGAGACCCTCCGCACCACACCAGCAACCATCGTATTTGTTTGCAACACAACAACTCAACCCGGTCAGACCGATGGTATGACCGTAGCCGACCACGTGGCCCGTCTTGTCGAAGTCCTCGGCCCAGGTGTGCTTGACGTAGCGTTAATTAACGATGCGAACGCCCTCCATCCGGCAGTCGCTGCTCACTACCAAGCTTCCGACCTGCATCCACTCCTACCGACCGATGCCGACCGACAAGCGATTCGTGCCCTCGGCGTCGAGCCGCTGGTGCGTGATTTGGCCGAACCTGATCCCGGCAATCGTGACCTGTGGCAAAAAGCCGATACCATCCGCCATGATCCTCAGACACTCGGTTTAGCGCTGTGGAAGATCGCGCTTGATCGGGTACGATAAACGAACAATGGGTTACGTATGGAGATCGCATTGCCATGCACCCAGCTATTATCCACCATCCGTTCCATCCGTGTGCTCGCACTTTAGCAACGGGACACGGATGCGACGGATGGGACGGATGAGCACGGATGGCGTCGAGCTTTCTTCATTCGTCCCATCCGGATACAGTATCATCCTTTGCGACTTTGCGTTCCACACGTTCATCATCACCCACGAAACTTATCACCCCGCACCACCTGCACATCGATCATGTACGCAATCACGGCGAAATAGGGAAAATAGGTAGTAGCCAGATGCTGCAAGATCTGTTCGGCTACTTCCGGCGCAACCAATGTCTCAATCCGCAAGCTCTTACCTTCCCACTCACTGGCGTGAACGCCGCGGGTACCTTCACCACGCACTTCACCGACGGTATAGCCGCGAGCACCTAACTGACGCAATTCGCGTAAGATCCGCTCTTCGAGGATTGCCTCAGTAATAATCGTCACCAATTTGATTGTCGTCAATTCCATTGACAACCCCTTCTACCCTGACACCCCACCGGTAATCCATGTCGCAAAGGTGTAATACAACGGCAAGCCTATCGCAAGATTAAACGGAAAGGTAATCCCAAGAGCTGCTGTTAGATAGAAGCCCGGATTCGCTTGAGGCAACGCAATACGCACCGCTGCCGGAGCCGCAATGTACGATGCACTCGCCGCTAATACGCCAAGAATCGTACTACCACCAAGTGACAACCCGGCCCAATGCCCAAACCAAACACCAAGCAGCCCATTGACTATCGGCATAATAATACCAAACCCAAGCAGAAATAAACCGGCACTGGGCAAATCGCGAAACCGCCGTGCGGCGACCATACCAAGCTCAAGCAAGAAAAAGGTCAAAGCTCCTTTGAAGAGATCAAGAAACAACGGTGCCACTTCTTTACCTCCGCCTGGACCGGTTAGCCAACCGATGATCATCCCACCAACTAGCAGTAAGATACTTTTACTGGTGATAAGTTCGTAAACCGCTTTTTGCCAATCACCACCTTGCTGACCACCAGCCATCTGCGCAATGAGCAAAGAAATCACAATAGCCGGTACCTCGAGAATGGCAACCAAGGCCGGCATAAAGCCCTCATAACGAATTCCGATGGTATCGAGAAACGTCTGCGATGCGGCAAACGTCACTGCCGACACCGAACCATAGTGTGCCGCCAGTGCAGCCGCGTCGGCTACACTGAGTTTGCCGATCCGCCGAGCAACGATGTACGCGATGATCGGAATAATGACGCCGAGCAGAAACGTCGCCAAAGCCGGCGCCCAAAAGACAGCGAGACTGGTTTCGGCAAGCGCAATACCTCCTTTCAAACCAATCGCCAGTAATAAGTAGATCGAAAGCGTGGTATACAACTCATCAGGAAGTTTCAGATCGCTGCCTACAAGTGTCGCCACAATGCCTAATGCGAAGGCTAACACCATTGGTGAAAGCAGATTAATGCGCAACAACTCAAGCACTGCCATATCAAACCCTCAATCTGCAGAAGTACGACTTTGCCCACACAAATGCAATCCTACCATTGCGTGTTACAAAGCCGGCAGTGGTACAATAGGAACACCGTTCATCTGATGACACACCAAAGGAGCAACGTTCTATGGCCGCCACGACGTCGGCAAATGCTGAGCGCCTGTCACTGGCAACTCGTCTTGCCTTTGGTGCCGGTGATCTCGGCCCAGCTATTGCCACCATTGTCGCCTCGTTCTTCCAACTCTACTTTCTCACGACGATTGCCGGTTTACCACCCGGCCTTGCCGGTACGATCCTCCTGATCGTCAAAATCTGGGATGCCGTCAATGATCCTATTATCGGTTGGTTGACCGATAAGACCCAAACACGTTGGGGACGACGCCGACCGTGGTTACTGTTCGGCGCAGCACCGTTTGGCCTGCTCTTCTTTTTGCAATGGGTAGTACCACCATTTGATGTGACCGGGAAGTTTATCTATTATCTCATCATCGCCCTGCTGTTTGATACCGCCTTCACGGTAGTAAATGTACCGTACACTGCGCTCACCCCCGAACTCACCCGCGATTACGACGAACGCACTGCCCTCAATTCATACCGCTTCGCCTTTAGCATTGGCGGAAGCCTTCTCGGCGGTATTTTGCACCAGATCATCGTCGGCCAGTTTGCCGATCAGCGAGTCGGTTATCTCGTATCGGGAGCTGTGGTTGGCGTCTTGATCGCCGTCCCATTTCTCTGGTGCTTCTTCGGAACGCGCGAACGGTACGAACCCGAACCGGGTGCTGAAGAGCTGAGCTTGCTCGATCAGATCCGCTATGTGTTCAAAAATCGTCCTTTTCTCTTTGTGGTTGGTATCTATATGTTTTCGTGGCTAGCCGTGCAGGTCACATCGAGCGTGCTCACCTTCTTTATCGTCTTCTGGCTGGGTAGTGTGCCACAATTTCCAACCACAGCCTTTGGCCTCACGTTTGGGAGTGCTAACGACCTCATTCCCGTTATGCTCTTTGCCGTGCAAGGATCGGCCCTCGTGTTTCTCTTTGTCTGGAGTGCTGTTAGTCGTCGCGTTGGCAAGAAAGCAGTCTACATGATCGGCAGTCTCATCTGGATCGGTGTTCAAGCGTTTCTCTTTTTCCTCCAACCCGAGCAGATCAGCCTTGCCATTATCCTCGGAGTGATTGCCGGTGCCGGCGTTGCTACCGCCTATCTCATTCCATGGAGTATGATGCCCGACGTCATTGAACTTGATGAACTCGAGACCGGTCAACGTCGTGAGGGGATGTTTTACGGCTTTATGGTACTATTGCAGAAGATGGGCTTGGCCATCGGTTTGTTTTTGGTCGGGCAGGCCCTGCAATTTGCCGGCTTTAATGAAAGCTTACCGCCCGGTCAGCAGCCCGAAAGTGCGCTATTGGCAATCCGTCTACTGATCGGCCCGATGCCAACCCTCATTCTAATCTGCGGTATGATCCTCACAGCCTTTTACCCGATTACCAAGGCGAGCCATATCGAGACACTGAAACGGCTAGAGGCGTTACGGAAGCGATAGACTGGATAGCCGGCAAAATAGCTTACCGACTACGGGTCACACCGATACGCGGACAGAGATCACGGATCGGACAGATACTACAACGTGGTGACGTTGGATGACAAATATTTTGCCCCAACGTCACCAGTAACCGATTGATCGGAATCCAATAGCGTTGTGGCAGCTTCGCCCGCAGTGCCATCTCTGTCTCTTCTGGTGTGCGCGTCTGTACATATCCCCAACGATTACAGATCCGATGCACATGCACATCAACACAAATCCCCGGCAGCCCAAACCCAGCCGTTATCACCAGATTCGCCGTTTTGCGCCCAACACCGGGCAGTTTCAGCAACTCATCGAGGTCTGACGGCACTTCACCGCCGTACTTTTCAAGGAGGATTTGGCAGATGGCAACAATTTGCCGGGCTTTGACGCGGTAAAACCCGACCGGGTAGATCAGTTCGGCGATCCGATCAACGCCCAGCGCGAGCATTGCTTCCGGTGTATCGGCAACTGCGAATAAGCGAGGGGCTACAACTGCGGTAAGCGTATCTTTTGTACGTAGACTCAGAATAGTCGCGATTAAAATCCGGAATGGCGTTTGACTGACCTCACCCATCTGATCGATCAACGGGGGCGTGTATTTAGTCAATTCATGTTCGAGAGTGTCCAATACGTGCTCAATCGAAAACTGTGTCACTGTCACGCTTGTATCTCCCTTCTGGCGCCGACGCTCAAGAGCGGTGTACGATATGATGATACTTGAAGTTCGCCCTGACCGTTGCCCAGGAGCGCCTCCTTATGAAACAACGCTGGTTGATCTGGTGGATAGCCGTCATTCTCCTCACGTCCTGCACACCGGCTTCGCCCACGTCAGTACCGTTGTCTACGTCCACACCATCGGGAGAGCGGCCAACTCGAACACCTCGCCCCCAACCGATCACGCCCACGACAGCCCAACCAACAGCAACACCGATGACGACCCTACCGGCGTCGGTATATCTGATTCAGAACGATCAGGTCGTGAGACTCGCTCCCAACGGTCAACAGCTCACCCAGATCACCTACGAACTGCAACCGGTGCGCGAACTGAGCGTTGCGAATAACGGCACACTGGTCTACGTAACTGAAAATAACTTGATAGCCCTCGACGGTGCGGGCCGCCGGGTTGTGATCGGTGCGCAAACCATTAGCCGTCCGCGGATTTCGCCCGACGGCCAGCGTGTTGTCTACCGCCTGGACGATCCGACCCCCGATCTGCTCGGTACAGACGCGCCCAGTGGTGTTTACATTAGCGAGCTACGTGGCGGACGACCACGACTGTTACAGGTCGATGATCCCGAACCGGTCACACCGGATTTCGCCAACCCGTCGTGGCGCTACATACCGGTGTCATGGTCTCCCGATGGTCAGCGGTTGTTATTATACGCCGTGATGCGACCGGAAATCGGTATTCCCGGCGGTGAAGCAGTCATTATCGGGCCAGACGATCGGGTTGTCCGTGCCTTCAGTTGTTGTGAAGAAGAGATATGGAGTGTTAACGGAGACGAATTGACCGTGGCTGGCGGTGGACCCGGTCCTGATCTACGTTTCGGTCTGTATCGGATCGATGTCGAGCATGGCACCGAATCGCCGGTAGTAGCGAGTAGCGAGACGATCATCCCCCTCGTGCGCGCACCACAACGGATGGCGGATGGCGACATCTATGCTTTTATCGAGCTGGTACCAGTACAAGCGTATCAATGGGATTATCCTTTTCACCCCCAGATGGTACGTGTCGGCAATGATGGCATCATAACGCCAATACGGCCTGAACGACTTGGCGAACCGCTGTTGGTCTTGTGGGACCCACAAGTACGCGGTGCTTTGGTTCAATTCGCCGAACAAGCGAACCTGATCTGGTTACCAACCGATCCCACCCTACCGATTGTCACAACCGTCGCCAACGGTGTTGCCGCTGCGTGGACACCTACAGCCGACTTGAGCATCCGCCCTTGTGACGGCTTTGCGACCATTTCACCCCAACCCGCCAACCACCGTCAGTTCGATCCGGCGGTTGCCGACCTCCAAGGGCGGCTCGCCGCTCTCGGCTTCGATCCCGGACCCATTGATGGTCTATTCGGCCCGACTACTGCTACCGCCGTGCAGGCTTTTCGCATTGCTGCCGGTTTACCAGCAGGCGACAGTGTTGATTGCGCAGCTTGGCAAAGCCTTTTAACCCGGAGTATTGCTCAATGATCGTACCGCCAGACCTCATCGAGCCGATCACCGCTATTCACGCCGCCCCACACCGGCTTGTCCTCGCCTTTGCCGGCGCCGGCAGCTTGGGGCTTGCCTGGCTACACGCAATTGCCGGATCGTCACGCACCATCCTCGAAGCAATTGATGCGTATTCACCCCCATCGTTGGCCCAGCTCACCGGTAATCTTGCGGCGCCGGCAGTCAGCGCGTTGACTGCGCAAGCGATGGCTACCTGGGCCTACCAACGTGCGCAAGCGCTGAGTAGCGGTGAATGGCCTTTGCTCGGCATTGGGCTAACAGCCGCGATCATCACCGACCGTGCGCGGCGTGGCCCCGACCACGCCTTCCTCGCCATTCACAGCTCAGATGGCATCTCTACGACCCATCTGATAATGGAGCGTATCGCCCAACAACGGAGCGATCAGGAAATCTATGTTAGCCGCTGGCTGATCACCGAAATTGCCCGGGCATGCGGTGTATTGTGCAAGTAGTACGACTACGAAGGTAGATCAACGTCGAGCAAACCCCTTACCGTCGCGCCACATCGTGAATAATTACGCATTCTCTGGCAACATGACTCAGTTTCTTGACAATTTGCTGAGCCTGTGGTACTGTTCAGGCATTCTGCACGTGTGTCAACGGATACATCAAAGATGATGGTAGTGGACAGTACACAGTAGTGCCGTGTAGCGCAGGGCGGATAGATCGGTGGCAGATCGCCGCTCTTTCATCATACCCAACATTGGTGAAAGTCATTAGGTATGGGTGAAAGGACACAATGTCGTGTCCCGTCTGCCCAACCACCCAACCAACGGATGTCGAGTTGGAAGCAGCGGATCCAGGTAACAGATAGTCTACAACTACAACGTCGCTAGGCGGCGTTCACAGTGAGGAGTAAGATACCTTCGTGATTACATTAGTTGAGTGTGACCATACTCTGTCTGGTGGGTCGATGCGACGGCTACTACTAGATCATGAAGCATCATAATCCTCACCCACAAACAACGCTGCTGCCAACTCTGGTCATCAATCAGGTCGTCATTTTAGAAATGAGGAGGTTCGTGTGTCGCACAAACGTCTTTGGGCATGGATGACCCTCATGGCAGTAGCGGCAATGATCTTGGCAGCCTGCGGTGCAGGTCAACAGCAGACCCAACCTACTACTGCACCGGCACCACAGAAGGGCGGCAAACTGACGATTCTCTACTGGCAAGCAGTAACCACCCTGAATCCACACCTTGCCACCGGTACGAAAGACTTCGACGGCGCAACCGTCATACTTGAACCGCTTGCCCGTTACAACGAAAAAGACGAGCTAGTACCCTTCCTCGCCGCCGAAATTCCGACTGTTGAGAATGGAGGTGTTGCCGCCGACGGCACCAGTGTGACCTGGAAGATCAAGCCGGGTCTTAAATGGTCGGACGGCACAGATTTCACGGTGGAAGACATTATATTCACGTGGAAGTACTGCGCCGACCCGGCCACGGCATGCACCACCAAAGCGGCCTTTGATCCGATTGAGAATATCGAGAAGATTGATGACCTGACGATCAAGATCACGTGGAAAGAACCGACGGCCGATCCGTACATCGCCTTCGTCGGCCCGTTTGGAATGATCTTACAGCAGAAGCAGTTCGGCAACTGCATCGGCGCCGCCGCCAGCACGAGTGCCGAGTGCCAAGCTGCTAATCTGGCTCCGATTGGTACCAATGCGTGGAAGTTGCGTGAGTTCCGCCCCGGCGACACCGTCATCTACGAGCGTAACCCCTTCTTCCGCGACGCCGATAACGTCTTCTTCGACGAAGTCGAGATTAAGGGTGGTGGTGATGCCACCTCGGCGGCGCGAGCAGTCTGCGAGACTGGTGAGGTCGACTTTGCGTGGAACTTACAGATTCCCAAGGCGGTGCTCGAACCGATCTTGGCTGCCGGGAAGTGCGATGCGATTGCCGGTGGTTCGTTTGGTGTTGAGCGCATTGTAGTCAACTTCGCCAATCCTGACCCTGCCTTGGGTGACAAGCGCAGCGAACCTGATCAGCCTCACCCATTCTTAACTGAACTTGCAGTACGGAAGGCAATCGCGCTAGCAATCGACCGTAAGGCGATTGCCGATCAGCTCTACGGCCCGACCGGTGAACCGACGTGTAACATTCTGGTGGTGCCGGCAGCCGTTAATTCACCCAACACCACCTGCGAGCGCAATGTTGAGGAAGCCAAGCGGCTCCTTGAGGAAGCCGGTTGGAAGCTCAATGGGTCGGTGCGAGAGAAGAATGGTATTAAGCTGATTGTCAGCTTCCAGACCAGCATCAACACCCTGCGGCAAGGCGAACAGGCGATCATCAAGTCGAATCTGGCCGAGATCGGTATTCAAGTTAACGTCAAGGCGATTGATGCTGCCGTTTTCTTCGGTGGCGATACCGGCAATCCCGATACATTGAACAAGTTTTACGCCGATCTGCAAATGTATACCAACGGCCCAGACTCGCTTGACCCACAGCAGTATCTGCAAGGCTGGATTTGCGCTGAGCGGGCTTCATCAGCCAACCAATGGAACGGCAACAACTACGGTCGCTACTGCAACCCCGAATACGATGCCTTGTTCGAGCAATTGAAGAAAGAGCTTGATCCAAAGCGCCGCGCACAACTGGCGATTCAAATGAATGATTTGCTGGTCAACGACGTGGCCGTCATTCCGCTCATTAACCGACGCACACCCAACGCGAAGCTGAAGAACCTCGAAGGACCAACCTTCAACACGTTCGACAGCAGTATTTGGAACATCGCAACGTGGCGGCGCGTTCCGTAAGCGGTAGTATTTGCTGATGCCTGGCAGAGGCGCATAACCTGCGTCTCTGCCAGGTTCGATAAATAATGGTTATGCTTTGTTTACACTCTGGGGCAATCTACTATGTTGCAATATATCATTCGAAGATTGTTGATAGCGATTCCCACCCTCTTAATTATCAGTTTTGTGATCTTTGCTGTACTTGCCCTTGCCCCCGGCGATCCATTAGCCCAATTTGCCCTTAATCCCGCCATTCCCGAATCGACTCGCGAGTTGATCCGCATTCAGTTTGGCCTTGATCAGCCATGGCCAATACGCTACGTGCGTTGGCTCACCTCATTGCTACGTGGTGATTGGGGATTCTCGTTTGGGACACGCGGTCCGGTAATCGATCTGATTTGGCAACGTTTGCCACAAACTTTAGTAGTAGTCGGATCGGCGTACATTATTGCCGTAATGTTAGCAATCCCGATTGGTATTATCTCGGCGGTAAAACAATATTCGCTTTTTGATAATATAGCTACCTTTTTTGCCTTTATTGGGTTTTCAGTACCTTCATTCTTTACCGGTCTGGTCTTGATTTTGGTATTTGCGATTAATTTGAAATGGTTTCCTATTGTTTACAATACAACATTACAAGTTGTTGATTGGGATACCTTCACCCAGCAGGTACGACAGATGGTGCTACCGGTGACTGTGTTGGTTGTTCAGCAAACAGCAGCTCTCACTCGCTTTATGCGCTCGTCGATGCTCGATAACTTAACGCTTGATTATGTGCGCACAGCGCGAGCGAAAGGCCTCAGTGACCGAATGGTAGTACTGCGTCATGTGCTGGTCAATAGTCTGATCCCAGTAGTGACATTGATTGCGCTCGGTATTCCAACGATCTTCGCCGGCGCGATCATTACCGAGAATCTGTTCCGAGTTAACGGTCTTGGGGCACTGCTAATTACATCGATCAACAATTCCGATACACCAGTTGTAATGGCTTTGACCTTTATCTTCGCAATCCTCACCGTCATCTTTAATCTGATCGCCGATATTCTGTACGGTGTGCTCGATCCGCGTGTCCGCTATTCATAATTGTTGTTGACAACAAAGTGCGGAAAGGGTTATGACCCATGTCTGAAATAGAAATGAACGGTGCGGTTGGGCTAACACCAAGCGCTCGCGCACAACAGATGACGAGTCGACTGCCAGCTAAGCCGCGCACATTGCTGAGTGACGCATGGCGACGCTTTCGTAAGCATCGGTTGGCTATGCTCGGTGTGATCGTTCTCCTGACACTCGCTTTATTGTCGTTTATTGGGCCATACATATATATCCCACGCTTGGCTGCCCAGCTTGAAGCTATCGGCTCGCCGTTTATTCAAGATCGGGTTGATTTGCAAACGGCAATCGATCACCTCGACTTTCTCAATATTCTCTCTGCGCCTAGCGCCATTCATCCCTTCGGAACCGATGATCTCGGTCGTGATCTGCTCGCCCGCGCTCTGTACGGGGGCAGAGTGTCGCTACTGGTTGGTCTGACGGCGATGGCAATTGCCATCTCACTAGGAACGATTATTGGTGCTACAGCAGGATTTTTTGGTGGGATCGTCGATCAGATCCTCATGCGGATCACCGACCTCTTTCTTTCCCTACCGGTTATTCCACTCACCCTCCTGGTCGTGTATCTGTTCCGCGACCCGGTGATTCAAGCGATGGGATCGCCCGAAGCCGGTATCTTTACGATTGTGGTGACGGTGATCGGGTGTCTGGCATGGATGAGTACGGCTCGTATCGTGCGCGCTTCGTTCCTCTCGCTCAAAGAGAAGGAGTTTGTCGAAGCGGCAATCGCACTCGGTGTAAGCCGCCCGGCGATTATGTTTCGTCATATCCTGCCCAACGCAGTCGGGCCAATTATTGTGGCAGCAACACTCGAAGTCGGTAGTGCGATTATTACCGAATCCACCCTCTCATTTCTTGGCGTTGGCTTTCCACCCGATACACCGACATGGGGCCGGTTGGTAACGGACGGCAGCCAATATTTGCAGGCCGCGCCATGGTTGGCGCTCTTTCCCGGTGGTTTGATCTTCCTGACCGTACTGAGTATTAACTTTGTCGGCGATGGCTTGCGTGATGCACTTGATCCGCGTTCGCGCCTCTGAGGTCTGTAGAGGATAGGATCGCAATGACGCACAACCTGACACCACTACAACGGTTGGCCGTTGAGGCAATCCAAGAGGATGAGCGATTAACTACCGGTCTCGATGATGAACGGGCAGCAGTACTCTTGCGTTGGGCAACGGCGCAAGCCGCTGATTTGACACGCACAGCAGCCGATGAAGCCGCGGCTGAAGCAGTGGCCCAGGCAGTGCGACAGGCGGTACGAATGGCCGCGCGTGCCGATGGGACAATTGCAACAGCCGAACGGGCATTAGCCGGTTTGTTACCGACCAACCCATCTCATCGGGCTGCCCCATCATCGTCCCCGCCAACCCTCGGTAGTGGGATTGATCAACCCACAAGCCTGCCATCAGCACAGCCATCAACTCATGCCTATCGGCGCCGTTGGTTAGAAACTTTACCACTCACCCTGCTGTCTCATATCAAACGATAATCAGTCAACCAACCGTGGTTACTGTACAAGGCGTCGGATTCGTTACATTACCTTTCCTGAGGATTCCATGGCACGCAAGCCATCGTCACGCTCTCCACAACGGCTCAACCGCATTCAGATTATCGTCCTGTTTCTCACGCTGCTGATCGGGTTTCTGGTCACCGCCGGCATTATCGACTTACGACGATTTGGGCTTGACCCAACCACGTTTGGGATTGAGACGCCACCTCAACCTGATAGGAGCGGCGAGATTACCGTGTATTTTACCACCCCATACCTCGTATACCCCGATGTGCCGCGAAACCGTGTCACACCACCATTTTTGCAAGATATTTTGCAAGATATAACGAATGCGCGTCAGAGTATCGATCTGGCAACGTTTGAATATACCTTGCAGCCATTGGCCGAAGCCCTCGCGACGGCGCACCGTCGTGGAGTGAAAGTACGGGCAGCGCTCGACCGTGAGAGCCTTGAAGATCCGGTTGATGCGAAATTCGCTGGTATTCTGGAAGATGCCGGTATTTCCATTAGCTGGGAAGATACACAAGCGTTTCTCCATAGCAAATTCATTATTATCGATAACCAAATCGTTTGGACCGGCTCGTGGAATGCGACCATCAACGATACGTATCGCAACAATAATAATCTGTTGCGGATTACAATACCTTCCCTTGTTGAGAATTATCGTGTCGAGTTTGCCGAGATGGCAGCGGGACGCTTTGGCAACAGTAAACAGGCTGTAACTCCCTTTTCGCGTATTACCACTCCGCAGGCGACCATCGAAAACTACTTTACCCCTCGTGAGCGACCGGCAGCACGGATTGTCGAGATAATCAATGGGGCACGGCGTTCAGTGCGCTTTATGGCCTTTTCATTTACTAGCGACGCAATTGCCGGGGCAATGATTGCTCGCCGGCAGGCAGGGGTTATGGTACAGGGCGTGTTTGAACGACGCAATGCCGATGGTACCGGTTCTGAGTTTGCCCTTCTCCGTGACAATGGCATCGAAGTACTCGCAGACGGTAACTGTTACACGATGCACCACAAGGTAATTATCATCGATGACCGAATTGTGATCACCGGTTCCTACAACTTCACGGCCCGCGCCGAACGCACGAACGACGAGAACTTGCTGATCATCGACGATCCGGTGCTTGCCGCAGCCTACCTGACCGAATTCGAGCGGGTGTTTACCCAGGCCCAGAACCCGCTGCGCTGCCAATCGTGAGGCTTTGTTGGCTTATCACTTACGGCTGCAACGGGATGATAAAACTGGCCTCGCCAAAGGGCTGATCAAGCACGGTAATCCGCAATAGGCTAGCATTAGCCGCCAACTGCCGACGCACGACCGCTACACCACGCTGCCGCCCCCCAGGCGGCACAGTTATCGTACTCGGACGCGAATCGTTGTTCGAGAGTGGGTAATCATTGCCAAGTCCATCACTAATCTTGATATTATCGTTGCGCAACGGCAGATTAATCGGACGGGCAGTATTGTTTTGCACACTCCACGTCATCTCGATCCAGGCACCACATGCGTCAACCTGTTCGAGCGCCACGATAATATCAGGAGAAGCTCCGGTGGTTGCCTCAGCCACAGCGACATTCTGCCACGTCTGACTCTTGGCATCCCACCGTTTGCCGATTAACTGGTACCCATTCCAACGACACACACTCATTGTCGTGTTGAAGCTGAGGATTGACCCTTCGGATGGCGTCCCAACCGATAAGACTGCCGATGGAGCATCGGCGCGTGGGATAGGCGCCGGTGGTGGCAAGAAGAGGAAGAGGAGCAAGACCAACGCAAGCCCGGCAAAAGCTACTGCCCAACGACCTGTCGTCGTCTGCAACGTCCGCCAGAGTTGGGTATACCACGGTAGTACTACTGATGTTGGTGATTCGGCCGGTTGCTCATTTTGTACTACCTCATTCAGTTCGGTCCATGGTGTGCAGTGAAGCAACTTTGGAATAGCCAACATCTCTTCTTCACTCAACTCAATCTCTGAGGAGCGTTCGGTAATCATATATGCCGGCAACTCATCGAGACCGCGTACTTCGACTTTCCAATCGAGATCAAGTTGGGAACCCTCCTCGATGCGGGGAGCAATCACGATGAGTCGCTTGCAGGTACGAAAGTCGATAGTGTTCGCTTTCTGCTCAGAAAGGAACTCGCGCCGGTGTTCGTTGAGGAAGTTCGTGAGCGCGTGAAAATAGGAAATAACCTGATTGTAGGGGTTTTTCCGACCGGGGTTGAGGCGTTTCTGTTCACCGTTACGCCCCTCAACAATCCACGGACCGTTAACACTCCCGATCACCCGTCCATCGCAATGTTTCAGCTCGATAATAACGATTGCATCATGCTTAATGATGACCAAATCGATGCTGCGCCCACCAACACTGAAATTAGAAAGAATAAGGAACAGACCCTCAAGTTTTTCGAGGGTTTGGGCCAAGGCAAGGATTGCTCGACGTTCCTGTGGATGTTCCGGCTTTTCGCCGATCCAGACTTGAACGGCCATAGCGTGCTCGCTACTCAGTCAGTGCTAAAGCCTGTCGCAGCTCGATGATCTGATCACGCAACGCCGCTGCTTTCTCAAAGGCAAGCTCTTTGGCGGCCTGTTTCATCTGCTTCTCGAGGTCTTTGATCAGCTTCAACACTTCATCACGTGGCAGATCAACCGATACGGCAGTCTCCGGGGTAGTCACATACTCACCGCGCTCTTCAGCCACCTTACGAATGCGGTCGGTCAAATCACGTACCCCTTTTGCGATCCCTTGTGGCGTAATGCCGTGACGCACATTGTGCGCCATCTGAATCTCACGTCGGCGTTGCGTCTCACGAATGGCGGCTTCCATCGAACGGGTAACGGTATCAGCGTACATGATTACTTTACCTTCGATATGCCGCGCCGCTCGACCAATGATCTGAATAAGCGATGTCTCTGAGCGAAGATACCCCTCTTTATCCGCATCGAGGATCGCCACCAAACTCACCTCAGGGAGATCAAGCCCCTCACGCAACAGGTTAATCCCCACGACTACATCATACACTCCAAGCCGCAGATCACGCAGAATCTCTACCCGCTCGATGGTGTCGATGTCAGCGTGGAGGTACATCGTGCGTACCCCCATCTCTTTGAGGTAGTCGGCCAAATCTTCGGCCATACGTTTGGTGAGAGTCGTCACCAACACGCGCTGTTTACGTTCTACCCGTCGCCGTATCTCACCGAGCAGATCATCGATTTGCCCGCGCGTCGGGCGCACCTCGATATCCGGATCGAGCAGGCCGGTCGGACGGATAATCTGCTCAACAATCTGTTCACTCTTTTCTCGCTCGTAGGGGCCGGGAGTCGCCGAGACGTAGATCACCTGATAGACGTGCTGCTCAAACTCTTCAAACTTGAGGGGGCGGTTATCGAGTGCCGACGGTAAGCGAAAACCGTAATCAACCAATGTCTGTTTACGCTGACGGTCCCCATTGTACATACCACGCAACTGGGGAATGGTGATGTGACTTTCGTCAATAAACATCAGAAAATCGTCGGGAAAGTAATCGAGCAACGTCCACGGTGTCTGACCGGGTGCGCGTCCGTCGAGATGGCGTGAATAGTTCTCGATCCCACTACAGTAGCCCACTTCACTCAACATTTCGAGGTCGTACAGCGTGCGTTGTTTAAGGCGTTGCGCTTCGAGTAACTTGCCGGCAGCCTCTAATTCTTGCAACCGTTCGTTCAGCTCGGCTTGGATGCTTACAATCGCCAATTGTAGTTTCTCTTTGGTGGTAACGAAGTGCTTAGCCGGATAAATTTCAACCGCCGTATGCTTCAGCAACACCTCGCCGGTAAGCGGATCAAGTTCGACGATCCGATCAACCTCATCACCCCAGAACTCAACCCGGATGGCGGTTTCAGCGTTCGCGGGAATAATATCGAGGGTATCGCCACGAACGCGGAAGGTACCGCGTTGAAAGTCGACATCGTTACGCTCAAATTGCAGGTCGATCAGTTGGCGTAACAGTTTATCGCGGTTACGGACCTCACCGGTACGAAGGAGAATCTTCTCTTGACCGTAGTCGTGCGGTGAACCGAGACCAAAGATCGCCGAAACCGAAGCGACAATCAGGACATCGCGACGGGTTAGCAGTGCTTGGGTCGCCGCGTGACGCAGACGGTCGATTTCTTCATTAATACTAGCCTCTTTCTCGATGTAGAGGTCTTTTGAGGGTACATAGGCTTCGGGCGTATATTCATCGTAGTACGAGATAAACATCTCAACTGCGGCATCAGGTAAAAACTCACGGAACTCAGCCCATAGTTGCGAGACCAGTGTCTTGTTATGGGCAAGCACGAGCGTGGGGCGCTGAATTTGGGCAAAAATATGCGCCATCACAAATGTTTTACCGGTGCCGGTCGCACCGAGCAGCGTTTGATGACGATAACCGGCCCGCAACCCGGCTACGAGTTTCGCTATCGCTTGTGGTTGATCACCGGTCGGCTGATAGGGCGCTTCGATCCGAAACGGCATAGCGTTCTCATCTAAACTTATGGAGAGATAGCAACAGCGCGGTTCGTGCCGGCCACAACAAGGTGGGCTAGGCAACAACGCCGCGCTGCTCCAATGGGCTATTGGTATTATACCAGATAGGGTGCTGACATAACCCGGTTGTTTAGCGCAATTCAAACGTTACTTGCACCGAAGCGTTGTAGGTTTGCTGACCGGGTTGCACCGGTGGAGCCGAGCGAGCTGCGGGGGCACCGTAGGCATCGGCTGCCATCGGCACCGTGATAGGGCTAGCGCTGAAGTTTTCAGTGATGAACAGCACCCGACCTAGCGATGAACCACTCGCCCGCGCCATCTGCTCGGCCCGTGCTCGCGCATTGGCAACTGCCGCCTCACGCGCCTGCGTCATTACCGCTTCCGGATCACTTAATCCAAAACTTACCCCGTACAACCGATTCGCCCCAACCTCTACTACCTGATCGATCAAGTTGCCGGCCTGCGCCAGATTGCGAATGGTGACCGTGACCATATTACTGACCGTGTACGCGATAATGTCTTGACCTTTTTCATCATAAACCGGATAAATGTTGATGCCGGTTGTCTGAATATCTTTGGCGTCGATACCAAGTTGGCGAATGCGCTCAATGATCGCCTGCGCCTGCGTGCTATTTTGGGAGAGTGCCTCTTGAGTGGTCGGGGCTTTGGTCTCCACACCGATGGTTACCGTCGCGATGTCAGGTTCGACCTTTACTTCACCGGTACCGATCACAACAATCTGTGGCATATTGCTGACGCCGGTTTGAGCAACAGCAGTTTGAGCGGGGCGGAGCAGGCCGACCGCGGCCAGTGACAGTACGGCGATGAGGGCTGTTAAGGCGAGAATGGTTGTGAGAAGACGATTTTCCATAATAGTATCTCCTTAGTTGTAGATTACACGTCTCAGAGTAAAGACGCTCACAAGGAGAAACTAGTTCCTCAGCGATTACGCAGACATCGCGGCGTGGAATGTGGTTATTCGTTGGTTCCACTTCCACCAAAAGAACGCTGCCTCAAAGGGACCAAGGATCAAAAAGGCCAGCCAAATGCCCCACAACGCCGGTATCCACCACGTGACAATGAGCAAGGCTAACGCAACACAGAGCCAGGTGACCATACCACTAATGGCAAGTGGGGTGAAGGTGTCACCTAATCCACGCAAGGCACCGCCAAGGGCGAAGGTCACCGCCCAAGCCGGTTGGGTTAACGCAACTATCCGTACTGCCGCAGCCCCTTCGGCAACGAGCTGCGGATCGCTGTTGAACAGGCGAACTAAGCCTTCGGCAACGAATAAAAAAATCATACCTACCCCACCCATCCAGAGAATCGCCCAACGCAGTGCGATTGTCGCAACGATTCGCGCTTCGGTAGGCCGTTGCGCACCAATACTCTGCCCAACCAAAGCTGTTGCCGCCAGACCAAAACCGATACCGGGTAGGAACGAGAGCGAGAGAACATTAATCGCTACCCGATGCGCTGCCAACGGTACCGTACCTAGCGTAGCAACGACCGGTGTCAGTGATGCGAATGCACCGATGATGAGGACTTCTTCAAGGGCGGCCGGTAGACCGATCTGTAACACCTTTCGTAATACGCCAAGCTGTGGTCGCCACGAACCATCACCACCGGCTCGCACACCGTTTCGTCCGCGCCACAGCACAGCACCCATAATTACCGCCCCGATGAGGCGGGCGATGACCGATCCCCACGCACTACCAACAGCACCAAGCACCGGTAACCCCAGCCAACCGAATATCAGCGCAGCGCTGGCGATGACGTTGATCAAGTTGACAAATGCAGTGATCAGCATCGGTGTGCGCGAATCGCCAACCCCGCGCAAGACGCCGCCGATCAACAACATCATTGTTAAAGTTGTGATCGTACTCATAGTCACGGCGAGATAGTCAATCCCGACTAGACTAACATCGGGCGCGAGACCGAACAGCCCGATAAGGGCGGGGGTGAGCGGTACCCCAATAGTGGTGATCGGTAATCCGATCAGGACACTCCAGATCAACCCCTGCCGGGCCAAGCGACCGGCTTCGGTGAGATGACCGGCGCCATACGCTTGGGCAACCAGCACCGCTACTCCCACCGAAAGCGCACTCAGTGCCGCCGTTGTGACGTAGATCACTTGCAACGCAGCACCAACGCCGGCAAGCGCCACTGCTCCTAGCGCTGCGACCAACATCGTATCGACGACACCGAGCATAGTCTGCAATACATTTTCGCCGATCACCGGCCAAGCGAGGCGCAAAACACGCTTTTCGAGCTGGGTACATGTCACAACGGCAGTGACATTCTCCCTATCTGTAATACGTGGTTCTGGATGCATGAGCTGCTTTCGTTATCTGAAAGAGGGTGATATGTGTGATTGTACATGATGATAGAGCGCATTCCATCAGGCTTAGGACGGGTGATACAACTTTTTAGTTAGATCGGGATTCTGACGGATCGCACATATCACGCTTTTCCCGTACAATACCAAGAAGACATCGGACTTGTTGAGGAGGAAGTATGGAGCGTGTTGATACCCTGCTCATCGGTGGTACCGTCGTCACGATGGATGCAGCGTGGCGAATTTTTACCGACGGTGCTGTCGCGATCCGTGATGGGATGATCGTTGCCGTCGGGCCGAGTGCTGAGATCGCGGCCCATTACACTGCGACCGAGACGATTGATTGTCGTGATTGTGCGATTATTCCCGGTCTGATCAACGGTCATGCCCATGTGCCGATGAGCCTGTTACGTGGCTTGGTGGCCGACCAACAACTTGATGTCTGGCTGTTCGGCTACATGTTTCCGGTCGAAAGTCAGTTTGTCGATGCTGAGTTTAGCTACACTGGCACACTGCTCAGTTGTGCCGAGATGATCCGTGGCGGAACAACAACCTTTGTCGATATGTATTATTTTGAAGAGGAAGTTGCACGCGCAGCCGATGAAGTCGGGATGCGGGCAATTTGTGGTCAGACGGTTATGCGCCTGCCAACACCTGATGCCGACTCATTCGATGCCGGGATCGAGCGTGCCCGTCGGTTTATGGCCGAGTGGCGTGGTCATCCACGGATTATCGCTACGGTTGCACCACATGCACCCTATACCTGCACCGACGAAATCTATCGTCAAGCTGCTGCGCTTTGTGCTGAGTTTGGGGCGCCACTGATTACCCACTTGTCGGAGACGGCACGCGAGGTGGAAGAGAGTATTCGCGACCGTGAAGTGACGCCGATCCGTTATGCTAAGCGCGTGGGAGCGTTCGATGTGCCCTGCATTGCTGCGCACTGTGTGCATGCCACTGAAGACGATCTGCGGCTCTTGCGCGAAACTCGCGCCGGTGCTGTACCTTGTCCGACAAGTAATCTTAAGCTCGCCAGTGGTGTAGCGCCTTTTCGCCGTATGATTGAGACCGGTGTGCGGGTTGGTCTCGGCACCGATGGGCCGGCCAGCAATGATGACCAGGATATGTTTACGGAAATCCAACTGGCTGCGCTGTTGCCAAAGGGATTGAGCGGTGACCCGACCGCAGTACCGGCACGCGAGGCATTTGCGCTGGCGACGTGCTGGGGCGCACGAGCAGTCCACCTCGATCACCTGGTCGGTTCCCTCGAAGTAGGTAAACGGGCCGACATTACGGTGGTCGAGTTGCGGCGGTTGCACAGTGCTCCTCGCTACACCTACGCTCCTGATGCAATCTACTCACATCTCGTCTACAGCAGCCGAGCCGCCGATGTACGTGATGTGCTCGTTGATGGGAAGTTGTTGCTGCGTGATCGCCATCTCTTGACTATTGATGAAGATGCAATTATCGGACGTGCGCAAGCGATTGCTGCGCGGATTAACGAGTTTCTCGCTACGCGCGAACGCAACCTGTTGGCGAAGATTTTGGCCCTGGGTGGCGTGCAGCAAGCCGAAATCTTCGAGATTCAAGTCAAGGCCCGACTACAACCCGCCGATGTCGAGCGTGTGCTAGCACTACTCAATCACCCGGCGATTACCATTACGAAAACGAGTGAGCGCACCCAATACGACACGTACTTTATCTTCGCCAACGGTGAACGTATCCGCATTCGCGAAGATCACCGGACCGATCCCGGTGCTCGCCCGCAACCGAAGTACACAATTACCCTGATGGCTGAAGCTCGGCGTTTTGATCAATCGAAGTCGATGATGATCTCGCGAGCACGGTACACCGCTCCCGCCGATCATACGGTACGTTTCTACCGTGAATATTTTCAACCCGACCGGATTGAAGAGTTAGAGAAACGACGGCGGCGTTGGCGGATTCTGTACAAAGACCATGACTTTGCGATCAACCTCGATACACTGGTTGGTCAACCCGATCCCGGTCCCTTCCTCGAAATCAAGAGTCGCACATGGAGTCGGCGTGATGCCGAACGACGCGCCGAGCTGATCGGTGAATTGCTCGAACTGGCCGGCATTGCCGATGAGGCGCTGGTGTTGCAGGAATATGTGGAGATGGCGGTATGAAACATCCCGGCATCTTCCTCATTGGATTGACCGGTGGTATCGCCTGCGGGAAGAGTACTGTTCTGGCGATGCTGGCTGCACTCGGTGCGCGTACCATCGACGCCGATCGTGTTACTCATCGTCTGCAACAACCGGGAACCCCGGTTTATGAGGCCATTGTGGAGGCGTTTGGACCGCATATCCTCACCGCACCCGGTGG
The DNA here is from genome assembly GCF_049970315.1 of Chloroflexus sp. Taxonomy (GTDB): domain Bacteria; phylum Chloroflexota; class Chloroflexia; order Chloroflexales; family Chloroflexaceae; genus Chloroflexus. Next base: position 31,151 of record NZ_JBMFNE010000017.1, read on the forward strand.
AGTCATTGATCGGCGCAAGTTAGGAGAGATTGTGTTTAACGATCCGCAGGCCCTCAAACAATTAGAGGCGATTGTCCATCCGGTGGTGCGTGCTGAGATCCGACGCTTTCTTCACGAAGTTGCCGGTGCCGGAACATACGCCACGCGCTTACGTCCGGTCGAACGGCCAGTTGTCGTGATCGATGCGATCAAGCTGATCGAGTCGGGTTGGGCCGATGAATGCGATCAGGTCTGGGTGGTGACGTGCCCGGTTGAACAGCAGATTGAGCGCCTGATAACTACGCGGGGGATGTCGCCGGCAGAAGCACAGGCGCGGATCGCGGCTCAGCCACCGCAAGAGAGTCGCCTGAGCCGCGCTGATGTCATTATCGATAACAGCGGAACACAAGCACAGACACGAGCACAGGTTGAGGCGGCATGGCAGCAGGCCTTAATTGCAAGTCAAGGTGCATAACGGATACGGCGGCGCTCTTCGATAACACTGCCGTTGGACATCGTTACACGCAGACGAATGGTGTAATCACCCGCCTGCTGGTTACCGGCATTCCACATCCCTAGCAGATTATCCTCAACCGGCTGGCTACTTTGGCTGAGTACCTGCCAGTCGGTTGGGTCTATTCCCTGACCAATGTCAAGGATAAACGGGCCGCGTGCCGTACCCTTGACGAAGAATAGGGTGGTCGTAACAACACTACTCTCATTAAGATCGAGCAGAGCGATAGCGCGATCTGGATCGTTTGGCTGTGGACAATACTTGGTCGGTGGCGACAAACCATTCCGCCTAGCCCAATCTTCTACTTCAGGCGGGTACGTTAGCACAGCGATCGTGCGGACTTCTTCAGGTGGAGTATAGGGGGTTGCCAAACACGATCCATCACCACCAACACGGTAAAGCTGATACGTCATTGTACTCACCGGCCCATTTTTCTCGAAGAAGCGCTCGGTAATGACTTGTCGGCATTCAGGAAAAGGTGGCCCGCCGGTGTCAGCACAAACCGGGAGTTCGACAATCCCCGGCGGTGGTGAAAAGGGCCGGGCCTGATGACGGGCGTGGTAGCGGAGCATCAATTCACGCCAGATGAGACCGGCTCCATTAGCACCGGCAACTTCAGCCATCGGTCGGCCATCGTTATTGCCAACCCAGACACCGATAACTATCTCGCTACTGTACCCGATTGCCCATGAATCGCGATAATCGTTGCTGGTACCGGTTTTGACTGCCGCCGGGATACCGGGCAGCTCCATAACGTTGTTGCGTCCGAAGACCAATCGGCGCGCTGCGTTGTCGCTGAGGATATCGGTAATGAGAAAGGCGATTTGTTCGCTGTGGGGACCAAGCAGCGGTTTTCCACGAGTCGGTTGCCACGACTCGAGAATCTCGTTACGACTATTCGTGACGCGCAAGATGGCAACCGGCTGCACAAGCCGGCCACCGGCGCGCAAGCCAGCATAAGCGCCGGTGAGTTCGAGCAAGCGAACCTCATTACTGCCTAACGCCATCGCCAGCCCGTAACGACTCGGATCGGTAAACGTCGTAATCCCAAAAGCACTCATGAGATTGACAAAATTCTCAACACCAACATGTTCGAGGGCTTTCACTGCCGGAATATTGAGCGAATTGGCAAGTGCCGTCCGCAAACTCACCGGTCCCCGAAATCGACCATCGTAATTGCGCGGCTCATACACAACCCCATCCTTTTGCCATCGGGAGGGGATATCAAACAAGATCGTCGCCGGTGTCCAACCGCTCTGCAAGGCGGCAGCATAGATGAAAGGTTTCAATGCCGAACCGGGCTGACGTGGCGCTAATGTCACATTCACTTGACCATCGGGAGCGTTGTAATCGACGCTCCCCACCATCGCCAGAATCTGGCCGTCGGGGGCAAGCACAACCACACCGGCGTTGGTCGCATTACGGTCTCGCAATTCGGCCATCTTAGCCGCGACAACCTGCTCGGCCTGGTTCTGCCATGTTGGATCGAGGGTAGTAATGACGCGCAAGCCACCTCGATCCACCATATCCTTACCGAATCGTTGGACGAGCTGATCGTACACGTAAAAGACAAAATGCGGTGCTTTGATAGGTGTCGCTGGCGCGACTAACTGAATGGGTTCGGCGAAGATAGAGTCGGCTTCGGCGGGAGTAATGAAGCCGGCTTCGACCATCCGATCGAGCACAATGCGTTGGCGCTGACGAGCCAACGGTAAGTTTTCAAATGGGTTGTAGTTCGAAGGTGACTGTGGTAAGCCGGCCAGCAGTGTCGCTTCGCCACGATTCAATTGCCAGACGTGTTTGTTGAAATAGCGCAACGCTGCGGCTTCGACACCGTAAGCCTGTGCACCGTAGTACACCTCGTTGAGATATAGCGAGAGGATCTGGTCTTTACTATATACTTGTCCGACCCGAATAGCTAAGATTGCTTCACGAATTTTGCGTTCGATTGACTGTTGCTGAGCCTCCTCGGGGGTAAGCAAAATCGTGCGCACCAATTGCATAGTTATCGTGCTCGCGCCGGAGACGGTTGTACCAGCAGTTACGTTTTGCCAGAAAGCGCGGAAAACACTCGGCACATCAACACCGGGATTCGTGTAGAAATTGGCATCTTCGACGGCAACGGTCGCATCACGAAGGATTTTGGGAATGCGATCGAGGGTTACCGGTACGCGCACACCAAGACCGATCACCTCGTAAAGCAAGGTGTAGCCATCACGGGCGTAAATCTGGGAGTTCTCAAAGCTGCGATACTGGTCGATTAATTCGGGAGGCGGAAGGTCGCGGCTGTAGTAAAAATAGAGTGCGACCAGACTGGCACAGCCAAACATGACCAGTACGAATACTCCAAACACCAGTCGTTTCAACCAGCGCCATAACACAGAGAGAAAGTGGGACGACGATGAGCGATAGCGAAGTCGACGGGACATAGGCAATCGGTACCAACGACATCATGAAACAGAGCATCAGTGAATGCGCTATATGTACTATAGCGCGTTTCAGTGCAGATTGTATATGGAAAAATTGTTAAAACGTTCGGGGTACGAACGACACCGAACGACGATGACGCCGAACGGTCGGGACGTCGACGACGCCGATGACGAAACGACGGTCCCCGTAGAGACGCACGGCCGTGCGTCTCTACGGGGACCGTTCGCCGCGGAATCGGTCGCGTTCCCACCGGACCGGATTATTGCGGATATACGTCATGATACGTTGATACGCAATATCATTGCGGATAATATGATCATGAAATCGGGGTTGCCAGACCGGTACGCCGGGGGTTTGGCGGTATTCATTGATCCGTTTGGTGGCGGCCGCCTTGAATCCGGCAATGAACGATGAAATGGATTTGGGTGGTCGGATGATGCGTTTGCGATCAGGGGATGGTCTGGGGGCCGCACGGACGTGCGGCCTATCAGTGGGTAGATCGATGATTCGCAAAATTGCGTGAATGTGGTTCGGCATAATGACATACACGTCACATACCAATTCGGCACGAATATCAAACGATCGTTCCCATTCCTCGCGCACAATGTTACCCAACGGCGATAAACACATCTGCCCGTGGCGCACAAACCCAAATAGATGTTGGCGTTGCGCTGTGCAGAAGGTGATGAAGTAACGCCCCGGCGCGGCGTAGTTCCACCATGAAGCACGTGCAGATGGAATGCGGTATTTGTTTTTGTAGAGTTGGTTGTTTTTCGCTGTCATCGTTGTGATCTGATCAAATGCGGCTCCTTACTATAGATATACCGTTTGACCAGCGCAAAAGATGCGCAAGATACTAGCGTTTAACGCAGGGATTGCTGAGTACGAACCGCTACGTTCTGATGCACCTACCGCCAGCGAGCGATAGCGCCGCGTTGTGGCCTCATTACACTCAACGCAGAGGATTACGCTACGACAATGCTGTTCGCCTACCCTGACGGTCACCGCCAAACATTCGCCACAGTCAGTTGGCTGCGGGAGCACAACTCCCCTCTCCCCCCGCCTTGATTGCCTCCATCACTGCCGGCCAAGCTGCGCTATGCGGCGTGGTTAGTTCAAAGTGACCACAATGCGGCACCATGCTCAGATGCGCATCATCGCCGGCAGTGCAGGCAGCGGCGACAAAGGCGGCAAGGTAGGTCGGCGGTACAATGCGATCGTCGCTGCCAACGATGTGACGGTGTGGAACGCCGAGCGGTAGCAATGCATGCGGTGAAGCCTCAGCGTATCGCTGTGGTTCATCGTCGATCAGGTCGGCACAGGCAGCGCCACAGCCTGTAGCAGTGATACCTTGTTCCAGATCGGCCACGGCAGCCAGTGCGACAACGCTACGGATCGGTAGTGGATCGGTAGTGTACAAGAGGCTAGTAGAGGGAAGTTTTGGCCGTGCTGCCAGCCAAAGCGCGAGATGACCACCGGCTGAATGACCGACAACAATGACCCGACAAAGATCGAGTGGATACTCCTGAGCCAGTTCCCGCACGTGATCGGCGCCAGCCGCAACATCGTGAAAGGTGTGCGGCCAACCACCACCGTTACCCAACCGACGATACTCAAGACTCCACACGGCATATCCGGCGGTACGCAGTGCAGCACAACACTCGCCGAGTGGTGCGAGATCGTAGACCGCTTGCCAACAACCACCGTGAATAAGGATCACAACCGGTATCGGCTGCTCCGTATCAGGGACGTACAGATCACCAAACTGATCGGGATGCGATCCATACCATACTCGTCTATCGGGCGGGACGTGCGGTTGGGCAAGGTAATCGGCCACGGTCAACATACGGCTATGCTCAGGATCAGAATCACACGACTGTCACGGCACGCTCGATACTAGCGACGCAGACAAGACCGGTGCTACATATCCTCGAACTGCTCGAGAAACGCTTCGAGCGCACCGTTAAAATAGACATGCACGACTTGGTTGAACGTGATCCGACTGACCGCGTCCCATACCTCATCAGGGTCACTACTGTAAGCGACCAGCATTGCCTGCTCAGGATGCTCTTCGTCTTCGCCGGGAGGGATGACGAGCGCGAGCCATCGGTTGGGGTGGCATTGTTCAATCAACGCGACCGGCTCAACCCGACCCCGTTCAACCATACCGGTATATGGGCAACCGCAGCCGCAATCCGGCCCACAACTCCTGTGGTCGCCGGTGCCGCAACTGGAGCTGGTGCCACCGTGAGACGCACTGGTGAGGTTAATAACAACCGGCATAAACTATTCCATAAAGGCACTTATAACGGTGAGAATATTATTACCCGATAATAAACCGCAAAAACTCTTACCATGGTAAACGTATCATCACTTGGTAAAGTGTACCACCTATTACATCTTCGCGCCTTTGCATTTTTAAGGTCCAATCCGTTCCATCCCACCCATATACGGGCGCAACACCTCAGGAATCAGAATACTGCCGTCTTCCTGCTGATAATTCTCCATAATCGCGATAATCGTGCGCGGTAATCCAAGGCCTGATCCATTCAGCGTATGGACAAACTCTGGCCTAGCACCCGGTTCGGGCCGGTAGCGTATATTGGCACGGCGAGCCTGAAACGCTTCGACGTTAGAGCATGAGCTGACTTCAAGCCACTCCCCCACGCCCGGTGCCCATACCTCAATATCGTAGGTCTTAGTTGAACCAAACCCGAGATCAGCCGTACAGAGCAGCTTAGTGCGAAACGGCAAACCGAGCAAGCGCGTACACTCTTCGGCATCACGCCGCAACTTCTCGAGCGCCTGATAACTCTCTTCCGGCTTCACAAACATGTACATCTCAACCTTATCAAATTGGTGACCGCGCTTGATCCCCCGCACATCACGCCCGGCACTCAACTGTTCTTTCCGAAAACAAGGCGTATAAGCGGCGTGGTAGATCGGCAACTGACTCGCCTCCAGAATCTCGTCGGCGTAGAGACTGGTCAGCGGCACTTCCGCCGTCGGCACCAGCCACAAACCCGACTCCTCATCGCGGTAGAGATTATCACGGAACTTTGGTAACTGTCCCGAAGCCAACAATACCGACTCTTTCACCACAAACGGTGTATAGACCTCTTGGTAACCCTGCTGCAAATGGAGATCGAGCAGCCACTGGATCACCGCACGTTGCAGCCGCGCACCGGCATCACGCATCACATAAAACCGCGATCCGGCCAACTTGACGCCCCGCTCGAAGTCGAGAATACCCAACGCTTCACCAAGCTCCCAGTGTGGGCGAGCAGGAAACGGCAGTTGACGCTCTTCTCCCTCTTGATAGACAACCACGTTATCGTGCTCATCAACGCCATCGGGGACATCAGGATGCGGGAGGTTGCGAATCTGCAACATTGCTGCCCGTTGCTGCTCTTCAACGGCGGCGAGTTGGCGATCGAGTTCAGCGATCTCATCACCCAATCGGCGCATTGCCTCAATCTTCGCCTGTCGCTCGGCTTGATCTTTCATTGCACCAATCTGCTTCGAGACCGCATTCCGCTCTGCTTTGCGCGTTTCAACTTCGTAAATCAGACGACGCCGTTGCTCATCGAAGGCTAGCACCTGATCGATGATTGCCCCGTCAACACCACAGCGAGCCAATTGGCGCTTTACTTCATCAGGCTGCTCGCGGATGAGTTTGATGTCAAGCATGGTTTTCTACCAATATTCAATGCGCAAGCGCGCAGCGGTTCGTGCTGTAGAGGCAATTATACCACGGTGTTGGATGGTATGTCCGCCGACAATCGTCACGATCCACGTACACGGCTGTAGCGCCACCCTACCGGTTGGCCGTTGGCGTAGGGCATCACGCCGTGGAATGGACGCGGATCATTGTCGAATACGAGCGGGAGAAAGTAACGGTCGCCGGGCCAGAGTGGCAGATCCGTGATCCGTGCCAACGGTACCCACTCAAGGGTTCCTTCGACATTACGTGCCGGCGGCTCGCCTTCAAAACGGGTGATTAAGAAGATGAACGCAAACCAGTCTTCGCCGTTCTTACCAAAACCGGGCCAACTCACCGTCCCGCGCAAGGTGAGTTCGAGCGCAGTAATGCCGGCCTCTTCGCGCAATTCGCGCTGTATCCCGGCAACAATCTCTTCGTCACGTTCCAGTTTACCGCCGAGACCATTATACTTGCCCAAATGTTGATCATCGGGTCGCGCATTACGATGCACCATCAGCACCGATTGGCGATCGGGCGAGAGAACGTAACCAAGGGTAGCGAGAATTGGCGTGTAAGGCATAGTTGACCTCAATCACAAATGTACATAATCGCGTCACAGTCCACTCAGCGAACTATCAGGATTGATGAAGAGATTGACGGGTGTTGCTTACTTACCACGCCCGATAGAGATGATGCTCACCACGACGCACTTCCATAATTCGACGCATACTCCCAGCCTCAATACCGGTCGGGAGACAGTCAATGTGAAACCATTGGGCATCACAGATTTCGATGTCACCGCGGGGTGGTGACGGTGGACTATCGGCTATCGCCGTGAAGACGATAATGTAGTCACTCAGCCCATGGGCAAAATAGTGAAAAACGCCGTGTAAACCGGTAATCGTCACCGAACAGCCACTTTCCTCAAACGCCTCACGACGAGCGGCTTCTGCCGGCGCTTCGCCACGGTCAATCGCACCACCGGGTAAACCCCACGGTTTTTTCCCCCCGCGATGACGTACTAACAAGAACTCGTCACCATGTTGCACGATCACCCGCACCCCAAGCGCACGTGGGCGCAGGATTAACTGCACTACCCGGCGTAGGTGAAGGAAGAGGTTATAGGCGCCGGTGAGGGCAAATTCACGAAGTCCATGTAGCATGGTTACTGACGTATCTAGCATTCGTCCACATTATTGATAGCATAACAGATTTTGTTACCTGGTGACATCAGATCATTGTGTGATAATTTCCAACATCTCCCATTCGCATCACCATCAACGTGTTCTCGATTTCGGTTGTAGAATTGGCCTCGTAGCACCATGATAGGAATATCCACTCACTCCATTAAGAACTTTCATTTCATAGACATTACTAACACAAGACTAATCCTCTTCTAATCAACAAGGTCTATTTTCTCGGAATTGAGCGGATCTCCGCGACCGGCTACTCAGTCATCACAAAGGAAAGGGAGGTAGACGATGCGTGCCATTCGCACCATCAGTATACTCGTGCTCGTACTATTAATGATGGTAGGATTCACACCGGCATCAGCGCAAGAAAACCAACGCAACCTCTTCTTTTACACCCGCTACCCTGCCCAAGAAGCCACCATTGGTGACATCATCACCTTCAAACTAACCCTCGGTACCGATACAACCCCCCAGATCGTCCAGCTCGGTTTGCGAGAAGTACCACAAGGTTGGAATGTCACCTTCCGTGGTGATGGGCGGGTCATTTCTTCGGCATACGTTGAACCCAACAATAACGCCACGTTCGACTTGCGGATCGAGCCTCCGGCTGATGTAAAGGCTGGCTCGTACCGCATGGTCGCGGTAGCAAGCGGTGTAAGTCAAGAGGTCGCCCTTCCGATTGCTCTGACTCTCAAAGAGAAGAGTACCAATCCGGGTGGATTATCGTTCAAAGTTGATCTCCCCACCCTCCGCGGCTCACCCTCGACCACGTTCCGCTATAACGTCACCCTCAAGAACGAGAGTAGTGAAGAGGTACCGGTGAGCTTACTGGCCGAAGCACCGCGTGGGTTTCAAGTCGATTTCAAGTTATCAGGGCAGAGCATTACTAGCGTGCCATTCGGCCCCAACGAGTCGAAGAGCTTGAGTGTTGAGGTACAGCCGTTCAGTGATGTGCCCGCCGGTACCTATGAAATCGGCATTCTCGCACGTGGCAACGATTTGCAGGCTACTACCCGCCTTGTCGCCGATATTACCGGCCAACCCCAACTACTGCTCACCACTCCCGATGGCCGCTTGTCGGGTGAAGCCCGGATCGGTGAACAGACTGAAGTGAAGCTTATCGTGCGCAACACCGGTAGCGCACCAGCCCGCACTATTGAACTAAGCGCCTCACCACCCGTGGGTTGGACGGTTGAGTTTGAGCCGAAACAGATTCCTGAATTGGCCAATGGTCAGCAGATTGAAGTGAGCGCAAAGGTTCAGCCGTCGAATCAGGCTATCGCCGGTGATTATCTCGTAACCTTCACTGCACGTCCTACCGATGCGGCGGTTGCCACCAGTGAGTTCCGTTTCACCGTGCTGACCTCGACCATTTGGGGTCTGGTGGGAATCGCATTGATCGCAATCGCTGTGGTGGGCGTAGGTATGGCGGTCATGCGATTTGGTCGCCGGTAAACTTATCGTTCCATAGGGCGACGCACCGCCATGCGTCGCCCAGATGTGCATCACCACCGACAGACAATAACAGGAGTACACCTATGACCGACGTGGTGATTGAATGCCATGATTTGACGAAGCAATACGGTACGTTTACCGCCGTCGATCATCTGAACATGACCGTGCGCAAAGGCGAAATTTTCGGTCTGTTGGGTCCAAACGGTGCCGGTAAGACGACCACCATCTTAATGTTGCTCGGTCTCACCGAGCCGACGAGCGGTAGTGTGCGCGTGCTTGGGCTTGACCCGGCCCGTCAGCCGCTCAGTGTCAAGGCACGGGTTGGGTATTTGCCCGATCAGGTTGGTTTTTATGACAATCTGACAGCACGGGAAAACTTGAACTACATCGCCAAGCTGAACGGTTTTCGCGAGCCGGATATGAGCAAGCGGATTGCCGCTGCGCTTGAGCAGGTCGGACTGAGTCATGTCGCTGACCGGCGGGTCAAGACGTTTTCGCGCGGTATGCGTCAGCGTCTTGGTGTAGCCGAGGTGTTGATCAAGCAACCGCAGTTAATTATTATGGACGAGCCAACACTAGCGCTTGACCCAGAGGCCGTGCGCGAATTTCTCGATCTGATCCGTCAGCTTAAGGCGAGCGGCATCACCATCTTACTCTCGTCACACCTGTTGCAGCAGGTTCAGGCGATATGCGACCGTGTCGGCCTGTTCCACAAAGGACGGATGGTGCTCGAAGGCACTGTCAGCGAATTGGCCCAGCGCGTCCTCGGCGGTGCGTACCGGATTCACGTTGAAGCAGAGGGTGGTGACGCTGTCGCTGCTGCCTTGCGGTCGCTACCCGATGTCCTGAACGTTTCGGCTAACGGCACCCACTTCTACCATGTCGAAGCACGCACCGACGTGCGGGCCGAGATTGCTCGCAAAGTCATCGAAGCCGGTGGCCGTCTGCTCGGCCTGAGCGTTGATACACCCGGCCTCGATGAGGTTTATACTCGCTACTTCCAGAAAGGAGCTGCCTATGCAGCAAGCGCGTAGCCTAACGACCACCCGCCAACGCGAAGGGTCGCCATGGACAGGGCTGTGGGCGGTGGTGGCGAAAGAAATGGCCGATTACCTGACGAGCGCTCGCATGATGATTCTCGAGGCGTTGATCTTACTGACAGCCTTCGGTACCGTCTTTGCCGCCTCGCAGAATCTGCGCGCCGGGGTCAGTAGTAACGATACCTTTCTCTTCTTGCGTCTCTTTACCACGGCTCGCGATCCACTGCCGGCGTTCGTTGGGTTTCTTGGCTTGCTGGTGCCACTATTAGCGATTGCGTTGGCATTCGATTCGATCAATGGCGAGTTTAATCAACGCACCCTCTCGAAAGTACTCGCCCAGCCGATCTACCGCGATGCTTTGTTGTTAGGGAAGTTCTTAGCCGGACTCGGCACGTTGGCCTTAGTCCTCACCGCGATCTGGCTGCTCATCATTGGGATGGGCCTATTGCAATTGGGGGTTCCCCCCAGCAGTGAAGAGACGGTTCGCATGCTCTGGTTCCTGCTGATCACCATCTTCTACGGTGGGATTTGGTTGGCGCTGGCAATGCTGTTCTCGATCATCTTTCGCCAACCGGCCACGGCTGCGCTAGGCGCGATAGCCGTCTGGCTCTTTTTCACCGTCTTCTGGGGCATTATTGCCAGCTTACTAGCCCGCACGCTCCAACCGGTTCCACCGGGTGACACGCAGGCCCTGATCAACCAGATTCAGCTTGAACTCATGCTGACCCGGCTGTCGCCGAACACCCTCTTCTCCGAGGTGGCACTGGCAATGCTGAACCCAGGCGTCCGCGCGCTTGGGATTGTCTTACCGATCCAGTTGCACAATGCAATCGCCGGTACACCCCTCCCTGCCTCACAGAGTATTCTACTGACGTGGCCGCACGCCACCGGCCTGATCGCAGCCACAATTGTGTTGTTTGCCATCGGATACATCCTCTTCCAACGCCAAGAGGTGCGGGCCTAGGCAAAAAGCGTATTGTTCCGCCGACTCCCTTCGCCGTAGCCGGCGAAGGGAGTCGTTGTTACGCATACGCCACCACATAGAACCTTCCGCGCGATACCCCATTCTCATCAGTCCTCATTGTTGTACAATACTATTAGCTTTTGTTGGGTTCGATGTTACTGAAAGAACGAACAACCGATGATGAGCAATGTGCTAGCGATTGCCCTCGGAGCGGCGATTGGTGCTAATCTCCGCTATGGCATTGGTCTGTGGGCAGCTCAACGCCTCGGTACAACATGGCCGTATGGCACCTTTATCATCAATCTGTTAGGCTGTTTACTCATTGGATTATTGCTGACGCTGGCCGCTAACCGACTGACACTCAGCGAACCGATACGACTAATGCTGGTGACGGGTTTACTCGGTGGTTTCACTACCTTCTCAACCTTCGGCTACGAGAGTGTGACACTCCTTAATAGTGGGAACTGGCTGGCGGCGCTCAGCTATGTTGGCGGAAGTGTCATTGGTGGCCTCATTGCGGTAATTATCGGTATCGGATTAGGGCGCTGGATCGGCGGATAGATAGATGGGTCAAGGTTCGTTTGTAATGAGGAGGTCACCGATGGAACAGGCCATGACCCAACAACTTTGGATTTATATTGATGAAGGTGACAGTTTGGAGGGGCGCACAATTGTGACGCGCATTGTCGAAACGCTACGCGCTGCCGGTGCGCCCGGCGTCACTGTTCTGCGCGGTGTAGGCGGCTATGGCACCCACGGTGTGTTTCACAGTGATCTGTTGGTGGACATTCCCAGTCGGTTACCGTTGGTGATTACGTGTATCGACCGCAGTGATCGGTTGCAACGATTATTGCCAAAACTGAGCGAACTGGTGCAAGAGGGTTTGATCGTGCTCTCGCCGGTGCAGGTGGTGAAAGTGGGTCGGCGAGCCGGTGGAGTATTACCGGCACACCTGACCGTTGCCGACGTAATGACCCATGACGTAGTGTCGGTGACGGTCGACACACCTGTAGGTGAGGTGGTGCGCCTGTTGATCGAACGCGGGTTACGCGCGATGCCGGTAATCGATACTGATCGCAAGGTAGTGGGGATTGTTACCGATGCCGATCTTCTCCAACGGGGTGTGATTCAGTTACCACTTCACTTGCAGCAACTCCTGCCGAATAATGATCGGGCAGCCCAACTAGCGGCAGCCGCATCTCGACCCGAACGGATCGGTGAGGTTATGACACCAAACCCGATCACAATCCCTGCAACTGCCTCATTAGCACAGGCGGCATTGGTTATGACCAAGAATGACCACAAACGGCTGCCGGTGGTTGATAACGAGGGGCGATTGGTAGGTATTGTTAGTCGGTCGGATCTGTTGCAGACGGTGGCGAACAATTTTGCGATCAGTCGTGAGACGCTGCCGGCAGAGCTTGTCACGGCAACAACGGTTGGCGAGGTGATGGCTCGCGATGTTCCGGTGGTAACGCCGGACACGTCACTGAGCGAGACGCTTGATCGGATACTCTCGACGCCACGGCGACGAGCAGTTGTTATCGATCAAGATCGGCGTGTGATCGGAATCGTGAGCGACGGCGACATTTTACGGCGAGCGATGCGCCCGGTATCACCGGGATTGCTGCAACGGTTTGCCATGTGGATCGGCGGTGGTGCGCGCTCGCCGGAATTGGCGTTGGCCCTCCAGAATCAGACGGCGGCTAACGTGATGACGAGTCCGGTCATCACCGTCACGCCGGACACGCCGATTACTGCTGCCATCGAGCAGATGATTGCTCACCGGATCAAGCGGCTGCCGGTGGTTGATGACCAAGGACGATTAGTGGGGATGGTAGGCAGAGCGGCACTGTTAGGAGCGTTAATCGGCAACAAACGGTAGGTTATCGCCCAACGGATGTGTCAACAGAGCGGCGGGTCGGTGACCCACCGCTCATTATGGACTTATGCCAGCGCCGGGCTTTCTTCCGTCTTCTCCTGATCGATCTCGCGTTGTGAGCGAAGGCGCAACTGATCCTCATAGACATCGACAATCACCGTATCCCCATCTTGGAACTGACCGGAGAGCAACCCTTCGGCCAGTGGGTCTTCGATCAGGTTGGTAATCACTCGCCGCAACGGGCGCGCACCGAAGGCCGGGTCATAGCCACGGCGAGCGAGGTATTCGAGCGCATCGGGCTGCACGACCAACTTGATCTGGTGCTCATCGAGCTGGGTCTGCACCCGCTTAAGCATCAGTTGAGTGATCGACTGAATCTCCTCTGTCGTGAGCGGATGGAAGATGATCGTAGCGTCGATTCGATTGAGGAACTCCGGTCGGAAGAGCATCCGCAACGCTTCATCAACCTTACGCCGCATATCGGCCTGATCGATCTCCGCCGCGTTCCCACCAAACCCAATCCGTGACGCTCGTCGGATGTGCTCGGTACCGACGTTACTGGTCATAATGATGATCGTATTGCGGAAATCAACCCGTCGGCCCTTGCCATCGGTCAGATGACCATCTTCGAGCACTTGCAACAAGAGGTTGAAAGCATCGGGATGGGCCTTCTCGATCTCGTCGAACAGCACCACGCTATAGGGCTTGCGACGCACCGCATCGGTCAACTGACCACCCTCACCGTAACCGATATAGCCGGGCGGCGAACCAACCAACCGCGAGGTGGTATGGCGCTCTTGGAACTCCGACATATCGATCTTGATCAGCGCCTCTTCGGTACCGAACATAAACTCGGCCAGCGCCTTGGCCAGCTCGGTCTTCCCGACGCCGGTGGGGCCGAGGAAGATAAAGCTCCCAATAGGTCGCTTGGGGTCCTTCAAACCGGCGCGGGCACGGCGCACTGCCTTCGAGATAGTGACAATCGCCTCGTGCTGACCAACAATCCGACTGTGGAGGAACTCCTCCATATGCATCAGGCGCTGCGTCTCGTTACCGGTGAGACGGGTAACGGGCACACCCGTCCACATCCCAACCACCTCAGCAATATCCTCTTCGGTCACATAAGGCCGGTCGTAGCGCTCATTGCCGCGCGTCCCCAGCTCGGCCTCAATCTCTTGGATACGGCTGAGCATCCGCTCTTCACGCTCACGCAGATTTTCGGCCAGCTCGTACTGATGATCTTCGAGGGCAGCCTCACGTTCCTTCCGCAGTGCCTCCAACCCACGCAGCGCATCACGCAAGCGTGGCGGCGTCGCCGAACGATACATCCGCACTCGTGAAGCAGCCTCATCGATAAGGTCAATCGCTTTATCCGGCAACTGGCGGTCGGGCACATAGCGAGCCGAGAGCACTGCTGCCGCCCGAATAGCCTCATCGCTAATCTGCAACTGATGGAAATCCTCGTAGCGCGACTTAATCCCGCGCAAAATCTGGATAGTATCCTCAATCGACGGCTCATCGACCATCACCGGCTGGAAACGGCGTTCGAGGGCTGCGTCACGCTCGATATACTTGCGATATTCATCGAGCGTCGTCGCACCGATCGTTTGCAACTCACCGCGCGAGAGAGCCGGCTTGAGGATATTGGCCGCATCGAGCGTCCCTTCGGCGCCACCGGCACCGATAATCGTGTGGAACTCGTCGATAAAAAGGATGCAGCGTGACTCTTTAATTTCATCAATCACACGCTTGAGACGCTCTTCAAACTGGCCACGATACTTGGTACCGGCGACCAGCGCACCCATATCGAGCGTCACCACCCGTTTACCTTTGATGCTATCGGGCACATCACCCTGCACGATACGCTGGGCCAAACCCTCAACAATCGCCGTCTTCCCAACACCAGGTTCACCGATCAGGGCCGGGTTATTCTTGGTACGGCGTGAGAGAATCTGGATTACGCGCTCAATTTCATGTTGGCGCCCAATAATCGGATCGAGCCGTCCCTGCTCGGCCATCTCAGTCAGATCGGTGCCAAGTGCATCAAGGTACGGCGTCTTCGACTGGCGCTGCGTCGTTGGTGTACCAGGAGCAGACACGCGCGCCTCACCGGTAGCGCCGGCAGTCCCGTGGCGTAAGGTGCGCATCACCTGATTCCGCACCTGTTCGAGTGAGACGCCGAGAATGTCGAGCACGCCGGTGGCAACACCTTCACCATTGCGCACCAGACCAAGCAACAAGTGCTCGGTACCGATATAGTGATGGTTCAGGCGATTGGCCTCTTCAATCGCGTATTTAATAACCTTTTGGGCGCGGGCCGTCAGTTCCTGATCGGTAACCAACGTACTCTCACCGGGGCCAACGATAAACTCAACCGCGCTTCGTGCCTGCGGCAGCTTCACCCCGAGTTCATCAAGCACACGGGCCGCAATCCCTTCGCTTTCACGAATCAGGCCCAGCAAAATATGCTCAGTGCCAATGTATGGATGATTGAACGCACGCGCCTCTTCGGCCGCTAACTGCAATACCTGCTTGGCACGCTTAGTGAATTTACTGTAGAGGTCTGACATACTCTTCTCCACCTGCTTGATTTGGAGGAAATGACTAACACGGCTCGACAGACCGGGGAGAACAACTTGTGTTCCGATAAAACCATCGTGCGCCAGAGCGCCATCGTGCGCAAGACGGTAGCGTTTAGCCAGCCTCCTCCGTTTCGGCGTCGCCCTCCGACGGCTCTTGTTGGAGCCGTAGACTCAACCCCATCCGCTTCCGTGCCGGATCGATGCGGATGATCCGTGCCTGCACAACTTGACCCTCGCTTAGCACGTCACGTGGGTGCTGAATACGCTCATCACCTATTTCTGAAACGTGGATCAGCCCTTCTACCCCATCTTCAATCCGTACAAAGGCGCCAAACGAGGCCAGTTGTGTAACTGTCCCTTCGACAATTTGCCCCAACTGATAGCGTTCGGCCACCCGTGTCCACGGCTCGCTTTGGGTCCGCTTGATCGATAGCGCGATCCGTTTGCGCTCGTGGTCAATGTTCAAGATGGACACTTTGACTTTATCACCCACCTTGAGCACTTCGCTCGGATGTTTGACGCGCGACCACGAGATCTCGGACAGATGCACCAACCCATCAGCGCCGCCGATATCGACGAAGACACCGAAATCGCAGACCGACGAGACCACTCCTTCGCGCACATCACCCTCTTGTAACGATGCGAGCAACTCGTCTTTCTTCGTCTCACGGGTTTCGACCAACGCCTGCCGCTCGGACAGGATCAGGCGGTTGCGGTTGCGGTTGATCTCAATCACTTTCAGCGGCAGCTCAACATTTACTAGCCGCGCCATTTCGGATTGCTTTTGCGCCTCCGAAGCACGGCTAACACTCGACACCTGCGACGCAGGGACAAACCCGCGCACACCATCGAGATCGACTAACAGGCCGCCCTTGTTGTAATTCTTGACGCGGGCGTAGATAATTTCGCCCCGCTCGTAATACTCTTGCAATGCGCGCCAGCTTTTTTCTTGCCGAGCTTTATCGATTGATAAAATCGCACGTCCTTCTTTGTCTTCCGATTGGACAACGAAAACGAGGATGGTATCGCCAACTTTGAGCGCAGCTCGATCGTCTTCACTGAGGGTCTGCATCTCCCGGCTAGGGACGACACCTTCGGCTTTGGCGCCTATGTCAACCAGGATTTCATCTCGGTCAATCCGCATGATCCGTCCATCAACGGTGTCACCGTGTTTGAGGTTACGGTAGGCATGGGCCGGATCGCTCAGTATCTGTTCCATCAGTGCCTGATCGCCACGCTCCATCAGATCGTTTAGATCAGGTTGGCGAACGTCCTCATTGTTTGTGTTATTCCCGGCATGCTTCAACTCTTCCATGAAAAATCCCTGCGCAGAAGCGGCGGCGCGCCATTCGACGGGGCTTGGTCGGAGTAATACGTAGCAATATTATACGCCGGGCTGATGTAAAACGCAAGGATTACGAAAGTATCTCATCGCTTGCGGCAGGACGCCGCCGGTATGTCGCGGTCGTGACTGGAACAATAGGAAGCGGCAGCAGAGCGATACTACGGAGCTGCATACCGGCTTCTTCAGTACATACGAGCGTTCCCGGTGAGCTTTCCACAACGAGTTGAGCCGTTTGGGTGATGATGTCGCCGGTGACGTAAAGACCGAGCAGGGGAACAATGGCGACCCGCCCATTGCCACTGCTCAGCGCAAACGGCGGTAGTGGTAAGCCGGCAGTCTTGGCGGTGGCTACAATGGTGGTGATCACGTTAACCGCACTGCGAATCGGGTCGGGTGTGGGGAGGAGGACACCCACGATAAGGAGCGCTACACCATCGTGCCACTGGACGAGTGCTCGCTGGTGGGCTGCCGATTCAGACAATATCTGTGTGCGCGCCCGCAGCTCAGCCAATGGATCGGTAAATGCTAACCGGCCCACCGCGACCACCGCAATCGGCGTGACTTTACCCTCAACCGGTGGAAGGATGGTGAGCGTTTCGAGTTGTTGGATAGCCGGTTGTGACGGTTGTAGGCGTTGGCGATGTTGTTCGGCACGCCATCGCTGTAACAATCGGTTCATTGCGTGGCACACTTCACCCCACGCGCCCACCCCGACTTCGAGTTTGGCTTCTAAGGAGCCGGATTGAAGACGGTTGGCCAGAGCACGCATCGCCCGCCCAAGACGATAGCGTTCCCACAGCAACAGCAAGACAGCAGCGCCCAGCGCTACGATTGACAACACCGGAGCGATTATGAGACTGATAATCGCTATGCTACAAAGTATGACAAGTAGCAAGAGAGTTGGTTCCGCTACCCAACGACCCATACATAGTACGCCTTGTATCCTTAACCATAACCGGCAACGCAAGCTGGTGCAGCTCGGCATAGTCGCAGCGTACCATGGGTGGGGAAGTATGCAGCTCAGACGTAGATTACAGATTGGCGAACGATGCTCTCGGCCGGTAACGTACCAATGCCTCGTCGTCGTAGCGTTCGAGCATGCCATCTGCAACCAGTAATTCGAGATGGGCAATTGTCTCGGCAATCGCAAAACGGGCTTCGTGTGGGGTGAAGCGCTCGACAGCGAAGACCCGTTGCGCAACGGTAAATGCCGTTTCGGCGCCATCCTGTACTGCCTGGAGCATAGCCTCAAGACGGTTTTGGTGGTGATGTTGCAATTCGGCAATTCGCTCCTGCCACGCAGTAATGGTCTTCCCATGACCGGGCAAGGCCAGATCGACATTGAGAGCCGCTAATTCCCGCAACGATGCGAGATACTTGCGTAACGGATCGGGGTCACTCTCCGGCCATACGCCAATATGCGGCGTGATCTTCTGCAAGACTTGGTCACCTACTAAGGCGAGCCGCTCGTCGGGAGCATAAAAGATGAGCTGGCCGTCGCTGTGACCAGGGGCATGAATGGCGAGAAAGCGCCGCTCGCCCATGGTCAGCCACGTACCGGCCGGTAGTGGAGTCAACGGAGGATGAGGACGAGTGCCGGTACGTAACCGCGCAATCGCACCGACCACTTGTTTCACCAGCTCGGCCGGCATACCATGGCGGAGAAAATGTCGTAAACTAGGATCATCATGGTCGGCGCGGTGGATCCATACCTCCTCGGCCAATGCAATCTCACGCAGGGCGAGAAGGACTCGTGCGCCAGAGCGTTCGTGGAGCCAACCGGCCATACCGAAGTGATCGGGATGAAAATGGGTGAGAACAATGGTATGAATCTGATGGGGAGCGATCCCTAATTCGGTAAACGCCGTCTGCCAACCGGTTTCGGCAGCCGGGGTGTGCAGACCGGTGTCGACCACCGTCCACCCTTGACTGTCTCGGAGCAAATAGACGTTAACATGGTTAAGGGCAAAGGGCAGAGGGAGGCGCAACTGGTACAGATTGGGAAGGAGAGCCGTAATCATACGAAGCAGTTCCTGTTAGATGACGCAGCGCGTCGGCGAATAGACTACTTGCATTATAATACGGTAAGGATGTAGACAATACCACTTTTGACGTATGGAACATTTTGAACCATCATCATCTCAGCCACCGGCATGGCGTCTACCGGCCATCATCGGTGGAATTATCGTGCTTGCCGGTTTGTTGGCTTTTTTCATCACCGGTACCGGGACAACAGCACCGACAACACCCCCTACTACCGCTCCTACTGTTGAGACAGCCGCAGGACACGGCGATTTAAGCAACAGCCCCCCGGCGCCAACCATCTCGGTCACCGAAGCCTACCAGCGTTGGCAAAATGGGAACGTTATCTTCGTCGATATGCGATCCGGAGAGGCATATACCACCGGCCACCTGCCCGGTGCGCTCAGTTTGGCTTCCCCTGATCTCAATCAACAGCTCGCTGCCCTGCCGGAAGATGGATTGATCATTACGTATGGTGATGCAAGCCGACCCACCGCCGGTCAGCGTGGAGCGCAGATTTTTCGCGACCTCGGCTATGGGCCGGTAGCTGCTCTCGATGGCGGTATTGAAGCGTGGCAGGCGGCAAACCTGCCGTTGGAGCGACCATGATCGATTTACACATTCACACCAACGCGACCCCCCATCACGCAACGTGGACACCGGTTGCACTGGCCGTTGCTGCTGCGGCACGTGGGATAACGATGATTGCTGTGACCGATCATAATACGACAGCCAATGTGATCACGACGGCAATGGCCGGAATGCATTACGGTGTGCAAGTGGTCAGTGGGGTAGAGATTGATAGTGCTTTCAACGGCAAGTTGTGGCACACGTTGGTCTATGGCGTCGATCCTGAAGCACCGGCCCTGCTCGATCTCTGTGCGGAGGTTGTCAATCGCAATGCTGCTGATGCAGCGCAACTGCTGCGCGATTTATCGGCAGCCGGATTCCGTTTGCCGGACCTAACCGACCGTGATCGCCCCCCGACGGTTGCCGATGTCGCTCTTGCATTAGCACGTCACAACGACTTACCCGGTCGGATCGCCGGCGAAAGTGATGAAGAAGCCGGTATGCGCTTTATTCTCACACACTTTGCCGCCGCTTACCGTCCACTTGGCGTCGATGAGATTATCGGCGTGGCACATGATCTCGGTGGGTTAGCGGTGCTGGCCCATCCCGGACGAGACAAAGGGATCTATGCCATCTCCGCTACCGACGAGGATATTGCAGCGCTTGCCGCCGTTGGACTTGATGGCATCGAGGTCTATTACCCAACGCACGATGCAGCAACCCGGGAGCGATTACTGGCCGCGGCTCAGCGTCATCACTTGCTGGTGTCGGGTGGGAGTGATTCGCACCATCCGCATCAAGAGTTGGCAACCTGGCGGGCAACGGATTTGACTATCGTCGCCAGATTGCGCTGATCACCAACTCATACCTCGCCTAACGAGCATAGCACGGATCATCATATGAACGTACCATCAGCACTCGATTGGCTACCACCACACCACCGTGCGGAAGTAGTCATGCTCGCCGCCCACTACGGCGTACCGCACCACCGTCACATTGTTCTCACCGACGGCGAGTTTGATCCACTGATCAAGACTGATCGGTTAGGTGAGGTGGGAATGGTGGTGCGTCGGCGTGACGGCGGTATTCTGGTGGCGCGTAAAACCTACTATCCGCCAGAAGTCTTCCGCTTGCTTACCGGCGGTATCGCTCCCAACGAACCGATTGCCATCGCGCTTGAGCGTGAAGTCGCTGAAGAGACGAGCCTTACGGTGCATATCGAGCGCTTCCTCGGTATTATCACCTACGAAGCACGGCAGCCCGTTCTCCGTCGATTTGTGAGCTACGTCTTCTGGCTCACCGAATTGGGCGGTACGCTCCACGTTGCCGACCCAACAGAACAAGTCGCCGAAATGCGCACCGTTGCCCCGCCAACGTTGCCGGCACTGGCTGACAAGTTACGACAGTTACCGTCTACTACCGATCCGGCGATCAACGGGCGTTGGTCCAGTTGGGGCCAATTCCGTGCCGTGATGCATGAAGAAGTAGCGGGGTGGTTACCGACATAACTTGTTGAGGTGAGACTTCATCGCCGCTTGCCTCATGAGCACGCTACCCCAACCGCTATCGGACGACGGCAGCCACCATGGCTGCCGTTCGATATCCTGTGAAATCATTCACTTGACAGCCAAAGGCTTCCATGTAATACTGCAAAGGATTAGTCATATTTGTATAGTTTTATGAGGATTGACATGGTACAAACAAGTGGTCTTTGGCTAGCAATCGCTACGTTTCTCAGCATCTGGTGGGGACACGTCGGGGTACGTTGGCTCGAAGCACAAAGCGCCGATATTCGCCCCCCAATGGTTGTGTTGATCATCGCCGGTCTTGCTCTGAACCTGGTAGCTCTCTTTGCACCGAATATCACAATTAGCGGCGTGTGTAGTGTGGTGGGGATTTCGCTCTGGTGGGATGCCTTTGAACTAGTTCGGCAAGACCGGCGCGTGCGCCATGGTCATGCCCCGGCCAATCCGGCTAATCCGCGCCATGCACGGTATCTGGCAGCAGGAACGGCGACAATTCACGATCCCCTCGATCGCGAACCGTCCGATCCGATGGAACCGGCCCCGCACTCGATAGATCGTAAAGCTGAGATTGCATAACCATGGGTAACTCGGTAAGAGCCGGCAGGCATCCGCAGACGACAATCTTATCGTCACTAGTAATCTTACGGAGTATAATGTATGATGTGGCAAGGGTTAGCGATAGGGCTCTTTAGCCTTGGCATTATCGGCTTTGGCTTTTTCTGGGTCATCCGAATGGAATACCATCTCGGCTATTTATGGTGGCCGTATCCCCTCCTGTTAGGAGTCGGGATAATCATTGGCTCACTATTTGTTGCCGATGCCGGTTGGTCGGCGCTTCTCGGTGTCACCGGAGCATCGTTCATCTGGGGCGCGACCGAGTTGAAGGAACAAGCGGTACGTGCCGACTTGGGATGGTTCCCACGTAACCCGAATCCCAAGCCGTTGCCGCCGTTTGCCTCGCTGATCCGCAAAATAAAGGCACCGCATCTATAGTATCGAGTTGGACCACAGGAACGCTGTGGTCCAACGGACTATCTTCATGACCGACATTGCTGCCGAGAAGGCTGCCTTACGTGCCAAGATGATGACCTTGCGTGATACGTTACCCGAACGGGAAAGACGGAGTGAACGAATCTGCGCACTAGTCCAGACCTTAGCGGCATTTGCGACTTCCTCGGCGATTCACTGTTATTTCCCGATGCGCTCTGAAGTTGATACGAGACCACTGATTGCAGCAGCGTTGGCTGCCGGCAAAGCGGTGGCTGTCCCAATTGTTGTCGGTCGCCATCAGCTTGAGCATAGCTGGATTGATAGTTTGGCCGAATCGGAATGGGTGCGCGGTCAGTTCGGCACGCGACAACCACGCCAGATCCATCCGGCTCATCCCGGGGAGTGGTCGGTGACGATTGTCCCGTTGCTGGCATTTGATCGTGACCGGTATCGGTTGGGCTACGGCGGTGGTTATTACGACATGCTCCTCGCTACTGCCCCAACCCTCGCAGTTGGAGTAGCATTCGCCGCCCAGGAAATTGAGCAACTGCCGCGAGAAGCACACGATTACCAACTCGATCTCATTGTGTGCGAAGATGGGATTCGCGGAGATGGCCGCTCTATGTAGCGAATTCTTATCTGGCACCGTTGGTTACTCTGCGGTATGATACAAACACTGTGGACTGACTTTCTAGCGATCACGAGGATTAACGACCCTCGATGACATACCCACAGCTTATGGACTTGCGTCCATATCTTGTAGCCAGTTGTAAAGGGATCTGCCTACTCATTGAATGGTGAAGGAGTTCGACTCAATGCGCGCCACCGATTTGCCGATGATTATTCAGGGTGGCATGGGTGCCGCTGTCTCTGATTGGCGGCTAGCACGCGCCGTAGCAGCATGTGGTCAACTTGGTGTGGTCTCTGGGACCGGGATCGATACCATTCTCATCCGTCGATTGCAAGATGGTGACCGAGATGGGGCGATGCGCCGTGCGATGGCACATTTTCCCATTCCCGGCGTAGCCGAACGGGTTTTGGAAACCTACTTCCGCCCTAACGGTCGCGAACCTGGCGAGCCGTATGCGCTGCTACCGATGTACAACCTGAAGGTGAGCAAGGAACGACAACAGGTGGCAATGCTAGCAGCGTTTGTCGAGGTGTGGCTGGCCAAAGAGGGGCACCAGCGCCCAATCGGTATGAATCTGCTGACAAAGATTCAGTTACCGAATTTGGCTTTGCTCTACGGGGCTTTGTTGGCTGGGGTCGATGTGATTATTATGGGAGCGGGCATTCCGCGTGAGATCCCGGCCGCACTTGATGCCTTAGCCGCCAACCAACCCGCACGCCTCACCGCTGAAATTGAAGGCGACGATGGCTCACCACCGACCTATATTACGTTCGATCCGGCTGAGCATTGGCCGGGCTCACCACCACCTTTCCGCCGACCACTCTTTTTGCCGATTGTCGCTAGTGTGACGTTAGCGACAATGTTTGCCCGCAAGATTGCCGGCGTCGATGGATTGGTGATCGAAGGTCCAACGGCAGGAGGTCACAACGCACCGCCACGCGGTGAACTCCGTCTTAATGAACGGGGTGAACCGATGTACGGCCCGCGTGATGTGGTCGATCCGACCAAGATTGCAGCCCTGGGGTTGCCTTTCTGGCTGGCAGGGGGTACCGCTTCACCGGAAGGGCTGGCTGCCGCACGGGCTGCTGGTGCGATGGGGATCCAAGTCGGTACGCTGTTTGCCTTTTGTACCGATTCGGGGCTTGACGATTCCCTGCGTCGCTCGGTGCTCGACGCAGCAGCCCGCGATGCAGTTGATGTCTTTACCGATCCGCGCGCCTCTCCGACCGGCTATCCGTTTAAGGTAGTGCGCTGGGACAACGATCCAGCCCAAGGCGTACCCCGTCAACGTATTTGTGATCTCGGTTATCTGCGCTCGATGTACCGCACGCCGAAGGGCACAATCGGTTATCGCTGTGCCAGTGAGCCGATCGCAACGTTTGTCAAGAAAGGGGGCGATCTGGCCGAAACTGAAGGCCGGCGCTGTTTATGCAATGCCCTGATGGCAAATATTGGTGTTGGTCAGGCCCGCACCGATATTGGTATCGAACCACCGTTGCTGACGAGCGGTGACGATTTGTTACGTCTGCGCACGATTTTTGATCTGCGCCGTGGTTACTCGGCGGCTGATGTGATCGCCTATCTCCTTGGTGAGCGCCCGGTGGCGGTGACCATCCCGCAACAGCAGGAGTCGATGGCCGGATAGACGGCGCCAATTGCCCCGTCTATCGTGTCCACGACAAACCGGCATCGGGGTTGATCGCGAAACCGGTTGAAAAACGACGTGACGGGCCAAGGCGTAGACCTTCGTCATCGACCGTCACCGTCGCAAGGTAGAGATCGAACCCGCGCTCACCCGGTGGAATGGCGAGAAAAGCCAGCAGAGTACCGTCAGGAGAAAAGACCGGTGCGCGCGCCGTTCCAAGATCGGTGATGCGTACCGGGGAACCACCGGCGGCGGGCAAGGTGTAGAGGTCACTACCACCGTTGATCCTTACGGCAAAAACCATCCACCTTCCATCAGGGCTTACCGCCGGATCGTAGGCCGGAGTAGGTGCCCCCGGCAGCGGCTCAGCCTGCCCACTGGCAATCCGGTAGAGCTGCTGTTGACCATCGCTACCGAGCACGGTGCGCACGGCAATCAGCTCATTCTCATGAGAGGGAAGAACGACGATACGCCCGATATGGGCATTCGCATCGGCAAATACCGGTTGGCGTTGACCGTTGAGGTCATAGCGGAAGATGGCAAACGGCGCATCAGTCGGTGGATCACCAACCGGCGGTGCGGCTTGGGCAGCGGCCAACACACCACTTCCATCGGGAAGCCAAACCGGATAGAACGCCCACATTGCCGCATATACACGCTCGATGCTGCCGGGTGGTGCAACCGGGTCGTTGCGAGTCAATTGGGCCAGCATCGCCCCTGAACTATCGGCCACCCACAAATCACTCGCACCGGCCCGCGCTGCCACGTAGACGATCCGTTCACCGCGCGGATCAAAGGCCGGCTGGGTCGCCGGCGGGGCAATCAACTGACGGGCAATTCGGCCTTCCCACAACCATACGCCACCCTCACGACTGAACAGCAGGCGGCCGGGTAATTCGTCGCCCTGCAACGGAGCCGATACCGGTGATTGGTCAGGTGACGGCGCGGCACTACACGCGGCAAGTAGCAAGCCGGCGATGATCACCAACCAGTGCAGTTTCATGCTTCATCCTCCATCCGACGGCGACGCAACCATGCCAAGAGCCGTTGTGACCAGCGGCGCGCACTCGGTGGTGGTTGCTGGATTAAATCGTCGGGCAGCTCAGATGGCAACAAAGCCCGCAGTGCTGCCGGCACAACGGTAAACCGCATCGGCGTGGTTCCGATAGGATCACCATCGACTTGGACCGGCAAGGGTGGTCGGGTAATCACCTCAATCTCGTGGGCACGATAATAGGCAATGTCGGGGTTGAGGCTGAATCGGCGCCGGAGAATAGCAATCAAATGACCGATAGCGTTCAGACCATTGTCGCCTTTAATCACGCACACATCGAGCAACCCATCATCAATACTGGCACGGTGAGTAATCTTGACTAAACCACCATACAACTGCGAATTGCCGATCACGATCATCAGCACACGAGCCTTGATCCGACGACCATCAAGGAAGAGATTTGCTCGTGTACCCCGAATCCGGATTACCTCTTCGATACCACGGGCAACATACGCCAACGCGCCAAAACGCCGTTTTTCTGCAGGACGAATATTAGCCGTAATCGCGGCATCAAAACCGATCCCCGCCATCAAGAGAAAATAACGTTCGCCGGCGCGCCCGACATCAATTGATCGCGGCGACCACCCCAACATCGTCTGAGCAGCGACACGTGGTTGGAGTGGCAAACCCAATTCTCGTGCCCAGACATTCATCGTTCCTAACGGCAACGTAGCCAACATCGTCTGGCTACCGACCAAACCGTTCACCACCTCGTTAATAGTCCCATCGCCACCGGCAGCCACGACGAGATCGTACCCGCAATCAACCGCCTGGCGGGCCAGCCGTTGACCATCGCCAGGACCATTAGTCGGCTGCAACTCGACCAACCAACCGTGTTCACGCCAGACCTGAGCTGCTGCTTCAAGTTCGGCTTCTAACTGCTCGGCGTGCCCGGCCGTTGGGTTAAAGACAATCAATGTGCGCATGCAAGTGTACTCTCGTTGTGTCAAACTACCGTCAGTATAGCAGAAACCATTCGCTGCACCATTGCTACCCAAAAACGCATGGTACAATAAGCGGGCAGGCTTGGACGTGGAAGGAGGGTGCGATGAACCAGGCTCCACCAGAACCACCGTCATTCGAGCCGGTTGAACAGGAACGACCGGCAGTGAGTGGCCCACGCAGCAGGGACGAAGATCAACGCGAGTGTCCTGTATGTCAAACGCTGATGATACTTTGGGCCGGATTTTACCGTTGCCAACACTGCGGCTTCAAAGAGAGCTGCTGCTTCTAGATTGACACGCCACAGGCTTTCAAGTACCATAACCGTCACGCAATCCGTCAGACACGTGGCGAGTAACGACCGGGCAGACGCATGAACCAGTATGTAGCGCAATTTCTCGCCTATCTAGCCGATGAACGGAAGATGTCGGCCAATACCACTGCGGCCTATCGCACCGATCTCGAGCAACTCTGCTCGTTTCTGCAAGAGCGAGGAATCGAGCAGTGGAACGATGTGAATACCGAGGCAATGTTAGCCTTCGTCATCACGCTCAAAGAGAAAAAGTACGCCAACTCAACCGTCGCGCGACGATTGGCGGCGATTAAATCGTTCTTTAGCTTTTTGCGCAAACGCAACGTTATTCATCATGACCCGACTGAGCAACTTGACGCGCCGCGCGTTGATCGCTTCCCGCCAAAAGCTATCTCCCAGAATCAGGTTGATGAGCTGCTGGAATTGCCGCTGCAAAATAACAGCGGACCGGAAGGACTACGCGATAAGGCGATGCTCGAAGTGCTCTATGCAACCGGTATGCGCGTCAGCGAATTGGTTGCATTGAATATTGACGATATTTCGTTCACGAGCAAAACGGTACGCTGTCTGGGTCGGCAAGGGCGCGAGCGGATTCTGCCGCTCAGTGAGGCGGCGCTGACTGCGCTTGAAGAGTATCTTGATATTGCCCGTCCCAAATTAGCCAACCACGCCCATGGCAATGACGAGGCACTCTTCCTCAATCATCGCGGCAAACGGTTGACCCGCCAAGGTTTCTGGCTGATCCTGAAGGAGTACGCCGACCGGGCTGGTCTGCACGATCTAACCCCGCACATCCTACGGCATTCCTTTGCCGCCCATCAGTTGCGCAACGGCGTGGATTTACGCGAGTTACAGGAACGACTCGGACACGCCTCAATCGCGACGACCCAAATCTATACACATCTGACCGAAGAAGAGACGCCATCGAATGTAGCCGGCAGTAGTCAACCTCACCGGTAGCATGGCAAAGGAGTTGCAGGTCGCTCACCTCTGTGCTATACTCGGACCACGACGGCGATGAACCGGAGGAGTACGCCGGAAGGAGTACCCAGCGAGCCGGGAATGGTGTAAGCCCGGCGACTCGGAACGGCGGAACGGCGCCGGGGAGCCGGTGTGTGGTTGAGGTGAGCGGCTCATGCCGCTAACCGGGGTGGAACCGCGCGTCAGGTTGTGATGCGTCCCCGGGCGATATGTCGCCCGGTTTTTTTGTTGGAGCAAAGGAGGAAGATCGTGCCGGCTACCGCTCTTGACCAGATCGTGGCGCTGGCAAAGCGTCGCGGCTTTATCTTTCCCAGCAGCGAGATCTATGGCGGTTTACAGGGCGTGTATGACTACGGCCCCCTCGGCGTCGAATTGAAGAATAACATCATTGCCGATTGGTGGCGGACGAATGTGTATGAACGTGATGATATGGAGGGTCTCGATGCGGCAATCTTGATGAACCGGCTAGTCTGGAAGTATTCCGGTCACGAAGAGACCTTCAACGATCCCTTGGTCGATTGCCGCACCTGCAAGATGCGCTGGCGCGCCGACCATATTCACGGTGTGTGCCCTAATTGCGGTTCGCGTGACCTCACCGAGCCGCGCCCGTTTAATATGATGTTCCGTATCCAGATCGGGCCGGTGGCTGATAGTAGCTCGTTTGCCTACTTGCGCCCCGAAACGGCACAAGGCATTTTTGTCAATTTTGCTAATGTTCTTACCACTACTGCCCGAAAATTGCCGTTTGGGATTGCCCAAGTCGGCAAGGCGTTTCGCAACGAGATTACCCCACGCAATTTTATCTTCCGGGTGCGTGAATTCGAGCAGATGGAGATTGAGTATTTTGTCATGCCGGGTACCGATGAAGAGTGGCATCAGCGGTGGCTTGAGGCCCGATTGGCGTGGTGGGAGCAGATCGGTATTCCGCGGAGCCGGATTACTATCTACGACGTGCCACCCGATGAGCTTGCCCACTACTCAAAACGCACGTTTGACCTTATGTACGATTACCCCAACATCGGCGTGCAAGAGATCGAGGGCATCGCTAACCGTACCGATTACGATCTCGGTTCACACAGCAAAGATCAAGATCAACTCAATCTAACCGCCCGGGTGAACCGCAATGAAGATAGCCTCGCCCGCCTTACCTATTTCGATCAGGCGAGCGGTCGCCATGTGGTACCGTATGTGATCGAGCCATCAGCCGGGGTGGGACGTTGTATGCTGGCGGTCATGTGCGAAGGGTATGCGGAAGAATTGACCAAGCCGATCCCGACCGAGAAGTTGGCTGCTGCCGGTGATGCCTTACAGACGTTCCTCAAGTCGGTTGGGCGTAGTGAGAAGATCGGTGGTGAAGCCCGCGATGCCATCCTTGCTCGTGGCGAAGCGTTACAACAGGCGCTCACCGAACGGTTACCTGAAGTTGAGCAGTTGTTGGCGATGCCCGGCGCCGATCAGATCGAGGTCGGGAAGAAGCTGCGTGGGCAAGTACAACCGCTCATCGATGAACATTACCGGACGGTGTTACGCCTCAAACCGCGCCTTGCTCCGATTAAGGCCGCCGTCTTCCCTCTCAAACGCAACCACGAACAGCTTGTCACTACGGCCAAAGCGGTGCGGCGCCGGTTGCAGGTCGGTGGCGAGATGCGCACCGTTTATGACGATACCGGCGCGATTGGCAAGCTCTACCGTCGTCAAGATGAGATCGGAACCCCCTTCTGCATTACGGTTGACTTCGATACGATTGGTCAGGGCAAAGACCCATCGTTGGCAGGAACGGTAACGGTGCGCGATCGCGATACGATGGCGCAGGAACGAGTACCGATGAGTGAATTAGAAGGATACCTACGGGAGAAACTTCGCGCGTAGCGCCACATCGTTCAGCAGATCCCACCTGCGGATGGTGCTGCGACCACGATTATCGCTGATCTGTACGGCTAACCGGCGGCTGCCGACCGGTAGACAGCGATACCAAAAGCGGCGCCATGCCCGTGGGCCGAGATCATCGTCGAGTTCAGCATCGACCCACGGGCCGCCATCGACCGAGAGCATCACCCGCGCTACTCCATGCCCCCCTGACCATGCCATACCGTAAAGTGACGAATGATCGTCGGTGAACAAGCGACAGTCGATTGCCAGCTCGCCGGAGCAATGAGCCTCCGGTGGCGCTTTATCGGCTGAAATCAGGGTGATGTGAGTAAGCCACTTGATCCAATAAAACCCATACCAACCCGGTACTACCAGCCGCACCGGCCCACCATGCACCGCCGGTAAGGGCTGGCCGTTCACCGCATACGCCAACATCCCGTCTTGCCAGAGTTTGCTGAGGGTAACATAACAGACGAGCGGTTGCTCACCGGCACTTCGACAAACGGCGAAGCTGGCTTGGGCCTTTACCCCGGCTGCCTCCAGCAAGAGCGCCAGCGGTGTGCCGATCCATTCGGCGTTGGCAATGTTTGCGTAGTCTGCATGCTCGCGGGATTGACCGATGAGAGCCGCGATCAAACTGCCAACCGGTGTACGCTGTAGATCGGATAGGGTGATGGTCAACGGATACCGCACCAGCCCGTCAATCGTCAATTCCCAACTGTCGGCAAGATGCGGAATGTGTGGCTGACGATTACGGACGAACAAACGCTCGACCGGCGTCAGTTCCTCGTTGAGGATGGCGAGGGGCGGATACAGAATCAATGGCACATCACTCACGAACCGGAGCCGAGCATCCTTAGCCGGTAACATTGTGGATGGCGAGAAAGACATGAGTTCAAGCGACATACCGGTATCCGTTGACAATCGTGAATACTCCGGCTGTTAGTAGTATAGGATCATCGTGTGGATAAAAGATGACAGTTGACGTAGGCAAGACTACAAAACGTTTATGAAGGTGTGCCGATCACGGCCGGCGGTATACCAAGCAGAACGATAGGAGCAGTGCCATGCGCGCGGAACCCAGGACGGAATACGCATTTGACAAGTCAATCATATCGTAGTACCCTTTATTTAGTTTGTCTAACTAAACAATTGAGCGGTCATGGACCAGACTACCCTTATCAATGCCCAACGCATGATTCAACTTCTTGACTGTATGCGTGCGAACCAACCGCGCAGTCCCCTTATGCAACAGCTCAATGAGTGGGGATTGTCGATGTCGCACCTGCGCTTGCTCAGTCTCCTCGCCCCCGACCGCAGCTTATCGATGCGAGAGTTGGCCGATGCATTGAATATTACACCTCCCTCCCTCACGGCACTAACCCGGCGGCTCGTGCAAAATGGCCTTATCGAACGCCGTCCCCATCCCGACGATAGTCGTGTGGTGCTACTCTCACTCAGTGAAGCCGGTCGCAAACTGCACCATGATCTAGAGGCCGAGCGATTAGATCGGATGGTACGATTACTAAGCGGCTTAACGCACACGGAACAGCGGTTGTTTCTCGATTTACTTGAACGCGCGATGCGGACGTGATGTCGTCAGATTCGTCACACGCTAGGAAGCCTTTGTTATGCAAGCTAACCGTTTCGCTCAATCATCAACGCAGCGACCAACACCGGGCGCACTGATCCGAGCCATTCGCTATCTTGGCCGACAACGACGCACGGTTACCATTGCTTACGGAGCGCTGGTCATTGCGACGCTAGCCCAGTTGGCGGTGCCGCAACTGGTGCAGAACATGATCGATGCCGTGACCCGCAGTGTCGTGGCAACACGCATCCTGACTGAAGTACCGGCAGCATTCCAAGCTGCCGCAGCCGCTCGGTTGGGCGTCACCATTGAGCAGCTTCAACTTGATGCTGCCAATGCCGAAGGTATTGTCATTAACGCTGCGTTGCTCATTCTAGCGTTCGCCGTAATGCGTGGCATCTTCTCATTTTTGCAGACGTTTATGGCCGAACGTACATCACACGGATTGGCGTTTGATCTCCGTAACGCTATTTTTAGCAAAATCCAGCGGATGTCGTTCAGCTTTTACGACCGCAACCAAACCGGGCAGTTGATGGTGCGCGCCACCGATGATGTCGAGCGCGTGCGCACATTCGTCGCACAGGGGTTGGTGTTGACGGCACAGTCTTTTTTGTTACTCACCGGGGCATTAATCGTCTTAGCTTTCACTAACTGGCAATTAACACTGGTAATCGTGCCGCTGTTGCCAATTGCACTGGCGGTTTTCTTCATCTTTGGTCGGATCAGCCAGCCACTCTTCGCCGAAGTGCAGAATCGATTATCACGACTCAATACTATTTTGCAAGAGAATATTGCCGGAATTAAGGTTGTTAAAGCATTTACCCGTGAATCTTACGAAGAGCAGCGGTTCGACCGGGCAGCGACAGCGCTGATGGAGCAACAGATCAAGGTTAATCGCATCTTTGCGTTTCTGTTTCCGGTAGTTTTTCTGATCGCTCAACTCGGCCAAGTAGCAATTCTCTATTTTGGCGGTCAGCAGATCCTCAATGGTACGTTGGCTTTGGGTGAATACCAGAAATTCAGCCTCTACCTTGTGTATGTATTCTTCCCGCTCGGTCAACTCGGTTTTATTATTGCGCTGCTCGCCCAAGCCGGTGCATCGGCTAGTCGCATTTTTGAGGTGCTTGATGCGCAAAGTGAGATTGTGGAGCGACCCAACGCTATTCCGCTGCCACCACTCAAAGGTCGCGTCGAGTTCCGTCATGTCACGTTCCGCTATTTCAACAGTAGCGCACCGGTGTTACAAGATGTTAGTTTTGTTGTTGAACCGGGGCAGACGGTGGCGCTGCTCGGCGCAACCGGCAGTGGTAAGACCTCGATCATTAATCTGATCCCGCGCTTTTACGACGTGAGTGAAGGAGCGGTGTTGATCGATGGTTATGATGTGCGCGATGTGACAATTGATAGCTTGCGGAGCCAGATCGGGATTGTGTTGCAAGAGACAAACCTTTTTAGTGGGACGATCCGCGAGAATATTGCGTTTGGCCGCCCCGACGCGAGTGATGAAGCGGTGATCGCAGCGGCAAAGGCAGCGGCCGCCCACGACTTTATTATGAGTTTTCCCGATGGCTACAACACCCGAGTCGGTGAACGTGGTGCAACCCTCTCTGGCGGACAAAAACAACGCATCGCCATCGCCCGTGCGCTCCTGCTCAACCCACGCCTGCTCATTCTCGACGATAGCACGAGTAGCGTTGATGTTGCTACCGAGGCTCTGATCCAGCGCGCACTTGACCGGTTGATGCGGGGACGCACCAGCTTTGTCATTGCCCAACGGATCAGTACGGTACGGAATGCCGATCTCATCCTCGTGCTCGATAAAGGTCGGCTCGTCGCGAGCGGCACACACGCCGAGCTGCTGGAAACGAGTCCGATCTATGCCGAAATCTACGCTTCACAGTTGGTCGAAGATGCACCGCTGCCGTCGTCAAACGGGCATGCGGGCGAAGGAGCGTCTACACTATGATGGGAGGACTAGGCGGCCCTGGCCGCATGCTCAATACCGAAGTCCAAAAGCCGAAGAATGTCTGGGCGACCGTTGCCCGCTTCTGGCCCTATTTTAGGCCTTACTGGTTCGCCGTCGCCTTGACATTCATCTTGATCACGGCAAGTGCCCAACTTCAAGTTACGGCGCCCGAACTGATCGGGCAGGCCGTTGACTGCTACCTGTTCCCGAAAGCGGATGCTTGTTGGTACGCGACCGTCGATCCGGCAGCCACAGTGGCCGATCGGTTAAGTGGCGTAAGTGGGCTGGTCGGCTGGTTGTTGGCAGTCTTCATCGGTGGGGCGTTATTCCAAGGGCTTGCCTTCTTCAGTATGAACTGGGTTGGTCAGCACGCCTTACGTCAACTCCGTGAAGATGTCTTCGCCCACATCCACCGCCTTTCGCTCGGCTATTTTGCCCGCAATGAGGCCGGTAATGTGATGAGTCGAATTACGAACGACACCGACACCATCCAGCAGGCGCTTAGTTTTGCTCTCTTGAGCGTTGTTAACGGCATCTTGCAGATCGGCTTGACAATCAACGCAATGGTGCAGAGCAATTTACCCTATGCCCTGATCAGCCTAAGCGTGGTGCCGTTGATGATCCTCGCCACCTTTTACTTCTCAACCCAAGCACGGCGCGCGTTTCGCCTCAGCCGCCAGCAATTGGGGAATGTCAATGCCGGTTTGCAAGAGAGTATTGCCGGTGCTCGTGAAGTCCAGGCGTTCAACCGTGAAGCCGAGAGTATTGCTCAATTTGAACGAGTGAATGCGGCAAACCGTGATGCCAGTATTCGCGCTGCCAGCTTTACCAGTGCCCTGAACCCGGTGTTGGAAGCACTCGGTTATGTCGCAATCGCGATTGTAGTGGTGACCGGTTCGCTCAGTGCGCTCCGCAACGCGCCGCTCTTCGGGACTACAGTCATCTCGCTCGGTACCGTCTTTGCGTTCATTCAGTACGTGCAACGGTTCAACCAACCGATCCAGCAAATCGCTACGCTATGGACAAACGTTCAGAACGCAATTGCCGGCGGCGAGCGGATTTTTGGGCTGCTCGATGTCCAACCGGATCTCGTCGATGCACGAAACGCACGTCCGTTGCCGCCGATCAAAGGCCGCGTCGTGTTCAATCACGTGTGGGCCGAATACAAACCGGGTGAGCCGGTTCTGCGTGACATTACCTTTGTCACCGAGCCGGGCCAAACCGTTGCCATCGTTGGGCCAACCGGCGCCGGTAAGACTACGTTGGTTAATCTGATCCCGCGCTTCTACGATGTAAGTGCCGGTTGCGTAACAATTGACGGTTACGATGTACGTGAAGTGACGGCGGCAAGTTTACGCGCACAGATCGGAATTGTGTTGCAAGACACGTTCCTGTTTGCCGATACGGTGATGAACAACATTCGCTATGGCCGGCTTGAAGCGAGTGATGAAGAGGTCATCGCGGCGGCCAAGCTTGTCGGCGCGCATGAGTTTATCGAGCGCTTGCCCGAAGGTTATCAGACCATCCTCGGCGAACGTGGGACGGGTCTCAGCCAAGGGCAGCGCCAGTTGATCGCCATTGCCCGGGCTGCACTGGCGAACCCGCGCATCCTGATCCTCGATGAGGCAACCAGCAGTGTTGATACTCGCACCGAGCGCATTATTCAGCGGGCTTTTGATCAGATGCTCAGCGGACGTACCAGTTTTGTGATTGCGCACCGGCTTAGTACCATTCGTAACGCCGATCTCGTTCTGATGATTCAAAACGGCCAGATTGTCGAACGCGGTACTCATCACGAACTGATCGCGCGTCGTGGGGCGTACTACGATCTCTATCGACAGCAATTTGCGACCGAAGTCGAGGCCAGCGGGTAAGGGGTGGAATATCTACTCTTCAGAACGTGCGCCGACTGCGTATTCCGATAATCGTATCTGACAGACGCGACGTTCCCGACTACGGTAGAGACCCCCTCCACCGTAGTACCATTGCCGGACAGATTCGCCACGGGTAGGGCAGTTGTGATTGCCAGCCGTTTCAGATTTTGCGCTACGTTCAGGTCCTGGTCATCGTGTGCTCCACAATGCGAACACGTTCATCCCGGTCAGTCAACCGCAGCGCCTCGTTTTTTGTGCCACAGACCGAACATAAGGCGAGGCACTTAGTGGTCGGCGCACGAGCCGTGTGCCGTAACGTTTCGTCTTGCATTCGATCTGAGCGCGAAATACCTCAAAACCCACGTTTGCTGAGGGAGCGAGCACGTTTGTTGTTTGCCAACCTCCCCTTCACGGGCAAATCTTCGATCAACACTGCTTAGAAGCTATCTCATACATTGGTTGCTGTGAGATAATAGTGCTGATCCTTACGATGGGGGGTGAGCACGATGGATCTGACCGATGAACAATGGGCCATCATCGAGCCGCTGACTCCTGAGGAGGAACGAATCCCAAAGCCCAGGCGTGGCCAACCACGGCGCTCGCCTCGGGACGTGCGTAATGGTATCCTTGGGATACTGCCGAGCGATGCACCCTGGAAGGATGTGCCCGCGCGATATCCACCATCCCAGACCTACCACTGGCGTTTCCAGCGGTGGGTACAGATAGATGGGGGTCATGGAGGAGATCCTGTGAGCGCCGGTCAAGGACCTGAAAGAGCGAGGGGGACTGGACCGCGAAGAATGGTGCATCGATGGCACCTTTGTGGTGACAAAAAAGGGGGCCTCGGGGTAGAAACGACCACGCGGGGCAACGGTGCGAAGCGCATAGCAATGGCAGACGGCGCCGGTCGTCCTCTCTCCGTATCCATCACCCGTGCTCGCCCGCATGAAGTGACCTTGGTCGAAACGACGCTGGAGGCATCGTGTGCCTCAGACCTGCCGCGAAGGTTGCTGGGAGACCGTGCTGATGACCGTGACCGGTTGGGCAGGCGTTTGGCAGAGCGGGGCATCGAGATGATTGCTCCGCTAGTTTTGGCAACAGAGACAGATCGTGAGCTTGTGGGTGGAATCTGCGCGCATAGTTGCAATGCGGGCACGAAGTCACGCCACTGCAGTTGCGTTTTTCTCGCGATTTTTGGAATCGGCGTGTTGGCTTCGATTCCAATTACCACTTTTGTTGCGATGACCTGGCACCTCGACCACCGACTACGAATCTGAAGAGGTTTGGGTTCTCGGATTTTTCTGGAAAGTGTCACCACGGCCTTTATGCCTAAACCCACGCCCACGACGCCATCCTGTGTGCGCTTGGTACTACACATGGTCGAACACATCAATCTAGATTGCTACAAACCGGCCAATCCGCCGTGCGCGAAACCTTTCAACTGCTGTTTGAGCACCATCACGTTAGGACGCTGACTGCCGCGTATTACCGGTTCCACGACGATTGTCATCGGTTCGCACAGCCGGAATCAAGCGCTCTGCACACTTCCATCGGTGTCATGCCTTGCTGGTGACACCTAGCAGCTTCTCATCAAAAAACACTTTTGGCAAGACTGGTGTCTTGCTCAACCCCTTACCTACTCACAACTGGCAGATAGTTTTCATAAGCAATCGGTAGACCGACAATTAACGGGAGAGCGGTTCCGCCGGACAAACTAGCCGTTACCCCTCCAACACCAACCGGACGATCACCGGCCAGATACCGACGGATAAATGCACTCCAATTATCGGTTTGCCCACGATAGATCAACATTTCTATCAACAACGGTTGGGCACCGAAGAGTGAACGGTGGGGAAAGAACTCGGCGAGTCCCGCCCCCGGTGGCAAGGTTGGGTTACCGACTGCGCCATCAGGTAATCGACGTACAGCGATGACCAAGGGGTTCGAGCCGCCAAGCGTATTGGCAAGTGTCGTGGTAGCAGAGCGCAATGCAGCCAGATCGCTGGCCTGCAACGCCGGTGAAGCAGCAAGCTCTGCCGTGAAATCACCGAGATCGATGAGGGCATCATCAGGCGCAGGCACAACGGCTCCGCTCTGATCGCGCAACGCATCGGCCAAACCATTCCCTGAAGAGTCATAGATGGTACTCGCTGAACGGACAGTAGTTAGTAATGGTTGTATGACCGTCCGCCGTTCGTCCAAGACACGTGCCAACTCTGCAGCCAAAGCGTTGCGCGCAGTATAGACCGCTTCGGCCCGCGCCAGATCAAACGCCGCCAGCGCGTATCCACGTCGCACTCCATCGGCCCGCACAGCGGTAGCATAATATTCGAGGCTATCGACGGCTACGCTGCGTGGATTTGTCCCACCACTCGCAACTAATCGGGGCAACACCCGCTGCAGCCACGCAGTGCGCCAAAGCTGACCGGGTGGCGCCACCAGATAATTGGCAGCGGGAGCCAACGCCAATGCGGTATTCAGGTTCGCCATAAGTGGCGCCTGCATCAACACCAGATCGATCCGCTTACCGACATTGGTCGTGGCTGCGGCTAGTGCTTCACCCAGATCGGCAATCGACATTGCCGGATTATTGATGCTCGACTCATCGTTCCCAAACCCCAAGGCCAGATGGGCCGGTCCCACCAGCACCAACATTGTCCGATTGGCCGGAAATTCACGCAGTCCATACTCAACAAACGTGCGCAAGGTAGCGGGATCGGCGCTGTTCGGTTCGGGCTGACGCCGACAATCAACGCGGTCGGCCCGAATTCCACAGATTCGACCACCGGTGTTGCCATATCCATCGTAGAACGTTACGAGCGAAATAGTCGGGTACTGGGCAGCTAATTTTGCCAACCGCTCAAGCTCAAATGCAGGCTGAGCAACTGCGCTCATCCGAGCCTGATCGCCAAGGGCGTTATCGGCTGCCACATAGATCAGCACCGTCCAATCGGCCCGCTCGGCACCAACCGGTACGCCCTCATCATCGGATGGCTGCACCGGGAACGACGTTGTTTGGATGAAAGTTATCGTATGCTCGGCAAAACTATACCCATACGCCGGCAGCGTATCGGTACCGCGATTATCGTGTACGATGGCATACCAACGGTATGGATGATTGTAGCGCAAACGCATGGTGGCAAAATCTACCGGAAGTAGATCGAAAAACGGAGCATCGGCGGAAAGCGGTGGGCTACACACCTGCGGTGGCAAATTAATATCAGGAACGATCAGCTCCGGATCGTACAAGCAGATTTGGTACGTCTCACCTTCAATCCCGCGCAGTTCGATTTGGAATCGTACCGGCAAGTCATCGCGCAAGATACGGCGCGCCTGTGGCGGTGGATCGAGCAAACGCACCGTGCTCAGCTCGAGATCGAGATCGGTCTGCTCTTGTCCAGGTGCCAATGAAGTAATCACCGGCCCGGCCAACACCCCAAGGCGGTTAGGATCACGACGAGCAGCGAGCGGCTGATTCACAAACCAAACCTGATACACGGCACCATCTAGAAGTGGCGACACACTCATCTGATAACGATAGCCATCTTCAGCTAACGCAACTTGCGTAGTGGCGACAACACGCTGCCCAGCACTATCAGACCGCACCAATACGATCTGTGCATCACGTAGATCGGATTCAGGACTATTCCGTTGCGTCACCCGACCGCCAATGGTCGCCAACGTGCGCGTACAAACTTGGGCATCAATATCATCAAACGAGATGCTGATCCCAACACCATCATTCACGCCGCGCATTGTAATCACCAGTTGTGCCGCACCGAGTTCAGCAAGGCGTGCTATATCGGTCGCCGCCCACGTAAATGCGCGCCAATTTCCATCGGCATGTCCACTCAGCGGAATATTGACGGCAAACACACGTCCGGTCGGTGAAGGATCGTCAGGTACATTCAGCGCGAGGATCACCGTATCGTTCGGACCTAACGCACCGGGAACAATCCGGTAGCGGATTGAACCGATGATTTGCTCGGTCAGAGGCGGAACGGTGAACTGTTGGCGAAACGCATCGACATCAACCGGACCATCGCTATCGCCATCATCATCTTCGGTCAGATAGATCGCGCGCGGCGCCGAAAAGACGCGGGCGGCAGCATCGGTAAAAGTTATTTCGCGGCGTATCGCCTGCCATGGCGAAACCGACAGTGCAAGGCTGATCAATGGATCGGCCAATGCAGTGGTGCAGAGCAGAGGAGCCGGTGTTGGTGGTGGCTCGCTCGTGGCCGCAGCACGTGGCGCCGGTAAACTTCCGGCAAGCAACGCAATGCAGATCAAGATGGTGAACCGACGCACCATCTGCTGTATCGAAGTCTGGTACAATAAAGCGACCATGCGCCAAAACTCCGCTGGAGGCGATATGACCGAATTACAGTATCTTACCGTTAGCGCCGCCCACACAGCACTTGCTGCCGGCGAACTCACCGCCGTTGAACTTACCGAAGCATGTCTGGCACGAATCAACGCCACCGAACCGCAGATTCGCGCCTTCCTACATCTCACACCTGAAGCCGCATTGGCCGCCGCACAGGCTGCCGACGAGCGTCGCCGACGCGGACAAGCGCTAAGCCCACTAGATGGCATTCCCATCGGCATCAAGGATGTGATTTGCACCAACGGCGTACCGACGACTGCCGGCTCCCGGATATTAGCCGGCTTCCGCCCACCCTACAACGCCACCGTCATCGAGCGTTTACTGGCTGCCGGCGCCGTCTTGATCGGCAAACTCAACTGCGACGAGTTTGCGATGGGTTCGAGCACCGAGAACAGCGCCTACCAGATCACCACGAACCCGTGGGACACCAGCCGCGTACCGGGAGGTAGTAGTGGTGGTAGTGCTGCGGCTGTTGCCGCCGGTCAAGTACCGGCTACGCTTGGCACCGATACCGGAGGCTCGATCCGCCAGCCGGCTGCACTCTGCGGCATTAGCGGTCTCAAACCGACCTACGGACGGGTTAGCCGCTATGGCCTGATTGCCTACGGCTCCTCGCTCGATCAGATCGGGCCAATGGCATGGACGGTCGCCGATCTAGCTTTGATCATGAACGTAATTGCCGGGCACGATCCGCGTGATAGTACGAGTGCTCCCATTCCCACCCCCGACTACACAGCGGCCCTTACAGGTGATATGCGCGGGTTACGAATTGGTATTCCCCGGGAGTACTTCGTGGAAGGGATGGAACCGGGTGTAGAAGCTGCAACCCGCACCGCGATTGAGGTGCTGCGTGAGCAAGGTGCGACGCTGGTAGAAGTCTCACTGCCACACACCAAATATGCTTTGCCTACATACTACATCATTGCGCCCGCCGAGGCTAGTGCAAATTTAGCTCGTTTCGACGGTGTGCGCTACGGCTTCCGCGCCGAAGGTGAAACGATGTGGGAACAGATCGAGCAGACGCGCGGTCAAGGATTTGGGCCGGAGGTACGGCGCCGGATTATGTTAGGAACGTATGCCCTCTCGGCTGGGTACTACGATGCGTATTATCGGCGTGCGCAGCAGGTGCGCACGTTAATCAAGCGCGACTTCGACCAGGTCTTCAATGGGGTCGATCTCCTTGCTACACCAACTTCACCGACCGTCGCCTTCCCCATCGGCCAAAAGATCAACGATCCACTGGCGATGTATCTGAGTGATGTATGCACCCTACCGATCAATCTGGCCGGAGTTCCCGCGCTGGTGGTACCGTGTGGCTTCAGTGACGGTTTACCGGTTGGTCTCCAACTGATTGGTCGCCCATTTGATGAAGCAACGTTGCTGCGTGTCGGTGATGCGTATCAGCGTGTGACCGATTGGCATACGCGCCGACCAGATCTCGCCCAGGCATAACCGGTGAACAACACTGCATCCGCCTGAGTTGTGGTATACTAAAAGGCGGTTTAAACATAGATAACCGGTCTAATATTGCTTTGGACAAGGAGAAAAACCATCAATGAGCCGTTCGCGAGGTATGGGGCGGCCGCGTTCACGCCGCCGCGAGTGTGAGTTTACCAAGCTCGGGATTGTACCTGACTACAAAGACGTGAAGCGCCTACAAAAATACTTGACAGCGCAAGGCAAGATCCTGCCGCGTCGCCGAACCGGTGTGTCGGCGAAGATGCAGCGCCGGTTGGCCGTCGCTATCAAACGTGCCCGCCATTTGGCGCTCTTGCCGATTGCACCTGCGCATACACGCTAGTACCAATCGCCAAAGATGACAACCGTGACGTGCGAGGGATAGCAGCAGCTTGCCTGCCTACCCTCGCATGTTGATTACAGTGGAACGTAGAGTATGGCGACTAATACCTCGTCGTTGTTACAACCACCACTCGATACGCAAGCATGGCTCAACGGTGTACGCGCAGCATGGCAACGCAGTGGCCTGCGCATTACCGGCCCTCGCCTGCGGGTCATTGAGACTATCGTCTCGTACCAAGCGCCCTTCAGCGCTGAGCAACTCTATGCCGACCTCTGTATGCATAGCGATGCTCCAGGTCGGGCAACCGTCTACCGTACTATTGACCAATTGCACGCAAGTGGCTGGTTAGCCCGTATTCACGGTTCGGTTGGCGAAGAGGGTTACATCCCTTGTCAGCCCGGTCACCTTCATCACCTCGTCTGTACCCAGTGCGGCGCTGTGACCAGCTTTGAAGGGTGTGACATCGAGCAGATGATCGCAAACGTTGCAGAACAGACCGGGTTTAGCGTCGAGGGGCATTTACTGCAATTATTTGGCCGTTGCGCCAAATGTCGGTCGCAAGGCCAGGTTGCATCATAGCGTTGCCGATCACGTGTTCAGAGCACGACCCGCAATCGTACCCTTTCTTTTATGGTGACTAACGAGTTGGTGGGATCAGGGTAAGTCCACACCAAGCTGGTGTAAGCGCGGTCGGACGATCTCTAACGCCTGCATCAGTTGCAGGCGTGTGGTCAGATAGGTGAGATCGAGCTGGTGACGACGGAGAATGCCGGCAACATCGGCGACATCATGCTTCCCCTGCTCAGGGCCGCGCTGCAAGAGGAGTTTGTGCGCGACAATATCTTCTGGTGCAGCAACAAACACCTGTGCTCCAAGCAACGGCATCCGACGACGATGGCACTGCATCGGTTCATCGAGCCAGAACGGGTGACTCAACCCTCCACTGCGCACGGTCAGGTCTTCAAACAGCTTGATCCCGCGCCAGATCACCCGTGATCCGTCGGATTGAACAGCTTTGTGTGAATGTTGCAACAGGGTTACAACCCGCGACAATGATCCGCGCTGGACCAGTACATCAATATCGTTGAGTGGGCGACGATCGCCGTAGAGATGAGCCGCTGCCCCACCAATCACAGCCCATACCATCTGATCGCCATCCAGTAAACGCTGAACAATCGCAAGATTTCCGGCGATAAGTGACATGATCATTCCTCATTCGATTAGCCCGCCACCGGCTGCCAACCAAGCCTCGCGGGTCAATTCCATCTCGTAGAACTCAACGTGCGCACTAAACTGATTACGTCGAAAGTATGAACGTAAATGCTGGTATT
The DNA here is from genome assembly GCF_049970315.1 of Chloroflexus sp. Taxonomy (GTDB): domain Bacteria; phylum Chloroflexota; class Chloroflexia; order Chloroflexales; family Chloroflexaceae; genus Chloroflexus. The sequence goes on from NZ_JBMFNE010000017.1 coordinate 73,731, forward strand.
GTTCATCATCCAATAACCGGAGGACCGGCTCGTTACCAACCTGACGCCATTCACTCCCAACACTAACAAAGCCTAACCGCTGATAGCAACGCACAGCCCGCCGATTAAACGCAGCTACATCGAGCACCATGCGTTGGTAGCCAAGCGCACCGAAATAGTAGGCAAGGAAAAGACGGAGCGACTCACCACCTAACCCCTGCCCGACGTAAGGCTGCGCCAGTGATATGCCGAGCCGGGCCGATTGACGGCGTCGATCGATTTCTCGCAACGAGATACGACCTATCAGAGACCCCGACCGCAGTTCGATAGCCCACGCTTCTGTTGCCCCCGTCCAATCCTGATCGTCATGACCGGGTTGATACGGACGAGGAATATTCCACAGTGAGCTGAATGGTTCGCTGTAACGTGGCCAGCGCTCTTGGATCAGCGTATCGGCGCGTCGCCATGGCCTAATGCGAACCCGCTCGCCGAGTAATTCACGCGCGTTCGATTCGTGTGTCACCATCTCACTCCTACGGTTGTGGACGCAAATAGTTCAGTGACATCCACCCCTCTATGCTCTGGCCGTTTAACTCAACCCGCACCTTGAGCCATGGAATATTATCGGCGATGACCGGCCCTTCCAGCTTACGTACTACGACGCCGTTGGGAACGACGGTCATAATCGTGTCCGAACGCGCACTCGGCTCCGAGCGCAGATTGAGTCCTTCGGCGATATTGACCACATACAGTTCAGGTGGTGCTCTCCCCGGCCAATTGAAATCGGGCAACGACCACGAGGGTGCATCGGGCAACTGCGATGCTGTTCCGAAGCCCAACTGCCGAACGATCCAGGTTACGCCCCAAAATGAGAGGGCCGCAACGCCGAGCAACAGCATGATCATGACGAGAATGCCACCAACCGTTCGACTCCAGTGTTGTCGACGCAGACTATCAATATCGAACGAGCCGGTGAACACTTGACTCACGCGGTTACGGAGCGAGCTGGTCGGCATGGGTGAACGCACAACCGGTGCGACCTGTACCGATTTGGCATCTGATGGCGTTTGATGATGCGTCGATCCACCAACCGCTGGCCGGCCGCTCGTGCGCACCGGTTCGACGTTCAGCCGCCGCGTTGACACGGTGAGTTCGCGCCACAGATCGTTGATCGCCGTCACGAACGATTGGGCATCGGCAAAGCGATGAACCGGATCATGCGCCGTTGCGCGGGCAATCAAGCGGTCAAGGGAGGGTATATACATCGTTGGGCGTACCCGCGCCAGCGAAGGTACCGTTTGGGTTAAATGAGCCAGTGCCGTTGATTGAGCATCGTCACCGTGGATAGGACGTTGGCCGGTGATTAGTTCGAACAGCAGAATACCTAAAGCATAAACGACACTCGACAACTGCGGTGCTTGGCCTTTACTCAGTTCGGGTGCCCGGTAGTGAGCAAGATCGGCAGCGATGAGGTTGGGCTCAAAACACCAGCCATCAACTAATTTGACCTGACCGTCGCCGACCAGGAGGAGATTGGCACTGCTGATTGGCGGGTGAAACAAGCCGAGGGGCAACTCCGGTGAACGGTGGCTTTGGCACAAGGCGACCGCTTCTACCACTTGGCGAACAATTGCCAGCGCTTGTTCAACGCTTAAAGCGCCAACACCCAAGAGTGGGCGCCCATCAACCGCTTCGGTGATTAGAAAAGGGCGGTCATTACGTTCACCGATGTCAAACACTTCGAGGAACACCGGATGCGAGCGATGCGCACTTTGTTTCGCTTCGGTAAGGAATTGCGCTCGTTTATGCGGATGCATGCACAGCTCTTTGCGCAGCAAATGGATCAAGACCGGCCGTTGCAAACGCAGATCGGTTGCTTTGTACACCGTAGCAAGGCGTGATTCGCCAAGCATTATGTGAACACGATAGCGGCCAAACAGGACCGGTTCTTTTGATACGTCAGGAAAGGTCATGCTATCGTCATCAATACAGTCGGGGTGACATTGAGCTAAGACAGTGAAGCGCGATAGAAAACCTTAAACGCCTCGCCTTCTGCACCCCTTACTATTTCCTCGTATATAGTATACCGCCGGAGTGCATATTGTGCCTCCGGCGTGAGTAATCAATCGCTGGATAACGTGGGCCTTAGGCGACGCACGCCTCGATAGCGAGGGCAAAGCGCGCGACTGCTTCATCAGCTTGTGCCTTGGTAAGAATAAGCGGTGGGCAGAACCGAATCGTCGAGGCACCACACGTCAACACCAGCAAGCCCTTGCGAAAACTCTCAACCATCACGGCATCGGCTAATGCGCCATCGGGTTCACCCTGTGCATTCACAAACTCCACCCCGATCATCAATCCACGTCCGCGCGCCGTACCGATCTGCGGAAAGCGCTGCTGCAACGTTTGCAGTTGCGTGAGCAAATACGCACCGACATCGGCAGCATTGGCCATCAATTCCTCTTCAACCATGCAGAGCAATTCATACGCCACCGCACACGTCAGGCCATTGCCACCGTAGGTATTGCCGTGCGAACCGAGCTGCCACTGGCGAGCCAGCTCGGTGCGGGCAATCATCGCGCCGAGCGGCAATCCACCGCCCAACCCCTTAGCCGAGGCGACAATATCCGGTACAATCCCCTCATGCTCGAACGCCCACATCTTCCCGGTACGTCCTACCCCACTCTGCACCTCATCAACGATGAGCAAGATACCGTAGCGGTCGCAGATGGCGCGTAACCGAGATAATGCACCGGGCGGTGGCACAACATAGCCCCCTTCGCCTTGAATCGGTTCGATAATAATAGCAGCTACCTCTTCCGGGGGGGTGGTGGTTTTGAACAATACGTTCTCAATCACATCAAGACAGGCGATTTCACACGACGGAAATTGGCGATTGATCGGACAACGGTAACAATTCGGGTAGAAGGTATGGCTCACACCGGGTAGCAATGGAAAAAAGCCACGACGCTGGCGAGGCTTCGAGGCGGTCAGCGAGAGACTACCGTAGCTCCGTCCGTGAAACGCACCGTAAAACGCGATGATATTCTGCCGCCCGGTTACATAACGAGCCAATTTGATACTTGCCTCAACTGCCTCGGTTCCACTGTTAGTAAAAAAGACTTGCCAGCCTTTTCCACCGGGCATCAAGGACACGAGCTTCTCGGCTGCCCGCACCATCGGCTCGTTGTAGAAGTCGGTACCCGCCATATGGGTAAATCGCTGCAATTGATCGTTGGCTACCTTAATCAAACGTGGATGACAGTGACCGGCTGCCAGTACTGCAATGCCTGCATTCATATCGAGAAAGCGATTCCCATCGACATCCCAAACTTCGCATCCTTGGGCATGGTCGATCACGAGTGGGTACACCCGACCGAGCGGGGCAATGACTTCATTGTCACGCGCTATGAGCGCTTGGGCAAGCGGACCGGGAACCGATTCGGGCATATAATCGGCAGGCATGTGCGCCTTTTCGGTGTGAATGGTCATAATGCTGCTCCTTTGCAGATGCGATGGTCAGGCTGCTATTGTAGCCTAACAGCAGTTTGAGCGTCAAGGATGCTGCAAGGGAGAAGGGCGCGAGCGTGGGGTTACAGATGTGGTGAGGAGCCGTCAGGTGATACTGAAACCACAAAGTAGTGGAAGACGCGAGCGATGGATCACACCTCTCGCGTCTTCGTCAGGCTAAAACTCGGAGAAGACAATCCGCGGCGCCTTGTTTCGTCCGTGCTCGACATCGGCAAACGCTTCATTCACTTGCTCAAGCTTGCGCGTCTCGTAGAGCACACGGGTCTTCCCAGCGGCATGGAGGGCAAACGTCTCGGCTAAATCAGCGCGGGTACCTACAACCGAGCCAATCACGTGAATACCCTTGAGGACGGTCTCGAAAATGGGTAACTGCATATAATTATCGGCCGGCAGGGCAACGAACACGATCCGACCACCGCGAGCGAGCGATTGATACGCTTGTTCAAACGCCTTGAGTGAAACAGCAACGCAGATCGCTGCATCTACCCCACCCCACTTCTTCAGTTCTTCGACCGGGTCTTGTGTTTGGGCGTTCATCGTAATATCGGCACCGAGTTCTCGTGCAGTCTGCAACCGCTCATCAAGCAAATCGATGGCGGCTACCGTTGCACCGGCAATCTTCGCATACTGCAACGCCAGATGGCCCAACCCGCCAACCCCAAAAATGGCTACCAGCTCAGATGGACGCGCGCCCGATACTTTAACCGCCTTGTAGGTTGTAACACCGGCGCATGTCAGTGGGGCCGCATCGAGCGGTGACACACCCGGTGGCACAATACCGACGTACTTCGCATGGGCCTTGGCGTACTGCGCATAGGCACCGTCGAGGAAGTAACCGGTATTGAGTTGACTTTCACAGAGCGTTTCCCAACCGGATGCACAATACTTGCAACCACCGCAGGCGTATCCAAGCCACGGAATCGCAACCCGATCACCTTCCTTAACATTCGTCACGCCTGGGCCAACACTCTCCACAATCCCGACCCCTTCATGGCCGGGAATGAACGGTAACTTTGGTTTTACCGGCCAATCGCCGTGCGCTGCGTGAATATCGGTATGGCAAAGACCTGAGGCCTCGATCTTGACGACAATCTCACCGAATCCCGGCTCTGGCTTAGGCACTTCTTCGATCATTAACGGTCGACTGAAATCATGGACTACCGCTGCTTTCATTGTCTTCATTGACAATCCTCCTGCTCTCCTCTTTACCGATTGACGACGTACCTACCATAAGCCCGTTGGGAGGTTGATGGGTTCAGATTATTGGGAACAAGGATGAGTATTAACGATAACAGACGTTTATACATTGAAATATTACAATATATTCTTTGAGGAAGAAGGATTGATTTTTCATAAAAAATTTTATTGTATTAAATTTTCAATTTATGATTAATAAAAAGGGCTATGAATAGTTTGTTTAAGAATAAAATATCATAGCACATTTATCATGTCAAGAACTTCAATCAGGAAGAGAAACAAAATAATATCTAAATTATACAACTAAAAACTTTTGAAATCTCAGTTATTCCAAAATTATCACACCTAAGCAATATATCGTCCCGTCTCAAGTGCAGCATTCGGCGACAATTTGCACACTCGATACTGCTCACAACAGACACAAGCGGCACCATATAAAGCAACAAACCATCCCGATGGGATGGTTTTTATCGAACGTGACTTGTGAACCGGTTGTAACTACCGTGTCAACTTACGATACACAATCCGGTGCGGATGATCGGCCACAGCACCTTTACGACGGCGGTAATCGGCGACGTATTCCGAATAGGTACCGGGGAACCAAACAACTTGGCTATCACCCTCAAAGGCGAGGATATGAGTTGCCACGCGGTCGAGGAACCAGCGGTCGTGCGAGATGATCAGCGCACAACCGGCAAAGTTTTCGAGACCTTCCTCCAATGCACGCAGGGTATGCACATCGAGATCGTTGGTCGGCTCGTCGAGCAACAGCACATTCGCTCCCGACTTCAGAATGCGCGCGAGATGTACCCGATTACGCTCACCACCAGACAGACTACCAACCAACTTCTGCTGATCGCTGCCACTAAAGTTAAAGCGCGCGCAATAGGCGCGAGAATTCACCTGCCGCCCACCGAGGATAATTTGGTCGTTCCCTTCTGAAATCGCTTCCCACACCGTCTGCTTCGGGTCGAGCACCTCACGGCTCTGATCAACGTAGCCAAGCTTCACCGAGGCACCGATTTCGAGCGTCCCGGTATCAGGCTGCTCTTGGCCAACAATCATCCGAAACAGGGTCGTCTTCCCGGCGCCATTCGGACCAACGATACCGACAATCGCCCCGGGCGGGACATCAAAGCTAAGATTTTCGTAAAGCAGCTTATCACCGTAAGCTTTACTGATATTCGTCGCCCGAATCACCAGATCACCAAGCCGCGGACCGGGCGGGATGTAGATCTCCAACTCGCGGTCACGCTGATCTTGATTTTCGCCGAGCAGCCGTTCGTAGGCAGCAATGCGCGCTTTCGACTTCGCATGACGGCCTTTCGGCGTCATATTGATCCATTCCAACTCACGCTGTAACGCCTTCTGGCGCTGGGACTCGGCTTTCTCGGTTGCAGCCAATCGCTGCTGCTTCTGTTCGAGCCAGCTTGAATAGTTGCCACGCCACGGAATACCGTGCCCACGTTCGAGTTCGAGAATCCAGCCGGCAACGTTGTTCAGAAAATGCCGATCGTGAGTGACCGCAATCACCGTTCCCTTATACTCTTGCAAGTGGCGTTCCAGCCATGCCACCGATTCGGCGTCAAGGTGGTTGGTCGGCTCATCGAGCAACAGAATATCCGGTTGTTGCAGCAGCAAGCGGCACAGCGCCACCCGCCGCCGCTCACCACCCGACAACACCGCTACCGGTGTATCGCCTGGAGGACAGCGCAACGCATCCATCGCCAACTCGAGCCGACTGTCGAGATTCCAACCATCGACGTGATCAATTTTTTCTTGCAACTCGGCTTGCTCGGCGATTAACGCATCGTAGTCGGCGTCAGGATGGTTAAATTGCTCGGTAATCTCATCGTAGCGACGCAGCAGCGCGACCACCTCGGCCATACCCTCTTCAACCACCTCGCGTACCGTCTTGGTGGTATCGAGATACGGCTCCTGTTCGAGCAGACCCACCGTGTAGCCGGGAGCACGGGTAATCTCACCGATGTAATCCTGGTCAATCCCGGCCATAATCCGCAACAGCGAACTTTTGCCGGAACCATTGGCCCCAATCACACCGATCTTTGCGCCATAAAAGAACGAGAGACTGATGTCTTTGAGTATCTCACGGTTGGGCGGTACGACTTTGCCCACCCGATACATCGAAAAGATTATCTTCTGCGTATCGGTCATGCATCACTCCTTGTTTTGGGTTATATTGTCTCTAGTGTAACATATCTCCAGGGCCGGTCTGGGTGGTACTGCCGTCCTCGATAACCACCCCTGTCTCGGAACAATCCATCGGAGGGTTGACAACACACGGCTCAGCTTGTGGTATAATAGCTGACGGAATGCCGGGTTGTGTAATGGCAGCACAGCGGACTTTGGATCCGTTTGTCCAGGTTCGAGTCCTGGCCCGGCAGCCAACTCATTTTTACCGTGCTGCGGGCAATGAAACGACTGAACACACACAACTGGCTATCAGGAACAGTGGTTAGAGTTTCTAGCTCGGCCAAGTGATGAGGTGCGCAGTGAGTATGCTCGCTGCGCGTTTCTATCTCAGGAAAGAATTGATGACATCATGGACGGTCGTCTGCTGATTTTTACCGGCAACGCCAATCCGGCGTTAGCCCAAGAGATTGCCCGCAACCTGCGCATCAATCTTGGGCGGGCGCTCGTCGGTACCTTCAAAAATGGCGAGACACGGGTCAAGATCCACGATAACGTGCGCGGCTGTGATGTATTTGTGATCCAGCCAACCTGCACCCCCGTCGATCACCATCTTATGGAACTGCTGATCATGATCGACGCTTTCCGCCGAGCATCAGCCGCTCGGGTAACGGCAGTTATTCCCTACTACGGCTACGCCAAGCAAGAGAAGAAGACGTCGGGCCGCGAGCCAATTACGGCAAAGCTGGTGGCGAACCTTATTCGCACCGCCGGCGCCGACCGCGTCTTGACGATGGATCTGCACGCACCGGCAATTGAGGGCTTTTTCGATATTCCGGTCGACCACTTACAAGCCTCCCCATTATTGGCCGACTATATTCGCGACCTCAACTTACCAAACCCGGTGGTTGTCTCGCCGGATACCGGTGGGGTGGGTAGGGCCAACCGCTTCCGCGAACGGATCGGGGCCGGCCTCGCGATTATCGCTAAGCAGCGCCCAGAGCCGGACACGGCTGAAGTCATTGAGATGGTTGGTGAAGTCGAAGATAAAACGGCAATTATCGTCGATGATATGATCTCGACCGGCGGTACCCTGATTGAAGCAGCCCAAACGCTTTTGGCGCGTGGGGCGCGTGCGGTCTATGCTTGTGCAACCCACGGTATCTTTGCCGATGATGCGCTGAAACTGATCGCTCAATCTGACCTGATCGAGACGATTGTCACCAATACCATTCCACAACCACCTGAAGCTGCTGCGGCTCGCGTGCGCACTATTAGCGTCGCACCGCTATTCGCTGAAGCTATTATGCGCATCCACAAGGATCTCTCGCTCAGCGCGCTCTTTTCCTGATGACATGGCTTACCGCGCCTGAACCTACGTGGTATACAGGCGCGTGTAAGTATATTGCGCGTAATGCTGTCTCCCAGAAAGGAGGAGGATCGATTTGGAGGACCCCGGCCCTAGTTCGATAATCATCGGCATCGGCCTCTGTCTTACTATGCTCGGTATTACCTCGGCTGCCGATACGGTCATGATGATGGTTAGCCGTCCTCGTCTGCACGCCCTGCTTGCTTCGGCCGGTCTTGGCAGCCAACGTTTCACTGCCCATTTTCTCGATGAGCCATACCGAATCAAGTCAGCCATCATCTTTCTCAATACGGCACTGACGATTACGGTTACAGCGCTGACCATTCACCTCACGATGCCGTATGGTTTGACCATCGTCATCGGTGGCATGGCAATTCTCTTGTTTACCATCCTGCTCCTGAGTGAGGTTATCGCAAAAGCGCTCGCTCGTCGCAACCCGGATACGACCATTCTCGTACTGGCCCGCCCACTGGTTGCAGTCACAACGATTTTGTGGCCGTTAATGGCTATCATCAATGTTATCACCCGACCGATCTTTACCCTCGTGAGTGGTCAACCGGCGCCACCGGCGCCGCTCGTAACCGAAGAAGAGCTGCGTTTGATGATGAGTGCCGGTGAAGAGGCTGGCTGGATCGAACATGAAGAGCGCGAAATGATCGAGGGGGTGATGGACTTTGGCGATACCCTGGTGCGCGAGATTATGATCCCGCGGGTCGATGTTGTCGCGCTCGAAGTCAATAGTTCGCTCGATCGAGCACTCGATGTGGCGATTACACGCGGTCATTCACGAATTCCGGTCTATGAAGAGACTATTGATAATGTGGTCGGTATTCTGTACGCCAAAGACCTGATCCCCGTGTTGCGCGATGGTCGGCGTGATACGCCGCTGCGCGATCTGCTCCGTCCGGCCTACTTCGTCCCGATGACGATGAAGGTCACTACACTGCTTGAGGATCTTCAACGCCGGCGCGTTCACATGGCGATTGTTGTTGATGAATACGGAGGAACTGCTGGTATTGTTACTTTAGAAGATTTGCTCGAGCAGATTGTCGGTGAAATTCACGACGAATATGATACAGAAGAACCGGCGATTGTCGAGGTAGGGCCGCACGAGTTCATTGTCGATGCGCGCGTCCCGATTGATGACATCGCCGAGTTGCTTGAGGTCGAATTCCCGGCTACTACTGCCGATCGGATCGGCGGCCTCGTTTACGAGCAACTAGGTCGTATTCCGCGGGTGGGGGATGAAGTAACGTGTGGTGATGTTACCATCACGGTATTGTCGATCAAAGGCATTCGCGCTGAACGCTTACGTGTCATTCGCCAACAGCCGGCCCAGAACCAAGCGGCAGCACCGGCTGAGGCAGAAAAACCGCTGTTGCCGCTCTCGCAAGAAGTGCATGGATCCAGTGGACCTTGAACGGCTCATTGCGGCAGCTTTAGCTGCCCAACGCCGTGCGTATGCACCATATTCACAGTTTGCCGTGGGCGCTGCCGTCCTTACCGCAAATGGACATATCTTTAGCGGGGCAAATATCGAAAATGCCTCGTACCCGCTCACGATCTGCGCCGAACGGGTGGCACTCTTTTGCGCCCATATGGCCGCCGCCGGACCGGTGACGGCACTGGCAGTAGTAACGCCAACAACTACCGTCGCCAGTCCGTGCGGCGCTTGCCGACAGGTAATCTTTGAGTTAGCGCCACACGCTCAGGTCGTACTGCTTAATGCCGATGGCAGTGATCGGCGGTTTACCACACCCGCTGAGTTGCTCCCCTACGGATTCGGCCCTGAACAATTGCGCGAACGATAAGCCTCGATCCGAGTGATAATGATTAGGTGTCCGCCAGGCTGCTGCACACCATAGGTACTTACTGCGGTTTGCTACTATCTGGTGGGGTTTCCGGCATCGGTAATAATGGTGCAACCGGTGCAACCAGCCGATCAACAATCGCACTCAAACGAGTGAACTGAGGGCCTAGCTCGGTCTCGACCAAGGGAATATTGACCGGTACATCGAGTTCGACCGGGATCGATGTCACCAGCTTCACATTCATGTTCAAATCAACCGGCAATTCAAGGCCTGCCGGTAAGACAATCGCTACACTGGCATTGAGATTACCACCACCACCGGGAAACGTAATTTGGGCCGGTGCTTGCAGCGAAACCGGTTCGGTGAGAGTGACCACATTCCGCTCGGTCATGATGGTTGCGCGATTGATCGGGACATCTAGTTCGATCGGGAGACGGGTGCTGAGCGGCACTGTATACACGATTGTTGCTGTTTCAAGATGATTAACAACATCTTGTAGCTCGGCTAAATTGTTGGCGGCAAAGGCTGGCAAACTATCGGCCAATTGCGCAACTTGACGTTGGTTCATGACCAGAATCCCGATCACAACCCCCAACACCGCCAACAAGACTGCGTTCATAATAAACGATGTCCAAATCATAGCCTTGTACAAAGGGGCAATACGTGCATAGCGCTTCGGAGTCTGCGTTGTGGTTTCGCTGCTCATGGTACCTCCTCCACCTACATATTGAGAGGAATAATACCATGCTCATTAGTAGATGCAAGAGTTGCAAAATCGCCATTTTGAAGTATAATGGAATAGTGCCGCGAACGGCAGATACTTGCGGAACCCCGCCAGGACCGAAAGGTAGCAACGGTACGCGAGTTCCTCTGGGTGTTCGCGGCGCGTTATTTTGGCAGTGACACTGGCAACCCGTGCAACCCGGCCATCACGCCCGCACCGACCCACCTTCGCGGCACGGTGTTTTGGTAGCGACACTGGCTACGCCCGATCATCGGCAATGATCGCCGTCGCCAGATCGGCCAACAAGGGGGTCCCGCCGATTCGTTGCAAGAGAGGGATGACCAGCTCAAGTGCATGAAATATCTCTTCACGCCCAACCGCGGCCTTTGCCAATGTTGTTGCCAAGCGCGCCAAGGTCATGGGATCGGTAGGATCAAGGGCCACAATAATTGCCAGTTCGGCGCGTACCCGCTCATTCCGGCGGCGGATGCGACGGGCGATCTTAGCCGCAGTCGCCAACTCACCGCGTTCGGCGAGGGCTACCACCAGGGCTGCACGATACCGGCTACGCACCTCACCGATCAGCAGCTCATCGGCCAGTTGGTCAGCCAGCGTGGCATCAGTCGTTGCTAACAACGGTGCGATCAGCACTAAGGCACGTCCCCGCTCAGCGGGCACCTCGATCGCACGAATCATTGATACAGCGGTGAGTACATCACCGGAACGCGCGCGAGTAATGGCCAAATCGGCGCTAGTACGCGCACGCTGATCGGCAGCAACAATCGCCATTGCCTGCGCCATTGCTGATTCCCAATCACCGATAGAAGCTAACGTGCGTGCAATCTCATCGCGTGCCCAATCTCGCTCATCGTCATCGGTCATCTGGGCCAACACAGCCTGTGCTCCGGCATAATCACCTGCCTGTACACAAGCAACCGCAACCCGCGACAAGGCCCGTTCCAGTTCTTCCCCGCGTAACTGGTTGGCTATCGCCAATGCTCGATCCTTACGACCAATCGCTGCATGGGCCGAAGCAAGAGCAGCCAGCAATATTGGACGATCCTCGCCTTGGAGGGCATCAATCTCGCGCGTTGCTCGTTCGGTAGCAAGATTAGCAACCAACCCTTGTAACAACACGCGCAACTCGAGCAACGTCGTCACGCGCAACTCACGATTGCCAATCCGCTCAGCCGCTGCCAATGCATCACCATCCTTTTCGGCGTGTGCAAAGACGCGAGCCAGGCGAGCTAAACCGCGATCACGCTGATGTTGGCCAGGTAACGACATAATTCGGCGCAACGCAGCCTCTTCATCACGCAAGGCCACCTCGCAAGCCAGCTCAATCTCGGCCCAGGCGCGTGCAGTTTCTACCTTCAGCTCGTCCAACATCATCGCACCGCGCGGATCACCGATCCGTTCTAAGGCAACTGCCACCTCGGCCTGCGCCCACGCGGCCCGATTTTCGTGCAGAATGGAGCGCGACAAGCGCCATGCGCGGTCGTACTGACCATCTTCAAGTAAGCGTCGTATCACCAACGTCTCAACTTGGGCACGGCGTTCGAGTAGATCGATCAGCTCCGCACAGGCTAAAGCCCGATCAACATCACCGGCTGTCAAGCAAGCAGTCGCCAGCGCCTCGATAGCTTGATCGCGAACGTCACGCCAAGCCCGCGAAACCGGCTGTGCCTCGAGGTCAAGTGCCCGGGAAAGGAGACGCATCGCAGCGCTACGCATATTAACGCTATAACACGCCTCACCGAGCTGGCGCAACACAGCCGCTTTTGGGACACCATCGGGCAACTGCTCAACGATCGCCGTTACCCGGCGCAAACTTCCTTCACGTCCACCGGTTTGAACAGCGGTGAGAAAGGCAGCAACCACAACATCGCCGGTAAGTTGCCGCGCGCGGGTAGCAAGTGTACCGGTGATGGCAGCAATCCGCGTTAAATTCAACGGTGAACCGGCTGCGGCATCGTACAACATCCAACCGGCATCCCGCAACGCGCCGGCTATTCCTTCACGCAATTCGCGCTCACGCAACCAAGTTGTTGGGTTAGCCGTAGGCAAATGAGCCGGACGTTGGGTAGGGGGACATAACGCTGCATGGCGGGCCAATTGGCGTCCCAGATAACGGTTCGTCAAATCGAGTGGGTTTTGTTTAAGCCGTTCGGCGTACCAACGAGCCAATTCTCCGTGTGCAGCATTCATCTCGTGCGCAGCGTGGCGGGCCAAAAACAAGCGCACCGCGCGATGCACATAGCGCACGAGCAAAATCGTATCATCCTCACTCAGTCGGCGTAGATTGATATGGACGAGACCCTGTTCTTCCCAGCGGTCAAGAATGAGGTGTGGGTGTTCGGCACTGACTTCGGCTAACACCTTCATCGGCAACGGTTCACCCGCAGCGGCCAACAAAACGGCCAATCGTTGCTCGGCTCGACTAAGCGACTGCCACCATTGCTGCAACAGATGATCGAGATCGGGTGGCAAATTTGCTACATCAAGCAAACCAAGGTGGAGCCAGCGTTCAGCCCAACTCAGATAGAGCAGATTACCGCGGGCTGCCAAAACAAGCGGTTTGCGCCAGCTCGGTGGGCAATTACGGCGTTCGAGCAACGACATCTGGGTTTGGAAAAGAGCACTATCGGCCCTTGGCAAGACAATTCGCGCATCAGGCTCGATTGGCAATGAACCGTGGACGAGCAGTGTCACACCGGCAGGCAGATCGAGGGGCAGCGGCAACGGCAGTGAGCGTAAGGGCTGTCGATCACGGTTAGGCGCGCTGACCAGTAGCACCAGTGGTCGATTCGGATCGACGACCTCGGCCAAAAGCCGTTCAAAAGCGGCAGGGTCGGTTAATGCAGCAGGATCGACCAAAGGCAAAGAAGGGCGGCGTAGTGCGGCTATTTGGGCGTAGAATGCCAATGCCCCGCCACCATCATCATCATCGGTCAGCCAGAGTGGCCACTCAGCGCGCACTGCTAACTGAGCGAGCAACGTCGTTGCTCCGCTCCCCATTGGTGCGTCGAGAGCGATCACGCCCTGTTGTTCGCGCACCATCGTGCAGACAGCGTCGAGCAACGCCGGTCGCTCGATAGCGGAGCGCAAGCAGGCATGGACTCGTTCCTGCTGAGTCCGTAACGCTGGTGCCACCATGGCATATAACTCACTAAATTGCTCAACAGCGCGAAAAGCGCACGGTATTATAGGCGTCATCGATCATGTACTATACCACACCCTTCCTAAAAACAGGATACGGGCACAGCAGTACTGTGCCCGTATCAATCAACCTGGCAGCAGTCTTACTTAATCTCAACCACTGCACCGACCTCAGTCAGCTTCGCCTTAGCTGCTTCGGCCTCTTCCTTGCTAACACCCTCACGAACCGGCTTAGGCGCACCTTCAACCAGGTCCTTCGCTTCCTTCAGGCCAAGGCTGGTCAGCTCACGCACGACCTTAATGACCTGAATCTTGTTGGGGCCAGCCTCCTTGAGGATGACATCAAACTCAGTCTTCTCCTCAGCCGGCGCGGCAGCAGCAGCACCGTCACCGGCGGCGGCCATCGGCGCAGCAACACCCATCGCCATCACCGGCGCAGCGGCGGTTACACCCCACTTCTCCTCCATCTTCTTCTTCAACTCAACCAACTCGAGGACATTGAGGCCCTCGATCATCTCGATAATCGTATCAATCTTCGACATAGCTGGTACACTCCTTTACGTGATAGATGAATTATTGGACAGATACAACACGCCATGCCATCACATTGCGCACCATAGCATCACAATGCTATAAGAACTAGCACACGGTGTTACTACGATGAACTTTGCGGCTGCAACTGATCGATGCGTGCCTGTAAGACATACAGCACATTCGAGATTGCGGCGTTAAGCACGCCAACCACTCCTGAGACCGGCGCGGCAATCCCACCAACAACTTGAGCGAGGGCTTGTTCGCGTGAGGGCAACTTGGTCACCTGCTCCAATGCATCAGCGGGAAGTAATGCCTGACCGAGCAGCGCACCGCGAACGGTAAAGCTCTTGTTACCCGACTTCAGATAATCGAGCAGCGCCTTTGCCACTTTAGAAACATCATCATAGGCAAACGTAACCGCAGTCGGCCCGGCGAGCAGTGGATCAAGCGCGCCACGCCCGGTATGATTGGCTGCAATCTTAAGCAACGTATTCTTCGCGACAACCACCTCACCACCGTGCTCGCGCAACTTGCGGCGCAGTTCGGTCATATCGGCTACCGACATACCACGGCCTTCGCCGCGATAATCGGCCACGATCACCAACTGAGCGCGGCTCAGCTTTTCGGTCAACTCCTGAACCGTCTCAATCTTACGCTGTGTTGGCATCTATTTCACCTCCTCTCTGGTTGAAATACAACAAAAAACGGTCACTTGCGTCCTGAGACCAAGCGACCGAGAACGGCGCAGCAAATGCCGCACACTATTGACGGAGCGAGCACATTGCTCACACCTATCACATCTCAGACGCCACCTCGGCCGGCGCCCAATAGAGCATTACGAGCACTTGCTCACCGGCTGTCTCAGGCAGCTAAGAGATTAAGCTATCGATTACAGCTTCAGATTCTGGACCGCCACCAGATCTACCGGTACACCGGGACCCATGGTGCTGGTCAACGTCACACTCCGAATATAAGTACCCTTTGCGCCACTCGGCTTTGCCGCTTTCACCGCCTCCATCAGAGCGGCCAAATTCTCGCTCAACTGCTGAGAGGTGAAGCTTACCTTCCCAATCGCAACGTGAAGAATACCGGTCTTATCATTACGGATCTCAACGCGACCACCTTTCACTTCACGGATGGTACGCGCCAGATCGGCCGGTTGCACCACCGTTCCGCTCTTGGGGTTCGGCATCAAGCCACGCGGACCCAACTTACGACCGATACGTCCCACCTTGCCCATCATATCGGGAGTAGCTATCGCCACATCGAAATCGAAGAAATTCTCACGGTCGATGCGAGCAATCAGATCATCGCTCCCGGCGTAATCAGCACCGGCATCGAGAGCCGCTTGTAACGCCTCACCTTGGGCAAAAACCAAAACTCGCACCGTCTTACCGGTACCGTGCGGCAAGGCAACGGTAGTGCGGATATTCTGATCGGCGTGGCGCGGATCAATACCAAGACGCAAATGAGCCTCGACGGTGGCGTCAAACTTCGTATAGGAAGTTTCCTTCACTAACGCAATTGCTTCGGCGGGTGTATAGAAGCGTGATCGATCAACTTTCGCCAGTGCAGCGAGATATTTTTTTCCGTGCTTCGGCATAGGACAACTCCGGGTGGTGATGGCGGACCGTAGAGCGATCCTCCCACCAACTAACAACGCTTAATCAACGATCTTGATCCCCATACTGCGTGCAGTACCGGCAATAATTCGCTCAGCCGCCTCGATATCGTTTGCATTCATATCAGGCAGCTTTTGCTGGGCAATCTGTCGCAACTGGGCACGGGTAATCGTACCGACCGGATTACGCTTCGGATTACTCGAACCCTTTTGCACACCGGCAGCCTTGCGTAACAAATCGGCAGCAGGAGGAGTCAGGAGGCGAGCGACGAAGGAGCGATCGCTATAGATCGAAATCTCAACCGGAACAATGCTACCGGCTTGCGAAGCCGATTTCTCATTGTACTCCTTCACGAACGCCATGATATTGATACCGTACTGACCAAGTGCAGGACCGACCGGCGGAGCCGGGGTCGCCTTGCCAGCCGGTAATTGCAGTTTTACAACTGCGACAAGTTTCTTTGCCACGACACTACTCCTTACATAACGGGAGGCATTGGTCCGCCTCCCTCCCTCGCACAACCGGCGAGGTCACGGACAGAGAAACAACGCTACTCAACCAGTTTCGTTACCTGCAAGAAATCAAGCTCAACCGGCGCTTCCCGGCCAAAGAACGAGACCAGTACGCGCACCCGACCACGCTCGTGGTCAATAGAATCAACGATCCCTTCAAAATCGGTGAACGGACCATCGATAATCTTAACCGCCTGCCCCTTCTGGTAGCTAACACGCACTTTCGGCGTTTCACCTTCCATTTGGCGCAGGATAGCTTTCACCTCTTCATCATCCAGTGGCGTTGGTTTATTCCCATGCCCGACAAAGCTCGTAACTCCCGGTGTGTTGCGAACCACGTACCACGAGTCGTCGGTCAGGCGCATTTGCACCAGCACGTACCCGGGATAGATTTTCTTATTGACCGTGCGGCGTTGGCCGTTTTTAATCTCAATCTCTTCTTCAGTCGGCACAATCACCCGAAAAATCTGGTCTTGCATCTCCATTGAAGCGATACGATGCTCCAGATTTTTCTTGACTTTGTTTTCGTAGCCTGAATACGTATGGATCACGTACCAGCGCCGATCATCGGCCTCTTTGTCTTTGTTTTTTTCCTCAGACATGGGCAGCCCCTGTTCGCGAACAGCTACTGGACGAGGCTTACAAGGCTCGTGTAGAGGAATGTGAAAATGGTGTCACCGATAAAGAGCAGCAATCCGATCACGATCGACACTGACACCACGAGCACTGTAAGGCGAATCGTCTCTTCGCGGCTTGGCCAAACAACTTGCCGTAACTCGCTGCGCGTTTCGCGAAACGTGCGGACGAGAATGTTTTCCTGAATATCGCGCTCTGTGTCTTTGGCCACGGCCATTGTATACCCTTCACTCTGAAGCTGCCGACGGCGCTACACCGCCAGCAGCTTCGCGAATCCGGCATCAGATATTAATCAAGGATCTTGGTGACGACACCTGCACCGACGGTGCGCCCACCCTCACGGATAGCGAAGCGGAGGCCCTCTTCAATCGCCACCGGCACAATCAGCTCAATCGTCATCACCACGTTGTCACCCGGCATCACCATCTCCATCCCCGCCGGCAAGCTAATCGCCCCCGTCACGTCGGTGGTGCGGATGTAGAACTGCGGTCGGTAGCCGGAGATGAAC
>NZ_JBMFNE010000017.1:91473-91915 GCF_049970315.1 Chloroflexus sp.
AACGGCGTGTGGCGTCCACCCTCTTCCTTCTTCAACACGTAGACCTGCGCCTCAAACTTCTTGTGCGGTTTGATGCTCCCCGGCGCGCACAACACTTGCCCGCGCTCCACCTCGTTCCGCTCAATGCCACGCAGCAGACAGCCCACGTTGTCGCCGGCAATCCCTTCATCGAGCGTCTTCTGGAACATCTCCACGCCGGTCACCACCGTCCGCCGGGGCGCGTCGTCGGTCATCCCCACGATCTCGACCGTGTCCCCGACCTTCACCTTCCCGCGCTCAATCCGGCCCGTCACCACCGTGCCGCGGCCTTTAATCCCGAACACGTCTTCAATCGGCATCAGGAACGGCTGGTCGACCGCCCGCTGCGGGGTCGGGATATACTCATCGACCGCGTTCATCAGTTCGAGGATACAGGCATACTCCGGCGCGTTGATGTCCTTGC
>NZ_JBMFNE010000018.1:0-67234 GCF_049970315.1 Chloroflexus sp.
GGTAGCCGGCCCGACCGGCAAGACCGGCACACTCAGTTGGCGGATCACATCAAGCTGCGCAATAACCTCAGCCAATAACCGATCTTGTTGGCGGGAACGTTCCTCAAGCTCTTGCAAAGTTATGTGCAACGTTTCGGTTTGGAACGCAACCTGCCGATCAAGTTCGGCATTCAGTTGCTATAATTCATTGGCCGACTGTTGCGCTTGATGCAACGCAGTTTGGAGACGACGATGTAATGTCTCATTACCGAGACTTTGCACAAAACTGATCACGGCGATGAATCCGCACAAAATAGTAGAAGTTAGTAAAAACGCTTCCGACGAAATCGTGATCCGCGTCGGTTCAATACCGCTAACCAGCGTTAAAGATGTCTCGCTGCGCTCGACATGACAGGGAGAGGCAATAGTTAACAGGATTGCTTGATGGTGGCAAATTTGTCGCATGACGAGACAAGCGTATCCGACAGACCTGAGCGATGCAGAGTGGCAAATCATCGCACTATTGATTCCACCGACAAAGCCGGGCGGATGGTCGCGCACCACGGACATGCGAGCAGTTGTGAATGCCAACTTCTACTTCATATTTGTTGCGAACCGGTTGTGCCTGGCGTATGTGGCCGCATGACCGGCCACCTTGGCAAACGGTCTACGAACACTTCAGCCAGTGGCGTCGAGATGGCACCTGGCAGCGACTCATCGACCCATTGCGTCGTGAAAGTACGGGTGGCCGACGGTCGCGACCCAGAACCCCGTGCCGGTCTCCTGGACAGCCCGTCGGTCAAGACGACGGAAAACGAGACATCTTTAACACCGGTTATTGACATTTGGGATGGTGAGTGGGAGCCTCGCCTCCCTGTCATGGCGAGCGCCGCAAGACATCTTTAACGCTGGTTATGGTGAGTGGGAGCCTCGCCTCCCTGTCATGGCGAGCGCCGCGAGACATCTTTAACACCGGTTATGGTGAGTGGGAGCCTCGCCTCCCTGTCATGGCGAGCGCCGCAAGACATCTTTAATTATGGTGAGTGGGAGCCTCGCCTCCCTGTCATGGCGAGCGCCGCAAGACATCTTTAACGCTGGTTAGCGGCATTTGATAGGGTGAGTGGAGCACATCGGATGGTAAGATTTCTCGCTACGCGCGAAATGACACAGAGGTGCAGCGTTTGCAGCTGATCTGGGCCGATGGTGGCTCTGCTGGTCAGCTCATTGACTGGTTCGATGCCGTCTGCGGCTGGGTGCGTCAGTTCGTGCAGCGCTCCGATCAAGGCAAGGGCTGCCAAGTGCTGCCACGTCGCTGGGTCGTTGAGCGCACTTTCGGTTGGCTTGGTCGCTACCGGCGTCTGAGCAAAGACTACGAGTATTTGACCGCAACCAGTGAAGCCATGGTCTACGCCGCAATGACGCATCTGATGGTCAGGCATCTGGCTCGCATCCGGGCTAGATCGGTTTCCTGATGGACTTTTCAGACACGCTCTGAGCAAATGAGGCTATCGTCGTCCCGACAAGTGCTGTTCCAACGGTAAGCTAGCCACCAAAGTCAATGAAGCAGGTGCCGGAGCGCCGAAAGCACTCGCAGTTGGGAAGTTCCAACGGTAAGCTAGCCACCAAAGTCAATGAAGCCTTGGCAGGTCAGGAAGGCAATGCCAGCATACAAGATAGCTGATAGAAAGGTTGAGACAAGGAGCGAGACCGATTCGGGGAAGCCCACAATGATCGTACTTGAAACGATGAGGTTGATTACCAGTAAACCGAGCGCGATTATGATGATATTGCGCCCGCGCTGACGTGATTCTTCGTCAGAATGACGAATGTCGAGGAGTTTATGGAAGATGTCGGTCATAGATGTAAACAAGATTGCTCAACCGATCACTTGGCGATTATAATTGACGAGGGTTATTTTGACAATCTCATCACGAATCTCGACGCATGCACACCTCATCGTTCCACATTCGGCGCATAAACTTGACCGCACTACATTGGCTGGTGAGTGGAAGCGTTGCCTTGGGGAGTATTGCCGGCTTTACCTTAATCCAACGCCAGCCGGTACAACTGTTCAGCGTGATCTATATCGATGGCTTGAGCTGTTTTACCTTGCTCATTGCCGGATTGTTAATGCTAAGTTTACCCGGCCAGTGGCGACGGATCGGCCAACTGGTGGCCCTTGGTTTGGCAATGTTCAGTGGGCACCTGATGGGAATCGCAGTCGGTCTACTTGGCGTAGCGATCTTCAGCGAGCGGTGGCCGAATCGCATTGCGGGAGCCGTGATGGCTGCCGGTTATGGGCTGATCGGTTTCCGGGCTACGTCGTGGCACCTATTAATAAGTGGTAACGGGTTGAACAGTATCAGCTTTTTACTCGTGCTGGCCGGCGTTGTGATGATGGTCGGCGCGCTCGATCTACCGGCAGCGCCCCTACCACCATCGGTCGATCCTTTGGCGACCGTTACCGGACTGGTCGCACTCCTCCGACTGTTCAGCGTCGGGCCGTGGAATCTTGGGTGGCAACTGGCCGCATTCGTGGTTGGTGGTACGCTTGGCGTTGGCACCGCGTGGTATGCCCTTACGAGCAGCGATCCGTTTGCTGCCGAAGAATGGATAACCCGCAGTCTCAGTGGCTTAGCGATCATTGCCATTGGCTGTGCCTCGTCGGCAGGAGTCGTGGCAACCGGTTTGCTCTTCGGTCACCTGACCGTTCGTCGATTGACGCAACCTGCTGCCGGCACGAGCCGGTGGGCCGGTTGGCTGTTAAGCGGCGCCGTACCGGGAACACTCGGCTTCGTCGCACTGTGGTCGGCAAGTGCCGCCGTCATGGCAGCCGGTGTAGCAGCTTTAGCAGTTGTCGTATGGGCTACTGCATTGCTGCTGATGGTAGCCGGTGGCCGACAGATACAAACGGCTCGTCGTTTGGCGAGCACCGTTGGTGCCGGAGTGAGTCTGGGTCTTGGTATCGCGGCGCCGGCGCTATCACGCTGGTTGATCCGTCCGATCAGTGATCAGTTGCAGGGTGGATTAACCCCCTACGGCGCTATTGAACCGTGGGGATGGGCAGGGATGCTGGCTTTCGATGCCGGTTCACGGATAGCAGCCACGGCACCCGGCGTTGTCCTCTTGCTCTTAATGGGATTGATCGGCGCCTTAGCGTGGCTGATCAGTCGTTGGTGTAAATGGGTATGACCGATCTCCTTGGCGCATTAGGGCAAGCATGGGTACGAGTGCTGATCTTTCCAGGTGGGTTAAGTGCCTTCCTCCTATCCCTGCTGGTCGCATACATAAGCGGTTGCCGGCAAGTTGAACGGCTCTATGCCGTTACCTTACTCGATGTGCTCCCGCCACTCTGTGCGATCACCCTGTTGCCGTTAGTCACAGCGCCGTCATTCCCCTATGGCCTTGATCTACCGACCGCATTGGTACTCCTCCTCTGGCCGGTTGTTCGCCGTTTCGCCACGACACCACTCGATCCACCGCGCCTCATCGAGGGCTATGTACCACTCCTCAGCGCTATGCTTGCGCTCATCAGCGCCACCGCGACGTTCGATCTCGGAGGCCTACTTCGTTGGCCTACCGCACTTCCCTACCAAATCGCACTTAGCATCGGTACGATAACGTGGCTAGCTGCGTTACCGTACTTGTTACCCCCACCAACGGATCTTGCACTGGCAACGAGTCGGCTCGGTTTGATACTGATCGGCTCCTTACCGATCAGCACAGCACTGAACGTTTACACCGAGATTGGCAGCACCTTACCGTGGCTCATCACAGCCATGAGTAGCGCAACCGCCATCGCCAGCACTATCGCTTTTGGCTCCGCACCGGCATCGGTGCGGTATGTACTGGCCGGCAGCGCATTTATTACTGCCGGTTGGATCCTTGGAGTAGGGCAGTAGAGGAAAGAGACGACAACGATTACGCAGCATCGACCGAACGGTAGTTACCGTTACCGCGGGAATGAAACGTCTCGCTCAGATTAGCGATAATCGTGCGGGCCAATTGCAACTCAGAACGGATCAGACGGCGCAAACTCTGCACATCACGGTCTTCCCACTGTTCAAACAGATCGACCATGGTAGCACTTACCAACTGGATCGCCTCAAGTTCAACCCGCTGTTCGACCGGCTGGTAAATCCGCCGTACCTCTACCGAAACCGGTTCAATCTCAATGACCTCATTGGGAAAGTGGTGGGTAAAGGCACTATGCACAGCGCGTTGAAACATCCGCACCAATTCTACATCACTCCGATCACGGTGATTGGTCAACGTCACCGTATACGTCAACGTCAACTCCAGTGGATCGGCCGGCAGATCGCGCCCCTCGCTGATCAACTGATGGACCGGCGACCACGTAAACGTTATTTCAAGCCAGGGCGGCATCGTCGCCAATGTGAGCGGCTCGGCGTGATCGGGGAATAATTCAATCTTGCACGTGCGATCGTGCGTGGCGGGTATAAAACTCTCGATCAACGTGTGTTCGTGCAGGCCAACGCTGAGCCAAGCATCTTCCAATGCCATCACGAGATCGTCATAGGTTACCATCAACTCTACTCCTTAGCCGGTAGCATAACTGTTAAATTGTACCCTAGACCGACGAGGATGGCAACCGCCAAAGCTGCATCACCTCCATAATGTACTCTAACACGATCAGGCCGATGGATGCGCTATAATTCCGTAAAGAATATTCAATTCTCCCCACCCTCACGCTATTTCCTAACCAAGTGTGCTGCGCTCCTAAAAGGAATAACCGGCGTGTTACTATCATCAGCCGATAAACACACCACTCGCAGCCGCTAACGCAATCGCCCGTCGTGGATCGATCACGCGCGGTCCATGCGGATTAAACCGCAGCAACGCCGTCTCGCCGGCCCGCAGCTCGAGTTCGCGCTCACCATCGAACGCCAACACCGCCGGTTGAGCGCGATACACGCGGACCATCTCACCGGGAGCCAGCACGCAATGCGCGGCGACATGAACCGTCTGCATCAAGCCTGGTGCAACCGGCGCGCGCACCGGTATCCCACTCGTATCCAATTGCAAGTATAATCCATGCCCTGGTGGATAGTTACCGGCCAATACGTTGGCTCCAATCGACGACAAACCGATATTCCCCGGCTCGGCGCGGGTCAGAACAAGATCGGTAATCCGCCCACTATCCCAGATTGCGCGGGCAGCGACAAATCGCTCATTGTAGATAGCGGCATCAACCAATGCGATATCATCAGGTGCATCGGGCGTGAAATCGCTCTGACCGGCAGCCAACCGATACACGTCGATCCGTGGTGCGCGCGAGACCGCCGCATCAGCGCGCCCACTCGCCACCAATCCGGCAGCCAGACCGGCCGTTGTTGCTTCGATCATCATTGGAAACACGTTGTTAGTGCCGGTCGAAATTGGCATCAGTGCCACATCACCACAACCCTTTGCCACCAAGCGGTTGGTTCCATCACCACCAAGGGTGACGATACAACCAACCCCGCGCTCGGCCAGTAATTGCGCCGCCCGCCGCGAGTCATCAGGCATAAACCATGCCGGCATATCGAGTAATGTTGCTTTGATCTGCAACGGCAGGTTATCGAGCGCCTTCAGACCGATACCAAAGCGATCGGGCATAATCCAGACGTGTTGCACACCAACCGCCTCTAACCCCAGCAACACCCGTTTAACAATGCTTACCTTCTCTTCGTTATCGAACACCGAGCCATGGGCAACAAGACGCCGGATGTCTTTGCCTGAAGCCGGATTTGCAATGATACCAACCGTGATCATAGCAAACACAGCGCGGGGCACAGCGGCCCCGCGCTCATTAAAGAGATGATGCCTACCCTACGTGTACCGGTAATACCTCGTGGAGGAATGAGACGATACGATCAGTTACTCGGGTAAAACCGGTGCTACCCGGTACTACCCAGTTGAAATGGCTCATACCGGGTACGATGTCCAGCCGGCAAGATGAGCCAGCCCGGATCGCAATAGCCTCGGCCTCGGCCAACGGCACCAATTGATCGGCATCACCGTGGACGACCAATAATGGGCGTGGGGCAAGGCAATGTACCATTTCTTCGGGTGCATACTCGATCAGTGCCTCAGCACTTTCGAGCGGTACCATCACCTGCATCTGTGGAAATTCTGCGCTCACCTGATTGAGAAATACTTGTGATTCAGGGTCAGGTACGACAATCTCCAACGGATCGACCAGTGTTGAGACGCCGGTCATAACCCGTCGTCGCCGATCTTCGGCCAAGCGCACCAGAAACTCGCGCCATTCCCAATGACGACGCAGACTACGCAACCAACGCGCACCATTACCCGGCGGTTCGAGGGCCACTGCCGCTTTCACCCGCTCATCAACCGCGGCGGTTGTGATAGCATGGGCACCGCCGAGGCTAATCCCAACCAAAGCCAGCCGTTCAGGATCAACGCGGTGCAAGCGGAAATTATGATCGAATCACTGCCAACACCTCATCACGCTTCGCTTCCATCTCGGCTCGCGAGGCAATCGACTCGAGGTTGAGCCGGATCAGCGGCTCAGTGTTGGAACCACGTACATTGAAGTGCCACGTATCGTAGCTCACCGAGACACCATCGATCCGCTCGATCTTGCCATCGCGATACCGTTCGGCAATCTCTTCAAGCTTGGCACGCACATCGCTCACCCGCGAATTAATCTCGCCTGAGATGAAGTAGCGCGACTCGAGTCGGCTCAACAGCTCGCTCATCTTTACGCCACGCTTCGACAGCATTTCGAGCAGATAGAGCGAGGGGATAATGCCCGAATCGGCAAAGGCAAAGGCTTTAAAGTAGTAGTGACCGGAGACCTCACCGGCAAAGATCGCATCTTCGTTTGCCATACGCCGTTTGATAAACGCATGACCAACCCGCTCGACCAACGGAATACCTCCGGCGGCACGCACTTCGTCGGGTACCGCCCACGAGGCACGCACATCGTAGAGAATCTTCGCGCCTGGCTCCTTCTCGAGCAGATAACGACCTAAAATCGCCGTCAGGAAGTCGCCGGAGATAAACTCACCGCGATCGTCAATCGCAAAGAAGCGGTCACCGTCGCCATCAAAGGCAAAACCAATGTCGGCGCCTTCCTCCTTCACCCGCCGCTGTAATTCGGCCCGATTCTCCGGCATCAACGGGTCAAGACCGTGATTCGGCAAAGTGCCATCGGGTTCGAGATACATTCCGGTCAACTGGATCGGCAGGCGGGCATAGACCGCTTGCAGGATAGGACCAACCATCCCATTACCGGTATCTACGATCACGTTGAGCGGCTTGATCGCCTCAACGTCGATCAGGGAGAGCACCTTCTGCACAAACTGCTCTTTGAAATCGTACTCGCGACGCTCGCCGCGTCGGGTCGGTGTAGGGAAGGCTTCACGCTCGACTAAGCGGCGTAAATCCTGGATACCCTCATCACCTGACAAGAGATAGGGCATGCGACGCACCATCTTGAAGCCGTTGTATTGCTTTGGATTGTGCGATGCCGTGACCATCATACCCGGTAAACCGAGCTGTGTACACGCAAAGTAGTATTGATCGGTGCTAACCATCCCGATGTCGGCGACATCGGCGCCCTGATCCATAATGCCACGGGTCACCGCATCGAACAACGCCGGCCCAGAGGTACGCATATCACGGCCAACAATGACCGTGTCGGCGCCGAGAAACGTAACAAAGGCGCGCCCGATCAGGTAAGCAATCTCTTCGTTTAGCTCGGTCGGATAAATACCCCGAATATCATACGCCTTAAAAATTGATGGATTGACCTGCACGAAATGCCTCCTTGGCTTGATTCGGTGAATAGTTCCGGCTGTATCCTACCACAAGCAGCAACTACGTGGGCCACCCATCCAATAACTCACTCGCTGCCGCATATGGATCTCGCCGACGTGCGGCAATCTCACCAACAATGGTATTCCACCGTGGGCCACGCAACCGTTCGAGAACAAGTTCTTGAATTGCTGTAGTCAATTCACGTTCAGCAACCATGAGCGCTCGTCGGGCCGGCATATCGGTTGTGGTGAGAAACTGCCGGTGTTGGTTCACCGCATCAACCACTTGTCCACATCCCTCGCCGGTTGTCGCAACGGCGGTCAAGACCGGTGGCACCCAACCATCGGTCGATCCGCCGCCCAATTGCAACATTGTACGCAACTGGCGTACCGTCTGATCGGCACCCGGTCGATCGGCCTTATTGACGACGAAGATATCGGCAATCTCTAGCATGCCGGCTTTAATACTCTGAACATCATCGCCCATACCGGGCACTTCGACCACGATGGTCGTATCGGCAGTTTGGGCAATATCCACCTCATCCTGACCGGCCCCAACCGTTTCGATGAGCACAACCGAAAAGCCGGCAGCAGCGATCAGAGTCACGGCATCAGCCGTCGCTCGGGCCAGACCACCCATCCGCCCACGGCTGGCCATACTACGGATAAACACACCGGGGTCACCACCGAGCACCTGCATACGGATCCGATCACCGAGCACGGCGCCACCACTGAACGGAGATGACGGATCGACGGCAACAATACCAACCGTCACACCACGTTTCCGCCACTCTTGGGCCAGTGCGGTCACGAGGGTCGACTTTCCGGCGCCGGGCGGTCCGGTAACACCTACCCGGTGGGCGTGGGCGTATGGATAGGCGGCAGCTAATACTGCTCGTGCTGCCGACCCTCCCTGTTCTACCAACGAAATAGCGCGCGCTAAGGCTCGCCGTTCGCCATTGCGCAGGCGCGTCACCAAGTCGTGTTCGTTCATGCTTAACCCCGCGCCAACGGAACGTTTGCCCGGATGAAGTCGATGATAGCCTGGGTTGATGAACCCGGTCCAAAGACCTCGGCGATGCCATGTTCGCGCTTGAGGATCGCAGCGTCTTCGTCGGAGATGATCCCGCCGGCGACGACCAACACATCCGTCATCCCCTGTTCGCGCAGCAACTGCATCACCTTAGGGAGTAGCGTCATGTGGGCGCCGGAGAGAATCGAAAGACCGATCACATCAACATCTTCCTGGAGAGCTGCTTCAACTATCATCTGCGGAGTCTGTTGCAGACCGGTGTAAATCACCTCCATACCGGCATCACGGAGAGCACGTGCAATCACTTTCGCACCGCGATCATGACCATCAAGACCAGGTTTGGCAACCAGTACGCGAATTTTTCGCTCCATTGAGCGCTCCTTTTGCTGCGATAACAATGGCGTCTGTGGTAAACCCTATCGTTGGTGACATCGACAACGATCGCCTTACCCGGCAATGACGGCGGCCACGGCATCACCAACGGCAGCCGTTGTGGCGACGACCTGACCGGGAGTGGCAATATCGGCCGTTACAATCCCACGGTCGATGACCGTTGCGACTGCCGCCTCGACACACGCGGCTTCTTCAGGCAAATCAAGCGAATGGCGCAACAGCATTGCCACACTGAGAATCGTTGCCAGCGGATTAGCCTTACCCTGACCGGCAATATCTGGCGCCGAACCGTGGATCGGCTCGTAGAGGCCAAGCCGACCTTCGGCGAGCGACGCCGACGGCAACATCCCCATCGAACCGGCCAGCATCGACGCTTCATCGGTGAGGATGTCACCGAACATATTTTCGGTCACGATCACATCAAAATCGGTCGGTCGACGGATCAGATGCATTGCACAAGCATCGACCAGCATCGTCTCGAACTCTAGATCGGCAAATTCCTCGCGGACGAGACGGGTTGTGATACTCCGCCATAACCGACTCGTCTCAAGCACATTAGCTTTATCGACCAAGGTAAGCTTACCACGTCGGCGTCGAGCTAGTTGTCCGGCTACTCGTACCACCCGCACAATCTCTGCTTCGCTATAGAGACACAGATCACTCGCCCATTCACCATCAGGACCACGTTCACGCCGTTTCTCACCAAAATAGATACCACCGGTCAATTCACGCACGACGATCAAATCAACACCTTGCAGCCGTTCGGGGCGCAACGGCGATGCACCGATCAGCCGCGGATGGACCGTCACCGGTCGTAGATTGGCAAAAAGGCCGAGCGCCTTGCGAATACCGAGCAATCCCTGCTCAGGTCGAACCCGAGCCTGCGGATCGTCCCACTTTGGCCCGCCCACAGCGCCGAGCAAAATTGCATCGGATGCACGACACAGGGCTACGGTCTCTGCCGGTAATGGTTCACCGGTGGCATCGATTGCACAACCGCCGATCAAGCCTTCGCGCAGAGTGAAGGTATGACCAAACCGCACTGCGACCGCCTGCAACACCTTCACCCCTTCAGTCACCACTTCCGGCCCGATCCCATCGCCGGGTAACACAGCAATCACTGCTTGCATTGTTTCCTCAGCATCTTCACAAAAAACGGTTACGAAATGGTAAGAATCCCTCAGTATGATACTACCAAGATACGTGAGGGTATGCGACAGAATAGGATAGCACAAGGAATGAACGTATGGCGACACGCCGAGTCGAATCTTTTTTGGTCCGCATTGTCGTCGCTGAGAATGAAGGTAAGACAGCGCAGCAATGGCACGGACGGATACAGCATATCGGTACCGGCTTCGAGTGTCGGATTGATCAACTTGAAGAACTTCTGGCCTTCATTACGAATCATTTGCACGCCAGCACCAATAACACTACCACCGATCCGACATCAAGCCCAACCACATAGTAGCTACGAAGACCGGCGCCCACGCACCTGTTCAAACAGCGCAACGGTCTCCGGCAGTGGCTCGACGCCCAACTCATCACGTAGCGCGGCAACACAGCGATGATACAGCCGGATCGCTGTACCGCGCTCGCCAATCGCTCCATACGCCCGGATCAGCAACTGATACGCCTCTTCTTGAGCTTTGTCATATTCAAGAACACGCCACCCTAACGTAATTGCCTCTCGGTAGCGACCTTCTTCAAACAGGAGGCGACCTAAACTAAGAGCGGCATCGTTAAACAGCAACCCCAACCGCTCACGCTCAACCACCGACCAATCCTCATAGAGACTGTCGGGTAAGAAGGGGCCGGTATAGATCGTCACAGCCTGTTGAAATGCTTCGCGTGCCTCATCATAGTGGTTACGCTGTAACGCGCGTCGCCCGCGTTCAACCGCCTGCACGAAGGTGGCAACATCGTATTCATGGTCGCTATCAACGTTGAAACTTCAATACTTTCGGCTCACGGTAGAGCACTGAAACTGGCAACATCGTATTCATGGTCGCTATCAACGTTGAAACCGTAGGTATCACCCTGTTGCAAAATGTAGTAAGTTGGTGCGCCTTCAGGACGATCCGGTTCGAGCGCTTTAATGAGCCGGCTAACGGTCACGCGCAGATTATTCGATGCCGAATCACCATCAAGGCCGGGCCAGAGCATATCCATAATTTGATCGCGCGACAACATACGGCCCCGCTCAATCAGGAGGAGCTGGAGCAGATGGCGTGCTTTGATACTGCGCCAATCCCGTTCACGCACTTCTTGATCGCCGCGCAACACCTGAAACCCACCGAGCGCACGAATGATCAGCCGGTAGGGGGGACGATACGCCAGCCGTTCCAGCGCATCCGCGGCGGCTTGCCGAAGGTCTGGTACACGTTCCTTCAATAACGAACGTAATGTACTGTAAGCTTGAACCAACCCCAACTCACCGACCAAGCCGGCGATACGTACCCGGAGTGTCGTTGGGTACGCTTCATCGAGGAGTGGTACCAAGATGGAGGTCAGGGTTGCAGTATCAAAATTGCGCAATGCAGCAATCATTGCCCGGCTCGACAGCCCAAGCTGTAGTGCCGTTTTGATGGCCCAGAGCATCACCGGACGTGGTAGGAAGGGCAACGTCTCCACACCGACGCGGTCGCAGATCGTACAGGCGATACGAATATCATCGGCCACAGCCTCCATGTGCGGTTGTTGCTGGAACATCAAATAGGCGCGGTAGATATGAATAACCGCCTGAAACAGACCATCGCGACGCCGAACGATAAACGCGAGCAACGAATCGGCCATCGCCAACGCTTGTTCAGTCTCACCACCTTCACCCATCGCGAGCAGCAACAGAGTCTGCATCCACGCATCGTGTATCTGGAAGGACTGCAAGTCGCTCTCACGGGTCACCGGTGTATTAGGATCGGCGCACTCGCGTAATTTGTGCCAAAATGCAACAGCTTGTGCGGCAGCCGTCGGCGATTGGCTTCGTAACGCAGCGTAAATCTCAACGACACGCACCCGCATTCCTAATAACCGGTCATCAAGCTGACTCGCAATTTGCCGTCCCCGTTGCAGATACGTCGCCGCCTCATCAAAGCGCTCGTGCTCAACTAAGAGTAACGCCAGGATCAGCACCGCATTACCGGTCAACACACTGCCAGGGGTGTAGTCGTTCAGACGAAAATAGCACTCTTGTGCTTGATCAAGAGCAACTTCGCTCTGACCTTGCTGATAGAGGGCTAACGCCTGTAACAACAACAACGACTGGCGCAGCATATCGTTGCGATCAATTCGGGGCAGATCAAGAGCGGCACGGATGGCCGTCAGTGCCTCGGCCGGATAGCCCTGTTGCACATAGATTGACGAACGCAACACCGCCAACAACCACTGCCAAAGCACACTCAGCGGCCACCGTTCTGCCCACCGCCCTACTCGCAACGCGGCCCGGAACCGCCCTTGGCTATAGAGCAACGCCATGAACCCAACCAGTGCTGCACCACGCGACCAGGCATCGTTGATGCGGGTTGCGGCTTCGATCACTCGCCGGCACACGCGAGCAAACTCGGCCGGTGTATCGGCCCAAAAGAGCAAAACAGCCATATCGCGCAACGCGCGCATTTCTTGATCGGTGGCGCCGGCTAATCGATACTGTTCGGCAGCTTGTGCGATCAACTGTAATGCGCGTTCCCGATTGGTGTTAAAAAAGCTCCATCCATACATATGGAGCAGCGCCGGATCACGTTCGCGTGCATCCTGTGGCAAGCGCTCGATCCAATTGCGTAGACTCTCGCGTTGGGGAGAATCGATCAGCGGCCATGCGTACTCGCGCAGGGCATAGGCAATCGCTGCCGGATTTTCCGCCGCGGCCAGATGACGCAAAGCCGCCTCGATCTGATCGTGCCGGGCCAGGGTCATCCCAAACCGCTCATGAAGCTCACGAACAAAGACCCGGTCGAAGCGCAATAGGGCCTGATCGGCTAGTAAGCGCTGCCAGAGTGGATGGAAGCGAAACACCCGTTCACCGGAAGTGCCATCGGTTTCAACGGTGAGCGGTAGACCAAAATCAATCGCTTGCTCGAGCAGTTGCGTGCTATCATCAACTCCTAGGGCTTCATCGAGGAGTGAGGGGATCGCTTGACCAAACAATGCCGTACAGATCAGACGGTCAACTAAGTGGCTCGGGAGCATGCCCAACACTTCTGAAGCCAAATACTCAAAGAGATCGTGCTGATTTGTCGCCAAACCCTGGAGATAAGCTCGACGCTGTTCAGGTGTCTGGCGCGCCAATGTGCGCACCGCCAACTGCACACTCAACATCCAGCCACCGGTCCGTTCGAGTAACAGGTCAAGTTCATCGTCGGGCAATACCACACCGACGCGCGCTAACAACTCAATGGCCTCATCGCGTTGCAACAAGAGATCAGACGCACCAATCTCGAGCAACCCACCCTCGGCGCGTAGGCGCGGCAGTGGCGCAAACGTCAGGGGCCGGCGCGAAGCCATCACAATATGCAAATTCGGTGGTGCAGCACGGAGAAGATAACCTAACAGTTCGGTAGTTATCGGGCCTTCACTGACAAGATGTACGTCGTCGAGCATCAAAATAGCCGGTGACTGCAATTCACGTTGCACATTACTCAGTAACGCACCGGCAACCAATGGCCAGTTTTGCTTAAGACTGTCCAGACTCTGCAAGAGACGCAACGCTTGCTCACCGGCGGTAGGGAGTAAACGCCGGATAGCCACAATCAAGTACGTTAACAGTAAGGCCGGCTCTTGATCACTCGTATCGAACCCAAGCCACGCTACCTGGGCACCCGTCTGAGTGAGTTGGTCAGCCCACTGTGCGAGAAGTGTCGTTTTGCCATAGCCGGCAGGGGCAACAACGACCGTCACCGGTAATAAACGTACTTCGGTCAGTAACGCCTGCAAATCGTGACGAAGGATCTCCTCTCGTCGCACCGGCGGCGGTGTGATCTTGAGAGGTAAAATAGGGGTGCCTACCGCAACCGATGGCGCTTGCTCGGCCAGATCGGTCATGGGCTGCTCCTTAGTGTATCAACATATGCCATAGATAAAGAGAGGTGGTAATCTATGGCGTTCTCCGAAATTCAGGGTTTAATACAAGGTATGATACAGTTGTATACTATATCATCGTCTGTATTGTAGCATGCCCTTTTTATTATGCCTACCCTCCTGAACAGTCTGCCAACACCGCATCCGGCACTTGTATTCACCCGTGCCGAACGCGATCAAGCCGTTATCTTCGAGCCGGCTTGTGCATCATTCTTTCGTCCATTGGTCGACAGATCTACGTTACAACCGTGGCATACTCCCATCGGCGACCGCTGGTTGTTAGTCATACCTCCGGGGTACAGCCAGCAGTCTGCGATCACGAGCGTCACCGACTTGATCCAACGCCACCCCGGACTCAACCGACGATTGAGCGCCTATACCGATCACACCGAGCCGTTATGGTGGGAAATGCCGTCGCCTGCTACGGCAATTCTGACCGCACCGACACCTCGCATCTTGATCGGCACCGGCGAACAAGCACCGATTGCGTGGGATTCAGGTCATGCGGTTGCCCTCCATCCGATCCGCGTTGTGGCACCGGCCGATCATCTCACGCTAGCGTTACTCACATCTAGGGGCGGACGTATTCACTTACAGCAAGCATCTGACACCATCACGCTACCGGCCACACCGACCCAGATTGCCGGTCGGTTAGCCGAACTAGCCGCACAAGCGGTAGCGATGGCACACGAACAGCAAGCACTTGCCCGTGAATTCGCTCGTCGGTTACTGGCCGATTTTGGGCCACCGGGTAGTACCCTCAGTCCAGCCCTCCACCGATGGTGGGAGCTAGAGTTTCGGGATTTACTCGCCGAAGTACACCGTGCGTTACGCAATCCGATACCCGAACCGTTTCAACCTTTTTGGGCGGCACGACACGCCGAAGGTCGTTCACGCTACTATACCCTGGCCGCCGAATTAGCAGCAGTTGCGGCTGCCATTGACGAACTCGCCAATCCGTTGTGGAATGAAACACAGATACCATGACTCGCTACCCCATCCCGGCTGCACCGGCACGAACAGAAATTGTTGTGCGCGGTTCCCGTTTTATCGCACAGGCGATCCCTACCTCAACTGTAGAAGCGGCCCGTGCCGCGATTGCGGCAGTCCGTGCTGAAATGCCCGACGCGACCCATCATTGCTATGCGTACCTGATCGGGTATGGCGCCAGCACTGTCGCCGGGATGAGTGACGATGGTGAACCGGCCGGTACCGCCGGTCGACCGATGATGGCGGTACTGCGTGGAGCCAATCTCGGTGACATCATGGTGATTGTCACCCGCTATTTCGGTGGCACCCTGCTCGGTGTAGGGGGATTGGTTCGGGCGTATAGCGACGCTACCCGCGCCGTCCTTGCCATAGTACCACGTACCCAACGGGTTATCTATCGATACATCACCCTTCACGTCCCATACGCCGACTACACAATGATCCGTCGGCTGCTGGAAGCCAATGCGGCTGTGATCATTGATGAAACATTTGCCGCCGCGATTACGATTACAGTCGGTTTGCCGGCCGATCAAGCTGCTACTATCAGCAAACAGATCGATGAATATAGCGCAGGCAGGATTCGCATCGAGTCGGCACACGAGTATGGTATAATATAGGCGATGTACGCATTGCATCCCGCTACAGTCCATATACCTATCGGGCTGCTGTTAGCCAGTAGTCTCTTCACCCTAATAGCACTGCGCACCGGTCAGAAGCAGTGGGAACAAAGCGCATACCACTGTCTCATCTTTGGCCTCATCGGCGCAGTCGTCGCCATTGCCAGTGGTCTCTTTGATGCCGCTCGTCAAGTGTTTGGCCGTCCTACCGATGACCCGGTACTTTTATGGACAAATGGTCATGCAGCGGCCAGTCTTATCGCAACGTTATGTTACGGACGAGTTTGGCTCATTCGACGGCGACAGCCCGATATCGTTTACCATCTAACCCAGCGACAGAGCTATCTCAGTTGGCATATCGCCGGTAGTCTCTTTCTGATTGTCGGGGGTTGGCTTGGCGGGCGCTTAGTGTTTGGTTTCGATCTTGGCCGTTAAATCCACGAGTGGCCGTTATTGGTAGATTGCGTGAGGAGGTCATGTTCGCCTACGTCGTGTACGGTATTCTCTACCTCATCATCAACTTTTTTCGGCTCATTGGCTGGTGGCGATGGTCAATCACCGGTATTGAAAACTTACCACCGCGTGAGCAGGGTGGGATGATCCTCGTCATGAATCATATCAATTGGGTTGACATTCCCGCGGTTGGTGCGCTCTTACCATTCCGCTATCGGCTTTCGTGGTTGGCAAAGATCGAGATCTTCGCAAACCCTATAGCCGGCTGGTTTTTTCGCACGATGCACGTGATTCCGATCCGCCGTGGCAAACGTGACCTCGCTGCACTCGATGCTGCCACCGACGCACTACGGAATGGAGCCGTATTGCTGATCTTTCCCGAAGGACACCGCAGCCGCAACGGCATCTTGCAATCGGGTCGTGGTGGTGCAATCCGACTGGCGATGCAGGCCGGCGTACCAATTGTGCCAATGGCCATCACCGGCACCGAACATGGCTTCCGCGGCACCTTACTGCGCAAACCGGTCTATATTACTGTTGGTGAACCCTACCGCATCGACCCGCTGCCCGATAATCGCATTCCCGCCGATGTGATGGAACGCTTAACCACTGAAATGATGGTGAAGATTGCATCTATGCTACCACCGGCTCAGCGTGGCCCGTATGCCGCTCTGGTTGAAACAGCCACACCATCACAGTAAGGATGAAGTTCAGTCGAACGGAGATGTTTGTACCAATATAGATGCATCGCTCACGTTCAGGGCACATGCGGTTCGAGAAACAGCGTCCCATCGGGGGTAGCAACGGCACACCACCCACTCACACTACCTACTTCCACCCGCCACCACGTATAACCATCGGCGTCAACCGGCCCTTCGCGCAGGATCACTTCACGACCGGCCGGAATGAGCGCCACTACGCGCGCAGTTAGGCCTGGAGCCGACCGCAGGCGCAGCGCGGCATTCCCTACGTTAACGATAACAGCCCGGCCACCAACTTGCAACGTTGGCGGCGTCGGCGTTGGCTCCGTAGTCGGTGAAGGCAACGGTGAAGGCGTTGGCGGAATAGGTGACGGTGTTGCCACAGCCACTGTTGTTTGGGGAGTCACCATCGGTTGTGCGACGACAGCCGGACCCAAACGTCCGACGAACCAGACAACCACCGTCACCAGAAGAATACCACCCATCACGAATAGCGCAATACTCACGGGCGTGCGCCATGAGCGACGGCGGCGCACCGAATCATACCCTAACCGGTAGTAGTAGTAGTGCTGGTAGTAGAAAGGGTTGAATTCTCCCCGTTCGGCATCGGCAGCACCGAGTTCGTACATCTCGCTCGTTGTTGGCATAGGCAAGCGAGGATACCGACTATTTGGTGATAACTAAATCTTCACGCCCCATTTCACGCAGCATGTTGGGGTAGATCGTGTATATCGGCTCAACTGCAGGTAAGAGCTTGAGGATTTTAGGAATTGGACCTTTCGCAATAATTTGCCGTCGTGCTAGTGCCGTCATCAGATTGATCTTGCCGTGCCAAAATTGGTGAGCGATATCTGCTTTCATGCTCATCTCAACATCGGGCTTGAGATCGACATCACCCCAGAACACATCGCAATACGCACCGGGCTGAGTCGGTGGATGGGCAGCATCGATGGTAACAACACCGTGCGGTTCTTCGTAGCGAAACTGAATGACGATCCGGCCTTCGCAGATCCGTGGCGCAATCTGCGCATCGCATTTAACCCGATCATAGAGCGTCCCTAAAACCTGTCGCAGCTCTTCCTCATCTTTGAAGAATGGCATAAGGCGTCTCCCACATCTCTCGGCAGCTCTAGCATATGTCGTTGCCCGTATTGGGATTATACGCGGTTCAGAGACAAAACGCAAGGTCGTCAATAACGCACTGCGTTATAGTGGTGTGTCAGCACCCAACACAATCTCAGGAGCATGAACACCGGCCAACCATGCTGCACCACTCATTGGGCGACGGCTCGCCGGCTGCACCTCAACCAATTCAAGGGCGTCGCTACCGGTCTGCACCAACGGATGACCGTGGGCACTCCGGCCAATCACCATTCCTGGCGTAGCCAAGGCATCGGTCGGGACCACAGCGGCACTCATAATTCGCAACATCTGACCACGCCAGAACGTATACGCACTCGGCCATGGATCATAAGCGCGGGTCATTCGCTCGATCACAATTGCCGGCAACGTCCAATCAATCCGGCCATCTTCCTTTTTGAGCATCTTGGTGACGGTTGCTTGGCCGTGATCTTGGGGACGCAGTTCGATCTCGCCACGCACGTAGCGAGGTAGCACCTCGACCAACAACGTAGCACCCAGCCGAAACAGCTCATCGGTGAGTGGGCCGGTACGCGCATTTGGTGGAAGATCGACCATCGCTTGGGCTAAAATGGGACCACTATCCATACCGGGATCAAGTCGCATAATTGTCACGCCGGTGACCGTTTCACCGGCCAAAATCGCACCGGCCACCGGAGTCGGTCCCCGATAGAGCGGCAACAACGACGGGTGAATATTCAGATAGCCCAACGGCGGAATCTCGAGCACGGCCCGGCGTAAGATCTCACCATACGCTGCCACCACACCGACATCCGGCTGTAGTGCCCGCAGCGTCTCGACTACTGCTGGAGCACGCAGCGTCTCCGGTTGGAGCACCGGCAAGCCATGGGCCAACGCGGCAACCTTCACCGGGGGTGGTGTCAACCGCCGGTCGCGCCCGGCCGGGCGATCCGGTTGCGTAACAACGCCAACAATCGTATACCCGGCAGCCACCAGTGCATCGAGTGCATGTACTGCATAGGAGGGACTGCCGAGAAAGATAATACGCATAGAACATCTCCTTGGTCTGGCGATGGGATCGGCTCGTAGTGAGGTCGCAATTGTGCAACGCTGACATCGATCCTGTCATCGCAGGCAACAGCATATAGTATAATAGAGCTACGACTTTCGCAGACAACTTAGTCACGAACTTCACCAATTTGCCTCTGTCGAAAGGGACAACATAGAGCCATTCCGGTAAAGTCATGCGAGCAATTGTTTTCGATGGTAGTTTACGCTACACTACTGATTATCCCAAACCACACCGCCCACCAGGTGAAGCGCTGATCAAACCACATTTGGTTGGGATTTGTAATACCGATCTCGAAATTACCCGTGGGTATATGAACTTTCACGGTATTCTTGGTCACGAATTTGTTGGAACCGTCATCGATTGTGACGACCCGCAATGGCGTGGGCGACGAGTCGTAGGCGAAATCAACGCAGCTTGTCGTCGCTGCGTCACCTGTTTGCGCGGTGATGAAAGTCACTGCCCACAACGTACTACGCTTGGTATTGACCGTCGTGATGGCGCGATGGCCGATCTGTTTGTGCTACCCGAAGCCTGTCTCCATGAAGTACCGGCGACTGTTAGCGATGAGGCAGCGGTCTTTACCGAACCACTAGCCGCCGCACTCGAAATCGTCGAACAGAGCCACATCCACCCTTCCGAACGAGTTGCAGTTGTTGGCGACGGTAAACTCGGAGCAATGATTGTGCAGGTGCTGCGCCTAACGGGTTGTGCATTGACGTTGGTCGGTCGTCATCCCGAACGGTGGGAGCTGTATCGACGTCAAGGAGTAACCTGTACAACCAGCACTGACGTACCGGCAGCCCATTTTGACGTTGTTATCGATTGTACCGGCAACCCAAGCGGACTAGCAACGGCACGTCGTCTTGTTCGCCCACGTGGACGGCTGGTGCTCAAGAGTACGTTTGCCGCCGAAACCCAACTGAACCTGAGCATGCTGGTAGTTGACGAAATACAGCTCATCGGCTCGCGCTGTGGTCCATTCGCGCCGGCACTGCGCTTACTCGAACGCGGGCTTGTTGAGACATCAGCCTTGATCAGTGCCTGTTACCCCCTTGATGCTGGTTTACAGGCATTTAGCGCCGCACCCGGCCAACTTAAGGTATTGCTCAGTGTCTGAAGAGATCCATATACCGACGGTTTTAATTGCCGACGATGATCCAAACCTGCGCTTTTTGCTCAGCGATATGCTGCAACGCGCCGGTTTTGATGTTTTGGTCGCGGAGGATGGTATCGCACTCCTCCAGATCGCTCAAGAACAACTGCCAGACATCATCTTGGTTGATTTGATGTTGCCTGGAGTCGATGGCTATGAGGCGATTCGCCAGTTGCGCAACGACACACGCACTGCACATCTCCCGATTATCATTGTCACCGCACGCACCAACCCGGCAGATGTGGTGATCGGCTTTGATACCGGCGCCGATGATTACGTCACAAAACCCTTTAATGACGCCGAATTGATTGCCCGCATCCGCTCGCTATTACGGCGTACCACGCAACGCCCTGTCCGCAATCCACTGACCGGTTTGCCCGGTAACTCATTGATCGTTGAAGAGTTACGGTATCGCTTACAACGCGGTGAGTCGTTTGTGTTGCTCTACATCGATCTGAACGATTTCAAAGCGTTTAACGACTCGTATGGCTTTGCCCGCGGTGATCAGGCGATCCGACTATTGGCGCAGATCTGTGAACAGGCCCAACAACATTTTTCTGCCTACCCCACCTTTCTCGGTCATATCGGCGGCGATGACTTCGTGATGCTCTGCCCTACCACAATTGCCACCGATATTTCACGCTGGATCGTCGCGCAGTATGAGCAATCGGCAGTGAAACTGTACGATGAGATCGACCGCGCACGCGGATTCCTCATCTGCCGCGATCGCGCCGGCAATCTGCGCCATATTCCGATCGCTACAATCGCGATCGGTGGTGTCTCTAGCACACCAAACACCACCGTAGACGAATTATCGCGGGCCGCCGCAGCGATGAAGCACACGGCAAAGGCGTTTGGTGTAAGTGCAGTATATATTGATAATGTGCGGGTACGTTGATCGAAACCCACTCGTCAATGAGTCTTGCATGAGATAAGGAAACTTCCTTTGTACACCAATACGTATCGTGATTGGTGGATACCACAACCTTATCACTCAGTGTAAACGCTCCATATGCACCGCCAACAATATCTGTTGTTTTCTCGCTCTGCTTGAAAGATCGCGAAAACTGTTTACAATGAGGGCACCAGAGAGCGTTGTGGGCAAGGAGCGAGATCATGCGATGGCCGTGGCGACGAACACCGACCGAGAGCGAGAGTGAGGAACATCGCGAGCGAACAACTACGCAACGGCATCCTCGGCGCTGGCGCCGACCATTACTCATCGTCACCATCATCGGCATTTTCATCAGTCTCTTCGTGCTATTCCGTCCGGTCGATCCGCGGTTTGTCATTGTGGTCGCACCGTTTAGCGACCAAGATGGCCGTACCGGTCAACAGATTGCCGACGCACTGGCGCGCCAACTGCGGAGTAAAGGTGATAACCTTGTACAGGTGATCGAAAGCCGTACCCGCCCGACAAACAGTGCTGAGGCACTAACGTTAGCGCAACAGACGAATGCTGACATTCTGGTGTGGGGATCGGTGGAGGCGGGCGGTATTCTTGATAGTCCTAGTCTGCGACCTGAACTTATCTATCTCCCCCACAATATTGACGTGAGCCAAAGCTGGCACACCTTCGCCATTCGCTTTGCAATTCCGCACCACTTTGTGCTGAGTACCGCACCAATGAACGGCCAAACGACGCTTGTCCCATACCTCCTTACGCTTGCCGCCTATCACCACGGCGAAACCGATTTGGCCGTCGAACGGTTACAACAACTGCTCGAAATCAATCCGCAAGTATCGCCACTGCTCCCGCACATCCTGCGTGGCAATCTCTTGTGGGCACGAGGCTGGTATTCCGCCGCTGCAACCGAATACAAAGCAGCCCTTGCCGTTGCACATAGTGATCAGGCGCTATTAACCAACAACCTCGGTGCGATCTTGTTTGATGCCCAAGACCCTGAGGCGCTCCGTCTGTTTACCGAAGCGATTGATTTCCTCGATGGTCGCGATCTCGGTCAACTACGGGTAAACCTCGCTTTGTGGGCGTTACGTGAACAGCGCGCCGGTGATGCCGTATCCGATCTGGAGCAGGCCCGCAATCTGTTGCCACCCCACCCGGAGCTGGAACTACTCCTCTCTACCGCGTATCGCGAGAACGGTCAGCTCGATAAGGCAGCAGATTGCCTCGCTCGGGTTGAAACGGTGAAAACCGCGATCCTGGCGCGCACGCCTTTAGCAGTACGGACGGCCGTTGAGTTGCGCCTGAACAGCCTCCTGACCGAAGAGCGCGCTCTGATCGGGATCGAGCGGAAACTGCCACTGGCCGGCCCACTCTCCTGGGCACTCGAGGCTGCCGAACTCTTGCCATCCGCGGCCGATCTCCGACAGACACGCGATCAACTGCGCACGGCCACCGAATACAGCACCCGCGCGATCAGCTTGTGGCGCCAACGCGCAGCGAGCGAAGCAGCGATCTTCCCCAGTACCGGCCTTATGGCAACCGGGCAAGCCGAACGCAATGAAGAACTGGCTTATCGTCAATCTCGCACGCTTGCACTGATCGAAACCGCACTTCAAGCAGTTGACGGTCAAACGAATGCCAGACCAAACCAGTGGTTCATCGCCCTATTCGGTACTACGCGCGTTGACAATCCGACCATTGAGAAATTACGGCAATTGCGTGATAAACAACCGGACGATGTGTTCACATTACTCGCCCTCGGCTTTGCCTTGCGAATTGATGGGCAACTCGATGCGGCAAACGAAAGCTATCAGCAGGCCATCGAACAGTCCCCACAATTACCCGATGGCTATGTAGGCCTCGGTAAGGTAGCACTCGCGCGTAACGATCGGGAACGTGCGGTAACCGCGTTTCGCTCCGCCCTCGAACGGAATAACCGCTTCTTTCCGGCGCATGTGGCTCTTGCGCGCCTTGCCGA
Organism: Chloroflexus sp.; assembly: GCF_049970315.1. Lineage (GTDB taxonomy): Bacteria > Chloroflexota > Chloroflexia > Chloroflexales > Chloroflexaceae > Chloroflexus. The sequence goes on from NZ_JBMFNE010000018.1 coordinate 23,235, forward strand.
AACTGACGGTGATTGGCCGGCAGCTATTGAACACTGGCGTGCGCTCGTTGCATGGCAAGAGTCGCCGTACACGGCTGTGAATCTCGCCCGCGCACTCCGGCGTAGTGGAGTCAGTGGCTTTGCTGAAGCAGAACGGATACTCGTACCGTTGGCAACAACCTCTGCCGAAGCGGCGATTGAGTTGGCCCGCTTGTACAACGATGCCGGCTACCCCAAAGAGGCGGCCGCGGTGTATCTTGATGCCCTCACCCTTGATCCGCGTTCAACGGTTGCGGCGTTTGAACTTGGAGAGACCTACATCCGGCTCGGTGAACTGACCGAAGCCGAGCGCAGATTACGTGATGCCATTGCCTTTGATGAACGAAACCTCGATGCCCGCCTCCGGCTGGCCGAACTGTATGAAGGTCCGCTTAATCAGCCCAATCGGGCGATTGACCAGTACCGTATCGCGTTGGGACAGGGTGTTAACGATCTCAATCAACTGATTGCCATCGGTCAGGCGGCATTGACCGGCAACACCGCGACGGTCGCGATACAGGCACTTGAGCGTGCCCTGCAACTGAACCCCGACTCGGTGACGACCCATCAATTGTTGGCCCGCGCGTATCTGATCGGCAATCGTCTCGAAGCAGCAGCGCAAGCAGCCCTCCAAACACTACAACGGACGGCGAATCGGAATGATCCGGAAGCGATCAATGCGCGAGTCAATGCGTTGCTCACGCTCGCCGACATTGCGCGCCGCCGTAACGATAGCGCTGCCGCCGAGGACTACTATCGGCAAGTGCTGGCGGTTGACCCGCAATCTATCGCTGCCCACATCGGTTTGGGTGAATTGGCCGGTGAGCAGGGACGATGGGGAATTGCGCTCGGCTATTTCGAGACCGCGGTAGCCTTACCGGGAGGCGACACGAATGCTACTGCTCAGTTCTGGCTTGGTGAGTCTCTCTTGCGGAGCGGTCAACTCGCCCGTGCCCGTGCTGCGTACCAACGTGCCTTGGAGCTACAACCGATCTACCCTGAAGCGTTGCTTGGACTAGCCCAAACGCAACATGCCCTTGGTCAAGCTGATGCAGCATTACAAACGGTTGAGCAAGCCCTGCGCCAACGGAGCAATTACGCTGAAGCGCATCTCTTTCACGGCAAGTTGTTGCAAGAAGCCGGTCGTTTTGCCGAAGCACGTGCCGCTTACGATGCAGCCATCGGCGCCAACGACCGCATTGCCGAGAGTTTCTACCGCCGCGCACTGTTGGCAATTCGTGACAACGATTACGACCAGGCGATCCGTGATCTCAACCGCACCGTGACGCTCCAGCCCAACTTTCCCGAAGCTTACTACTGGCTTGGCCGCACTTACTACACACAAGGCCGCATCGAGAGCGCGCAGCAGGCGATAGAACGGGCAATCGCGCTCAACCCTGATTACAGTGAAGCTATCTTCTACAGTGGCTTGATCGCCGAGGATCAGGCAAACGTCGCTGCTGCCCGTGATGCGTATCAAACTCTTATTAGTCGTGAGCCAACGAGCGAATGGGGACAACGTGCACGCGCCCAACTCGAACGTTTGCCATGAACACGTTGCGACAGTACCGTATTGCTCTCCAAATCTTTCAATCGAACCGTCTCCGGCGAGATTACCGCGATCTGTCAGAAGTACCGGCATACGAGCCGCTCGGTGAGTTTTTCTTCAACGAAATGTACGGCCCGCGCGATTTTAGCCGGCGCGATCAAGAAGGCCGTCGGCTGGCCAATTTTATCGACCTCCTCCCCGGTGTGCATCTCCGTGATCTGGAGGAGATTCTCGAATTGCTCGATCTTACCTATCAACTTGACGATGATCTAGCACAACGGATGATGGCAGCCAACGTAGGAACCGACTTCGATGAGACGCTGTACGAACACTTCTACCGCGTGGCCGATAAGTACGATGCTCGTTTGCGGCAGCTCAACCTCGTGCGTAGTTCGTTGTACAATGTCTTCCAACTCTCGCGCTCATCCCTGATCGGGATGACACTGCGGCAGACAGCGTTCGTTGCCCGCCTCGTTGGCATTAGCGAGGTACATGCCTTTTTACGGCGCGGTTACGAAGCCTTACAATATGTAACGACGATTGACCATTTTGCCGAGACGATCTATCGGCGTGAACTCGACCGTCTCAATCGCATTTATCAACGATGAACCACCTTACCGAACTGATGCCGGTGATGGTTGTGATCCCGGCGCGAACCTTCCGAATGGGCACACCGGCACGCGAGACAAGTGATCTCGCCCGTCGTTATGGCGGGACACGTGAAAGCTACCACGAGGAAACACCACAACACGAGGTTTCATTACCGGCGTTTGCCATTGCCCAAACGCCGCTTAGTGCAGCGCTCTATAGCCTTGCCGTCGCCGATGGCGCCGTTCCACCATCACCGTCGTGGCACGGCCCGGTGCCACCACCGACATTAGCCGCACTGCCGGTCATTGATGTTACGTGGCACGAGGCGCGCACCTTCTGTGCGTGGCTCAATCAGCAACCCACGATTGCCCTACGCCTAATTGACAGCGCCGGTCAGCCTGTATCGCCACCATCCCACCTGCACTTCCGCCTCCCAACTGAAGCCGAATGGGAACACGCCGCGCGTGGCACCGATGGTCGGCACTTCCCGTGGGGTAACGATTTCGATCCGCAGCTCGCCAATACACGTGAAAGTGGGCGCGCTGCCCCGAACCCAGCCGGTACGTACCCCAACGGACGTAGCCCCTACGGGATTGAAGACATGGCCGGTAATGTGTGGGAATGGACTGCCTCACTCGATTATCCGTACCCGTACCGCCCCGATGATGGTCGTGAAGACCCAAAGGCGCCGGGCCGACGAATTCTCCGTGGTGGTTGTTATGCCAACCCAGCCGGCTATGCACGGTGCGCTTGCCGCTTTCGCTTACTGCCAACGATGCGCAATCCCTTTTTAGGAATGCGGTTGGCGTTGAGCATCCCTGAATATCACGTATAATGCGTCAGCACATCGTTTGATATGACGAGCTAGAGGAGCAGTATTGATATGGCTCGACCTGGAGCAGCAAAGCTTGGCCGAAATGACCCATGCTACTGCGGTAGTGGCCGCAAATATAAAGATTGCCATTTGCGGCAGGAAGAAGAGTGGCGCAGCCAGCAACTGCGTTTACGCAATGCTCAAGACGACCTCATCAAGCGGATCATGAACTTGGCGGTAAACGCTGATGCCGGTGATCTGCAAACCGCATTTGATCGCTATTGGAACGGCCGCTACCGGTTTGAGCAATTGGCCGAATTGAATACCTGGGAAGGTTACGGCGCCGATCGCTTTATGACGTGGTTTGCCTTCGACTACCGTCAAGCAGATGGGCACACGCTCGTGTCACGGCTAGCCGCAACGATGGACGAGCATGAACTAATGCCGCTGGAACGCCAACTCTTGCCTACCTGGATCGATATACGGCTGAAGCCCTACCGGGTCGAGCGGCTCCATCCCAATGCCGGCGCCGATATTCGCAACCTACTCACCGATGAAGAGCTGATCTTAGCCGACAGTCATGCCTCGCTGCGCCTTGAACTCGGCGAAGTGATCGTCGGCCATCTGGTACCGGTTGATACGCCGCTGGGTCGGAACACGCCTAACTACTACCTTGCCGGGCCGGCAGCTCACCTTACACCTGACACAGCCGAGCCACTACGCACCTTTGCCAACATCTATCTGGCAGCACTTCGCCATGAACAGCCACAGGCCGGTTGGTCTGACCTGGTACGTGAGCGGTCCGAAATCTTTAACCACTTCGTCCTGATGTTACCAACTGACAAACCCGACCCCGAACGGATCGAGCGTTTTGTTGCTGAAACCCGGCAGCGTCTCTTGGGCGAGGAAGCAGAGCAGAACGTCGAGGAACGATAGTAGTGCTGTGAAGGCACCGAGCGCAGTGGTAGACCCACCGGCAACCGTTGGGCGAGACGGGGGCAGTGTCAACGACCTGCCCCTACTCGATCTCGGCCAATGGTAGGGTGAAATGGAACGTACTCCCGTGATCAGGCGTACTGTCCACCCAGATCATCCCCTGATGGGCAGCAATCGCCAACTTGCAGAACGTCAAACCCAAACCACTCCCTTTACCACGATGACGACCGGACTGTCGAAAACGGTCAAAAATACGCTGCTGATCTTCAAGAGGAATCCCCGACCCCTGATCGTGGACAGAAATATGGGCCATCCGATCACCGGGCACAATTACCGTCAGTTCGTCCGAGAGAGTCCATCGCTGAGGCTGGCCTGTTGTCGGCTTAAGCCCTACTTCAATCGTAATCACCCCACCCTCAGGACTAAACTTCAGGGCATTATCAAGGAGGTTTTGCAGCACACGGGAAATAATCTCCCTATCGGCGAGCAACATACGTACTGCTGGATCGATCCGAGACACCACCTGCACGCCTTTAAGCTGCGCCTGGATAGAAATCGGATTGATAACACTCTCGATCACCTGTTCAATCGGGAACGGCTCACGCTCAAGCGGCATTTGCCCACTCTCGATCCGGCCAATGTCGAGCATGGTGTTCACCAAATTGAGCAACCGCTTGGTACTGTTCAGACCAATTTGCACTGCTTGCCGTTGACGCTCGGTGAACAGATCACCCAACTCGTGTATCAAGCGTTCAAACGCTAACGTAATCGTCGTCAGTGGCTGACGCAGATCATGGATTAGCATATGGGTTAAATCATCGCGCAACTGCTCAGCCTCTTTAGCCGCCGTCACATCACGGATGGTTAGCAAAAACGTCTGCACACGATCTTGCACCAGATCACCGGCTTGAGTCACCGTCCACGCAAACACCCCATCCTGACCGATCAACTCACCGTGGGCACCTGCTACGGTAAACGATCGTTGCAAGCGTGCCACCGTCTCGGGATCGAGGTTACGCTGATCAGTCCAGCGGTTCAACAGGTCGGTGAACAACTCACCATTCATATTTGTCAGCGGTGGCAACCACTCGGCCGTATGGGCTAACCAATACAACGCTTCATTGGCAATAACGATCGTTCCATTCGCGGCAATCAGGAGCAAACCATCGTGTACGGCGGCCATCACTTGCGCCAAATGATCGCGACCACGCCGAACATCTTCAAGCAGACGCATATTCTCGACCGCTACTGCTGCTTGGGTTGCGTACAGCATGAGCATCTCAACATCCGCCGAATCGAGTGCCTGCTCACCACCGATCACAATTGCACCGATCATCCGCTGGGTTCCCCGCAACGGAACTGCTACTGTGGTTGCTGAGCGAAAGGCCGGACGCCGCTTGACCAATGCGCGGCGAGCGAGGGTTTGGACAACGTCTGGTTCGAGGCTCGCCGTACCGATAGACCGTTCAAGCCGCAGATCATCGGAGCGGTGATCAAGCAGGACAATCTGCGCCCATAAGGCATCGACCAGCTCGATCATACCGCGGGCAGTCAATTCGAGAACTTGCAGTTCGGGCAACGATTGGGTATTGATAACCATCCCCAAACTGTTGAGCGCGGTCAGCCGGGCCAGGCTCTGTTGTTGGCGATTGCGCAACAGCGCCATATCAATCGCCGTGCCGGCAATACTGGCATAGACGGTTAGGGCTTGGAGATCGGCAACATCTGGGCGCTGCCCCTTCACCGGATGGTCGAGAAGCAAGATGGCGCGCACTGCACGATTTGCGGCTCGCAACAGAACGAGCAACACATCGCCATCATTCCATTGTGCTGCGCCAATATCTGGTAATTGCGGTTCGGACGACCGGACGCGATCAAACAACACCGCAAAACTCTGACTACGCCGATTGAGGATGACACAATGTTCACCAAACGACCACTCATTGACCAACACATCGAGCTGATTGGCAGAGACGTGCGTACCAAGCGGAAATTCACCGATGAGCGCACCGGTGGCAGCGACACATTCTAACACTTGATGAATGTGATGTTCACGACGACTGACAAACAACGCCGCACTGCGAAATTGCATCCGGCGACCAATCGTGTCGATGATCAAGCGGAAGAGCTGATCAGGAGGCTGCTCAACCAACAGTTCGCGATTCAGAACTAGTACCGATTGTAAATCAGTATTCAGCCGTTCAATATCACGAACCCGTTGCATAATAACGGTTTCGACCTGGGTTAATTGACTTCTCTTATCAATGAGCAACCCTATTAGGTTCGCAATGATCGCAACCTGCTCGAGATCATGCTCGATAAAAGGCGCACCGCGACGGCGATTGACGTATTCTAGACAGATCGGTGCGCCGGACGGTGAGATGTATGGGACAACCATCAGATTGCGACAGGTAAGGCCGGTCAATCGATCGATGGCATAACTTCGGCGCGGATCGTTGAGCGCATCATTAACAATCACCGGTTTGCCGGTTACAAACGCCTGACCGATAATACTGTGGTGCAACGATACACGCATCCCTACCAACTGCTGCGTATGTTCTCCGGCTGCATAGCGAAAAACCAGCTCGTACTGTTGTTCATCAAAGATAAACAAACCACCACCATCCACCTCTAACAAACGACAACTCATTTCGAGCATTTCTTGCAATGCATGATCCGGATTGAGAACGTGCTGGCCGGCTGCCACCAATGACTGCCACGCTTCCCGCTGTTGTTGCACCTCAACAGCCAAGCGACCGGTCACAATCGGGCGTAGCAAATAACCGGCAGCGTAGACAGCATCATCAAGCAAGCGACGTTGATCATCGTGCAACGCCAATTCGGACATAATCCAGGCGTATACCACACCGAGCGTCTTACCGGTGGCACGGATCGGCACCCCAACCCAATACAGCGGCGTGGTATTGGTCGCCTCGTAGTCGGGATGGGGGCGGACATCGTAGCGCGCACAATCGGCCGGATAGTCGGTTGAACTTATCGACACACCCAGCTTCATCACGGCTCCACTCAGATCGGTACTCATCGGCCAAAAATGGCTACGCTGGGCATCCTCAGATCGCGCGTTATACTGCACCACCAGCTCTAGCCACACACTAGAACGAAATGGAATCACAACGCCGATATTGACCGGACAATCGATCAGCTCGCCGAGCAGTTGACCCAGTTGACGGCACAGGAGATCGGGATCATCGGAATCGCGCAATGCCTCGACCTCCACTTGCAGCCGTTGCCGCAACCGATATTGCGTTACACGCCGTTTAACCCGTTCGTACCCAACCACGAGCAAATGTTCAATCACTGCTAAAGCCTCCACTTCGGCATCGGTCAGAGTTGTCGGTCGGATCGACAACCAACCCCATACTTCACCTTCACCGAGTGGACGCACAATGGTCATCGGATCGAGGGAGGAGGGAACGGGCGACTCGTGCAGCAATGCCACCTGATGACGAGGCAGCACTAACGGTAAGATGGAAAGCGCTCGCTGTTCAAACTCGGCGAAATGACTCGCATTGAGGAGAGTCGTGGCAATTGTGAGCCACCTCACAGCGGCATGGTCATTCGAGTCCGCAGGTAGATGATCAATCATGCTTGTTATTTTACCGCGTTTTAACTTGTTCGGTGAAAGACAGTGAGGCGCAGAAAACACTGCGCCTCCTACCTTCTTCGGTGTTACATACGCAAAACCCCGAAACTAGAGCGTTGATGCAAGTAGAAGATACCTCCTACTACCGAGTATTCGCATCTCACACATTGACCGGCGGCAAACCCTCCATCGCCGCATACTCGCGCAGGATCCGCGCTACGTGTTCTAAATCATCGAGAATAAAGTAGGTCTCGTGCATCGAATATGCAGCACCGGGCGTATTCGCCACCCGTCGGATGTCAAACGGTACCCGTGGTGTCGTTGGAGCAAAGGCGTGATCCAACTCACCGATTGAGGAAAGCAAACCGGCCCCGAACGCACGCAATTCACCATCTTCACGGATCAAACCAAACTCGATGCTATACCACCAGAGGCGAGCAATTTCGAGGCGCTGCCGCTCGTCGCCAGCAAAATAGAGTGGACCAAACGCTTGAGCAATATCGGCAAAACGCTGATCGGTGAAAAAAGCTAGATGGCCGATATACTCATGAAACAAGTCAGGGAGTGGGGTAAAGTCGAGTTCATCCATCCGTCGAATATAATTCGTCACCGGAAACCGACGTTCGGCAATGTGTTCAAACCATTCGGTCGGATTGAGATACTCGTTCTGTGCGTCACACAGCGTCCAGCCGGTCATCGCGGCAAGACGCTCGCTCACCTGCATCGGATCGGGCAAGCGTTGCAAATCGAGATTGAGCTTGCGAAAGCCTTCACGAAACAGTCGGCAGGCATAACGTTCAAGACGCGGAACTTGGCGAGCGCAGAGGGTAGCCCAAACAGCGTGATCTTCATCGGTGTAGGCGGGTAACGCAGGTGGAGCGATCGTGGCCATTGCAATACCTCCTTGTATTGAATGTCGCCAAAAACAACAACGGGCGGCGAGCTTGAGCAAAGCTCGCCGCCCGTCACAACCTAAAAGAAGCCAAGTTCCTCGCGCGCCTCTTCGGACATCATCGACGGATTCCAGAAGGGCGTCCAGACGAGATTGATTTTTACGTTTTCCAACTCTTTATAGACTTCCTTCAGCGCCATCACTTCGCGTTGAGCCTGTTGTAAAATCTGCGGCCCCGCCGGACACGCCGGAGTAGTCAGCGTCATATCGATGTCGACCGTCTTACCACCGTCGAGAATATCAATCCGATACACAAGACCGAGGTTGACCACATCGAGGCCAATCTCCGGATCAACGACATTCTTCAGCGCAGCACGCACCATATCTTCGGTAATCATACGATCCCTCTTTCTTAACGGTGAATTGTCGACTTCATGATACCATACACAGCGGGACCTGACGAGATGGTTCATAGGGTCCAGAAAGCATAACGATGATTGAACTCCTAGCCGGTAATCCGCTTCTGTTACTGTTCGTCGTTTCAGCGATTGGCTACCTGATCGGACGCATCCAAATCGGCGGGATCAGCCTCGGTGTCGCCGCCGTTCTGTTCGTGGGGCTAGCGTTTGGTGCAATCGACCAGCGCTTACGTCTGCCTGACATCATTTATCTCCTGGGACTCGTCATTTTCGTCTACACGATTGGGCTGAGCAGTGGCCCCGGATTCGTCGCTTCACTCCGTCAACGTGGGCTACGCAACAACCTCTTTATCGGCGGTATCTTGGTCGCTGCCGCCGGAATAACCCTCCTCATCCGATGGACACTCGGCCTCAACGGTGCCCAAGCTGCCGGTCTCTACGCCGGTAGTTTGACCAACACACCGGCCCTCGCCGCAGTTATCGAACAGCTTAGTCGGATCAGTGCGAATGAAGCGCAACGCGCCGAACCGGTAGTCGGCTATTCAGTAGCTTACCCGGTTGGTGTACTGGGTATGATCCTCGCCATCTACCTAACCCGCCGGCTCTGGCGCATTGACTTGACTTACGAAGCCCAACAGCTCCGTGAACTCGGTGCAATCGGAGAACATCTGATCAATCGTACCGTGCTGGTTACCAATCCGGCCATTGCCGGCCAGACCATTAGCGAGCTGGTGAAACACAACAAGTGGAACGTCATCTTCAGCCGTTACCAACACAACGGTAATATCGAGATTGCTACTCGTACCACCACCTTCATGCCCGGCGATCGCGTCAATATTGTGGGCGCACCCGAAGCAGTTGAGCGCGTTGCTCGAACCATCGGCGAGATAGCTCCCGAACAGCTCGAACTCGACCGTCATACCCTCGACTTTCGTCGCATCTTTGTCTCGAATCATGAAATTGTGGGAGTACCACTGCGTGACCTCAACTTACCGTCGACTATGGGAGCGGTCATTACCCGTATCCGTCGCGGTGATGCCGAAATCTTGCCACACGGCGACACGGTGCTCGAATTGGGCGACCGTGTGCGCGTTGTCACCCATCGCGACAATATGGAACGGGTGAGTCACTTCTTTGGCGACTCATACCGCTCGCTGGCCGAGATCGATGTCGTCTCCCTCGGATTAGGGATGGCCATCGGGATGCTGGTTGGCCTAATCCCATTCCCCTTACCCGGTGGTGGCACCTTTTCGCTCGGATTAGCCGGTGGACCGTTGATCGTTGCTCTCATTCTCGGCTGGCGTGGACGTACCGGGCCTATCGTCTGGAGCTTACCCTATAGTGCTAATCTGACCTTACGGCAAGTTGGTATGACCTTGTTCTTGGCCGGGGTAGGCACGCGCTCCGGCTATAGCTTCGTCACCACGCTCACCCAAGGGAACGGCTTACTCCTCTTTCTCGGCGGCGCCCTGATTACCGTCCCAGTGGCTTTTGCCACCCTTGCCATCGGCTATAAGCTGCTGAAGATACCCTTCAGTCTTCTGATCGGCATGCTGGCCGGTTTACAAACCCAACCGGCTGTGCTGGCCTTTGCTAATGAACAAACCGGCAACGAAGCGCCCAACATCGGCTACGCAATGGTCTACCCAACGGCAACGATTGTCAAAATTATTCTGGCGCAATTGCTTCTCGGTGGCTGATTTGACAAAGATAATGATATAATGTATCATTTTGAGTGCCGCTGTGGAGATTAACAGCGTTCCTTTGTTTCCTATTAATCGAGATAAGGTATCAATATGGATCGGGTGAACAACCAGCCATCACCGTTACCGGTAACCGTACTCTCCGGCTTCCTCGGCAGCGGTAAGACGACACTACTCAACTATGTGCTGGCCAATCGGGCCGGCTTGCGCGTTGCTGTGATCGTCAACGACATGAGTGAAATCAATATTGACGCGCACCTCGTCCGTACCGGTGAAGCCGCACTCAGTCGCACCGAAGAGCGCCTGGTCGAGCTGACCAACGGCTGTATTTGCTGTACACTGCGTGAAGATCTCTTGCTGGAGGTAGCCCGCCTGGCTCGCGAAGGGCGCTTCGACTATCTGCTGATCGAGTCAACCGGCATCGCCGAGCCACTTCCTATCGCCGAGACGTTCACGTTTCCCGGTCCTGATGGGACAACGCTTGCCGATATTGCCCGCCTTGATACAATGATAACTGTTGTCGATGCGTACAATTTTCCGCGAGATTTGCTCTCGCTCGATGAATTACGTGATCGGCAGTTGGCCGTCAGCGACGATGATGATCGCACGGTCGTCGATCTGCTGATCGAACAAGTTGAATTCGCCAACGTGATCGTTCTCAACAAAACTGACCTGGTTGCCGGCGATGATCTTGATCGGCTTGAAGCACTCTTGCACAAACTCAACCCAGAAGCACACCTTATCCGTAGTGTCTTCGGACGAGTACCGCTCGATCACATCCTCAACACGGGCCGCTTCAGCTTTGAGCGCGCAGCGCAGATGCCAGGCTGGCTGAAAGAGTTGCGTGGTGAACACACGCCTGAAACCGAAGAATACGGGATTACCAGTTTTGTCTTTCGGGCATGCCGTCCGTTTCACCCACAACGTTTGTGGGACCTGTTCCACAGCGAATGGCCGGGTGTTTTGCGTTCAAAAGGTATCTTTTGGCTGGCAACCCGTATGAATCAGTGTGGCATCTGGTCGCAGGCCGGGGCTGCTTGCCGGATCGAGCCGGGCGGATGGTGGTGGGCAGCAAGCGACGAGCAACCTACCGATCCTACCGAACAAGCAGCATTGGCTGCGTTATGGGACGCGCAATGGGGTGATCGCCGTCAGGAGTTGGTGTTCATCGGTCAAGATATGGACGAAGATGCCCTTCGGCGCCAACTTACCGCCTGCTTGCTGACCGATGCTGAGATGCGTCTTGGCCCTAGCGAGTGGGCAACGTTCCCCGATCCATTCGGTAGTTGGGAGATGATGTGGACCGCCGATGAGGATTAAGGCTCACGTTAGTAGTGAAATGACATGTAGGACGACGTCCTACACTAGTAACAGAAGGGAAGGAAGTCAATGAAAGTCGCGTATATCTTTGCGACCTCAGGCCATACGGCCAGCTACAAGCTAGGAAAGATGATTCTGCCGCAACTAGAAGCCGGTACTCACGGTGCGCAGGTCGTTGGGATGTTCTTTTTCGACGACAACACCTATCTGCTCCGCGCCGGTGACCCGATGGGAGAGCGGTTGGCGAACGTGGCAGCCGAGCACGGCATCCTTCTGATGATGTGTGACCAGTGCGCCCTTGAACGCGGTTTAGCTGAAGGAGAGCCGGGTAATTGTGTGGTGAAAGGGACGGTAACCGGGGTGAAGGTAGGCTGCTTCCCCGATCTATACGCAGCATTGGCCGGAAACCCGCCCGATCAAGTGATTACGCTGTAAAGCTCCCCTCGCATTCCGCCGAAAGGTGAGCGACGTTGTGTAACACGATGACGAAGAGTAGAAAAAGTAGAAAGATAGAACTCGCATTCCGCCGAAAGGTGAGCGACGTTGTGCAACAACGTTGCTCGCTCAGAAGAAAGGATTGCAGCCATGGCTCGTCGTTGTGATCTCACCGGAAAAGGCCCATCGTTTGGTCATCATGTCTCATTTTCAAAACGCCGCACCAATCGACGCTGGTTGCCCAATGTGCAAACACGGCGCATTTGGGTCCCCGAAGAGCAACGGTATGTAAAGCTAAAACTCTCGGCCACAGCTCTGCGTGAAATCGAACGGAAAGGGTTGCTACAGGCTCTCCGCGATCGTGGTCTTACCTTACGTGACATCGAGCGACGATCACGCTCGTAATGGCAAGATTTCTCGCTGCATTCGAAATGACATGAAGGGGTCGCCGGACCTTATCATTTCAAGCGTCGTGAAACGGATGGCTAGATTGTTCGCTGCGCTAGCAATGACACGAGAGGGTCGCCGGCCCTGGTCACGGCGCGGACTGCACCCCATCCCCTTCCTTATCATGTCTCGCTTCGCTCGACATCTTCTAGACAATCGTACACTTCTCAATGCATGCAATATGGACCTAAACTGGCTCATTGTCGGCGGTGGGATTCACGGTGTGCATCTAGCATTCGTGCTACGCGAACGGTGCGGCATCGCTGCCGATCAAATGCAGATCATCGACCGCCACGAACAACTCCTTGCTCACTGGGAAGCGTGTACCACCGCCTGCGGTATGCGTTATCTGCGTTCAACGGTCGTACATCATCTTGCCCCCGATCCCCACGATCTGCTGCGCTTTGCGCAACACACTCGAGCCGAAGCACATCACTTCCACGGTCGCTACCAGCGTCCCTCGCTCGCGATCTTTCGCGCCCATAGTTGGTCGCTGATCGAACGGTACCGACTCGTCGATCTGACCCAACGTGGTCGCGTCAAAGGTTTGGTCTGTCGCGAGGCAGGTTGGTGCGTCGAAACGGATCGAGGAGCAATCACTGCGCGCAATGTCATCTTGGCGCTTGGGATCGGTGAACAGCTTCGTTGGCCGGTATGGGCATCGTCACTACGGGCTGCCGGTGCGCCGATACACCATCTCTACGAACCGGGTTTTGACCGCACGCGCATTGGTGCCGGAGCGAGTGTTGTCATTGTTGGCGGTGGAATCAGTGCTGCACATCTTGCCCTTGCCCTCTGCACAACAACGTCTGTCACCCTTGTGATGCGGCACCCGATCAAGATTGCACCGTTTGATAGCCCACCGGGATGGATGGGACCGAAAGAGCTGCGTCGCTTTCACGCTGAACCTGATATGCGATATCGTCGTGCCATGATCAACCAAGCACGTTTACCAGGGACAATGCCGGTTGAGGTGGCGCAAACCCTGATCACCGCCGTTCAACATAAGCGCTTGCAGATTGTGATCGATGAGGTACATGCTGCCGACTACAACAATGATGACGGAATCACGCTAACGCTCAGCGATGCAACGCTGCACGCAGCAACCGTTATTCTTGCCACTGGCCTCACCGGAGAGCGACCAGGGTACCCATGGCTCGATGAGGCGATTGCGGTGTATGACTTGCCGGTAGCGGCGTGTGGTTATCCTATTGTTAGGCCTGATCTCCGGTGGACACAGGGTTTATACGTCAGTGGAGCATTAGCCGAACTCGAGCTTGGTCCGGTTGCCCGTAACATCGTGGGGGCGCGACACGCCGGCGAACGGCTGGCAAACAACATACGCGGCTAAGCGCCGCACATATCTTGGTACTACAGAACGGTAAACGCTAAGTTCTATCTGCCGAATGAGTGTGCCGGTGGCGCCTTTCCGGTAGGCAAGAGAACCGACGATACGTCACGGACTGACGTACTACGCAAGTGGCACGACGAGCGCCCTTGTTGTCCATACCTGATTGGCATGAGCGATCAGGGGACGACCACTGCAATGTGCGCAATAATCGGTTCTGACACCGCAACACCGGTGTATCATCGCGCGACCTTCCTGAACGCGATAGCCAATGAAATGGCACACTCCGCTCACTGTGACCAGGCTCAAGATGTCTCGCTGCGCTCGCCAGGACAGTGCAGTGCTCACCATCCCACAGCCCGACAGCCCCCCTTGTCATTTCGCGCGTAGCGAGCAATCTTCACATCATCCCCGCTGTCATTTCGCGCGCAGCGAGCAATCTTGCCATCCGATGCGCTTCGCTCACCGTGACCGGCTAAAGATGTCTCGCTTCGCTCGACATGACACGGGGAGGATGACGTCCGGCGCTCACCATCCTACGTCCCGGTAGTCCTCTTTTGTTATTCCGCGCGCAGCGAGCAATCTTCACATCACCCCCCTGTCATTTCGCGCGCAGCGAGCAATCTACCAATTCAGCTCACTCCGAAGATGTCTCGCTGCGCTCGCCAGGACAGGGGTACGATAACACATAGGCTCAGATCATCTGGAAGCAGATCAGGCATTCGTATCACTGCTGGATACGAGCCTAAGGTGACAGCGATTGCAGTGCTTATCGGTCACTCATCCATGCTAAAGAGCACGCCTGTGCCAGCACATCGCGCGTTTGTTTGGTGATCGTGCCAACGGATGTAGCGTGCATCTGCACCGGACGCTACCGGCAAAACCTATAGCCGGTCATCCCCAACTATCGTCAGACGACACCAAAGCGGTGTGATCGTGCAGAACGGTACTATCACGCATCTTACGAAATGCATGGTTATCAGCGGGACATCGGTTGATCCCTTGACAGAACCTAATCAGCAGCCACATCGTCGAAGCAACGCTGGTCATCGTCGGTCCGATCACGCGGCATCCAGGCTTTTTCTTCTACGATCAGCTCAATGGTCTTCAGGCGACGACCATTCTCAGCATCGTATCGGTAACGCACGCAGATGAGGCGATCACCATACAGTGCTTGCAGCTTTTTGGTACCACGCTGGCCGGGTTTGAGCTTAAGACGAGTGCGCATTGGTAGCTCCGCTGAACAAAATATAATTATCCCCTCCCTTTCCACTATAATGATCCGTTTGTACCAAATTGTTACCAAATTATTAAAATACCCGGTGGGAAAGTGACACGCGCCCAGCATTGTTCCTGTATCATGGCTCAACATTTTACGACGCTCATCGTAGCATTCGTCTGGTACACCGCATTGTGGTCAACACTTCAGCGAATCGGACAGGAATACATATGTCTACCAGTCTTCATCCTGCTACCTAGATTGGTACGGTTGCACTCACCATCAGCGATCTGGAGCGATCACTGGCGTTTTACCAACACCTGATCGGACTGCGCCTCCATCACCGTGATGGTAGCGTCGCCTATCTTGGTGCAGGTGGCGATGATCTCCTAGTCTTGTATCATCAACCGCACGCTCGTCGCTATCGCACAGTTTGCGGCCTGCTTCGCCATTCTGCTAGCCAATCGATATGAACTAGCCCATGCCTTAGCTCGACTTTATCAAGCTAACTATCCGCACGCACCAACCGATCACATCGTGACCAAATCGACCTACCTTGATGACCCTGAACGACATCTTCTTCGCGCGCCGCACTGATGGTAGCTTAAGTGATGGGCGTGAACCACTCGATGTCCCTGCCTTCTTACGTCTAATCCACTCCCCTAACGAGGTCGCATCACCGGTTGACTCCACAACTCGTATCAGTTATGTCCATCTCCACGTCGCCAATCTCGACCGAGCCGTGCAATTCTATCATGGTGTGCTAGGGTTTGACGTACAGAGCGTGATGCACCGTTTTCAAATGGCGATGGTCTCAGCCGGTGGTTATCATCATCACATCGGACTGAATACATGGCGTGGCAGAGGTATCCCGCCGGCGCCTTCTGACGCAATCGGATTACGCTGGTTTGAGGTTGTGCTGCCAGATTACGAAGCGCTCACACCGGTTCGCGAACGGGTGCAGGCTACCGGTATCGCTTGTACGCAGCATCCAACAGGATGGCACGTCGGAGACCCGTTTGGTCATCGCGTCGTCTTAACAACGATGGCTATGCGGGCAAACACGATGCACCATCGCTGAGTGACAGAAGTTCACTTGCACACAATTCGGGAAAATGTGCATATAATACAAAAGAATGTGCATATTGGCCGGTTGGCACAACGAACCGGATAACTCTATGTGGCCTGCTACCTCGCAGATCATCATTTTTAGCGGCGAAGCGAGTGCGGCGGCGGCTACAGCGACGGCTGCCGCTGCTGCTCAACATCAACCGACACTGCTCGCCAGTCTGACGGCAACTCATGCCTGCACTACGCTCATTGGAGCACAACTTGCTCCTGAACCGACGCATATCACAGCCAACCTCGATTTGTGGACGTTTCATCCGCTGACCGATTTGAGTATTACATGGGCCGAACTCCGTTCCCAGATCAACATACCCGGCCCCCCAATCGACGGGAGCGATTTGCCACTCCTACCAGGCCTTGAGCTGTTTTTGGCCGTCTATCGACTCGCAACCTATGCCCAACGTGGCTACCGAATCATCTGCGTCGACGCCGGCCCACCCGATGTCCTCTTGCGGGCCTTGTCCGTCCCTGACACCTTCCGCTGGATCGTGCGGCAACTGTTTGGTCTCGACCGTGGCCCCGGTCAATCAAGCGAATCGTTAGCACGGGCTGCATTACCGGCCAATCTCTTACCATTCGAGCAGATTGGCCGGATGCAAGAGGCGCGGGTGCGGTTTGAGCAGTTGCGCGACGCTGCGCTCGACTCGGCACGGGTACGAGCACGTTTGGTCATCCATCCCGATCAGGCCGGCTTGCGGTCAGCAACGGTGTATGCACCGGCGTTACCACTGTTCGGTCTTACCTTCGATGCCTTGATTGTCGGCCCATTACTACCGACGGTCAGTGATGGGCATGGGTTGGCTGCATCGGTGCTCGAGCAAGAAACGGTACTAGCAGCGCTAGCAGCGCGTTGGCCGAACGTACCACTCTTCCACTTACCGCTGCTGGCGACTCCTGGTAGCGTGGCACATTTCGCTACCATCGGGCAGAGCTTGTTCCACCCACCTATCCCTCTCCCACCACCGATCACGATCGGTCCAATCCACGATCCATTCATGAGCCTGTATTTACCCGGCGTTGCCCGCGAAGACCTCAGCATTAGTGTTAGCGGCGACGAATTGATCGTATCGCTTGGTCCATACCGACGCCATTTACTACTCCCGACAACGTTACGTGGTGTACCGATCCGTGCAGTACGTGAGGGAGATCGACTGACTATTCGCCGACGAGAGTAGTACTCGTTTTGTGTTAAATGAGGGAATCATGGCGCACAACACCACCGATCTGAGCAGAATGAAAGCTGTTGTCACCGGGGGCAGTCGCGGCATCGGGCGCGCAATTGCCGAAGCTCTCGCGCGCGCCGGGGCAGAGGTCGTTATCTCATCGGCCAACGCTGCCAATCTGGCTGAGGCCGAACACGCGCTACAGGCCGCCGGTCTCAAGGTCAGCGGTGTACGCTGCGATGTCAGCAATCGCTTAGCAGTTGAAGCGTTAGCTGCTACCGCGGCTGAACGCATGGGACGGATCGATCTGTGGGTCAATAACGCCGGGATTTCAGGACCGTTCGGCTATGCGCTCGACGTACCGCCGGAAGCGTGGGAACGGGTCATTCAGGTCAATTTGCTCGGCACGTACTACGGTTGTCGGGCAGCATTGCCGTACATGATTAAACAGCGCAACGGTCAGATCATCAATCTTTCAGGCGGCGGTGCCAAACGCGCCCAACGTTTTCTTTCGGCGTACAGTACCTCAAAAGCGGCGATTGTTCGTCTAACCGAAGCCTTTGCCCGCGATTACCAGGATCACCCCTACCTACGATTCAACGTACTGACGCCGGGCATGGTACCAACCGATATGATCAATCACTTCGAGACGGTTGGCCCCGGCGGCGAAGCGATCAAGCAACTACCACGGGTGTTACGCATCTTTGGTACTACTGCTGAAGAGACGGCTGCATTAGCACTGCGCATCGTCCGTGAGGGCAAAAACGGTCAGATTTTTGAAGTGATGCCGCGCCACCGTGCAATCTGGCGTCTGTTGAAAGCCGCAGTTCGCCGATCGTAAATCCATCGGCGTGTGGCTGCGGCAGAACGTTACACCTTCCGCCGCAGCCATGCCACCGTCTCATCTGGCGGTAACGGTTGCCCGATGTAATAGCCCTGAAACAGATCACAACCGGCGCACAGTAATAGCTGAAACTGACCTTCTGTTTCAACTCCTTCAGCGACCACCTGCATCCCAAGATGATGCCCCAAAGCGATAATGGCATCGATGATGCTACGCTCAACGGTTGCATCGCGCTGATCAAGGCGCATTACGAACGAACGGTCAATCTTTAAGATGTTGATCGGCAAGCGGTGCAAATAAGACAACGATGAATAGCCGGTACCAAAGTCATCAATTGCCAGCGTTACACCTAATCGCCGCAACTCCGTCAATTGACGGCGTAGATCTTCGATCTGTCCCATTAACATCGTTTCGGTGAGTTCTAACTCGAGCCAGCCGGCGGGTAGCGCGGCCTGTGCCAAAATATCAGCCACCTGTCGGACAAAATCGACGTGGGCAAATTGCAACGCCGACACATTAGCCGCCACCGGAACGAGCGGCAACCCTTGTCGTTGCCATTCACGCACCTGGCGAGCCAGTTCAGTTAGTACCCATATACCAATCGGGATAATCAAACCGGTCTCCTCAGCCACAGAAATAAAGCGCACCGGTGAGACCATCCCCAGCTCGGCACTATTCCAGCGCAAGAGCGCCTCAAAGCCGGCTATGTTACCACTGCGATCAACCTTAGGCTGGTAATGCAACAGTAACTCGTTGCGCTCGACTGCCCGTCGCAAGAGTGTCTCGATCTGCAATTGTTCGAGCAATGTGTTCGTGATCGTCGCATCAAAAAATTGAAAACTGTTCCGCAAGGTATGCTTGGCCCGATACATCGCGATATCAGCAGCCCGTTGCAGCGACACCACATCACTTCCATCAATGGGGTAAAGGCTCGCCCCAATACTTGCACTCACGAAAATCTCGTGGCCGTTGATAAAAAAGGGGTGATCGAGTGCTTCGTGCAACCGGCGGGCAACGGTTGCAACATGTTGGGGTGATGTAATTTCGGGCAGTACCAATAAAAACTCATCACCTCCATGGCGGGCCAATGTGTCCGTCGCTCTTAAGCATAACTCAAACCGACGCGCAACCTGTATGAGGAGCAGATCACCAATTGCATGACCAAGCGTGTCATTGACATGCTTGAAACGGTCGAGATCGATAAACAGCACGGCTACCAATGAGTTATTTCGGCGGGCTAGATCAATGGCTTGTTGCAAACGATCTTCAAACAACAACCGGTTGGGTAAACCGGTGAGTGCATCGTGATGCGCCTGATAGGCCAATTTATGGAGCGTAGTATGCTGTTCGAGCGCAATAATCGTCAATTGCTCAATCTGATCGATAGCTTGTTTCTCATCGGTGGTTAGCGGCGTATCGTTCCGTCGGCACAGCAACAACCAACCATCCGCCTGATCGCGATTGGTACGGACAACCGCAATCCAAGCTCGATTCACGACATGGAGCTGTATGAGTTCCTGCATGCGTTGCCCGACCGGCGAATCGAGCGGTAACTCAGCGATCCGCTGACGAGAGTACGGTGACATCGTCAGTATCTGCTCGGCCAACCGATCAAGGTTTGGTTGATCGTCATGCATAATCTCGTGATGATAACTCACAAAAACACCTGCGGAGCGTATCGCATACGCCGCATAAACCAGATCGGGCATCTGCTCACCGATAAGCTGTAACAACTCACGCGCAATCGTGCGCAAATCGTACTGACGTGCGATCAGTTCGAGCACCCGACGACGGACCAGAGCAATCTGGTCAGCCTGATGCCGCGCCGATACATCTTCGAGCACAATGACTACACGCACCCGTGAACCGGCACCAAACCGCACCGCCCGCACCGACAACCAACGTCGCGTGGAATCGACCGCAGCAACCTCGCTCTCATATCGTTCCTGCGCGCTCGCCAACAGTTGCTCAATCGCGGCAGCGATCACAACTGCCGGTCCCCGACCCAATTGGCACGCCGCCAGGAAAGCAGCGCCGACAGCACAATCAAACGTATCAACCCCTAGTAACGGACCGAGCTGGAGCCAGCGTACATTCGCTGCCAACACCCTGCCGTAGCGGTCGAGAATTGCAATCGCCGACGGCAGCGCATCGAGTGCTGAATGAAGGAGCTGCTGGGTCTCAATTAACAACTGCTCGGCCTGTTTTCGCTCGGTAATGTCGTGCAACACTGCCAGCATTGCCGGCAAACCATACCACTCGATCGGTTCAACCCGCAGATCGACAATAACAACCGATTGATCAGGACGCACAATCTCTACATCAACGGTGAGGTCAGGTTGGAGGGGAAAACCTAACGAACTACCTTGTAGTTGCTCGGCACGGCGACCAAACAAGCGCAGCGCAGCATCGTTGGCGAACAAGACGGTACCGGTCATATCCAGTACCAATAACGCATTGACATTATTGGCAACAATTGTTTGTAACGAGCGTTGGTCGGGATACGGTGTTGGATCAACAGTACCGTCTTGTTCGCAGTCAGATTGATCAACCTGCACTGGATCAACTCCTATGCCCGTTCATACTCATAATCATCTCGATGATATGGGGATAACAGTACCGAACCACTGGTATAAGAAGACCGGTATCGTTCAGGATATTCCTCAACCAATACGGTACTACAACGTGCAACATGCATTAGCTTGAGGAAGAAGATTCACTGTTGGAACTGTCGCTTTCACTATCTCGAAACATGGCACTCAGCCGCTCAATTTCACTCGGTGCAATATGGGTAAACTGACCAGACAGAATACCAGAGATGTTACGGAATGGACGCCCGATATGCATCCCACGACTATCTATCGTAAACTCACGGATATCTTTGTCATGGCTGGAACCACGCATCTTGAGCACGGTTATCCCACGGCGCATTTCACCGAACAGCTCGACATAGCGCAGCAGAATGATCGAGTCGGTGATGGTAGAGATATGCGCCTCAGTAATCGACGAGCCACCGAGCAACGTTGGCGTAGTCGCCGTATAGAGACCGGCCATCTCTTGATGTTTGATAAACGAGGTCAGACCAATCACAAACTCGCGGAAACCTTTAATCGTCGCGACTCGTTCGAGGGCCGAAAGGCTATCAACGGCTACGCGCTGCGGGCGGAAGCGATCGATCTCCGCCTTCATAAAGATCAGTTGATCTTCCAGACTGGTCACTTCAGGATAATTGCAAATAACGCGCAGCAACCCATCGCGCTCCATCTGCTCGAAGTCAATCCCCCAACCGATTGCATTACGGAAGAGCTGATCGCGGCTCTCTTCAAAGGCAAACAACAGCGAGCGCTCATTCTGACGGACACCGGCAGCCATAAAGGTCGTTGCCATCAAGGTCTTACCGGTACCGGTTGCACCGCTCACCAACACAATCGAGTCACGGAAAAATCCGCCGCCGCACATCCGATCAAGCTCGGCATTCCCCGACGTTGTGCGGACACTTGACGAGCGCTGCTTCAACTCGATAGCCGAGAGCGGAATAACGTGAATACCCTCGCCGGGGATGACGGTAAAGGGGAAACTGCCCTTCTGATGCGAGGTACCGCGGAACTTGAGAATCTCGACCGTG
Organism: Chloroflexus sp.; assembly: GCF_049970315.1. GTDB lineage: Bacteria > Chloroflexota > Chloroflexia > Chloroflexales > Chloroflexaceae > Chloroflexus. Next base: position 45,290 of record NZ_JBMFNE010000018.1, read on the forward strand.
CGCCGACGCTTCTCGTCTTCAAGCAGGTTCCGCAAGATCACCACATCATCCGAGACAAACTCCTCGACGCCATAGCGAGCGATTTCACCGTATTCTTGCGTGCGTTCGGCGGTGAGCACGGCGGTCACCCCTAAACGACGCAGCGTACTCACAATGCGGAATAGCTCATTCCGCACCACACGCGAATCGTTGAGGCGGGTAAAAATCGCACCGAGCGAATCCATCGATAAACGCACGGCACCGATACTACACACCGCGTGCTCGATCCGAGCCAGCAATGCCCCAAGATCATACGCTCCCAGTTCAACCAGCTCTTCTTCGGGTTGTGGCGACACATCGACAAACGCCCACTTACCCTCTGCCTCCCAGCGGGCAATATCCCAGCCAAAACCGAGCATGTTGCGTCGCAGCGCCTCAGGTGTCTCTTCAAAGGTGACAAACACTCCCGGCTCACCACGTTTGATCCCGGCGGCCAAAAATTGCGCGGCGAAGACGGTCTTCGCGCTACCTGCCGTCCCCGAAACGAGGGTAGTACGGCCCTTCGGTAAGCCACCGTTGGCGATATGATCAAAACCGGTAATACCGGTTGGGAGCCGTTCAATCTGATCAGCGCACACCAGTGTTCTCCTTTATCAAAAGCCTATTGGCGAACGTGGTTCAAGCTCGTGGCGGTAAGTTTAAGACATTGAGCAAATCGGCTACACTCGACAGATCACCGATCACACGCCGGTATGGTGGTGGTGAACTTTTGATCAGGGTTGGTGTAGCCAGAATCTTTTGATTCTCAGCTTGCTGAGGGTCAGCAAGCACATCAATGATCGTCAACTCACACTCATACTCGGCCAAATCGTGATCGATCATGTGGCGGAGCGTATGAATGGCTCGCTCGGCACGTGGTGTCTGACCGGCGATATAAAGATGCAAAACAATCTTACTCACAGTCTATCATCCCGACAGCAGGCACGATTGTCACCACCGCTAACGTTCTAGATCGTGAGACGCCACGTCACCGGCGGCTAACGTGCGATAGTACGATGCCAAATGCCCCATCAATTCAAGCAATATGAGGCGACCTTCTTCAAAATAGGCTTGCAATTTCTTCGGTGTGTGGTACTGACTCCGATCACGCATTGCTTGTAAATGTACCTCGATCAAATCGCGTGGTGTCGCCCAAACCGAACCAAACCATTCACCCAACATACGCACCGACCATGACGGCATCGATGTGCGATGGATACGACTAGATAATGCTTCTTCCAGCAGCACACCATACCGTTCGAGACCTTGGTTGAAGAGATGGGGAGCCCGTAGGCGTAGCGGTTCGAGCCGCGAACGCACCAGATCGTCGGGACGCGACATTGCCTCAACGTTGATCAATTCGCGCTCCATTTGGCGGACCTGCTCACGCAGCAATGCTGCCTCAGCAGCCATTTGAGCCGCGCGGCGTTGGGCTGTAATATCTTGGTGAGCCACGACTAAACCGCGCTGTTCACCGCGCAACGGCACTGCCCGCAAGGCATACCAACGCTCACCTTGTGCTCCCGTATCGGCATACTCATAGGTAAACTCGGCTTGCTCACCGGCAAGCACCGTCTGCAAACCCTGAACTACCTCCGGAGCAGCAGTACTCAACCCAATCGCTGCGCAGGCCGCTGCGTATTCGACGCCCACCCCAACTGCCGTAACGTCGGTACAGCCATGCTGACGCGCCAACGCGATCCATGCATCATTCACGGCCACAATTTTACTATGCTCATCGAGGACCACAATTTCACTAGATAGGGAATTGAGAATGGCAATGCTGAACGCTTCAGCAGCTCGCAATGCCGCTTCAGCCTGTCGCTCGAACGTCACATCACGCAACGTGATCAAGAGCGCATCCTGTCCCTCCCAAACAATCGACAGCACCCGCATTTCAGCAACAGCAAAATCACCGTTGGGACGTAACACTTCAACTTCTGCGCGTTCTCCAAGGACGAGCGGGAACCCAAACAGTTGCCCGTGTAACTCTGCACCGTGACGGTTGAGCAACTGTTCGGCTGCCCGATTGAGGAAGCGTACTGTACCGCTCCGATCAACAATGATCACGCCATCAGCATCGTGGCTAACAACTGCGCGTAGGTTTTCTTCGGCTGTCGAGGGTGAGAACATCTCGATGTCGCCTACCTCCGTGCTTTCATTCGATACAAAGCTATCAATTCCCAAACGTGTTTATCTGCCGAAACTGCCAACGTTCGTACAATGGCCGGCTGACATTCCGCAATAGCATGATGAAACTATCTGCAATTTGTGTCAAGCCAGCCATTGTGAAAATGATCACTGTATTCGTAATTTTTTATACTTCAGACTACACGTAGCGCTTGATTCAGATCGGCTATTAAATCTTCAGGATGCTCAACCCCAACCGATAATCGAATCATCGCCGGGCCGATCCCGAACACGACCCGCTCTTCCGGGTCGACATCAGCATGGGTCATGGTTGCCGGATGCTCGGCCAACGACTCGGTCCCTCCCAAACTCACCGCCAAACGGATCAGTTGCAGATGGTTAAGAAAGCGAAACGCTTCGGCTTCACCCCCATGCAGATCGAACGAAATCATCGCTCCCGGACCCAAACACTGCCGCCGGTAAATGTGATATTGGGGATCATCACTGTCGAGATGACCCAAATAATAGACCCGTGCCACTTTGGGATGGCCGGCTAGAAAATCGGCTACACGCCGTGCCCCGGCCTGTTGCGCCTCCATCCGCACCTTCAGCGTTTCCAGCGACCGCAAGAGCAGCCAGCCGGTGTGGGCGCCCGCCATCGTGCCCATAATTGTGCGCATACCCTTGACCTGTGCGATCAGCTCGCGGCTACCGAGACACACACCGGCAATCACATCACTATGCCCACCGATGTATTTGGTCGCCGAATAGAGCACCAGATCGGCGCCGTGCGCCAATGGATGCTGCCAGAGTGGGCCAAGGAAGGTGTTGTCAACCGCTGTCAACACCCGGCGCGGCGCCCGTTTCGCCAACGCCGCGAAGCCAGCAATATCCACCAGCGCATTGGTCGGGTTGGCCGGCGTTTCGAGGTAGATCATCCCCACTGCGTCAAACAACCCGGCCCGCCGGAGCTGAGTCTCGACCTGTTCGGGTGAAACGCCTGAGACAAAGCCGTACCGCCGGATACCAAAGGCCGGCAAAATGTGTTTGAGCAGGTAATCGGTGCCGCCATACACTGGCTCGCTATGCACAATCACATCACCGGGGCGCAGAAATGTCAGCAGGGTCGTTGTAATCGCTGCCATTCCGCTCGCGAACACTGCTGCCGCTTCAGCTTGATCCCACAACGTTAGTCGATCTTCCAGTATTTCGAGATCGGGATTGTTATGTCGACTATAGATCAGCCCAATCTCCTCTCCTTCGTGGGGAAGGCGCAGACCATAGGCAATCTCGAAAAAGGCTTTTCCCTCTTCTGCCGACTGAAAGACGAACGTTGATGTTTGAAAAATCGGACACTTAATCGCGCCTTCTGACAGTGCTGGCACATAGCCATAGCTCATCATCAGGCTTTCCGGATGCAGCCGATGGCCGTCAATAGTGGTTTGTTTGCTCTGTTTGGTCATACACGCCTCCCTGCGCATGAGCACCATCGCTCGGTTACGGTAGCAATTGTGCAATACTGTAGATGATGAGACCAACTAAACCCCCTACAATGGTACCATTAATGCGGATAAATTGCAGATCGCGCCCAAATTGTAATTCGATCTTGCGCGTCACTTCCGCCGTATCCCAGCTATGTATGATCTGAGTCACGAATTCACCGATTGCCCGCCGGTAACGTCGGACCAAAGCTGCGACTGCCGCAGTGAGCCACCGCTCGATTTTTGCCCGCCATTCAGGATCACGTTCAAGGATGTCGGCAAATTGGGTAACGGCCGGCGCGATTGAACGACGCAACGGTGAGGCAGGCGTCACGCTTTGCTCGAGCAACGTCAGTTTGACATCACGCCAACTCGCCTCCACCCATTCACGAAGGAGTGGATGCACCAACACTTCGCGCTTCAACGCTTCGCCTTGTTGCTGAATCTGCGGATCAAATTGCAGATTAACGATCCAACGATCGATCAGCGCGGTAAATTGCTGGTAGAGCGGATGATCAGGATCTTCACGCAATTCGCGTAACAAACGCTGTACACCCTCCAATAACCGTTCGTAGATGCGTTGGTCGACGATCCGCGGGACCCACACCGGCAACTCACCGGCGATACGACGCCGGATTTCTACTTCGTTGCTCGCTATGACCTCAGCTAATAAACTCACAATCTGCATGAGCACATCGCGCTGATGCCCACCGGCCAGCAATACGCCTAATAAACGTCCGAGCAACGGTGCCACCGGAATCGTTTCTAACCAACGGCTCAAACCGTTCGCCAGCGCCTGACTCACATCCTCATCGTTCACCACCCGCAACACGCCACTCACCGCCTCCGCAGCGAGATCGGCTACCTGTTCACCCCGTTTGGGGTTCCGCAACCAATGCGCAAGGCGAGTCGCCGGGTCGTGGCGACAGATGCGCTCGGTAATCTGATCGGGATCGAGAAAGTTCGTCTCGATAAAACGACCAAAACTCACCGCAATGCGTGTTTTGCGGGCTGGAATGATTGCCGTATGCGGGATCGGTATGCCTAGCGGATGACGAAAGAGCGCCGTAACCGCAAACCAGTCTGCAAATGCACCGACCATCGCCGCTTCGGCAAAGGCACGGACATACGGTATCCACGGCATAGCATCACGCCAGATACTGGAACCCACAAAGAGCATGCCCGCCATAACTAAGAGACCGGTCGCTAGTAGTTGCATCCGGCGCAGATCTCGCAAACGTTGTTGATCCTCCATACCGGTTTCCTTGCATCAGAGCGGAGAGACATGCAATGTATTATAGAAGCTGTTATTCACTCACCGCTAACGCCTGCGCTCGACCGATCACATCCTGCAACTATGATATGATAACCGTATGATTACTAACGAAATCAATGGCTTTGCACCTGTCATTCTCGTCGGTATTGCCCTTGTCATCAGCATTACCGTTGACTGGATCGTCCGACGGCGTATCCAACGGTGGGCCGACGCTCGTAACCGGATCGTTATCGAAGCCATTGCCATCGCACTCGGCGGACAATTCACCTTCTGGACCTTGTTTCTGATCTTCCAACAAGTTGCCAACCACTTCCTCGCCGAGTCGACCATCACCGCCATCCAGCCTCTTCTCGATCTCGCCGGGATAATGGCGATCACAATCTTGATCGTGCGTTTGATCACGAATCTGGTCGACTCGTACCTTCGTCATCGCCAAATCGGTAACATTTCGCTCATCCAGAATCTGCTACGCGGGTTAGGCGCACTTGCGGTCGGTGGCACCCTCTTAATAAGCTATGGTGTGCCGCTTAGCCCGGTGCTCACCGTTATTGCCGGTTCGAGCCTTGGTCTGACCCTTGCCTTACGAGAACCGTTAGCAAACTTTTTCGCCGGCGTACAGATCATCGTCTCGAACCGGGTCAAGCCCGGTGATTACATTCGGCTCGCTTCCGGTGAAGAGGGATTTGTCACCGATATTCGCTGGTCCGACACGTACATTCGTCAGCTCGCTAACAACATCATCATTATTCCTAACGCACAGATGATTACACAGATCGTGACGAATTTTAGCCGCCCTGAACCGGAGCTAGCGGTGCTGGTTGATGTTGCTGTGAGTGCAGAGGCCGATCTGGAGCGTACCGAAGCTATTGCTTTGGAGGTGGCTCGTGAGGTGTTAACCACGACGACCGGTGGAGTCGCCACGTTTGAGCCGCTGGTGCGCTTTAACACGATCGACGCTACCGGCATCCGCTTCACCGTCGTCTTACGTGGACAAAGTTTTACCGATCAGTTTCTCCTGCGCCACGAGTTCATTAAACGATTACACACCCGTCTTCACCACGAGGGGATCGCTACGCCTACCCACATGGTACGGTTGTTCGCAGAAACATAACGGGCGGGCCGGCATGTATCTGCCAACCCACCCGACACCAGGCGACGATCTACCGCACGGAGTAGAGCAACCTGTGACCATCATCGCGCCGTCGCATACGCTCCCTCTCTGTGCTAAGACAACGGTAACGAACGATGTGAGGTGATATCCGAAATGATCGCGTTCAATACTTCAAGCAATGACCGGCACTCGGTAGGAACATTGGCGTCGGTGAAGCGCATAACTACAGTATCGATCTGAATGAGATAGTTCAACCGATCGCAACAGGGTGACGTAGGGACAGGTGTTGTTGCGAGACGTTCTCCATTCAGGGCAGCGATGATTGTCTGCAATCTGTTACGTTGCGCAGTGCTGAGTGTTGCGGTCATCACCGTTTTCCCCCGCTGGAGACGAACGTTCCCTGTTTCCAGATCGACCGTTAACCGATCATCAAACCCGGCAAATCCTCCACTGCACTCGAAGACGAGCAGCTTGTGAGAGGGTGAACCAGAACTACAAGCAGCAACGAACACAATGCTGTACAAAAGAACAACAAACGGGATGAGACGCAGACGTAAGAATCTACGCTGCATATAACGATAAAACTTGATCATTGCAGATCGACCTTCTTTGCGCAACGTACAATGATGTTAATACGTCGGTTTGACCGTCATCACTCCTTGCAAAGCTCGATCCGGTGGATCGGCAACCGGCAACCGATGGGTCAAAACAAGCGCCACAATGATGACCACCCACAACGGCCAACCGGTGATGCCCAGCGCCGTCGCCCAGATCGTGTCAACTGTCGCCCCTTCGCGGGTAAACAGCGCAATTGCGCCACCAAAGGCATTGATGCTGCCATGCCCGATCACCGCCGGCCAGACGCTTCCTGTCGCCAGCCTCGTCCACCCCAGTATGATGCCTACCAACACGCAGAACGCCGTCATCATCACCACGCCAAGCGCCGGATTAGTCGGGTAGTTGTAGCCGAGCAGGATGATTGGCGCGTGCCACAAGCCCCAAATCACGCCGCTGATGATCAACGCCGGCCATTGGCCGAGCGGCAACAACTGCGGCAAGAGATACCCCCGCCAGCCCCATTCTTCGCCAAACACTGGTGCCGCGTTGAGCAATGGCCCGGCGACCAATGCCACCCCTAGTTGCGCGATCACGATCGGCCATAACGAAATATTGGTTAGCGCCTCACCCGCACCCGCTGCGTTGAGCAGGGCGCGAAATCCAGACAATGACAAATCGAGATCGTAGACGCCGAACAATGCGCTGACAAACGGTGAAACGACCATCATGAGTCCGGGTACCGTCCACGCAAACAGCCAGTACCAGCCCCAGCGCCGGCCTTTGCCGATCCCCAACCCGGTCGCTTTCACGATTCCTCCCGGCGGCGGGCTAATCCAGCGGGTTACGATCAACGTCGCCAATGCCGGCGTGACCATCATCGCCAGCATCAGCGGCAACGCCAGCGGATCGGCCAGACCGGCCTCGCTCAGCCACAATGGCGCGCAGCACAACCACGCCAAGCCCACACTTAAACCAACAAACCAACCTAACCCACGCCAATTCAGCGCAGCCATCAGTGTTTCCTTTCGCGGCTAGCCGGCCCGGTGCAGCCGCCGCCACACAATGTACGAATACGGGATGGTCGCCAACGCCGGCACAATGATCAACGGAAAACTGGTCGCAAACAGCCAATCTTCCGGCACGAACAGGCTGACCAGCGCCGACGCCAAGCCGCCGGCCACGAACAAGCGCGCACCGACCCGGTGCGTGATCCGCCACACCTCCGGATCGGCCAGCGTCCACGGGGTGCGAATGCCGACAAAATAGTTTGGCGTCACCCGGCCTAACTCGTTTCCTAAGACCGCAATCAGCAGCGCCGCCCCAATGCTGATCAGCCGCGGGACGCTGATCGGCCAAGCGACCGCTCCACCAACGGTGATGACATGAATCACAGCAAAAAAGATGATGAGGCTATTCATAATCAGCGCGTATGTGCGCGCAAAGGCGACATACCCCTGCCCGTGCGGATCGATCCGCGGCAAGATCGGCGCGAGTGCGGCCATGAGCGTAGCGATCGCCGGTGGAAAGAAGGCCACAAACCACCGGCTGCCATAGCCATCAATTTCACCGGCTGCATTCCAGTGAATTGGCGCCGGATCGGGGATGAAGGGTAGCATCACTGCGCCAAACACCCACATCAGCGCCGTGATGACAATCATGAACCGCAGATTACGCATGGCCGCCCTCCTTTCGTTGTGTATCGGCATCTGCGCCAACCTTGAACAGGTCCATCAACAGAGTCAACACCTCTTGCAACACGGTTGTATTCAGGCGATAGATCATATGTTGGCCATGCCGCTCGGCAGTCACCAGATCCGCCGCCTTGAGCACGCTGAGATGGTGCGATACGCTCGGCGCCGAGATCGCAAATCGTGCCGCAATTTCGCCCGCTGTCATGTCGCGCTCGTTCAGCATCTGGAGAATCGCTCGCCGGGTCGGATCCGACAAGGCGTGAAGCGTGCGGGTGATAGCTTGTTCCATAGATAGTTAGCCAATCTTCTAAATACTCTCAACCCTTAGTATAGATAGCTTCACTGCATCATGTCAAGAGGAATGTATACTATATGTAACCATGCTGTAACTACGTTGACTACCCTACGCACAGAACCGCGCATTTACGCGCCTTGATGGCGCGCCATCAAAGGAGATTGGCAATGACACAGCCACCGAATGGCTTCGACCCAAATGACCCGATTGGGACGTGGCGGGCATGGCGTGACGCCAGCCTCGACGCATGGGCCAAGAGCCTCACCGCAATGGTCAATACCGAGACCTTCTCACAAGCAATAGGCGCCCAACTCGATGCCCTTCTCGCCGTCTCTGGCCCAATTCAGCAAGCAGTACAACAGTACATGGAACGGTATCTGGCCCAAGCCCAGATGCCTTCGCGCAATGAGGTAATCTCATTAGCCAGCCGGCTCACCAACATCGAGTTTCGGCTTGATGATATGCAAGCCCAACTCGATGAGTTGACCGATATGGTCCGAGCCTTGGCCGCTGCTGGTCCAATGACACCGACCGATGTGAGCATGATCGGTGAAAAACTCACCGCAATTGAAGAGCAATTGACCGCCATCGCGGCTGCCCGTCCGACTGCTCGTAACCGCAAGACGACGACTGAAGATAAAGAGTAGGAGTGTTTTGCCATGACTAGTGCAGATGCTGCACCGATCGATTTCGATCGGATGACCGAGCAGTTGCTGAAGGAGATTGAGCGCACCACGAAGAGCAGCGATATGGCTGCCCGGATTGCGACCAATCGTATCAAAGTCGCGGTCGGTCAGACGCCAAAAGAGCAGATTTGGGCGCTGAATAAGATGCGCCTGTACCACTACTATCCGCAGGTGCCGCCGGAGCAGCGCAAACCGATCCCACTGCTTTTGGTCTTCGCGCTGATCAACCGGCCATATATCTTCGACTTGCGTCCCGGTAACAGCTTCGTCGAGTTCATGCTTAAGCATGGCTACGAAGTCTATCTGCTCGACTGGGGTACCCCCGGCCCGGAAGATGCACATTACGATTTTGAGGACTTCTCGCTGAAGTTTTTGCCCCGTGCAATCCGGGCTATGAAGCGTCACAGCGGCAAGAACGAGTTTAGCATGTTGGGTTGGTGCATCGGAGCGACAATCGTCACCATTTATGCAGCGATGCGCCCCGATGATGGGCTGCGTAACCTGATTTTGCTGACTGCGCCAATCGATTTTAGCGACAAAGAGGGGAGTACCTTCAGCCGCTGGCTCAATACCGAGTACTACAACGTCGATGAACTGGTGCGCCAGTTCGGGAATGTGCCCGCCGCTATCATCGAATACGGCAATAAGATGCTGAAGCCGGTCGAGAATTATATCGGCACCTACTTGAAGCTGTGGGATAACCTCGATAACCCGGCTGTGGTCGAGGCATGGCTTGCCATGAATACATGGGTGACCGATAATGTTGATTTTCCCGGCGCTGCGTTCCGCCAATGGGTCGTTGAGTTCTTCCGCGAAAATCGGCTGATGGAAAATAAGCTCATGATGGAAGGGCGCGTCGTTGATCTTGCCAATATCAAGGCAAACTTGCTCAATGTGATCGCCGACAAGGACCATATCGTCCCCAACTGCCAGTCGCGCTCGGTGATGGATCGCGTCGGAAGTAAGGATAAGAAGCTGATCGAACTGAAAGGTGGTCATATCGGCATTATGGTCGGTAGTGGTGCCAGCAAGCGAGCATGGCCTCAGATCGAATCATGGCTGAGCGAGCGTAGCAACTAGCATTCCCGTCACGTCAGTCAGACACTGTTTGGCATCGTCGTTGTCTGCTAACGACGATGCTAGGGCTCTTTGTTTTCTCAATTTCGTCGCAGCCAGCATTTTTGGCGCTTGAAAAACCAGAAGGAGAACGGTATGCGCCTGAGCGGAAAAGTTGCTATCGTAACCGGCGGTGGGCAGGGCATTGGCCGTGCCACGGCGCTCCTGTTCGGCAAAGAGGGAGCGAAAGTTGCCGTCGCCGATATTAACGAGGAAGCAGCCACAGCGACTGCTAACGCGATTCTTGAGGCTGGCGGACAGGCGAAGGCCTTTGTAGTGAATGTCGGGCAAGCAGCTTCGGTGGAGGCGATGGTCAAGGGAGTTGTCGAATGGGCCGGTACCGTTGATATTCTCGTGAACAACGCCGGTATCACCCGCGATGCTCGTATGGTCAAGATGACCGAAGAGCAGTTCGACGCGGTGATTAATGTCAATCTGAAGGGCGTTTGGCTCTGCACCAAGTATGTCGCGCCGATTATGCTCGAAAAGGGCAAAGGCTCGATCATTAACGCCGCCTCGATCGTCGCTTTCAACGGTAATTTCGGCCAGACCAATTATGTCGCCTCGAAGGCCGGCGTGATCGGGATGACAAAGACGTGGGCGCGCGAGTTCGGACCAAGTGGTATCCGAGTAAACGCGGTGGCTCCCGGCTTTACCCAGACTGATATGATCGCGCATGTGCCCGAAAAGGTGCTCGATGAGTTTAAGGGTCGCACACCGCTCCGCCGGCTGGCCACGCCCGAAGATGTAGCATATGCTTACCTCTTCCTCGCCTCCGACGAGTCAGGTTTTATCACCGGTGAGGTGTTGCCGGTTGATGGAGGCTTAGATCTGTAGTACGGCCACCCCTCGTGAGTGCCCGTTGGGGCCCCCTTGTGGGTGCCCCCCTCGTGAGTGCCCGTTGGGGCACCCCTTGTGGGTGCCCCCCTTGTGGCTGCCCCCCCTTGTGGCTGCCCCCCCTTGTGGCTGCCCCCCTTGTGGCTGCCCCCCTTGTGGCTACCCCCTTGTGGCTACCCCCTCGTGGGTGCCCGTGCCCGTGTTGGGGCACCCCTTGTGGGTGTCCTCGGTAGTACCTCTTACTCCCTCTCACTACGTTGCAGCGCTGCACCACCTGCCAACGCCGCCACACCCAAGCCGGCCAGCCATGCTAACGGTGCGAGCTCGCCACCTGTGTTAGGCAGCGTTGCCGGCACCGGCTGCGTCGGCGTCTCTGGCTGCGCCGGTGTCGTTGCCGGTGCTGCACCGATAGCAATGCGCCCATCAACCGCCGGATTGACCGGTGAATTGGCCGCAATGTATTCCTCTACCACATCGGCCAAAATGAAGCCGGTGTCAACCTGATTGCGCCCGCGGGTAAAGACGCTGTAGCCGTCGCCGCCGGTCAGCATAAAGTTGTTGGTCACAACAACATAGTCGGCGTTCGGGTCAATCGGTTTACCATCGACGGTTACGCTGGTTACCCGACTCGTCGCAGGTAGCGACGGATCGTAGGTGAAGCGCAGCCCGGCCACTTGCGGGAACCGACCGGCGCCGCTCTCAACCTGGCTTACGCCATTGTTAAGCGCTTCGATGATCTGTGCCCCGGTGAGTGTTACGAGCGCCAGCGTATTACCGAACGGCAAGACCTCTAAAATCTGGCCGACAGTTACCGGACCGGCAGGGATCGACGCTCGGATACCGCCACCATTGGTAATGGCAATAGTGGCTCCTGAATTACGTGCCTTCGCCAGCATCGCCTCGGCCACTAGATTACCCAGATTGGTCTCGCGTGAGCGGATGTTGGTTCGGTTACCATCGAGATCAACTGCGGTTGCGCCAACCACGCGGGCACGCAACTGATCGAGAGGGCCACGGAACACGGCAATCCGATTCTCGAACCCTTGATCTGCCGGTAGCGACGGTAAGATTTCGGTTGGATTACCCTGCAAATCGATCACCGTACCGGCAGCGTTGAAGGCCACGGTGATGTCACCTAACCAGCGACCCCACTCCCAGTCGGTCACAACTACCACCGGCTTACCATCCGGCCCAGCGATGAGTTCGGGGTACGGCGGTGTACGTACATTGTTCATCGGCCCCATCGGGGTGTGCGAGTGACCGCCGATAATCAGACTCATCCCACCAACTTCGCGTGCAATCTGGCGATCAACATTAATACCGACGTGGGTCAGAGCGATGATCGTGAAGACACCTTCCGCCTTCAGCGCAGCAACCTGCTGCCGCGCCGCTTCAATCGCCGATGTGAAGCTAATGCCGGAGCCGGCGTTCGAGAGCACGCCGGTGTCTTCTGGGGTGAGGCTGAAGATGCCGATCTTCCGGCCATCTTTTTCGATAATCGTGCGCGGCTTGATTAAGCCGGCCAGCGGATTGCCGGCGGCAACCGCAATATTCGCGCTCAACACTGGGAATTTGGCCCGCGTGATGAAGTCAACCAGCGCCTGCGGCCCCTTGTCAAATTCGTGATTGCCGACGGCCATCGCCTCATAGCCAATTGCGTTATAGAACTCGAGATCGGCCATGCCGTTGTATTGGTTGAAGTAGAGCGTCCCTTGGAATACATCACCGGCATCAACCAGTAAGGTCGGCATTGCCGTCTCGCGACGGATCTTGTCAATTAATGCTTTACGGCGCGAGACACCGCCGTGAACCGGATTGTTACCACTGAACACCGGTTCAATCCGGGCATGGTGATCATTCGTGTGCAGAATCCGCATGCGAAACGCAGGGTTTTCCTGCGCCAACGCTAGCCGGAAGCTGCCATCACTGTAGATCGAAAGCAATGCGCCAGCACCGAGAGCAACCGTCCCTTTGAGAAACCGCCGACGTGAGATCTTCTCCATAAGGTATGGTCTCCATTTCAAGTCACGAACAACCAACGCTCGCTACACCGCCAATCGTCACGGTGTCGGTTAACAGAGAACACACAGACCGCGAGGTACAAACCGACATTTATGCTGGTATGGGCATGCGCATAGTACCGTAGATACGACATTTTGGCAAGTGAATCAAGGAGCGTTTCTACCCATTCTGAAGCACTTAAACGATTATTCAATCGCTCTTAATCGTTTCTTGATACAACTGCATCTCATTGCGATGATGAACATACATTTGGACGGCGGGAGTTAGACGCTCGCAGCAAAGAGAGCGCCATCGTTCCAATTATGTCGTGTCATAGGTGCCTGTTGGGGACCCCTCGTGGGTGCCCTTGGGTGCCCGCCAGCATAAGGTATAATATCAGTGACCCCGACAACACTGACTCGATAAGGAGCAATGTATACCCCGCACTGAACTAACGCCCGCGCTGATCGGCGCCATCGAAGAGGTGCAACAGCGTGTGCTTTGGTTGGCGACCTTAATGATCTACCACGCGAACCATGTCCGCCATAATCCCGACGGGGTGAAGGTGGGTGGTCATCAGGCTTCGTCGGCTTCGATGGTCACGATTATGACTACACTCTATCTGCACTACTTGCGTCCCGGTGATCGGGTGTCGGTCAAGCCGCACGCTTCGCCGGTCTATCACGCGCTGCAATATTTGTTGGGCCGGCTCGATGCGCGCTACCTCACCCAATTGCGCGCGTTTGGCGGCCTCCAAGCGTACCCTTCGCGCACCAAAGACCCCGATCCGCCCGATTTTTCCACCGGCTCGGTCGGCCTCGGTGCAGTCGCCCCGGCCTTTGCCGCCCTCAGCGCACAATACGCCGCCTCTCATTTCAACCGGCCCGCCACCCAACGCTTTATCTCTCTCGTTGGCGATGCCGAACTCGATGAGGGCAATGTCTGGGAGGCTGTGATCGATCCGGCGCTCGCCGAACTCGATAATTTGCTCTGGATCGTTGATCTGAACCGGCAGAGTCTCGACCGAGTAGTACCTGGCATCCGCGCCGCGCACCTTAAGCGTCTCTTCGCCGAAAGTGGTTGGCGTGTATTGGAAGCTAAATACGGTTGTCGTCTGCAAACACTCTTTGCCCAACCGGGTGGCGATGTGCTGCGCACTCGCATCGACGAGATGAGTAACGAGGAGTATCAGGCTCTCATCCGTTTGCCCGGCCCCGACCTGCGCCCTCGCCTGATCAACGGTGACGAGCGGCTTGCCCGCTTGCTCGCCACCGTTCCCGATGAGGAGTTGCCGGCGACGCTGGCAAATCTCGGCGGTCATGATGTGATGGAATTACTCAAGACGCTTGCTGCCGCCGATGCTGAACCGCGCCGGCCAACCATCATCTTTGCCTACACGATTAAGGGTTGGGGATTGCCCATTGCCGGCAATCCGCTTAATCACTCGATGTTGCTCACACCCGAACAGATCGAGGCGCTACGCGAACAGTTCGGCATCGCCCCCGGTCACGAATGGGATCGCTTACCGCCCAACTCGCCCGGTGGCCAGCTCTGCGCTGAAGCCGCGGCCCGTCTGTATGGCGCGCCCGATCACACTGCGCCTGCCGTGACTATTCCCCTGCCCGACGAGATTGCCGTGCCGGCCAGTGGCATGGTCAGCACCCAAGACACCTTTGGCCGCTTTCTCGTGCGCGTCGCCGATATTGCTGGTTTGCGCGAACGGATTGTGACCGCATCGCCGGATGTGTCAGTTTCGACCAATTTGGCCGGCTGGATTAACAAGACTGGGGTGTTTGCCCGCCACGAAGAGCCGGATTTTGAGACTGAAGCCTATCGCATGTTGCGCTGGCGACGCTGGCCGGGTGGGCAGCATATTGAGCTGGGCATCTCTGAGATGAACCTCTTTATGCTGCTGGGGATGTTTGGCTTGGCGGGTGATCTAATTGGCGAACCGCTGATCCCGATCGGCACTGTCTACGATCCGTTTGTCTGCCGCGGCCTCGATGCGTTTATCTACGGCCTCTATTCGGGAGCGCGGTTTATTGTCGTCGGTACTCCCAGCGGCATTACTTTATCGCCCGAAGGCGGCGCGCACCAGTCATCGGTCACAGCCTCGTTAGGGATTGAGTTGCCCAATCTGGCGAGCTTCGAGCCGTGTTTTGCCCTTGAAACGACGTGGCTGCTGCGCGAGGCGCTCCGCCTCTGTATCGATCCCAACGGATCGGCGAGCTATCTTCGCCTTTCGACCCGCCCCATCGACCAAAGCCTACTCCAACCGGCCCTCGACCGGCTCGGCGCCGCCGAACTACGCCAACAAGTTCTGCGTGGCGGCTATCGGTTGATCGACCGCGCCGATTACCACGATCATCTACGTGCGCCGGTCGTGCAGATCGTCACCGGTGGAACACTCGTGCCCGAAGCGGTAGCAGCAGCCCAGTATCTGCACCGTGAAGGGGTAGCTGTGAATGTGATCAACCTCACCAGCGCCCGCCGTGTGTTCGAGCAATGGAAACAGGGCAGCGATATGAGCTGGCTCATCCCGCCCAGCGAACGCAACGCGCCCATCGTGACCGTTCACGACGCCGCTTCACACGCGCTGGCATGGCTCGGCTCCATCCACGGCGCACCACTGCGCGCCCTGGGTGTTGACCAATTTGGTCAGTCGGGAGCACGTGATGACCTCTATCGCGCATTTGGGCTTGATCCATTCTCGATTGCAGAAGCCGCTTTTGAACTGATCGATAGGTACGTGCTCTGAGTACGTATACCAATTGCCCCGACTGGTCATATCCGCAATTTACTAGCCGAAACCGTTCTTTTCTTTGGCTGTAATACTCCCGTAACACATTTCACAAACACGGATGAGCCGTTATAGAGTAAGCGTGTGAAGACCGATCGGCGGCTACTATTGTCTTTTGACCCAGGAGCAGTCTCATGCTTCCAACTAATGATCCACAGAACGAATTGCAACATCACGTTATTGATCTGATGACGAACATCTTTAGCCGGGTTATTGAAGAGCGAAAGCGCCATTATGCGCAGCAACCGAAGCCCAACAAGACATACCAGGGATCATCTCGGCATATGCCGTAAGCAATATGGCTATCTCGGGTGGCTTAGGATTGATTCCTGGTTCGTTCGGGCTGTTAGCGGTAGTCCCGGAAATTGGCCTTATCATTCGCAATCAAGTAGCGATGCTCTATGACATCGGGATGGCTTACGGTAAAGACAATGTCATCACCGTTGAATTACTGCTGGGAATTTTCGGCTCAGCCTTAGGTGCGGGCGGTATATCGTTGCTCACCAATGCATGCGAGCAAAATCCTCGTCCGCCGAGCCTCGCTTCGCGTCATTCAGCAGGTTATCAAATTGCTCGCCTGGCAAGTCACCCAACGCTTGATTAAGGCGACGATCAGCAAATGGCTCCCTATCGTCGGAGCTGTGGCAGTGGCCGCGTGGTCGTACTCCTCAACCAATCAAATCGGCCAAAAAGCGGTCGAGATATTTAACAAAGACATTCAGATTGTGTCAGAACAGGATGCACAACCTGAGGAATGGTTAAATGCCTTTGCACAGCGCATCTGCTATGCACAGTACCGCATCCGAATAGCAGACCTCAACAACTTGGTCAAAATCGACGGCAACGTCACGCCGGAAGAACAGACCTTTTTGTCCCAAACGTTCCAAGAATCGGGCCTGAGCGATCAACAAGCGCGTATCTTGCTCGCTGTGCTCCACACCAATACCAATTTCACAATTGATTATGAAGCCTTAGCTGCCCAACCTGAGGAGATAGTCGGTTTATTGATGAAGATGGTGGCATTAGCACGCTGCGATGGTGAACTGCATATCGCCGAGAAACTGTATATCACGCAGATGGCACAACGGCTGGGCATCGCCGAAACCGATCTGAACGAACTTTTTCGCTAGTGTAGCCTAGCCATACCTCAACTCCTACCCATCGGATAGGTTGGATGATAGTTACCAGACCGGGGCAGGCATGAAGCCGCCCCGATCACCTCTCAATCAGGATGCCTGCTTCTGGCCGCTTCCCAGCAGATCATTGCCAGCCTCCTGTCTGGCGTAGTAATATCACAGCTACTAAGGTCTGGGCAAAGGTCAAGGTTGCTATGGTCGGATCTGTTGCCTCATCGCGCGGTAGTTGCCCCTGCACCGGTAAGTATGCTCGCAAAGCCGCACTCACCCGATCAAGCACTGGATCATTTTCGGCCATCACGAGCATCGCCGGTATCCCGTCGTCATCGGCAGCGACCGGCCGTAGCTGTACGACCGCCGTCGCGCCAACTGCGTGGACGATACCGGCCAGATCAAACGCCATTGCCCGCCGCCGCAACGACATCTGCATGTCAAGCCCATCTGTTCCCGGAACGAAACGCAACACTACATCGGCCAACGGGCGCTGAGGCGCAATGTAGCGCTGGATGTCACGCTCGCGGGCCGGCCACGCCGCCTGTACTTCGGCCAGTGTATAGCCGCGCTGTTTGACATCCCGTTCTTCGCGCCAGCGCCGGTACAGGTCGGGATGCGGATCGAGATAGACGGTCAAGTCAAACAGCTCAGCTTGTACCGGCGGAGTGAGCGTGAGCGCGCCATACGCGATCACCAGACCGGTTGGCGCAACCCGTTCGCTGCCTCGCGGCGCACCGGTCACGTGGTCGTATACCGGCTTATTGATGGTTTGGCACCTGCGCAACGCCGCCAAATCAGCCGCCATGCGCTCAAGATCGGTCGCCGCCGGATCAGCGTCGGTCAAGCCGAGCGCCGCCCGTTCGGCCCGGCTGTAGCGCAGATAATCATCGAGACTGATCGGCGTCACACCTTGCGCACCCAGTAGACGAATAATCCCACGGGTCAGGGTCGTCTTGCCAGCGCCGCTCGCGCCAATCAGACCAAGCATCAGGGGTTGGTCGTCCATAACCTCTTCTCACGAAGCCGAACGCGATTTCCAATCGGCGAGAAACTGTTCGATCCCACGGTCAGTTAAGGGATGGCGCATTGCCTGCTGCAACACCTTAAACGGGCAGGTCGCAATATCAGCCCCCGCCAACGCCGCTTCGACAATGTGGCGCGGATGGCGGATCGAAGCGGCCAAGATTTTAGTCGTAATCTCGCGATCTTGGCGATAGATGCCGGCAATTTCGCGAATGAGCGCCATGCCGTCAACGCCGGTGTCATCCACCCGCCCGACAAAGGGGCTGATGATAAACGCGCCAGCCCGCGCCGCCAACAGCGCCTGCACCGAGTTGAAGCAGAGCGTGACGTTACAGCGGATGCCGTGCTTGGCCAACTGACTCACCGCGCGTAGCCCCTCGGTCGTGCTCGGCACCTTGATAATCACATTCGGATGCCACGAAGCGTATTCAATGCCCTCGCGCACCATACCCTCAGCATCGAGCGAGACGGTCTCGGCGCTGATCGGGCCATCAACCAGTTCGGCAATCTCGGTAATGATCGCCTTAAAGTCAGCACCGCGCTCACGCGCAATCAGGGTCGGGTTGGTCGTCACCCCGCTGAGAATGCCCCAACTGGCCGCTTCCCGAATTTCGGCCAGATTCGCCGTATCGAGATAGATCTGCATTGTGCTCCTCCTCTATTTGGGCGCCATCCGAATCGCGCCATCAAGCCGGATTACTTCGCCATTCAACATCGGATTTTCGATAATATGCTGCACCAGCGCAGCATACTCCGCCGGACGGCCAAGCCGCGAGGGGAAGGGTACCTGTGCGCCGAGCGATTCGCGCGCCGCCGCCGGCAAGCTAGCCATCATCGCTGTATCAAAAATACCCGGCGCGATCGTCATCACTCGGATACCAAACCGGGCCAATTCGCGCGCCGCCGGCAAGCCCATTCCCACCACCCCCGCCTTCGAGGCTGCATACGCTACTTGACCGATTTGGCCGTCGAAGGCAGCGATTGAGGCCGTGTTCACGATTATCCCTCGCTCACCCTCCTCGTTTGGCTGATTGTTCGCCATCGCCTGCGCTGCGTAAAGCATCATCTGAAACGTGCCAATCAAATTAACCTCGATCACCCGTTTGAAACGGGCCGGATCATGCACACCATCGCGCCCCAACATCCGCTCGGCCAACACAATCCCGGCGCAGCAGACCAGAGCATGCAGGCTGCCAACGTTTGTCGCTGCCGCCACCGCCGCCGCACACTGCGCCGGATCGGTAACATCGGTACGTACAAACCGCCCGCCAATCCGTTCGGCCAGCTCCATGCCGGCTGCCTCGTTGAGATCGGCGATCGTCACCCGCGCACCGGCTCCTGCCAATCGCTCGGCTGTCGCTGCCCCCAACCCTGATGCGCCACCCGTGACCAACGCACCCAGACCGTTCAGTTGCATTGCTTGCTCCTTTGCTCAGCGGGCAACTGCCCATTCAAAATGCATCCCATCACTGGCGCCGCGGCCATCGTAATTCCAGTGACCACCCCAGAAAAAACCGAGCGCATTGGCAATCGGCACCAATTCACGCACCGAGCCGCGATCACCTACCAGCGCTGCCGGTTTGTAGAATGCGTTCCACTGTGCATTGATATCAAATGCCGTGCCATACGCATGGTTGCTCAACGTGGTCGGATTGCTGCGAATGGTACGCGGCCACCATGCGCCATCAAATGTTAACACTAACTGCAAGAGTCCTGCATCTTCCCATGCCTGCCACAACCGGCGCAATTGGTCAGCCGCCACCCGATGGAAACGGATCCGCCCGCCGTTAGTATTGCGGAACCGGGCCAATTGCGGTATCGACACCTCGATCAGGTTCTGCGCCGCCCAATCGTTGGTGATGGTAATATCATCGCCGCTCTTGCGCACCCACTCGATTTTACCCAAGATTCGCTCGCGCTGGCCGTTGCGGTCGGTCAGAATGTTGAAATCGGGCATGGGCGGCCAATTCGGATCGCGACGCGGCGGCCCGGCCCGCACCACCTCCGGAGCAGTCAGCACATCGGCCATCCCCCCGGTCGGTTGTTGGGATGGGGATGACGCAAGATCAACCGCTATCACCTGAGATGATGCGCTCGCCGATTGCGTCGCCGGGCTGGTGGCTGTGGCAGAGGGTTGAACCGGCGTTTGTACCACATGCCCGGCGTTCACACGAGACGTTGCCGGTTTCGGCTGCCACGCCAGTACTTCTGGCGGACGCGGCAGATCGCTCATACACCGGATCACGCCATCCCCTCCACGATACAGGGTATCATAAGCGAACACCTGCACCTCATAGGTCATCCCCTGGATCGTCTCACGCACCACCCCGCTCAGCGGCGTGCCCAACTTTAATTCCAACGCCCGCTGGTGAAACGGATCGGTTGGATTGTACGGAACGCCGGCAACGTTGTACGTTTCGGCCCACAGTTGGGCATACTGCGGGCTAGCTGGGTCGGTTAAGCTGAGAAAGAAACAACCGGATTGCTGGCTCATCGGCGTGTAGAGGGTGTCGCCAGCAAAGACTTGCAGCGCAAACGCGCGGTCAGCCGTGACATAATTCCCGCTCAGGGCCGGGCCAAGTTTGGCTTGCAAGGCCACAAAATGGAAGCGCCAATCGGCGCGAAACTCGGTTTTACCCTCGAGCGGCGCGCGCGTCGCGCTCGCTTTCAACGCACTGCGATAGCTCGCCTCAATTAAGGCCCGGCTCACTCCGCCGGCAGGAATTGCGCCGATGTCCGGTCCTAGCAGATTGGACAAACTCTGCACGGCAGCATACTGGGTGCCTTCGTTGAAGATCGTATCGCGGGCAAAGACCTGAAAGTTATACGTCTTACCAGCGAGCGCCACCAGCGGCGGCTCGTTAGGAGCCAGCGGCGCGCCGAGATCAAACTTGCCCCAGTGCAGCGAAAAGGCCTGGTTGAGCCGCAATTGACCACCGCGCTGCCGCCACGTCACCGTCGCCAAACCCACCCACAGCTCCTGTTCGGGAGAGCGCACGCCGCTGCCGAGGATAACACCCTCAGCAGGGGCAACCGGCGCCGCCGGCGGCAAATACGGCAACACCCTCCGCTTCCCGCGGGCATCAGTGATGAGCATGCCAATATCAGCCAACGACAGGCCGTATTGCGCGGCCACCGCCGGCAACCAATCAGCCAGCACTGTGGCTTGCGCCTCGCTCAGATCGGTCAGCGTCGGCGCTGCAAGGCTCACAATCACCGCCACCCGGTCGAGATTATGCACTCGCCCCCGCCAAATTGCCCGGCCCAACCCATGACCGGCCCGCACAGGAGCGACCAGTTGATGCAATGTCCCATCCCGATCAAGGTAGAAATGAGGCAACATCACCGCATCCGCGCTTTGGTAGGCAGCCAGCGCCATCGCGGCATGCTGCGCGTCAGCCACTGCCACCACTAACGCCACCGGACTGCCTTCGCGACTCCTCCCCGCCCGATCCGGTCTTCCCACCGCGATCGCCTGCACCTCAGCGCTGCTCATGGCACGCTCCATCGTTACTAAAAATATTCTCGGCTCATCGTAGCACAGTGCTGTAGAGAAGGCAACGAATCGGAGGGAGACAGCGCGGGGGATAAGGGCCGATGACCCAATCGCAACGCGCGCAAAAGCGCAGAGATGCTAAACGCAAAGGCGCAGAGGAGGAAGTCGCACTAAGTAATGAGTGCTCCGGTAAACCTACTCCGCTGCCGATGCTAAACGCAAAGGCGCAGAGGAGGAAGTCGCACTAAGTAATGAGTGCTCCGGTAAACCTACTCCGCTGCCGATGCTAAACGCAT
>NZ_JBMFNE010000018.1:67328-83772 GCF_049970315.1 Chloroflexus sp.
TAGGCGCAGAGGAGGAAGTCGCACTAAGTAATGAGTGCTCCGGTAAACCTACTCCGCTGCCGATGCTAAACGCATAGGCGCAGAGGAGGAAGTCGCACTAAGTAATGAGTGCTCCGGTAAACCTACTCCGCTGCCGATGCTAAACGCATAGGCGCAAAGGGTTTTGGGGAAAACGCCACTCCCATCTGTCATTGCGAGGGGCGCGTAGGGGCAGCACGACGCGCCGCCTGCGCCCCGAAGCAATCCCCCCTTCAACGCACACAATCCACTATCGGTTAGGAATAGCACAAGGGACTTACTCGCAAAATAGTATAAAAACCCTATTGCCTGCTCCATAGATGAACTGGTACATTACCCCTATAGATTGCGCTAATCTAGTGATGGAACTCGGGAGCTACAACTCATGCGTCGATCTTTGCTCTTGTATCCGATCCTCGTTTGTCTTCTTGTCTTGCTGTCACTGCCGGCCAACGTTGTTGCTCAATCGGAAACGCCTCAAGCTCAACCGAGCACTATCTTCATCCCCCTGATCATCCGCACGGTGACATACCCGCCGCTCTCCTCCAACTGGTTAGAGCGGGTGAACGCCTATCGAGCGCGGGCCGGAGTGCCGTCGGTCACTGAAAGTAGCGAGCTCAACAGCAACTGCTGGGAACATGCACGCTATATGGCCGAAAATAACCAAATCACCCACAACCAAGACCCAAACAAGCCCTTTGCCTCGCCCACCGGCCAGATCTGCGCGCAAAAGGGCAATGCGTGGATTGGATGGGGCAACAGTTGGCAGCCCGCTGACGCAATTGATAGCTGGATGCAATCGATTGGCCATCGCCTCTGGCTGCTCTACCCCACCACGCCAACCCTCGGGTTTGGATTTTACACCACTGCCACCGCAAAATGCAGGGTGAATAACGTGAACTGGCACTGCAACGGCGCCGCGCTCGATGTTCTCTCTCACTTTAATTACAGTGCTGATGCTGATTACCCCGGTTGGCCGGTGCGCTACCCCGGCATTGACCAAACCGATGTGCCGGCGACGCAATATCCGATAACATTGCAATGGAGCTACTTTGGCAGTACGCCGGTGATCAACAGCACAGATCTGCGCGTTGTTGGCGGCAATGCGATTCCGCATACCAGCACAACTAACCTGCCAGTTGGTCATAAAGGGATCGCCGTCACCCCTACCGTCAATTTGCCTGCCAATAGCCTGATCGAAGTATCGATCAGCGGATCGTATGATGGGCAACCGTTTACCTACACGTGGCAGTTCCGCACCGGGAATTGACGAGACGGTCAATGACACCCCAATCCTACCCAGTTGAGCATGCTTGAGTATGGGCGAGTGGCGCAAACTGATAGCATATTGCCCAGCTATCCCAAACATCTATCCTCGCACCAAACCGCTCAACTTGCACTCCGCCAAACCCATGGTATAATAGGCCGCCCGTATTGCTCCGCCACGACCCGCGGCGCATAAGGAACGAGGAGCATGAAGAATAGAATTATTCCAATAGCCCTGTTGCTGAGTCTTGTGCTGATAGGTGCATGCAGTTCGGCGGTGGCAAATGAACCGGTACCGTCGCCACAGCCAACTGTCCCCCAGTTCCAATTGGTAACGAAGACACCAACACCATCGGCCGTCCCAACGCTACCGCTTCTTGCCACTCCTGAATTGACAGCTACACCGGCAGAAACTGCAACTCCTGAACCCACCGCCACACCTGAACCAACCCCAACGCCAGAACTGATTACTGCACCACTCGCCGTTCCACGCGGTTCGGTGACCAGCCGACCTTTCGCCGTGATGTACGACAACCATCCCAATGCTTACCCGCAAACCGGGATGGACGGAGCGGCCATCGTGTTCGAGGCGTTGGCCGAGTTCGGCATTACCCGCTATATGGCCATCTTTATTCCCGGTATCTCACCTGATATACCGGTGATCGGCCCGGTACGCAGTGCTCGTCCATATTACGTCGAGTGGGCCAAAGGGTTTCGAGCGGTGTACGTGCATGCCGGCGGCTCGCCCGAAGGCTTGTTGTTGGCCGAAACATCTATCGAACTGATCAATATGGACGCACTACGCGGCAATGCCAGCGGGTATTTCTATCGCACCCGCGACCGCAGCGCGCCGCACAACCTGTATACCAATAGCGCCAATATCGCCAAGTTTGCTACAGCGAATGATCGGCCAGTGGAAGGATTAGCAGAGATCGGTTTTGTCTATTCACCCGAAGCTCCAGCCGAGGCCCGTCCTGGCAGCCAAGAGTTACGCTACTTCTTTATCTATCGCGAAGCAGCCGTAGGTTGGCGCTATGACCCGGCAACCAACAGTTATCTCTATTTCCGTGGCAATCGTCCGCACATCGATGCTGCCACCGGTGCGCAGTTGCAGTTCAAGAATGTTGTTATTCTCGAAGTGCCCGAACGCCCTATCCCCAACGATCCCAAAGGGCGCATCGAGCAAGATGTGATCGGCGAAGGACCGGCCCGTATCTTCCGTGATGGCCGTATGATTGAGGCTACATGGCGCAAGGCAGCCGGCTATGCCCAGCTCTACTTTGTGGATGCAGACGGTAACGAAGTGCCGCTCGCGCCAGGCTCGGTCTGGATCGCCGCTATTCCCGACCTCGCCAATCTGACGGTTGAGGGCGGGCAATAACATGTATCCACCGAAGATGTATCCACCGGAGCCAGTTGCTCCGGCGGAATTGGGCGGGTGCCGCACGCATGTTGGCTCTGTCGCCAAACTTACACCGAACTCTGTGCCCCGTTGCATAGTAAGCGGCACCCCGGCAGACGCAATCGCAAATAAACCCGCTGTGGGGAAGGCAGCTCCTGATGAGCTGAGCCACCCCACCTAGTGACGGCAGCCCCGCGTCTGCCCGGCTCGTAAGCCGTATGCCGTCAAAAGGAGGTATCACCCTATATGAGAGATCGTATCGTTCGTCGCGGCTTGATTGTCGCTGTGCTAGTGGTCCTCTCAACTGCCATCGCCCATGTGCAAGCCGCTCCTGCTGCCTCGCCGCCCACGCAGTCGGCTGTTGCTCCTACCTACCGCATCTTTGCCACACGCGAGGGTCTCGTCGGTCGTCGTACAGCAAATGGTCATATTATTCAACCACGTGATCGGTTCGTGGCCTTACCATGCTGGTGCGTCCTTTCCCCAAAAGGGACCGACAAATTTAAAGTACGCCTTACGTACAATGGGCGCTCCGTCGTCGTTCCCGTCTGGGATGTCGGGCCATGGAATACCCGTGATGACTATTGGAATCCTAACCGACGTTACGGCGATCTGCCAGTTGGTATGCCCATGGCAGAAGCGGCCTACTTCCACGGCTACAACGGTGGCCGCGATGAGTGGGGTCGGCGGATTACCCTCCCCAACGGAATTGATATTGCCGATGGCACCTTCTGGGACGATCTTGGCATGACCAAAAGTGATTATGTTTATGTCACCTTCCTCTGGCTTGGCGAAGACCCTGGTCCCGGAGGTGCAGTTGAAGTTGGCAACGGTGAGTATACCGACGATCTAGCACAGACGATAGTGACTGCACCCGAAGGTGCGCTTACCGTCGATAACACCGATACCACCTTCAATCCGATCGGTACGGATTGGTACGAAGAACCGTGCGGTCTCAACAAGCAACACCAATGGACATACTCGACGACCGATCCGGCAAAAGCGACGACTGCAGCCACATGGCAAGCACCGAATCTCAGTCCCGGCTTTTATGAGGTCAAAGCGTACATTCCAGCATGTGGCAATTCGGCAACAACCAGCGCCCGTTATCGGATTAGCCACGCGGGCGCGACGACAGAGGTCACACTCGATCAACAGGCGGCTGCCGGTCAGTGGGCATCGCTCGGTACCTACTACTTTGGCGGTCCTGCTAATGAAACGCCCCAGATTTTCTTAAGCGATCTTACCAATGATCGTGGGTTAGCGGTGCGCTACGATGCTATTGCGTGGGAACCACGTACCGATACGACACCGCCGGACACCCAACTCATCTCGATTTCACGTGCCGGCAACGGCTTTCAGGTCCAATGGGGTGGCAATGACGATCTCACCGGCGTTGCCAGTTATGATGTGCAAGTGCGCCTCCTCCCCGACGGGGGTTGGACAGATTGGAAACGCGGAACCACTGAACTAAGTGCGTGGTTCGGGCCAGATGAAGGCAAGCAGTTTGCGTTCCGGGTACGCGCCCGCGACTGGGCCGGCAATGTCGAGCCATGGGAAGAGGCTGCTACCGCCGATACGACCAATCTGCCCTAGGTGACAGCAGCCCGTAGTGCATCATTTGCATTGAGACATAGTAACGGGACACAGCGTTGCTGTGTCCCGTTCATATTGTGATGGTTAGCTTATACCAACGTGACCTTATTCGGCATCCTGCAACGCCGCGACACCGGGCAACACTCGCCCCTCGAGCAATTCGAGCGACGCCCCACCACCGGTGCTAACGTGCAACATCTTCTCGGCCAGCCCAGCCTGCTCGACGGCGGCCACGCTATCACCACCACCAACAATCGTGATCGCACCATTTGCCGATGCTTCGGCCATCGCCTGCGCAATCGCGCGTGTCCCGACGGCAAACGGTTCTAGTTCAAACACGCCCATTGGTCCATTCCAAATCACCGTGCGCGCCGCTCGGATCTCGGCACTATACAGCTCAATTGTCTTTGGCCCAATGTCAAGGACACGCCAACCGGACGGAATCGCGGTCACCTCAACCACCTGGCGCTGGGCATCGGCGCTAAACGCATCGGCAATCACCACATCGACCGGCAACAACAACCGCGCATCCCGCTCTTCAGCTTTCGCCATCAGTTGCTGCGCAACCGGTACGCTTTCCGGCTCAACCAATGAGTCGCCGAGATTCAACCCCTTCGCCAGCAAAAAGGTATTGGCCATCCCGCCACCGATCAGCAACGCATCTACTTTGCCTAGCAGATTGTCGATGACGCCGATCTTGTCGCTGATCTTCGCGCCACCGATTACCGTCACAAACGGACGTTGCGGATTGTTCAGCGCACCACCGATGTACGTCAGCTCTTTCTCCATCAAGAAACCGGCGACAGCCGGCAGATAATGCGCCACTCCCTCTGTACTCGCATTGGCGCGGTGGGCGGCGCCAAACGCATCGTTTACAAACACATCACCGAGCTTCGCCAACTCGGCAGCCATCGTCGGATCGTTTACCTCTTCACGCGGATCAAAGCGGGTATTTTCGAGCACCAACACTTGACCCGGCTTCAGCATCGACACCGCTGCCTCGGCTGCCGAACCAGTAATTGCTTCGGTCTTCTTGACTTCGGTTGCTTCCGGGAGCAACTCGAAGAGCCGTTCAACCACCGGACGTAAGCTGTACTTGGGATTAGGCTTACCTTTGGGACGCCCTAAATGGGACATCAAGACAACTTTAGCACCATGCTCGAGCAAATACCGGATCGTCGGTAATGCTGCGCGAATACGTGTATCATCGGTGATTTGCCCCTGATCATCGAGTGGCACGTTAAAATCAACTCGCACAAGCGCACGCTTCCCGGCCCAATCCACGTCGCGGATGGTCTTCTTGTTCATGCGCATTCCTCCTTTTTCGCCATCTAACGGCACACTGCCATTGTAACACAGCCCCTACTTACCAATGCAGAACCGGCTGAAGATCACATCGAGCAAATCTTCACCTACCGTCTCACCCGTGATCTCACCAAGCGCATTGGCCGCGCCGGTGAGATCAGCCGCGAGTAGATCGGTCGCTGCATTGGTATTGAGTGTTTCTTGGGCAGCGCGCAAATATTCGGCAGCACGTCGTAATGCAGCGCGGTGCCGTGGGTTACTGACCAGATGGGTCGCTCCCACTGCCGGTAACGTTCCACCTAAAAGGGTTGTGGCTATCTTCTTCGCCAACTCGTCGATCCCATGCCCATAACGCGCCGAACAAGCGGCTACCGCAACCCGATGCGGATGTTCAGGCGCTGTCGGCGGTGGAATCGCCGGATCGTCACATTTGTTCCAGACGATGATCGTAGGCTTATCAGCCGTGGTCGTGAGCATTGCCTCATCTTCGTCGGTCAACGGTTGCTGAGCATCGAAAACCAAGAGGGCCAGATCGGCACTTGCCAAAGCAGCCGCTGCCCGCTCAACCCCGATCTGCTCCACCGGATCGGTACTGGTCCGCATCCCCGCCGTGTCGATTAACACCACCGGCACACCGGCCAGATTTGCAGTCTCTTCTAACGTATCGCGCGTTGTACCGGGAATAGGGGTCACGATTGCCCGCTCAACTCGTAAGAGAGCGTTGAGTAAGCTTGATTTACCAACGTTAGGCCGTCCGACCAACGCCACTCGTGCCCCGTTCCGCAAGACGATTCCTTGCTCGGCACTCGCTAATAGTCGCTCGACCGTCGCCAAGGCCTGGGCAATAGGCGCTGTCACGGCTTGCGGTTCAATCCCCTCTTCGGGGAAGTCGATCAGGGCGGTGATATAGGCCAGCGGTTCGAGCAACGCCGCCCGCGCTGCCCGTACTTCGCGCGCCAACCAGCCACCAAGTTGGGCCTGCGCCACCGCCAGCCCCGCACTCGTTTGTGCCCGGATAACATCGAGTGTCGCTTCGGCTTGACTCAGATCGATCCGCCCATTGAGAAAAGCGCGCATGGTAAATTCGCCGGGATTGGCCAACCGTGCTCCGGCAGCCAACGCTGCTTCGAGAGTCAACTGCACCGGCAACGCCCCCCCATGACACGAGATTTCAATCACGTCTTCGCGGGTAAAGCTGTGCGGAGCAGCCATAAATGTCAGTAACGCCTCATCGATCACGTTACCGTCCGGCCCAATCACGTGACCATAACGCACCCGATGACTCCGCAACCGTCCTGGCCGTATCGGTCGAAAGATCTTTACGGCAATCGATTGAGCATCCGGCCCACTTAACCGTATAATGCCAATGCCGCCCTCACCCGGCGGAGTTGCAATCGCTGCAATCGTGTCACTCATTGAGGTCCTGTGCGTCTGTTAACTACCCTTTTCCGCTTGATCACGCTCTTAAATACTCTTGCTACCTTGAGCGGCTTGCGTGGTCTCTCATGGAGCGAACGTCTCGCTCTACCATTAACCATCTTGATCTGGCGCCAACCGGCTGCCGGTTGGCGATCACATCTGTTACTCATCATACCGGCACTCGTAGGCCAGCTCATCCTTGCCACAGCCCGCCGCCGTGATCTCGATCCACGTCGACGTTTGTACCCCGGTCGGTACCCAGATCGGGTCATTACCCGTCTTGACCTACCGGCTCGCCACGGTCCGGTACCGGCACTCCATATTGTGCCACGCGGCGGCGCCACCACTGCAATATTGGTAACGCACGGCTCCGGCTGTGACAAAACCTTTTACGCCTGGCGATTAGTAGATGCGTTAATCGAGCGTGGGATGGCGGTGGTGTTGATCGACCTCGATGGGCATGGCGAAAGTCCACGGCCACAAGCCTATCCGCAGATGGTTGAGAGTGTCGCCGATCCGCTACGATGGTTACAACAGCGCTACGAGCGGATTGGCGCAATCGGTATGAGCCTCGGTGGCGCCGTTCTCGCTCGCGCCGTTGCCGACGGCACACCGGTCGATGCGTTAGCGCTATGGGAGGTCCCGCCACGGTTACGCCTAAATAGCCGTGAATATCGGCAGGTACAAATCCGCGAAGCCCTCGCGATTACCCAACTACGACTGCTCCACCTCTTCACAGACGGGGCAATCGACCACGTGATACGGGCATGGCAGACGAGTGGCATTCGTGCAACCATTGGTACGTGGGATTTATTCGACGCTCTTAACCTACCGGACAGCCTCCACATCCTTGGCCGGCATCATACACCGCTGTTGTTAGTCTACGCCGGACGCGATGCAGTCGTCCCGCCAGCAGCCGCTGCCGAAGTTGCAGCTCTCACTGCCGGCTGGGCCGAATACCATTACTTGCCTTTTGCCAGCCACATCTCGCTGCCGATCGATCTTGCCTGCATCAACCTCACCGCTGATTGGCTACAACAGCGGCTGAACCGGCTCACCAATGCCGCGAATTCACCGGACTATCGCCTAACGCGGGGCTAGAATGGCATCGATCAGACCATATTCTACGGCCTGCGATGCCGTCATATAAAAATCTCGACTGAAATCGGCCTCTAACCGCTCGACCGTCTGACCGGAATGTTTCGCCATAATCTCGCGCAGCAATCGCTGTAGGCGCAACATCTCGTCTACAGCAATCTGTACATCTGGCGCATACCCCTCGACGCCACCGCCTGCCGGATGCGAATGAATTGTCGCATGCGGCAACGCAAACCGTTTTCCTTTTGCTCCTGCACAGAGCAACACCGTTGCCATACTCGCTGCCCGACCTACGCAGACAGTACAAACATCGGGAGTCACTAACTGCATCGTATCATAGATCGCCAATCCGGCCCGAATCACTCCGCCGGGGCTATTAATATACATCCAAATATCACGTTCAGGGTCTTGCTGTTGCAACACCAATAATTGTGCCACTACTGACGAAGCTAACTCGTCATCGATCGACTCACCGATAATGATCACTCGCTCCTTCAACAACCGTGAGAAGATATCCCAACTGCGCTCGCCTCGGCTAGTACGCTCAACAATTGTTGGTACCGGAATAGAAGGCATCACACTCCTCTTTCTGGACTATCAATCAACAGACAACTGCCGTTTATCTGCTTCGATTGCCGTTTTAAGGTTGCTGCACGCATCGCAATCTCGTAAGGCTGTTGATATTGGGCCGGCGCGACCGGCACTACGGCAATCGAGAGACTGAGTAACGGATAGCGACACGGATGTCCTTGCCGGTCATGACCGAAGATATAGCCCCGTTCTCGATCCTCTGCCGAATAAAAATAGGGTATAGTCGCATCAAAGCGTTCGATCACCGCTTGACCGATCCGCTGCAATCGTTCGATAGTTGTCACCAGCACAAAATCATCACCACCGAGATGGCCTAAAAAATCCTCAGCTCCCCCTTGCCAATGTACTACATCGGCCAACAGCCGGGCAGTGTGCAAAATAATCGCATCACCCTTAAAAAAACCGTAGTGATCATTATACCCCTTAAAATTGTCAAGATCGACATAGCCGACAGCAAATGGTTGCTTCCGAGCGAGCCGCTCGCGAATAACCTGTTCGATCACTACATTGCCGGGCAAGCGTGAAATCGGGTTCAAACTGCTCTCTCGCTCACTACGACGCAAGATCGAGCGAATGCGGGCCATTAACTCAGCGGCGCTACAAGGTTTTACTACATAGTCATCAGCACCGAGTTTCAAACTGCGCACCTTTTCATCAAGTGCGCTAACTGCCGACAACAGTATCACAGGAGTCAATCGTGTTTTCGGTGTTGCACGCAAACTTTGCAATACCTGCAAGCCATCACCATCAGGCAACAGCCGATCGAGAATGATCAGGTCGAAAAACTGCTCGGTAATTACACGCAGTGCAGTTGCTCTATCGGATGCGGTTACCACCACAAAGCCGGCATCGGTAAGCTGCTGACCAAGGATCATGCGAATGTCCGCCTCATCATCAATCAGCAGGATGCGAGGGAGACCTCGTTCACCATGATGAGTAGCAAGCAACCGTTGGAGTTGATCCAGTAACGGCTGCCGCACATCGATCAGCGGTATGCCCCTAACCGGCGGTATGTCGTAACCCACAAGGGCCACCACAATATCGCGCGTCTCCGGATCGGTCCGAGCAATTTGCCCACACATCACCGGCTCAATATCTCGTACATCATTGGCAATCACCAACAGACGGGGCCGTCGTTGCCGTGCCAGATCAAGACCATGCGCCCCGGTTTCCACCCGTTCTACTTCCCAACCAGCAGCCAATAACACATTTGTCAATTCATCGAGTATGCCCCCACCCACCAGCACGGCGAGATCCATGCTCGTCGTTTTCATCACCGGTGAGGGCGACGATGAGCGTGCTGAACCTTGAGCTACCTCAATCGGTACCCGCACCACGATAGCATAGTCTTCAACATCAACATGCCTAGCCAACTGTTGCCCAAACTGCCGCAAACGTTCAGTCGAGCGTTGCAACGCAGCAATTAAATTCACCAATCGCTGATCATCACTCTGACCATAATGATGAGCAAGCAACTCAACCGCACTCTGCAACGCCGTTAGCGGTGATGCAAACTGGTGAATGAACTTCTCCACTTCAGAAGATGGCCTACTCATTGGCAACCTCATTTGCTTGAATAACCGACGTAATAATCGCAATCAGCCGCTCCGCAGTTGCCGGCTTTTCCAAGAAGCCTCGTGCGCCGAGTGCAAACGCTTGTTCTCTTGCATCAGGACCTAGATCATTCGCAGTTAACACCACAACCGGAATAGTGGATGTTGTTGGATTAGCCTGCAAACGCTGTAACACCTCTAACCCATCCATTCCCGGCATCCGCAAATCGAGCAAAATCGCATCTGGCCGGACATGCTGCACTAAATCAAGCGCTTCTGCACCATCACTGGTAGATAAGACACGCATCTGATGGCGTTGTAAAATCCGTACTAACACCGGACGCACATTCGGATCATCATCAACCACCAACACCAGCGGTTGTGGCTTCATAATTTGACGCCGGACAATCGTTGCAACGTCGTCAACTGAACGATCAAACGAAAGGGTGATCACATCACGCGGCAGATTCGTAACCGGCTGGTCACTAATAACGATCATGGGGATCAGGGAGTAGAGCACAATCGCGCGAATTTGAGCCACCAGGTCGCCTAAATCACCAGAATCGATCACCACGATACAAGCCGGTTGGCGTGCAGGCAAGCTCTTGATCAGATCGCGAATATCTATCTTGGCAACTTCCCACTCAGTCGTAACGTTCAGAGCTGCATACAGCTTCTCCGTCCAGGGATGATCGGTGCTGACAATCACTATCAAAGGCGGCCGGCTCTCAGACGACGGTGGTTGCAACTTCGCCAGCGGCAGAGTAAAGTTGAAGATACTGCCTTGCCCCGGCTCACTCTGAACCCAAATCTTGCCACCGTGTAGTTCGACCAACTCTTTCGAGATTGCCAAACCAAGACCGGTGCCACTCCGCTCACGGTTATTTGCCTGATTAAGCTGACGAAACTTCTGAAACAAGAACTGCTGATCGGTATGTGGAATGCCGGGACCCCAATCACGCACACTGAAGCGAACGACCGATGTCTCGTACACAACGCTTAACAAAACGCGCTGGCCTTTGGACGAAAACTTGATCGCATTAGACAGTAAATTAACCACTACCTGCACAATTCGATCCTGATCGGCGTCGACGAACGGCAGATTAGGCGGTACATCGAGAGCAATCGTCACGCCGTGCTGACGGGCAAATGAGGTCAATTCTTCAACCGCACTCCGACAGATCGCGAGCGGTGATACCGGTTTACGCTGCAACTGCAACTTTCCCTGCTCGATCTTGTTCACATCAAGAATATCGTTTACCAGGCGGATCAAGCGCTGCGTGTTATTCAATGAAATTTGCAGCATCGTCCGCACTTGCGGCGGCAAACGATCCCCTAAACCGGTTTTGCCCCGCTCGTCATCTCCCAGCACTAATTGCAACGATCCTTGAACACTGCTCAGCGGTGTGCGCAATTCGTGCGATACTATCGAGATAAATTCATCTTTCAAACGCTCAATTTCCCGCTCACGAGTAACATCACGGAAGATCAGAATCCGACCAAGATACTGCTCACGGCGATTGATAACCGGTGCCGAAAAGCAATGTAGCCGACGTGACTTAGGATAGACGACTTGAAATTCTTCCCAACCACGATCGGTCTCTGAACCGAGCAATTGCCCCAACCAAAACCCGAGTCGCACACTATTCGCAAACACACGACTAAAGACGAGAAGCAGATCATCGTATGATTTTTCCTTGATATCCGCTTCGGTAATACCGAAAAAATAACAGGCGCGCCGGTTGATTATCACGACCCGCCGCTGACGGTCAAGCACAACGATACCATCGTTGGTTGTCTCAACCACCGCTTGCGCTCGATCCAGCTCAATTTGCAACTGTTCAAACAGGCGCGCGTGTTCAACCGCGATCCCAATTTGTCGGACAAGAATCCGTAGCCATTGCCATTGTCGCTCATTAAAACTGCTCCCCGGCCATGGAATCAGTTGTACCACACCGGCTTGCCAACCGCCGGCAACCATCGCGAGCGTAAGCATTCCATCAAGCGCATATGAACGCATAAAGGCATGCAATGGCGCATACTGGGACGAAACCGTTGGATCGGCAACCAGATACGTGATGTCACTCCCAGACTCAAAGAGCGATGTAGCCAATGCATGGGTATAACCCGCCAAGGTTTCATCACCCCATAGACGATGAACGATTGTCGCTAATGGCGTCGGGAGCGATCCGGTTGTCACCCGCTTTAACGTCAGGCTATGCGTTGCATCGTCATATAAATACAGCGCACCCGCTGCCGCACCGACCGTTTCAATCAATTGACTCAAAGCGACTTCAACTAATTGATCTAAGGGAGGATTGTAAAGTAGTGATAAACCGTCAATAACATTCAGTGATGAACCATCATTCTGTTGCACATCACCGGTATGGGCAAGGATTGATCGTGCATATCCAGCATCGTCAACCAGAAATTGCAAAACACTAACATATTGCTCCGCCACCGGTTCTACCCAACCACAAATGCACAATGCCTGAACTTTTCCATCATCAACGAGTGGTAATATAACAATTTGAACTGGTGGTTGGATAGGCCAAATTGTGTTCGTCAACGCCGACGCCAGCGGTGTCGATTGCTGCCCCGGTGTGAAAACAATCGGTTGACGGAGTAACAGTAAATCGTGCTGTAAATAGTGTGGGATAGTAAAGGTTTCTGGAACCGGTGAATCTGGCGTAATTCGATCAACAAACAGCTTGAATTGACACGTTTCAGGCACAAACTGATAAATCAGGGCAACATGCGCTGCCGTCAAACTCCGTATCCCATCAAGCAATACATGCCATACCGCTTCACGAGAAGCGGATCGATACATTTGTCGGCATAATACCGCTAACAACCAAAATTGCTTAGAATCACGCACATCCGCCAATACGTATTCACCTGAAACAGGTATCTTAATCGAACCCGACCTTAGGTACCTGCTAAAATTGTCCGAACTTCATCAATAAGTTGGAAAACGTTGAATGGCTTCTCAATCAACCCCCGTACCATTGGTGGTAAGTCTTTTAGAGACAAACTACTTTTTGGCTTGGCTGTCAGAAGCAAAATTGGTATCTGTCGCCACACAGGGTGATCTTGGATACGTTCACACAGCTCCAAACCATCCATCTGCGGCATCATTACATCGATAAGCAGTAAATCGAATGTATCATTGGCAAGCCGCTCCAGCGCCTCGTATCCATTATTCACAACAGTGACGGTATGACTTTCGTCTTCAAGCACCATTTTGAAGATGAGCTGCAAATCCTCCTCATCTTCGGCCAGTAGAATCTTCATACTCATGCTCTTCCATCAAAAGAATTTGACGAGCAACTTCCTCAATCGCCGCTCGTTGTTTACGGTAAAAATCCGACTCACTCATCGCCAAGCGATTCGCCACGTCTCGTACCGTCTGACGACGTAAAAACCGACCTTCGAGTAAATTATACAATAGCCATTCCTGTGCTGTGGGATCAATCTGATCATCAGGCCGTAGATTAGCAATCGCTTGTCGCAACACCGTCTGCAACGCTTGGGTCGGACTTCCGCCTTGCTCGGCCAACACGCGCCGCACACTGCGCAAACCGATCAGCGGACTTTCAGCCAGCTTCGGCCCACCCCAAAACTGGGTCAAGGCCTCTTTTACCAACTGTGAAAACTCTGGATGTAATACGACATCTTCATCGAGTGTAGTCAGGGTCAGCGGAGTCGTCTGTTCCAACCGTGAACTCAACCGCTGCAACGATTGCATCTCAGGGGCTAAACCGCGTAACGCATCAAAAATCTGACGTTGCATCTGGGCCGTTGTTAGCGCTAGCTCAATCTGATGAGCTAATCCGGCCACCATGCGTCGCATCTCGAGTGAAGTGCCACCATTACGTCGCAATTGATCGGTCGTTGCTTCAAGTCCAATCGCCCCCAGAAACATTCCATCAGGACTACGCAATGGTAGTAGGCAAAATGAACCGACCACTAAGAACGAGCCGCTATCCAAACTCGCACTCGCATCGTGTGGCATCGCCTCTAATCGTGGAATAAGATCGCCGATTGGATGTTCACTGACTAACCGACGAACCTCGCGGCGCGATCCCCAGATTGCCTTGATACTAAATCCATCTTCTCCTGGCGCAATAATAAAACCGGTCTTCACCTGCAAAGGAGTACAAATCGCAACCAACGAATTCTCGAGTAATGTTCGTAAATCGGCCCGCGTAAACACACTGCGCGGTAAATTACGTAAGTAATCGATTTCAGCATGATCTTGGCGATAAATTAAGGCGTCGAGGTACGGTTTTACCTGCGTGACAAAGATCGGCATCAAGACCGTCATCACCATAACACCAAAAGTGATCAGGGTTTCCGCCGGCAAGCCTAACATTTGTGCCATTACCGGCACAGCCTGAATAAACAGAATCGTCGCAATGCCAACAAACGGCCCGTACAACCACCAGCGCACGAAATCTTGTTTGATCAAGCG
This sequence comes from Chloroflexus sp., assembly GCF_049970315.1. Taxonomy (GTDB): domain Bacteria; phylum Chloroflexota; class Chloroflexia; order Chloroflexales; family Chloroflexaceae; genus Chloroflexus. The sequence goes on from NZ_JBMFNE010000018.1 coordinate 82,051, forward strand.
CTCAGGAATAAGCACACCTTGAAATGCTACCGAATACGTCATCACTGTAATCATTGCAATGACGATCAGGCTCGCTAACGCTTGGAGCATGAGGATAACGCTCACCGGTAGCATACTTGGTGAGGCCACCAGCAAAAAAGGGAACACACCAATACCAGGAGCAGCGAACGTTGCCCCTAAATAGCCCAATCGCCGCCGCTGTGAAGGCGTTAACGCCACGCGCCGTACCATCAGAATTGCCAGCAAGGCCGTCCCCATCGCAATGATAAAGAAGATAACGTAGAACCAAAAGAGCGGCCCAGCTTGAAATTGTGCAATTGGCCCACTTGGTATCCCGGTGTGAATAACCAGATTTGTACCAAGAACCACGAGCAAAAAGATGATAAAACTACTCAAATAGGCAAAGTAAACGCTACGTCGCCAGCGTTGGGCGATGGCGTTAGCATTACCAAAAGCTAACAAAGCATTAGCAAAGTGGATATACCCCGCCGGTACCAGGACTATTCCGAGCCATTGTGCTCGACCTAAAAACTCAATGGTGGCCGGACGCTGGGCACGAGCTAACAAGAGATCACCACTATACGCAATGATTACACCTGCTAACAAAACACTGAGCGCACGCACGATGTCACTACGCCAGTTCTGTAAAATAATGTATGACAGCAGTGAAAAACTGACAATCAAAACCGCAGCAAAGAGAATTTCATTGATGCGTTCAAGAAAAGGTACCATATCGGTGTAGCTATGACATATCTAAGCGATCGAGCTGTCGCTATTAACGGTAGCATGGTTAGTCTGAATTATACCATGATAGGTAGCAAAAACCGGTCATCAAAATATTATGTCTATTAAACACAGAAGGCCTGTATGTTATAATCGAAGGTGCAGAGTAGGTTAAAACCAGAGAATGTACCATGCGACAGCTTCCCAATTTACTCGGCCTTTTTCGCATTCTTACCACGCCATTGCTTGCGTGGCTCATTCTTGTCGCGACACCAACCGCTTATGTAGGAGCGGCTTTTTTGCTGCTCATCATGGCACTCAGCGACATGGCAGATGGCCGCTTAGCCCGTCATCTCAAAGTTGTCTCACCACTCGGTATCTTTATCGATACGATCAGCGATAAGATCTTTGTGGCCGGTGTCATTATTCCAATGATCGAGGTCGGTCTGTTGCCGGCATGGGTCGCACTCGCGATAATTATCCGCGAATTTGTTGTCTCCGGCCTCCGTTCTTTTGCTGCTGCTGAAGGGGTGGTGATTTCGGCACGTCGCTTTGGAAAACAGAAGTTGGTGATTACGGTCGTAGCCCTGATCTGGCGACTATTAGCGGCCAACGCCGAAACCGGCGGCTTCCTTGGTCAATTCGCCGGCGGAATATTGATACCAATCTTTAATCTCTGGGTTGTATCGATGGGGTTAGCACTCGTCTGGACGCTGGGATCGGGAATCGAATACTTGTGGCAAGCATGGCCACTCTTGCGCCGCGGTTGGGCTCCCACGCCATCGGGGCGATAACCAGTAGTTAAGTCACCCCGACGTATAACTGTACCCCTCCCTACCCGCAGCACTGGTTCGCCGAGCGTATCGCGCCTACCAAGCAGTGAATCCACCGCCGTACCGGCCATGACGCTTGCGGGTGGCTTGTCCCTACCCTTCCCAAACACACCACGAGGGCAGTCGTGCGACTGCCCTCGCGTGGATTTCGGTTGGGGGGTGCGTG
>NZ_JBMFNE010000019.1:0-80989 GCF_049970315.1 Chloroflexus sp.
CGCAGAGCCGGCGCGCTTTCAATACTTTCGGCTCACGGTAGAGCACTGAAACTGTACGTTGTTGCTCCGGCAACAATCCCGTCACCACTTTCAATACTTTCGGCTCACGGTAGAGCACTGAAACTTGCGCACTGAGTACACGATCTATATCGCGCTCGTACTTTCAATACTTTCGGCTCACGGTAGAGCACTGAAACGCGTGCCCTTCGCGAACAGGTTCGTACTTGATTGGCACTTTCAATACTTTCGGCTCACGGTAGAGCACTGAAACCTACGGCTCAGGCAAGACGCTGCTCGCTGTAGCACTCTTTCAATACTTTCGGCTCACGGTAGAGCACTGAAACCTCCTGACTGGCTGCACCGGCGACCAGCAGGAGACCTTTCAATACTTTCGGCTCACGGTAGAGCACTGAAACTGAACTCCCGCCGCCGATTGATCTGATGCAGCGCGCTTTCAATACTTTCGGCTCACGGTAGAGCACTGAAACCTGGTGATAGTAGTGATAGTGAGGTGACAAAATGTCTTTCAATACTTTCGGCTCACGGTAGAGCACTGAAACAGTGCGAGCGCGTCTGCGGGCGAACGAGGAGTTACCGCCTTTCAATACTTTCGGCTCACGGTAGAGCACTGAAACGCGTTTCTCGCCGTGTTTGTATATCCGCGCGCGCGCCTTTCAATACTTTCGGCTCACGGTAGAGCACTGAAACGCGTTTCTCGCCGTGTTTGTATATCCGCGCGCGCGCTCTTTCAATACTTTCGGCTCACGGTAGAGCACTGAAACCATCGCGCTACGCAGAAACGTTGCTGCAGAGCGTTTCTTTCAATACTTTCGGCTCACGGTAGAGCACTGAAACTGCCAAACGGTGGGACAAAGGAACGATACCCAATTGCTTTCAATACTTTCGGCTCACGGTAGAGCACTGAAACGTGCTTTCGGTAGCGTTGGCTTGGATATTGTTTGCGACTTTCAATACTTTCGGCTCACGGTAGAGCACTGAAACTTAAGTACCGGTATACAGCGCAAACGACATACGGCGCTTTCAATACTTTCGGCTCACGGTAGAGCACTGAAACATTTGGTTCGGCGAGTTTATGCGGAGTACGCGTGACTTTCAATACTTTCGGCTCACGGTAGAGCACTGAAACGTCTGGACGAGAGTTGGCAACGCTGACCGGCTCGCGCTTTCAATACTTTCGGCTCACGGTAGAGCACTGAAACGTCACAAAGGACGTTAGCGTCGGCATCGACTATGTGCTTTCAATACTTTCGGCTCACGGTAGAGCACTGAAACCACGGAATGACTTGTACCACATAACACACCTCACTAACTTTCAATACTTTCGGCTCACGGTAGAGCACTGAAACCCAACGACGGTGTTTCTACTTTGATAATGACAAGTCCTTTCAATACTTTCGGCTCACGGTAGAGCACTGAAACGAACTAAAAGTGCGGATAATACCACGTCGACCACCACGCTTTCAATACTTTCGGCTCACGGTAGAGCACTGAAACAGCAGTGAGAACAGGAGCAGAATAGGTGCAACAACCACCTTTCAATACTTTCGGCTCACGGTAGAGCACTGAAACAACCAAACGGTGCACGTGTACGCAATCGACGTTCCACTTTCAATACTTTCGGCTCACGGTAGAGCACTGAAACTTCGCTGTTGCTCCTCTTGTTTTCGACCCGTGCGCCTTTCAATACTTTCGGCTCACGGTAGAGCACTGAAACCGTAGGTAACACCACCGCTCGTTGTGTTGTTGTCTCTTTCAATACTTTCGGCTCACGGTAGAGCACTGAAACTGATGTCTTGTTGCCGGTAGTGTTTAACGAACGTGTTGCTTTCAATACTTTCGGCTCACGGTAGAGCACTGAAACTCTGCTACTTCTCATCGTCTGTCCCGTCCTTCCCAACTTTCAATACTTTCGGCTCACGGTAGAGCACTGAAACGGCGCTCTTAGAGGCGCTCGGGGCGTGGTCCACAATTCTTTCAATACTTTCGGCTCACGGTAGAGCACTGAAACCGTCCGCCAAGATAACGTGTTCACTTGGCCAAGTGTCCTTTCAATACTTTCGGCTCACGGTAGAGCACTGAAACCAAAAGCGTTCGCTAACAACAGTAACGCCAGCCAGCTTTCAATACTTTCGGCTCACGGTAGAGCACTGAAACACTACCCAAAAATCACTTGCCCATACGCCGGAAGCGGTCTTTCAATACTTTCGGCTCACGGTAGAGCACTGAAACATCACATACTGTCGAGTCAGCGCCCACAACGGATCGGCTTTCAATACTTTCGGCTCACGGTAGAGCACTGAAACCTGCTACGATGATTAATCCCAACGTCGCAGTCGGGACCTTTCAATACTTTCGGCTCACGGTAGAGCACTGAAACGTAAGCGTCTATACAACGCCAGCTTCGATTGCAAAGGCTTTCAATACTTTCGGCTCACGGTAGAGCACTGAAACCAAAACGAGGAACGAGTCAGCACGGCGCGATGTAGGGCTTTCAATACTTTCGGCTCACGGTAGAGCACTGAAACAAAGAGATAAAGTCTTTTTTGGCGTATCTGCGGAAGAACTTTCAATACTTTCGGCTCACGGTAGAGCACTGAAACACCGCTGGTACGCGGCCCACTGCTGCTGCCACTACCGCTTTCAATACTTTCGGCTCACGGTAGAGCACTGAAACAGCGCCGCTTCAATATCCAATCCGTGAGTGCTACCGCCTTTCAATACTTTCGGCTCACGGTAGAGCACTGAAACTTGGATTTGGCGCCGATCCGATCCTTGGCCCGATATTCGCTTTCAATACTTTCGGCTCACGGTAGAGCACTGAAACGTCTTTTCGGTTGCGATTGGTTGGCTTCTGTTCGCCTTTCAATACTTTCGGCTCACGGTAGAGCACTGAAACAGGTAGTTGCAAAAGGACGTTCTTCAGTAGGGCTGCTTTCAATACTTTCGGCTCACGGTAGAGCACTGAAACTGCGACTCGTTGGGTTGAGAAAGATGTACGGATTGCTTTCAATACTTTCGGCTCACGGTAGAGCACTGAAACTACGTCCGACCCGACCAATCCCACGTCCAGTCAATCTTTCAATACTTTCGGCTCACGGTAGAGCACTGAAACGCGCTTGCAGGACTGGCGCGGTGTGAGATCATATGCCTTTCAATACTTTCGGCTCACGGTAGAGCACTGAAACATGATGGCGGCAACACGGTACCCGGCCAAATAGAGCACTTTCAATACTTTCGGCTCACGGTAGAGCACTGAAACCATCATAAACCCGGGGGGACCGGGTCCAACGCAGCTGGCTTTCAATACTTTCGGCTCACGGTAGAGCACTGAAACTCTGAGAGAAGAAGAAGAAGATGAATACACAATCTACTTTCAATACTTTCGGCTCACGGTAGAGCACTGAAACATTGACTGGACGTGGAGTTGGGATGGGCGGCAGTACCTTTCAATACTTTCGGCTCACGGTAGAGCACTGAAACGACGGTCGTTGTGCTCGCGTCGCTTGTAGTGTATCTTTCAATACTTTCGGCTCACGGTAGAGCACTGAAACATTTCCGCGTGCAGCGCTGATCTGGCGCCTAGAGTCTTTCAATACTTTCGGCTCACGGTAGAGCACTGAAACGTCGCTTTCGGTAGCGACGGGCTTACTATCTATTATCTTTCAATACTTTCGGCTCACGGTAGAGCACTGAAACGCCGTAATACTTCTTGAAACGCAGATAAAAAATACCACCTTTCAATACTTTCGGCTCACGGTAGAGCACTGAAACTCACGCGCGGTGATACAGTCGTTATTGATGCTGAGCTTTCAATACTTTCGGCTCACGGTAGAGCACTGAAACGTCTACTGTCATACGTGAGAACGGCAGGGGTACGTACACTTTCAATACTTTCGGCTCACGGTAGAGCACTGAAACCTGGGTATCGCGTTGTTTCGGTGGTTGGTCGGTACCTTTCAATACTTTCGGCTCACGGTAGAGCACTGAAACGTTTATCTTTCTGAATCCCACATCGCGCCGTGCTGACTTTCAATACTTTCGGCTCACGGTAGAGCACTGAAACCTTCTGTACGGATCGAACGGGAAGGCTTGCATTAACTTTCAATACTTTCGGCTCACGGTAGAGCACTGAAACGCGCGGTGTGGAGCATTGAGGGGGCGGCCAAGGTAACTTTCAATACTTTCGGCTCACGGTAGAGCACTGAAACACCGGTGCGCCGGCTGCTTCCAGCTGCGGCAGCTGGCACTTTCAATACTTTCGGCTCACGGTAGAGCACTGAAACGAACCGTAACGCCCAACGATTGACACCACCCGGTAGCCTTTCAATACTTTCGGCTCACGGTAGAGCACTGAAACGAAACGCGCCAAACAGTGACAAAAAAACGAAGGGAACTTTCAATACTTTCGGCTCACGGTAGAGCACTGAAACAGTTGGGTCAAGTTAAGTGGTGAGGATCGGTTAGCGTACTTTCAATACTTTCGGCTCACGGTAGAGCACTGAAACAATATCAACCATCTGACCGTTGGTTTCAGTACATATATCTTTCAATACTTTCGGCTCACGGTAGAGCACTGAAACATCATACTGACCCACAGCCGGAAGAGCTTATTGGGCCTTTCAATACTTTCGGCTCACGGTAGAGCACTGAAACGTTCGTTGAAAGGTCTGGTCGTCGCGCTCTGGGGCCTTTCAATACTTTCGGCTCACGGTAGAGCACTGAAACTTCCCACACCGATAACCTGCGACGGCCCATCACTACCCCTTTCAATACTTTCGGCTCACGGTAGAGCACTGAAACTGTGGTCAATCGAGGGTAGCGCGCAGGTGATCGCTACTTTCAATACTTTCGGCTCACGGTAGAGCACTGAAACGGCCTTCAGCTGGTCCGTGAGCACTTGAGGCGACCTCTTTCAATACTTTCGGCTCACGGTAGAGCACTGAAACTCGCTCCAGCAGCGACGGGGGAGACAGAGAGCGTTACTTTCAATACTTTCGGCTCACGGTAGAGCACTGAAACAGAAGGCCGGCGCCAGGTCGTCAGGTTGCTCGAAGCCCTTTCAATACTTTCGGCTCACGGTAGAGCACTGAAACTGCGGTGTTTGTGTATCCGCGTGCGCGCTGGCGCAAACCTTTCAATACTTTCGGCTCACGGTAGAGCACTGAAACCTCTTTGTCACGTTAACGTACCATGACACGTGGGGCTTTCAATACTTTCGGCTCACGGTAGAGCACTGAAACAACTGTTGCGCCGTTCGGTCCAGCTGCCGGCTTCGCTTTCAATACTTTCGGCTCACGGTAGAGCACTGAAACGCTGGAAGTTTGCTAACTGCACTTGCTTCATTTGGACCTTTCAATACTTTCGGCTCACGGTAGAGCACTGAAACCGATACTCAACATCAAATGTTACGAGTTCGTGACGACTTTCAATACTTTCGGCTCACGGTAGAGCACTGAAACATCATGACTGAGGTCCACACCAAAGTGGTGTGGATGGACTTTCAATACTTTCGGCTCACGGTAGAGCACTGAAACAGGGCTTTTTCGTGTTGGTGGCGGACGGTGGGGTTCTTTCAATACTTTCGGCTCACGGTAGAGCACTGAAACCCACAGTTTGAGGTGGCGGAGGTGATAAATTTACAACTTTCAATACTTTCGGCTCACGGTAGAGCACTGAAACGTGGTATTAAGTGATTAAGTGAAAATGATAATCGTCTTTCAATACTTTCGGCTCACGGTAGAGCACTGAAACGTTTGCATTGCTCCGCAGGGGGTAACATGACAATCTCTTTCAATACTTTCGGCTCACGGTAGAGCACTGAAACGCGTCGCATCAAGTAGACGCCACCAAGCAAAAAGCCCTCTTTCAATACTTTCGGCTCACGGTAGAGCACTGAAACCGCAGCAATGACCTTGTCCATCGCAACGCGCGCATCCTTTCAATACTTTCGGCTCACGGTAGAGCACTGAAACTTATTGGCCAAACACAAAAAGCCCCGGCGCTACTGGACTTTCAATACTTTCGGCTCACGGTAGAGCACTGAAACGGGGCTCTGTGTCACCTACGCGCTCCCTGGCTCGACCTTTCAATACTTTCGGCTCACGGTAGAGCACTGAAACTCGTTCCTCGCTGTTTTCACATATCCGCGCTCGCGCCTTTCAATACTTTCGGCTCACGGTAGAGCACTGAAACAAGGCAGACGCGGTCGGGAAAGAAGAAGGAGAAAAGACTTTCAATACTTTCGGCTCACGGTAGAGCACTGAAACGAGCTGGAGCGATGAGCGAAGGCGCGGTTGGAGAACTTTCAATACTTTCGGCTCACGGTAGAGCACTGAAACTGCCACGGTACCGGCGCACCGAAGCCGGCAGCCGGACTTTCAATACTTTCGGCTCACGGTAGAGCACTGAAACCGTACAGGCCGGCCTCATCTTAGCTGGGGCTGGCATCTTTCAATACTTTCGGCTCACGGTAGAGCACTGAAACCAACGAAGACGCCAACAGTCGACACGAACATATCACTTTCAATACTTTCGGCTCACGGTAGAGCACTGAAACTCAGCAGCAAGTTTTACAATCGCGTACTGCATGTACCTTTCAATACTTTCGGCTCACGGTAGAGCACTGAAACTCTTCTCCGTTCCGGTGTGGGCGTACCGGATTCGCGTCTTTCAATACTTTCGGCTCACGGTAGAGCACTGAAACCCAGCGATGGTACGCCACAAAGCGCGACCAATTAGGCTTTCAATACTTTCGGCTCACGGTAGAGCACTGAAACGCTATTATGCAGTTGCGTTACTACGCTGGCTCATCGCCTTTCAATACTTTCGGCTCACGGTAGAGCACTGAAACTTGTGAACAATTTTGTTCACGAGAGTTTGTATAGCTTTCAATACTTTCGGCTCACGGTAGAGCACTGAAACTCTACTAAACAACATAGCATAGCTAGCGCTTGCTAGCTTTCAATACTTTCGGCTCACGGTAGAGCACTGAAACGAAGAGTCAATGGCGACCAGCACCTTCTTGTCCGTCTTTCAATACTTTCGGCTCACGGTAGAGCACTGAAACGTTGGGAAATGTCGTACAACGGTGTAGTTGTTTGCACTTTCAATACTTTCGGCTCACGGTAGAGCACTGAAACAACGGATTGTCAACCGCTGGTGCAGAATGTCTTTCCTTTCAATACTTTCGGCTCACGGTAGAGCACTGAAACTGAAACGCAATCACACTGTGCGCGTGCTCGATGGACTTTCAATACTTTCGGCTCACGGTAGAGCACTGAAACAGCGTAACGAAGCTGGATTACTGCGTTTGACGAGCCTTTCAATACTTTCGGCTCACGGTAGAGCACTGAAACATCACAGCGCGTAGAAACGTTGCTGCAGAGCGTTTCTTTCAATACTTTCGGCTCACGGTAGAGCACTGAAACGGAGCGGTCCAGTCGTGCGGGCTGTCGATGTTGGTACTTTCAATACTTTCGGCTCACGGTAGAGCACTGAAACTTCACTAACTAACTAACTGACCGCAAGAACACTATACTTTCAATACTTTCGGCTCACGGTAGAGCACTGAAACCATCAATCTTCGCGACGGTGTCTTCCGTCGCGTTCATCTTTCAATACTTTCGGCTCACGGTAGAGCACTGAAACCGATGAGCGACGCCGGACGGAACAGTGGCAAAAACAGCTTTCAATACTTTCGGCTCACGGTAGAGCACTGAAACATAGGATAAACATAGAACGAAAACTTGACATTTCGTTCTTTCAATACTTTCGGCTCACGGTAGAGCACTGAAACTTCTTCCTCAAGAACGCGAGAAACGCTTTTATTTCTTTCTTTCAATACTTTCGGCTCACGGTAGAGCACTGAAACGAAACCACGGGCTGGTGGTAGGTGTGTACACGTTGGCTTTCAATACTTTCGGCTCACGGTAGAGCACTGAAACCGGGTTTGTGCAAGCGCCGTATGAAGCAATTGACGCTTTCAATACTTTCGGCTCACGGTAGAGCACTGAAACATGAGCGACGGGGGAGGGGGAGAGCAAATGATCACCTTTCAATACTTTCGGCTCACGGTAGAGCACTGAAACCACGCCAAGCGCGTGCGGCATGGTGTGATGCGTTTCTCTTTCAATACTTTCGGCTCACGGTAGAGCACTGAAACTGATGCGCATCATCCGCTAGGTGTGGGCGGTGCGCTTCTTTCAATACTTTCGGCTCACGGTAGAGCACTGAAACAGGTACGCAATGAGTGATGTCGAGGTGGCAAAGTATCCTTTCAATACTTTCGGCTCACGGTAGAGCACTGAAACCGATCCGTTGTGGGCACTGCAACAGCCCGATGTGATCTCTTTCAATACTTTCGGCTCACGGTAGAGCACTGAAACTGCCGCCGACCAGGTGCTGCCGGCTCACGGTAGAGCACTTTCAATACTTTCGGCTCACGGTAGAGCACTGAAACGGGGAAGGCTTTATGAGTACGGGGGAAGGCTAACGAACGCTTTCAATACTTTCGGCTCACGGTAGAGCACTGAAACCTCAAGTCTAACATCGTGCTTGCGCCAGCGACTCCGGCTTTCAATACTTTCGGCTCACGGTAGAGCACTGAAACCGTAAAGGAGAGGGGAGTCAGGGAAAACCCACTCCCCTTTCAATACTTTCGGCTCACGGTAGAGCACTGAAACCGCCAACAAGGGTATTGACAACGTGCGCGTGATGTGGTCTTTCAATACTTTCGGCTCACGGTAGAGCACTGAAACACTTTTCATCGTAAACCCGGGGGGATCTGGTCCAACCTTTCAATACTTTCGGCTCACGGTAGAGCACTGAAACTTGCTCGCTCCAGCTTTGCGCGCGCCACAGGCGCGACTTTCAATACTTTCGGCTCACGGTAGAGCACTGAAACGACGAAGTGCCGAGTTCGCGCCAGCCGGCGCGCTGGCTTTCAATACTTTCGGCTCACGGTAGAGCACTGAAACCGGGAGTTGAAAAGTTTTCTTGCGTTTCTCAGAAAAACTTTCAATACTTTCGGCTCACGGTAGAGCACTGAAACCTGGCGGCTTCGGGCCGGCCACCTGGAGCGGTCCAGTTGCTTTCAATACTTTCGGCTCACGGTAGAGCACTGAAACCGCGCTCCGGCATTGCAAACGCAATACAGCGTCTATACTTTCAATACTTTCGGCTCACGGTAGAGCACTGAAACCACGATTGCAAACAGTAGCCACGCGAGCGCTACGGCTTTCAATACTTTCGGCTCACGGTAGAGCACTGAAACTCTTTTTCAGGTTGGATGCATTGGTAGACGGCGACACTTTCAATACTTTCGGCTCACGGTAGAGCACTGAAACTCAGCCCAACTGCGCTTCAACACCTGATGCGCCAGCCTTTCAATACTTTCGGCTCACGGTAGAGCACTGAAACTGACAGCGTCTCGCTGTTGCACAATGACGGGGGAAGGCTTTCAATACTTTCGGCTCACGGTAGAGCACTGAAACGTGGTACCTTATTAAAAATGATTAAAAATGATAATCGTTCTTTCAATACTTTCGGCTCACGGTAGAGCACTGAAACCTAACCGTCCGCACAACTGGACCGCTCCAGTTTGCTTTCAATACTTTCGGCTCACGGTAGAGCACTGAAACAGCTAAATGACTTCGTTTCCCTAATTTAATCGCGTTCCTTTCAATACTTTCGGCTCACGGTAGAGCACTGAAACATTCTGCCGATACTCGACGTCAAATATAGCGAGATCACTTTCAATACTTTCGGCTCACGGTAGAGCACTGAAACATAGTCTCCCGTTGCGTCAATGCCCATAGAGGGCTAGTCTTTCAATACTTTCGGCTCACGGTAGAGCACTGAAACCGAAAATTTTCGCGCTGCAGGTATCGCATCGCAGCACGCTTTCAATACTTTCGGCTCACGGTAGAGCACTGAAACCCGCCAACCGCGACGCCGTTCTCGGTCCCGGGTCTGCTTTCAATACTTTCGGCTCACGGTAGAGCACTGAAACGACGTGTTCGCGTCGGGCTTTTGCATGTTTTGCGATACTTTCAATACTTTCGGCTCACGGTAGAGCACTGAAACCGAAGGCGTTCGCTAACAACAGTAACGCCAACCAGTCCACTTTCAATACTTTCGGCTCACGGTAGAGCACTGAAACTATGTTAGTAATTGAGCATCGCGGTAATCTTGAGAGCTTTCAATACTTTCGGCTCACGGTAGAGCACTGAAACTTCCTGCTACTAAACGATAAACGATAAACGATAAACGCTTTCAATACTTTCGGCTCACGGTAGAGCACTGAAACTCACGGGGGAAGGCTAACGAACGGTGGGTTCAGTTTTTCCTTTCAATACTTTCGGCTCACGGTAGAGCACTGAAACAGCAAACGATTCTGGCTGGACATCATCTAGATAACTTTCAATACTTTCGGCTCACGGTAGAGCACTGAAACCGTGCACTACGACGCGCACAGTGAGTCCGTGCAACCCTTTCAATACTTTCGGCTCACGGTAGAGCACTGAAACCGTAAATAACACAGATTCGCTCCTGTTTGCAATCACTTTCAATACTTTCGGCTCACGGTAGAGCACTGAAACGCGATCGGGAAACCAGCGACGGTCGGGAAGGAAGGAGACTTTCAATACTTTCGGCTCACGGTAGAGCACTGAAACGGTAACCGGCAAACTGGTACAACGGACGCAACGCTTTGCTTTCAATACTTTCGGCTCACGGTAGAGCACTGAAACTTCTACCAACGGCAAACGGCAGCAACAGCGCGTACTCTTTCAATACTTTCGGCTCACGGTAGAGCACTGAAACACCTGGCGACCGTCCTTCGTCGCGCGCACTTGCGCGCCTTTCAATACTTTCGGCTCACGGTAGAGCACTGAAACCGGTACGTTTTTTCGTGTAAACGCACCTTGCGTTTACTCTTTCAATACTTTCGGCTCACGGTAGAGCACTGAAACATAGCAGCGCGCGTCGAGTACCACCAGCTGCACGCCTTCTTTCAATACTTTCGGCTCACGGTAGAGCACTGAAACGCCAAACTCGGTCCAGCCCGAGCGCGCATACATGACTTTCAATACTTTCGGCTCACGGTAGAGCACTGAAACTGACAGCGTCTCGCTGTTGTGCAGATCGAGCGAGAAGGCCTTTCAATACTTTCGGCTCACGGTAGAGCACTGAAACTACATCGTAAATGATAGCACAAATAGTCAGTCCATCACTTTCAATACTTTCGGCTCACGGTAGAGCACTGAAACACCACGCGGTAGCAGTTGGCGTTGGCGTCGCGGTTGACTTTCAATACTTTCGGCTCACGGTAGAGCACTGAAACCAACAACTGTCTTGTTGAATGCGACAACGGATAGAACTTTCAATACTTTCGGCTCACGGTAGAGCACTGAAACTTTACCAAAGGCAAACCCACTCCGTGAGGATACGCGCTTTCAATACTTTCGGCTCACGGTAGAGCACTGAAACGCATCTGGCGGATGGAGTATCAGCGTCGGGGTGCTCCACTTTCAATACTTTCGGCTCACGGTAGAGCACTGAAACACGCGCTGCAAATACTTCATTGACGCGCGCAGGAACGCTTTCAATACTTTCGGCTCACGGTAGAGCACTGAAACGGCTCGGCTGGCTTTCTGTATTCGCGCGCGGGTTGGCACTTTCAATACTTTCGGCTCACGGTAGAGCACTGAAACACGTCGCGCGAGCACCGAGCGCGCATGCCGGCGAATCCTTTCAATACTTTCGGCTCACGGTAGAGCACTGAAACTTGTTCAGACAAAACAGGTGCAACTTGCGAATTTTGCTTTCAATACTTTCGGCTCACGGTAGAGCACTGAAACTGGGGGTTGGCGGAGGGGTTGGCGTGGGGGTTGATGCCTTTCAATACTTTCGGCTCACGGTAGAGCACTGAAACTGCTGGATACCGTGTTGCCGCCATTTTAGGTCGATACCTTTCAATACTTTCGGCTCACGGTAGAGCACTGAAACGCCAATATTGGATGCTTTCTACATTGAGCCGCGCGCTTTCAATACTTTCGGCTCACGGTAGAGCACTGAAACAGCGTCTATGATATGTCAGCGTGACAAACAACGGAACTTTCAATACTTTCGGCTCACGGTAGAGCACTGAAACGTGGTGCGATATCGTTCAGCGCACAACAAAGCAAGCTTTCAATACTTTCGGCTCACGGTAGAGCACTGAAACACGTACCCGTTTACTACGGAGCCACCTCCGATTATTGCTTTCAATACTTTCGGCTCACGGTAGAGCACTGAAACTTCTCGGTTACCGGTCCGCTCACGATGACGCCAACCGCGCTTTCAATACTTTCGGCTCACGGTAGAGCACTGAAACTGATAGAGAGAGAAGGGGCCCCAGCACCACCATTTTCTTTCAATACTTTCGGCTCACGGTAGAGCACTGAAACGTACACATATATTGTCATGCTACCCCCTACGCAATACTTTCAATACTTTCGGCTCACGGTAGAGCACTGAAACGCGCTTCGTGCTCCAGCTGTAATTGCGCCTTCTCTGCGACTTTCAATACTTTCGGCTCACGGTAGAGCACTGAAACTGCCGGTATCGGCGTGACCGGTGCATCAAGCGTTGTCTTTCAATACTTTCGGCTCACGGTAGAGCACTGAAACACCAAGCGCGGCACGATTCGCGGCTTTAGCCGTGCACTTTCAATACTTTCGGCTCACGGTAGAGCACTGAAACTTCTTCCTCAAGTAGGCGAGAAAACTTTTTAACTCACTTTCAATACTTTCGGCTCACGGTAGAGCACTGAAACTGCATCACGTCGGCGTTTCTTACAGAAGTTAGCATTCTTTCAATACTTTCGGCTCACGGTAGAGCACTGAAACGGGGACCGCGAGCGGAAAATTCGAGATCACACCTTCTTTCAATACTTTCGGCTCACGGTAGAGCACTGAAACCGCTACGTTTGCATGCGCAGCGGCAAGCTTTGTGTTCCTTTCAATACTTTCGGCTCACGGTAGAGCACTGAAACCGGCGGCGCAAGTAAACCCCACCGTCCGCCACCAAACACTTTCAATACTTTCGGCTCACGGTAGAGCACTGAAACGCGTGAATGTAAGCCTTCCCCCGTTATCGTGAGAAGCTTTCAATACTTTCGGCTCACGGTAGAGCACTGAAACTGCTGTACGCTGCGTCTAACGCCCGCAGGTACCGGTATGCTTTCAATACTTTCGGCTCACGGTAGAGCACTGAAACGCGTAGTGGTCGGCGTTGGCGGAGTGGTGGGGGTTGGCTTTCAATACTTTCGGCTCACGGTAGAGCACTGAAACCGTGCAAGCGCGCAGAAAGGTTGCCGCGGAACGGCCTTTCAATACTTTCGGCTCACGGTAGAGCACTGAAACGTCGAGGCTTCAGTTAATGATGCGGACTTTTTGGTACTCTTTCAATACTTTCGGCTCACGGTAGAGCACTGAAACTCTATGGGCATTGACGCAACAACAGGTGATCGGCTATCTTTCAATACTTTCGGCTCACGGTAGAGCACTGAAACAAAGCTGCTATGATCTGGCGCTTAGAGTTCCAGAAGCCTTTCAATACTTTCGGCTCACGGTAGAGCACTGAAACCCAAAAGGGCTCGGATGTACCCAAACATGAGCTCAGCTTTCAATACTTTCGGCTCACGGTAGAGCACTGAAACTTCATTAGTAGATTTCTTAACTGATGAAACGATCGACTTTCAATACTTTCGGCTCACGGTAGAGCACTGAAACGCGGTACGTATCTAATACGTACCACAATTATTTCTCTTTCAATACTTTCGGCTCACGGTAGAGCACTGAAACAGCGGTGGGTGGTATGCAACTTCAAGCTGGCGAACCTTTCAATACTTTCGGCTCACGGTAGAGCACTGAAACGCTTGGTAACGAGCACTGCGTCCAGCAACTGCGAGACCTTTCAATACTTTCGGCTCACGGTAGAGCACTGAAACCGATGCTCCACAATTAACATTTTTACCCTACCACTAACTTTCAATACTTTCGGCTCACGGTAGAGCACTGAAACGTCGCTACCGAAAGCGACGGGCTTACTATCTATTATCTTTCAATACTTTCGGCTCACGGTAGAGCACTGAAACCGTCTTTCGGTTCGATATAGAAAGCGTCCAGTATTGGCTTTCAATACTTTCGGCTCACGGTAGAGCACTGAAACCACAAGCAGTACCAACTGCACCACCGTTGGTTGCTCCCCTTTCAATACTTTCGGCTCACGGTAGAGCACTGAAACAGCTTCGCTGGGTTCGTGCTCTCGATCGGTTCGGCGCTTTCAATACTTTCGGCTCACGGTAGAGCACTGAAACGCGCCAGAAAGACGCCGACCGAGACGACGATAAAGACCTTTCAATACTTTCGGCTCACGGTAGAGCACTGAAACAGGCGGCCCAAATGCCAAAGCCTGTGGTAGTCAGACTCTTTCAATACTTTCGGCTCACGGTAGAGCACTGAAACCCAGACGGTCGTTGTTCTTTCATCGCTCGTTATCTACTTTCAATACTTTCGGCTCACGGTAGAGCACTGAAACGTTTCCTCATGTTCACCATCACTGACTTTGGCAACGCTTTCAATACTTTCGGCTCACGGTAGAGCACTGAAACGCGCGCGGTCAAGGATGATTTGCGCAAGTTCATGCACTTTCAATACTTTCGGCTCACGGTAGAGCACTGAAACTCTCTGGTTTCCCGACCGTCGCTGTCGGCTTCGGGCCCTTTCAATACTTTCGGCTCACGGTAGAGCACTGAAACTGGCATGGTTCTTGTTTGCACTATTGCGTAGGGGGTAGCTTTCAATACTTTCGGCTCACGGTAGAGCACTGAAACATTAACATACCCAACACTCCGAACAATGCTGTTGACTTTCAATACTTTCGGCTCACGGTAGAGCACTGAAACGGCGGATATGCTTCTCGATATACGCAAACCTCTTCATCTTTCAATACTTTCGGCTCACGGTAGAGCACTGAAACTTCGCCATACCGGACGGCTGGGTCTTGTAACGTCCAACCTTTCAATACTTTCGGCTCACGGTAGAGCACTGAAACAGCGGATGATGCGCGTTTAAAAAAATCTTAACTGACTTTCAATACTTTCGGCTCACGGTAGAGCACTGAAACTAGCTTCTTGCCTGTCCCAATCGTCGACCGCGTCGCCTTTCAATACTTTCGGCTCACGGTAGAGCACTGAAACAAGTAGACAGCGACGGCGAACAGGAAGAGACAGGGCGCTTTCAATACTTTCGGCTCACGGTAGAGCACTGAAACGCCGGTTGGCTACTACACGTTCGCATATACCATCGTTCTTTCAATACTTTCGGCTCACGGTAGAGCACTGAAACTTGACTAAGTTATCTCGTTTGGCCGCCCGAATGGCGCTTTCAATACTTTCGGCTCACGGTAGAGCACTGAAACCTCCCAGATGGATAAGCGCCGCTTGGCCATATTACCTTTCAATACTTTCGGCTCACGGTAGAGCACTGAAACCTCCCAGATGGATAAGCGCCGCTTGGCCATATTACCTTTCAATACTTTCGGCTCACGGTAGAGCACTGAAACCTCCCAGATGGATAAGCGCCGCTTGGCCATATTACCTTTCAATACTTTCGGCTCACGGTAGAGCACTGAAACCTCCCAGATGGATAAGCGCCGCTTGGCCATATTACCTTTCAATACTTTCGGCTCACGGTAGAGCACTGAAACCTCCCAGATGGATAAGCGCCGCTTGGCCATATTACCTTTCAATACTTTCGGCTCACGGTAGAGCACTGAAACCTCCCAGATGGATAAGCGCCGCTTGGCCATATTAGCTTTCAATACTTTCGGCTCACGGTAGAGCACTGAAACCTCCCAGATGGATAAGCGCCGCTTGGCCATATTACCTTTCAATACTTTCGGCTCACGGTAGAGCACTGAAACCTCCCAGATGGATAAGCGCCGCTTGGCCATATTACCTTTCAATACTTTCGGCTCACGGTAGAGCACTGAAACGGACACCAGCTCCGGCGGTGGTGGCTTGCAAATACTGCCTTTCAATACTTTCGGCTCACGGTAGAGCACTGAAACCGTGAGCGGGCCGCCATCATGCGCCAAAGCTGCAATCTTTCAATACTTTCGGCTCACGGTAGAGCACTGAAACATTGCAGTTTGAATTCTATCCCCCGATCTTTGGCGCGCTTTCAATACTTTCGGCTCACGGTAGAGCACTGAAACTTAATTGGAGCTGGGATTGGAACGCGCAGACGTATGGCTTTCAATACTTTCGGCTCACGGTAGAGCACTGAAACATGCGCACCACCCGTTGGGTTGTGCTGGTAGTTTGCGCTTTCAATACTTTCGGCTCACGGTAGAGCACTGAAACACAACGTGTTCTCTTGTCCATATTTAATTATCTTCTTCTTTCAATACTTTCGGCTCACGGTAGAGCACTGAAACAACGTACATCGTGCTTGCGCCATCGCGCACGAGGATACACTTTCAATACTTTCGGCTCACGGTAGAGCACTGAAACTTTAAGTACGCAAACGGTAAGGGCTATGACGCCGTTCTTTCAATACTTTCGGCTCACGGTAGAGCACTGAAACCAGGAGATATTGGCACGAATGCGATATTATACGCGACTTTCAATACTTTCGGCTCACGGTAGAGCACTGAAACTCGATTAGCTGGTCGTGGGATTGGTCGGGGCGGCAGTCTTTCAATACTTTCGGCTCACGGTAGAGCACTGAAACTTGCGTGGTTTTTGTTTGCAATCGCGCGTCGGGGGTAACTTTCAATACTTTCGGCTCACGGTAGAGCACTGAAACGGAATCGCGAGCGGCAAGTTCGAGATCACGCCACTAGCTTTCAATACTTTCGGCTCACGGTAGAGCACTGAAACCGCCTCGTGAGCTCAAGTCTTTTTTGGCTTTTTTAAGCTTTCAATACTTTCGGCTCACGGTAGAGCACTGAAACCTCGCGATCCCGAACTTGCGACTCGTGAAAGAATACAGCTTTCAATACTTTCGGCTCACGGTAGAGCACTGAAACTTTCTTACTGTGACTGCGACGCCGACTGCGACACCCTTTCAATACTTTCGGCTCACGGTAGAGCACTGAAACCGGATGACACTGGCGGATCTGATCTCAGCAATTACACTTTCAATACTTTCGGCTCACGGTAGAGCACTGAAACTACGTGTTCCCGCTCCAATCCCACGTCCAGTCAATCTTTCAATACTTTCGGCTCACGGTAGAGCACTGAAACGGCGTTTCACTTGTGACAACGGTGCTGGAAGACGTCTTTCAATACTTTCGGCTCACGGTAGAGCACTGAAACTCGACACGAACATATCATGCGTTGCATGATAGATACTTTCAATACTTTCGGCTCACGGTAGAGCACTGAAACGCAGAGCACATCATTTTAGCTGATGAGGCGTGGAGTTACTTTCAATACTTTCGGCTCACGGTAGAGCACTGAAACTCCGGCTATTACACGTTCTCGTATGTTATAATTGCCTTTCAATACTTTCGGCTCACGGTAGAGCACTGAAACCAGGCGGTAGGCCCACACAGGGATAGAAAGTATATTGACTTTCAATACTTTCGGCTCACGGTAGAGCACTGAAACGGCGCGGAGCGTGATGGCATCTTCTATCTGGGCTTCCTTTCAATACTTTCGGCTCACGGTAGAGCACTGAAACTTGAAGGAAGCACGCTGCAAATACTTCATTGCAGCACTTTCAATACTTTCGGCTCACGGTAGAGCACTGAAACGCGAAATAAAAGCGTTTCTCGCGTTCTTGAGGAAGAACTTTCAATACTTTCGGCTCACGGTAGAGCACTGAAACGTGCGCTACGCGGCTTGGTTGTGGCGTTGTGGGGCTCTTTCAATACTTTCGGCTCACGGTAGAGCACTGAAACAAGTGGGCTCGTGAAGACATTCAGAGCTGGGCTTGACTTTCAATACTTTCGGCTCACGGTAGAGCACTGAAACCGACGGGATCTTCTACTTGGGTTTTCGAAAGTATTTTCTTTCAATACTTTCGGCTCACGGTAGAGCACTGAAACGGGGTACGTAAAGATCGCAAGAAACGCTGGAGCCAACTTTCAATACTTTCGGCTCACGGTAGAGCACTGAAACGGAAGGAATCTGCTTTACGACTCGTTGGGTTGAGGAAGCTTTCAATACTTTCGGCTCACGGTAGAGCACTGAAACACAGGAGCGCATCTGTGTTGTTTACGAGAGTATTGCCTTTCAATACTTTCGGCTCACGGTAGAGCACTGAAACTTCTCGGTCCCGGGTCTGATCACGGTAACGCCGGCTTTCAATACTTTCGGCTCACGGTAGAGCACTGAAACGTGACGGTGGGGGACGCGCTCCGCTCGCGCGCAGCCTTTCAATACTTTCGGCTCACGGTAGAGCACTGAAACCACGCTAGAATAGAAGCAGTAGAGCAAGAGAGCACAACTTTCAATACTTTCGGCTCACGGTAGAGCACTGAAACCCGGCAGATCATCTATTAAATTTCTTGCGTTTTCGTCTTTCAATACTTTCGGCTCACGGTAGAGCACTGAAACTGATTGCTCCAGCTTTGCGCACTGAGTACACGATCTATCTTTCAATACTTTCGGCTCACGGTAGAGCACTGAAACGAGCATGCAGAGCTGGAGCACGCAGAGCCGGCGCGGTCTTTCAATACTTTCGGCTCACGGTAGAGCACTGAAACTGGCGGTATCGTCTTGTCGGTGAATATCATGGATTCGCTTTCAATACTTTCGGCTCACGGTAGAGCACTGAAACGGTTGGGTTTCGGTTTGGGTTCAACGCGATCCCGCCTTTCAATACTTTCGGCTCACGGTAGAGCACTGAAACTGCCACGCAGTCGGCGCGCCGAAACCGCCGGCAGTACCAACTTTCAATACTTTCGGCTCACGGTAGAGCACTGAAACTTGAGTCGTTATGTTCGCGCTGTTGAGATTGAACGCTTTCAATACTTTCGGCTCACGGTAGAGCACTGAAACCGATCCTGGGCCGGTACGGTTCGGGCAAGACATTACTTCTTTCAATACTTTCGGCTCACGGTAGAGCACTGAAACTTCACTAATCACTAACCATCACTGGACAATTCGATAACTTTCAATACTTTCGGCTCACGGTAGAGCACTGAAACCGAGCTCTCTCGGCTCGCGTATGCCAACTACGCTAGCTTTCAATACTTTCGGCTCACGGTAGAGCACTGAAACAACGGCGCGACGGTTGGGAAGGAAACAGGAGATGAGCTTTCAATACTTTCGGCTCACGGTAGAGCACTGAAACTCGGTCTGACGGCTGGTATTCAGTGTCATACCATCCGCTTTCAATACTTTCGGCTCACGGTAGAGCACTGAAACCGATGCGCGCTTCGTGTATGACGTGCTCGCGTACACGCTTTCAATACTTTCGGCTCACGGTAGAGCACTGAAACCGCATAGGCGATGGTGTCGACATCGCCATCACGAAACTTTCAATACTTTCGGCTCACGGTAGAGCACTGAAACGCGTGATCGTGCACAGAAGCGGAGCGCGTCAACTTTCAATACTTTCGGCTCACGGTAGAGCACTGAAACTATTTACAGCTTCTTTGCTGATCCTGACTCAAATAATAACTTTCAATACTTTCGGCTCACGGTAGAGCACTGAAACACCGCGTCGCGCGGGGGCCCCAGCCGCGAGGGTGGGCTTTCAATACTTTCGGCTCACGGTAGAGCACTGAAACATCACCCTTTGGGCGTTGGTGGTGCGCTCAAGGGCTTCTTTCAATACTTTCGGCTCACGGTAGAGCACTGAAACACGGAAAGCGACGCCGTAGCGCCTGCATAAACTTGCGCTTTCAATACTTTCGGCTCACGGTAGAGCACTGAAACGTAATAGCTGACACTAAATTCGCGAGCGTCAAGTTTCTTTCAATACTTTCGGCTCACGGTAGAGCACTGAAACTACAATCCGGTAAATTTGTTCGTGTTTCCTTTTAGCCTTTCAATACTTTCGGCTCACGGTAGAGCACTGAAACAAGTCGAAATAACGATACGGTCAATTTTATAGTTGTCCTTTCAATACTTTCGGCTCACGGTAGAGCACTGAAACGCGTTTTGAAGGGCGACGACGTTTAATTAGTGAATGGCTTTCAATACTTTCGGCTCACGGTAGAGCACTGAAACGGGAGCGCGTAGGTCACGCATAAACCCGAGAAGCGCGCTTTCAATACTTTCGGCTCACGGTAGAGCACTGAAACTCGAGCGCTCGACAACGTCGCACCAGAGCCGCGCGCTTTCAATACTTTCGGCTCACGGTAGAGCACTGAAACATCGATTTACGATGAGCGCCTAATGCTCGTCAAGCGCACTTTCAATACTTTCGGCTCACGGTAGAGCACTGAAACCTGAATTCGCCCGCGCCCAGATTCCAGAGCACAATGAACTTTCAATACTTTCGGCTCACGGTAGAGCACTGAAACTCACAGCACCGATCAAGTCAGCGAGCGTCATTAAACTTTCAATACTTTCGGCTCACGGTAGAGCACTGAAACGTACCTGCGCTTCAGCCAAGCGACATCGAGCCCGCGCTTTCAATACTTTCGGCTCACGGTAGAGCACTGAAACGACGGTGACGTCGGGGGACGCGCGAGGCGTGACGCCTTTCAATACTTTCGGCTCACGGTAGAGCACTGAAACCGCTTTTGGTACTCGAGCCGCCAGATGAGAGCAGCTTCTTTCAATACTTTCGGCTCACGGTAGAGCACTGAAACTGCGTAAACGCCAGTTTCTCTTCACCGCCGATTTTCACCTTTCAATACTTTCGGCTCACGGTAGAGCACTGAAACTGCTCTGACAACGTAAGCAACTTTACGACATTGTGCCTTTCAATACTTTCGGCTCACGGTAGAGCACTGAAACACCAAGTTTGGCGCGGCCTCGCTCATCGCTCTCTTGCTTTCAATACTTTCGGCTCACGGTAGAGCACTGAAACCGCCAACTCGCACGTCGACTGCTATGTCACCTGCCCTTTCAATACTTTCGGCTCACGGTAGAGCACTGAAACCGGCGCTGTTCGTCTACTCACAGACGAACGACTTGTTTCTTTCAATACTTTCGGCTCACGGTAGAGCACTGAAACGACGAGCACTTAGTGCTCGTCAAGCGCGACGCTCCAGCTTTCAATACTTTCGGCTCACGGTAGAGCACTGAAACTCGCTGATTGCTCCAGCTTTGCAAACGCAACACAACTTTCAATACTTTCGGCTCACGGTAGAGCACTGAAACGCTCTACGGTGACGCGTCGGATTTTCAATACTTTCGACTCACGGTAGAGCAGAAACGTGCTATCTTTCTAATTGGAGTCTTCTTGTTTGCCTCGTGTGTTGGTTGACGTAAGACGCCAGAATTGCCGAATGGATGATCTATATGTCTGCGATTTGGTTTAACGCTTTCCAACAATTTCCTACATTACACCCATTCCGCCTATGTCTACGTTGAACCTAAGTAATTTGAAAGCGCCTCTCGACAAGCGATTGATTGTTGTCGTTGCTCTCGTTGGTCTCGCTATGCGCCTATGGATCGCTTGGCAGCCGACAGATGAACTTTCGTGGCGCGCAAATGCTGACGATGCCTACTACTACTTTAAACTGGCACAACATCTCGCTTCAGGTGCGGGCGCTACGTTCGATGGTGTGAATCCAACCAGTGGCTTTCATCCGCTCTATGCATTACTGCTCGTGCCAATCTTCCAGTATGCCGGTAGTGATATTGATCTTGGCGTACATCTGGCGCTTACCTTGGTTGCGCTGGTCAGCAGCGTAACAGCTTGGCCGATATACCTTGTTGGAAAGTATGTTCACTCTCCACTTGCCGGCACCATCGGAGCAGTGGCCCATCTCCTCAATCCATGGGTTGTCATTCTGACGATGACCGGGGTGGAGTCGGCTGTGTACGTGTGCTGTTTTGCCTGGACGGTGATGGTATATGCAAGGTGGAGATTGCACGATCAATCGCTTCGTGGGATCGTATTGATTGGCTTGTTGGCCGGGTTGACAATAATGGCGAGGTCTGAGGGTGTTTTTTTGTTGGCGGGGATCATTCTTGATCGATTGGCTGTGGATTGGCGAGTGCCCAGACAAGCAGTTACTTTTGCAGCTCTTTGTGGGCTGTTCGCCACCGTCGTGTGCCTACCATGGGTGCTCTGGAGTGTATCCCAGTTTGGTAGCCCTCTTCAAATTAGTGCTAGTGCAATCATGCTACACAACTACGCGGCTATGCCGGCAGATGCAATAGCAGCGTTCGAATGGTATGTTGGGCGTGTATTCTGGTTCTTGCCCCGCTATGCATACAAGATCCTTCTGTTTAATCTCCCCATTGTACTCTTGTTCGGGTTTGTGATCGGGCGATCATGGGTGTCTCGTCAACGATCCCTGAAAATAGCCTGGTCGTCTGTCTCACAGTATCTGTTTCTCATCCTGCCATTTATGGGTATCACCGCTTACTATAACTTGATACTGCTTCATCAACAGCACTGGTACTTTAATGCACTGGTATTGATATTCACCCTTATCGGTGCGTCTATGAGTGCTGAAGAGATCATTCGTTCAGAGAACGTATATTTGCAACAAAAGTATCAGAGAGTCGCCACATCTATTATCTGTGCTCTTTTCGTTATCGTCATTACCCTTATGTGGCAGAGGGGGTTATATCCTAACCAAAAAGACTGGTCCATCCTTGGTCGGCAAATTGCCAGCACCGATTTGCGATACGAACGTCTGGGTGCGACCGACAATGGTATTGTCGGATTTTTCTGCCGCTGCACTATGGTTAATCTTGATGGTGTGATGAATAATGCGGCCGTTGCGTATTATCGTGTTCACGGGTATGAAGAAGAGACCATTCTCCAGTTCGCACGTGAGCAGCACGTGGCATATGTCTGGGATGTGGGATCTTGGAACTTCACGTCTCTTGATCCAGATAAGGTGCAAATCGTCAGGCGAATCCAGTTTGCAGCAGGCATGTTGTATCAGATTAGGTAACGTGCTCGGCTCATTACCACACGTGTGATATAGGTTAGCTGTCTAGCAAAGTGAAGCGGTAAACCTGGCGCGAACACCGGCCGGGGATGGCTTCGCAGCACGATAGCTGTATGTCATTTGCTTGACTGAAAATAGGATGCTCCTTATGATTTCGGTGCAACTTCTGCGACGTCCTGCGGAGCTACTGATGAAACCTGCACGTCATTCATAAGCGGGGCAAGCTCCTGCTAAGCAATATTCGGTTTTCATCAATCTTCGCTCACTAACACGGTAAACGTTCGCGATATTTTGCTGAGCAGCAGATGCTCGTTGTGTATCCGATTTCCGCCGATGCGCGGACTGCCGCAGCCTGCTCTGTTGGGCCTGGTGCGTCGTTGATACGTTTCCATAGGTGCTCTACTGGTAGTACAATGAAATAACGCGCTGCAAGCAGCGAGGCTTAAGGCGCTTTATCGGTGGAGGCTTAGCGTGGAGATTGATGTGGCGCTAGTGCGTACCTGGGCGCAACGCGCTGGTGAGCTGTTATTACACTCCTACTTTAACCAGGTGACACCTGAGCGAAAGCTTGATCAGAGTGTGGTGACAATGGCTGACCGCGCTATCGAGGATTGGTTACGCGAGCAGATTCTTGCTCATTATCCTCACCACGGTGTGATCGGTGAAGAGCGTGAGCCGATCGGTCTCGAGCGTGAATATGTGTGGGTGATCGATCCAATCGATGGTACGAGTTCGTTCGTGGCTGGTTTGCCGATGTGGGCCGTCTCGATCGGTGTTCTGTGGCGTGGTGGACCGCTCATCGGTGTGATCTATCTGCCCGTGCTGCGTGATTGCTATTGGGCGATTGCTGGCGAAGCTGCGTTCTGGAATGATACGCCAATTCACGTCGCTCCACCTGAACCTCCTAATCCTAACGATTGGATTGCCATCCCTTCTACCTTCCACCGTGCCTACACCATTCATTATCCCGGTAAGGTGCGAGTGCTGGGGTCGGTAGCCGCCGATTGTTGCTACGTGGCTCGTGGCAAAGCACAGGCCGCGATTATCGGACGGGCGAAGGTGTGGGATGTTGCTGCCGGCTGGGTTATCGTCCAAGCTGCCGGTGGGGTGGTGTGTCCGCTTGAAGGGACATTGCCCGATTGGACGACGCTGCTCCATACAGTTCGTTTGCCGACTCCTGTCGTTATTGGTCATGCCGAACAGGTGGCGCGTGTCTGCTCGTGGGTGCGACGGATACCGGTATGACGCACTCGGTCACACTTTTTGTTATAATGCCCCTACCAATAGTCTGGATCCATCGATACACAAGGGAGTGTTACCTATGACTGCGCCTGCTGTGCGCCATATTCGTCTTGTCACTGCGATTCCCGGCCCACGTTCGCGCGAGCTGTTGGCGCGGCGCGATGCCGCGGTTGTAGCCGGTCTGGGCCGTGCTACGCCGATCGCTATCGCTTCGGGTAGTGGAGCACTCGTGACGGACGTTGATGGCAATACGTTGATTGATTTTGTTAGTGGTATTGGTACGTTGGCTGTCGGTCATTGCCCGCCCGAAGTGGTGCAGGCGATCCAGCAGCAGGCTGAACAGTTGATCCATCTGTCGGCATTGGTCGGTACCTACGAGCCGTATGTTGCGTTGTGCGAGCGATTGAATGCACTGGCACCGATTAGTGAACCGTGCAAGACGTTGCTCGCAAATTCCGGCGCCGAAGGCGTGGAGAATGCGATTAAATTCGCTCGCGCTGCGACCGGACGCCCCGCCATTATTGTGTTTGACGGTGCTTATCATGGGCGTACTTTGCTGACCCTCTCCTTAACCTCGCGTACCTATTTCAAAAAGAAGTTTGGTCCGTTCGCACCTGAAATCTACCGCGCCCCCTTTCCCGATGCCTACCGTATGGGAGTCGATGAGGCTGAAGCGGTTGAACAGTGTTGGGCCGCGTTTGAACGTATGCAGATCGCCGGCGTTGATCCTGAAACGGTCGCTGCAGTTTTGATTGAGCCGGTGCAGGGAGAGGGTGGTTTCATTCCGGTACCGGTAGAATTTATGCGTCGGCTACGTCAGTTCTGCGATCGGAATGGCTCGCTGCTGATTGTTGATGAAGTGCAGAGTGGCTTTGGGCGGACCGGTACGCTGTTTGCTATCGAACAGTTTGGGGTTGAACCGGATATTATCGTCGCTGCGAAGAGTATTGCTGCCGGTATGCCTCTCGCTGCTACTATCGGGCGGGCACGGGTAATGGATAAAGCCCATTACGGCGGGGTCGGTGGAACGTATGGCGGGAATCCGCTGGCCTGTGTTGCTGCCCTGGCTACGCTTGAGATTATCGAACGTGAACGATTGGTAGAACGGGCGCACATCATTGGTCGCCGCATCAGGGATCGCCTTGAACCGTTGCTTGCCGATGACTCGCTCGATCCGCTCGTAGGTGATGTGCGTGGCTTGGGCGCGATGATCGGGATTGAGTTGGTGAAGGATCGCCGCAAGCGCACACCGGCTGCTGCCGAAGAGGTATTGGCAATTCTGGGTCGGGCACTTGAACGCGGGGTGCTGGCGATGCGGGCCGGCCTCTATGTCAACTGCATCCGCTTGTTGGTCCCACTCGTGATTACCGATGATCAGCTTGATGAAGGTCTCGATGTGCTGATCGGTGCGATGCGTGGTTGAAGAACTGCGGCGGACACTGGCGTGTTTGTCCGCCGCTTTTTATTGTGAGGATCGTATGAGTATCGTCATTGTGCAAACCCGACCTGAACATATTCCTCAATTGGTCATCCACCAAAAGATCTGCTTCCCGCACCTTGCCCCCGAAGATCACTTTGATGCTGATAATTTTGCTGCCCATTTACGAGTCTTTCCTGAAGGTCAGCATGTCGCACTTGATGGTGATCGAGTAGTTGGGCAGAGTAGTACCTTCCGCATCCGCGGCGAAAAAGTGTTTGTCCACCATACGTTTCACGAAATTGTTGATTATGGTAATTTCGGTAATCACGACCCCGAAGGTGAATGGTTGTACGGCGCTGATATGAGTGTGCATCCTGATTATCGCGGGCGAGGGATTAGCCGTATGCTCTACAATGCACGCAAGGAATTGGTGCGTCGCCTTGGGATGCGCGGGATCGTCGCCGGTGGTATGACCCCCGGTTATGTGGCCTACCGCGACCGGATGACCTTTGAGGAGTATGTTGATGCGGTAGTCGCCGGTCGCCTAACCGATCCGACATTGACTCCTCAGTTGCGGAATGGCTTTACTGTGCGCGGGATTATCTACAACCATATCCACGATAGCGAGAATCCCCACGCTACCTTGATTGTTTGGGAAGCCTAACGTGCATACATTGACCGTTTTTCAACGCCACGGTTTTCAAGCCGTGACCGATCTCGATCAAATCAGCGATTTGCTGATGCAGCCACGCACGCTGATCTGGCTCGATCTCGAACAGCCCACCTCGTCAGAAATCGAACGTTTGCGCGTAGAATTCGGCTTTCACCCGCTTGCATTGGAAGATGCCTTGCAAGAGCATGAGCAGCCAAAGATCGAGACATATCCCGGCTATTACCTTATCATTTTCTATAGCGTGGGGTACAACGCCTCGGAACGATCACTCCAGTTTCTACCGATCACGCTGTTTGTCGGTGCAAATTATTTGGTCAGTATCAGAAGTGGTCCGGTGAGCCACGTGCAGCAAACACTAGCACGTTGGCAGGGAAATAGTCAAGTTCCCGGGTATCAGATCAGTAGCGTGCTGTATGCCCTGATTGACGCGATTGTCGATGATTATTTCGTGGTGCTTGACCGAATTGGCGAGCAAATTGATGAAGTCGAGGGAGCGATTTTCAGTCACAGGCGAAACGAGGTGGCAAGCGGTATCTTTGCGTTGAAGAAAGATCTGCTCCTCTTTCGCCGGATTGTTGCGCCTGAACGTGATATCCTCAATGTGTTGCTCCGTCAAGAGGTACGCATCTTTCAGCCACGCGAACTTGCCTATGTACGCGATGTCTACGATCATCTTGTGCGCTTGACCGAGTCGATTGATCTCTACCGCGATCTGTTGTCGAATGCGCTTGATAGCTATCTGTCGCTGCAAGGCAACCAGCTTAACCAGTTGGTGAAGGTACTGACCCTCTGGTCGATTATTTTGATGGCCTGCTCCCTGGTAGCCGGGATTTACGGCATGAATTTCGTGTTTATGCCCGAACTTCAACAGCCATGGGGCTATCCCTTTGCCTTGAGTCTGATGCTAATCATTGCTGTTGGTCTGAGTATCTATTTTAAACGGAGAAACTGGTGGTAAGCGAGCCGGTGTTGTTACTCGACGGCGTGCCGCCGGCCGGTGCAGTAGTGATCGAACGAAGTGTCGTCGAATGGTCGTGTGAGCTGCCTGCGACGGCGACGGCGCAACTTGTGATCGATGGAGCAACGCTAGAGCCGTTTTTACGGCCTGGTGAGCGCATCTGGCGTTGGCGCTGGTCGGTACCATCTGTCGCCGGTGAGTATACGGTGCGCTTCACAGCGACGTGGCCGGATCGGCAGTTCGAGTGGTGCGATGTTGTGCAGGTGGCGCCGTCCTTGCTCGATGCTCAACAGTATGCATCGCTGCTCGCCGATCTCGCTGCCATCGGGCCGGTATTAGCCCATGCGTTGTACGGCGGTCGGTTCGGTGCAGGAAGTGGTGGGTATGGTGTTTCTGACCCGGCAGCGTTCGCTGCTCTGTTGACAGGGTCGGCAACGCGGCGGTTGTTGACGACCATCGAGCGGTTGGCGCGCCGCCCGCGCCGACAACGGTTGCAAGCAGGAGGGTGGCACGAGTTGGGCGCGTTGCGCGAACGGCCCGATCCTGCTCGATGGCGGCCTGCTGCTGATGCCTTGCCACTGCCCAATACCGGCTGGCCAGATCGGGTGTGGGTCGTTACTTCCCAAACCGATCCGCTTGACCGTCATTTGGTAGTGGCCGCTTCGTTACTTGACTGGCTCATCAACATCGGTCGGTGGGTGATGTTACGCGATGTTCCTCATGCTGTACGGGCTACGCTCGTGATGGTGTTGGGGAGAATGCGCACCCTCCGCATCCGGCTCGATGTTCCGGCGCGCTTGCCACCGTCACTATCAGCGTGGACGCCACAGAGTGCTGATGAACGGGTGCTCGCTGCGTATCGGCGGTTGCTGCGCCGCCAACTGAGCGTAGGCTGGACACCTGAATTGCTCTCTATTCCGGTACGAGATGTGGCACGCTTATACGAGCTGTGGTGTGCTGTGCGTGTGGCCTTGAGTCTGTTACGACTCGGTAGTAGTGAGGTATTGACGCAGACATTACTCGCTTCTGATTTAACCCTACAGATAACTACCGGACATCCACTCTTAACTCTCGCCCTGCCCAACAATACGACGATCACCCTCCGCTATCAGCCGCGCTATACACCTAACAGCACGCCATTCCGTTCCCTCGATGATCGGGTGCGGGTGCCTGATTTGGCCATCGAGATTGCTACTCCCAATCGATCCCCCACCTTGATCATCCTTGATGCTAAATACCGCAGTGAATCAGGTGAGCTGCCAGCACATGTTCTCGATGAGGGCTATAGCTATCTGGCCGGCTTGGGCCGTGAGCATGGTGGGTGTGCCGTCAGTGCGTTGGCCCTGCTCTTTCCCGGCCACAACGCACCGATAACCTACGCTAGTGGTTTGACCGTCTTACCGTTGTTGCCGGGTGCGTCATGTGACAACTTAGACTCATGGCTTCGACATAACGTGCTCGACAGGATTACCTGATAGGTGACGGAGATACGCTTGCAACGCTGTAATTCGCTCCTCGACCGTTGGATGGAAGGAGTCGTCTGTCCACGGTAGGTTCATCTCAAGGAGACGAGTCTGCTCAAGAAACAGGAGAAGACTGTACGCAAAGCCGTGATAGGCGGCGAATCGGTCAGCAGCCAGTTCACGCTGGCGTAGATAATCGCACCAGATGTATGTGGTAACGACAATACCGTATCCACCCACTAGCGTTAAGAGTACTGCCCGAACAAACTGCCGACCAAATCTGATGAGACGCACTCCGAGGTTGCATTCTACCCGTAACAATACATACGCGAGCGCTTTCATTAGTCCGAACATCAATGCTAATCCACACTCTATCAGATCGTAACCATGCATAATACTGTTGACTAGGGTCTTGCCACCAGGAATGGTTAGCCGTTGGAGGGCCAGTGCGAGCCGTCCATCGCTGCTGTGATAGTGACCCATTTCGTGGGCCAAGACTGCAGCCAAATGCGGACTGTCGAGCAGCTCACGGTGAATGTATAGAGTATGGCCGATCACACCGGCGTTTAGCCCCGGTTGATCGAGAATATAAATGAAGGCTGGGGGAGGAATTCCACGATTAGCGAGTACGCGCAAGGTATTGGTAAGGATACTTTGTTCGGTGATGGTTGGCCGGCGTCCCTGCAATTTCCAGCGCACAATCCAGTGACCACCGGGTGGCCCAAACCATGCCAGTAACGAATAACACGGTGGTCCGATTCCGCCGATAAGAGCGAGTGTTTCGGAAGCTGCAACGGGTAAAAATCGTGAACCGGTGTGCTCGATCACGATATAGCGTAACGCAACACCGGCCATTTCGATGAAGAGGGTTAGGCTGTAGCGTGCAATTCCCGCCA
This sequence comes from Chloroflexus sp., assembly GCF_049970315.1. Lineage (GTDB taxonomy): Bacteria > Chloroflexota > Chloroflexia > Chloroflexales > Chloroflexaceae > Chloroflexus. Next base: position 29,756 of record NZ_JBMFNE010000019.1, read on the forward strand.
CGGGGTAACCTCATCTGTGGTTATTTATCGCTGCCCTTGCGGTGGGATAGATCCCCACATCAACCACGTAGCGCCACTTTCGGTTTGTGGTAGGGTTACGGCCGGTTGCTCACCGATCGGGTACCAGCGTAAGCTCGTACCGGTTTCGGTGCGCACCAACGCCACAATGCCACTTCCGTCAGGTGCCCAGCGAACGAGCACCGGTACCTCACGGAACGGCGGTCGCAACGGTGTTACCATCCCATCAGGTGATTGGCGGGTAAGCGTAAAGGTAAAACCGTCGTCAGCCCGGTCTACCGCGATGAACAGCAGGTCAGTGCCGTTAAAGAACGGAGCACGCGCCAGTGTCCCCTCGGTACTCAAACGGGTCGCCTGCAGCGTGCGGGTGTCAACCTGCCAAACACCGGGACCCTCCGGCGGTCCGATGAGCATCAGTGCGGTCTGATCGCTACGCCACATCGCTTCACCGCACCAACTCTGCATACCCTCAGGTAAGACCGGACGCCGTAATTCGCCATCCTGTGGTCGCCAAAACACCAACTCACAATCATCATAAAAGGTTGCAGTCGATGCCAAGATAAGCGAATCACCTGATGGTTCCCATAAGAGAGGCGCATAGCTCCGTACCGACCGGCTTGGATTGAGCGGATCATCCACCGGATCGTCGGCTCGTAAGAGTTCGAGTGGACCACCGGTTGCCGGTACGCGGTACAGACCATCGGGTTGATCGCGTGTTGTGCGGTTGTTTTGCAGGTGTAGATAGATAAACTGCGCATCAGGTGACCAACGCACGGCACTCAATTGATAATCGGTCTCGAAAAAGATAGTCTCTGGATTATCACCGTCGAGAGAGGCACGCACCAGTCGGTCGCCTTGTGCATCCCCAACCACGTAGACCAGGCCGGCAGTCGGATGGAGGTCCATATCGCTAATCGGTGGTATCCCGGCGAACTCGATCCGCTCGCGAGTTAGTTGGCGGCGTGTTGCTCCGTCTGCTTCGATCCGAGCGATTTGGCCGCGGTCGAGGACGTACAAGGGAGCCGGTAATATCCGTATGCCCGGCGTCGGCTGCACGACGGCGCTCGATGGTGTTGGTGTGGGTGAGGAAGGTACAGATGGCAAAGTAGTAGCAGAACACCCGGCGAATAGGACAATGACCACAATGATCAAGCACCATCTCATAGCGTAGCCTCTGTTGAGCGAAAGAAAGATATCTTCGTGCGGTTTTTTTACCCAGAAAACGAGATGCAGGGTCTGATGCTATGTACCGCGACGGTAATACAGACGAGAATATGTGCTCGCCGGTAATCTTTTTCAGTATACGTCATGTCGGGAATAGACATGATTAGGTTTATAATAGCTGATACATGGAAAACTGTAGAAGTTTACTCGTGCTCAACCCATATGCATATGTGCCGGTTTATTTCAGTATTGCGGCCTACCGGCCAGCAACTTTCCTTTCTTGTTGCTGATGAGCAGCAACGAGTAGCCGTTATCTTGTTTCCCCTTCTTAGCATGCTTGCCGTGGTATCGGTGGTATTTGCCCTTGTCACCCCATTTCTCTACAATGCCCCACAGATCCCGACCTTAGCGTCACTCGTGATGGCAACAACCTTTGCCGGTGGTGTCTGGCTCCTGCGACGCAATAATGTGAAGATCGCCGGTTGGCTGGTCTGTGGTGTGCTATGGTTGGTTGTCACGATCACGGCCTTGTTCACCGGTGGTGTTCGCAGTTCGGCTAGTTTGCATTACGTTATCGTGATGTTATTGGCTGGGGTGAGTTTTGGCCGCCTCGGTGCATTAACAACCGCTCTGATCAATACGCTTACGCTCGTTGTGCTTTGGTTTTTAGAAACCAACCACATGTTACCATCAGATTCGGCACTCTTGGCAACACCGCTGGCGCACACCATCATGCTGGGTGCTATTTTTATCCTTATCGGCCTAATCCTATCGATTGTCGATGTTCAACTCTCAGCGGCACTCAAGGTAACTCGCGACGAGATGAGTGAACGCAGGTATGCCGAACAGTCATTGCACTTCGCCCTCTTGGCTGCACGGGCTGGGGTATGGGAATGGGATGCCTCTAAACGAACGATACGTTGGTCTGAGGAAAACTATCCATTGCTGGGATTGATTCCCGGTAAAGACCAGTTGACCTATCGCACGTGGTGTGAGCGGATCCATCCCGCCGATCAAGCTCGATTACAAGCAGTGGTTGATCACGCAATCAGCGAGCAGCGTGATTTTGAGGTCGAGTTTCGGGTGGTGTTGCCTGATGGCTCGACCCGATGGTTGCTCGGTGTTGGACGGCCGATTCGCAATGCCGATGGTTCGCTGCGCGGTATCGCCGGTTTACAGATCGATATTACCGCCCGCAAACAGATTGAAGCTGAACTCGAACGTAGCGAACTGTATTATCGCAGTTTGGTCGAGGATCTACCGGCAATGGTCTGCCGCTTCCGCCCTGATGGTACGCTCACATTTGTTAATCAGCTCTACTGTGAGGTATTCAAACGATCGCGTGTGGAGTTGATCGGGTTTAACTTTTATGACCTTATCCCACCGTCACAGCGCGCTGCGGTAGCCGCCGGTATTGCCCAATTGAGTGTAGCCCAGCCGGTGATGGTGCATGAACACGAAGTCATTCATCCCGATGGTTCGATAGGCTGGCAGCGTTGGATTAACCGTCTCCTGCTCACTACCGATAGCGAGCCGGTTGAGTATCAAGCGTTGGGTATTGATATAACCGACCGCAAGCGGGCTGAAATCGAGCGCGAGCAGTTGATCGCCGAACTTGCAGCCCGTAATGAGACGCTCGAACAGTTTTCATACACTGTCTCGCACGATCTGAAAAGTCCCCTGATTACGATTAAAGGCTTTGCCGGTTATATTCAACAGGACCTGATGGCTGGTAAGCTTGACCGAATTCCTAACGATCTGCAACGCATTATCGCCACTGCCGACCGTATGCACCAACTGCTCGAGGATCTCTTACACCTTGCACAGACCGGACGGCAACTTAGCACACCTGAACGAATAAAGCTCAGCGTGCTCATCGGTGAAGCGGCAGCCGTCGTCAGTGCGCGATTGGCCGAACGAAACGTTTTGCTTCATGTGCCACCGAATTTGCCTGAAGTCATTGGTGATCGCACTCGCCTCCGTGAGGTATTTCAAAATCTGCTCGATAATGCGGCTAAGTTTATGGGCGATCAGCCTTCGCCTCAGATCTGGATCGAGGCGCAACCGGCTGAGAATCCCAACGTTATCTTGGTGAGTGTGCGCGATAATGGTATCGGCATCGATCCACGCCATCATCAACGTATTTTCGGTTTGTTTGAGCGCCTTGACCAGCGTATCGAAGGAACCGGTATCGGTTTGACGTTAGTCCGTAAGATCGTCGAAGCGCACGGTGGTAAGATATGGGTGCGCTCTAACGGGTTGGGTCAGGGAACGACGTTTTATCTTACCTTACCGGCCGCGCCGCCATTAGCGGATGAGGATCATCTTCCATGAATGTACATACTGAGCCATTGGTGATTTTGTTGGTCGAAGATAATCCTGATCATACCGAACTAATTATACGTGCGTTGAGTGATCATCAGATTCCGAACCGGATTATCCATGTGAGCGATGGTGAAGCGGCACTGGATTACCTCTGGCGACGGGCACAATTTGCCGATCCGGCTACCAATCCGCAACCGCACGTGATCCTTCTCGATCTCCAGTTACCGCGCCTGAACGGTCTTGAGGTCTTGCAGGCGATTAAGAGTAGTGTCGAGATGCGTCACATCCCGGTTGTGGTGGTATCTACCTCACATGCTGAGCACGATGTGTCTGCCGCATATCGGAACTATGCAAACAGCTATTTGGTCAAGCCGGTAGATTTTCAGCAATTCACTCGTATGCTGCACGATCTCGGTGATTACTGGTTGGGTTGGAATTGGCCGTTGCGCGAACGGCTATCGCCACCAATGCCATAAGGTTACGCCCGCTAGAATCATCACCCTGGTCGCCCATGTGAAGGTGAAACAGTGAACGTTCACGTCTTATTGATCGAAGATAACGCAGATCATCTCGTACTGGCGCAGCGTTCGTGTGATCAGAGCCATTTTGTCCTCACACTAGCGTCGTCGTTAGCCGAGGCTCGACGCCTGCTCGCTGAGCAAACGTTTGATCTGATAGTGAGCGACCTGATATTGCCTGACGGCCGTGGTGATGAGTTGCTTACCACCGCCGATGATGACCTGCCATTACCGGTTGTGTTAGTGACCGGTCAGGGCGATGAACAAATTGCCGTCGCTGCCCTTAAGGCCGGTGCCCTTGATTACATTGTTAAGACACCGGCTTCGGTGCGCGATTTGCCGCGGATTATCGAACGTGCTTTGCGTGAACGTCGTTTGCTGGTTGAGCACCGGCAAGCTGAGCAAGCGCTCCGTCAAAGTGAACGGCTCTTTCGCGCGATGATCGAGCGGAGCAGTGATGCAATATCGATTGTTGATCGTGCCGGACTGGTTCGGTACGCAAGCCCTTCGACCCGTCATCTGATCGGATATGCGGTAGATGGAATGCTCGCGGTGCCGATCAACGGTTTTGCCGTCATCCATCCTATCGACCGTGAGCGGGTACGTCAGTTGTTTAACAAACTTATCCAGCACCCCGGCTCATCGGTAACGGCTGATTTTCGTGTTCGCCATGCCGAGGGTGGCTGGCGCTGGATTGAAGCAACCGCCTCAAACTGGCTGGATGATCCGGCAGTACAGGGAGTTATCGTCAATTATCGCGATATTACCGAGCGTAAAATGATGGAGCTGAGGTTACAACACGGTATTTTGCACGACACGTTAACCGGTTTGCCTAACCGCTTGTTGTTAAACGATCGATTATGGCAGGCGATCAAACGCAGCCACCGCAACCTTCATTATCAATTTGCCCTTCTCTTTCTCGATCTCGATCATTTCAAGTTTATCAACGATAGCTTTGGTCATCCGGTCGGTGATCGTTTATTGATCGCCATTGCTTCACGGTTGCGCAGTTGTTTGCGTGCTGTCGATACCTGTGCAAGGTTAGGTGGTGATGAATTTGTGATTCTACTCGATGATATTGCATCACCTACCGATGCCATACGGATTGTCGAACGTATCTTACGGCAGGTGAGCCTACCGTTTGAGATCGATGGCCGATTATTTCATACCGCGGCGAGTATTGGGATCGTGTTTGGTGCCAACAACTACACCGATCCGTCGCAGATGCTCCGCGATGCCGATATTGCCATGTATCAAGCCAAAATGGCCGGCAAAGGGCGGTACCGTATCTTTGAGCCGGCAATGCGCGAAGCAGCACAGATTCGGCTTGCCCTCGAACACGAGCTACGACGGGCCGTTGCCAATCACGAGTTTTGCGTCTATTATCAACCGATCATTCACCTGACTACCGGACGATTGGTTGGGTTTGAAGCTTTAGTCCGTTGGCGGCATCCCACACGTGGCATCTTGTTGCCGGCTGCTTTTCTGCATGTGGCCGAAGAGGCTGGTTTGAATGATAGTATCGGGTGGCAGGTTCTGGAACAGGTGTGCCAGCAACTGGTGGTATGGCGGCGTCTGAATCCGCGCGCCGCTGCATTGTCGGTGAGCGTTAATCTGTCAGCACGACAGTTTATGCAGCCCGATCTGTACGATCGTCTTATTCAATTGCTTGAACAGTATCAGGTGCCATCAACTGCCCTGAAGCTTGAATTGACTGAGAGTGCATTAATGGAATACAATCATGATGCGGTGGCACTCTTAACACGGTTACGCGAGCAGGGTATCCAGATTGCGATTGACGATTTTGGGGTTGGGTATTCGTCACTCAGCTATTTGGTGCAGTTACCCATTGATCAGGTCAAGATTGATCGAAACTTTATCTTCCAACTTGAAAGCAAGCACCATTCACAGGCGATTGTCAATACGATCGTTAATCTGGCCCATAACCTTAATCTTGAGGTGGTGGCCGAAGGGGTAGAAACACAAGGTCAACTCGATCGGATACGAGCCATCGGTTGTCAGTATGGACAAGGTTATCTGATGGGCCTGCCGTTGACGGCAGACGAGGCGACGCAGATGGTGCAGAAGATGGAGTTGCCCGAGGATTGAGGATCATTTCTTGCATGCCGATGACTGTTGCATTTGTCCATTCGCCTATCCGTACCCTGTTTCCATTTCAGATCGGTGCGTATACGACATCGTCTGGTGTGATCCGCTATGTTAATGAAGGTGTTGGCCCATCGGTCGTAATGTTGCACGGTAATCCGACATGGTCGTTCTTTTATCGACGTCTGATTACTGCCCTTCGTGACCGGCGACGAATCATCGCTCCCGACCATCTCGGCTGTGGTTTATCGGATAAACCACAAAATTATCACTATTGTCTTGCCAACCATATTGCCAATCTGGAACAGTTGCTCCTCCACCTTGCCACCGGCCCGGTCGATCTCGTTGTGCACGATTGGGGTGGTGCGATTGGGATGGGCTGGGCTGTACGCCATCCCGAATTGGTACGACGGATTGTAGTGTTGAATACGGCAGCGTTCCTTTCACCCCACATCCCATTGCGGATTGCTATAGCGAAAATTCCACAACTTGGCGAGTGGACTGTGCGTCAGTTCAACGCATTCGTGCTGGCTGCTACCGTATGGGCTGTCGAACGTCCGTTGCCACCGGAGGTTCGCGCGGGTTATCTGTGGCCTTATGATACACCGGCTCATCGGATTGCCGTTGCGCGGTTTGTACAGGATATTCCTCTCCACCCTGCGCATCCGACATGGCCGCTGATCGATGCTATTGACCGCGAGTTGGTCTGTCTACGTGACAAACCGATGCGTATCGTCTGGGGTGGTCGCGATTGGTGTTTCGATGACCGATTTTTGGCCGGCTGGCTCAAACGGTTCCCTAATGCAGAAGTGACCCGCCTTGATGACGCCGGGCACTACGTGTTGGAAGATGCTTCTGATGAAGTGATTGCCCGCATTGCTCGCTGGCTATTGGCCGAATAACGAAAGTGAGACGTTATGAGTGTTGAGGCTCTCCGTCCGCCACACGCCGAACGCAAACCGGTGATAATTCGTCTACACGGTGATGAGATCGTTGATGAGTTTGCGTGGCTGGAGAATCGTGATGATCCGGCAGTCATTGCCTATCTCGAAGCTGAAAATGCCTATGCTGAAGCAGTGATGGCACCGGCCGCACCGCTGCGTGAGCAGCTCTACGCTGAAATGCGTGACCGGATCAAAGAGGAAGATCGGTCGGTGGCGGTGCCGCGGGGACGGTATCGTTACTACTCGCGGACTGAGGCCGGTGCTGAGTATTCGGTGATGTGTCGCACCGCGGGTGATGATGGACCGGAAGAGGTGTTACTTGATCTGAACACATTAGCAATCGGGTATGTGTTTTGTCAGTTGGGAGCTTACGAGCCGTCACCGAATCAACAATTATTGGCGTATAGCTTAGATACCACCGGTTCAATTATCTTTACGCTGTTCATCAAAGATCTCACAACTGGTGCCTTACTCGATACGCCTATCGAGCGGGTGAATGATGTACAATGGGCCGATGACCGAACCCTCTTCTACACCGTCTTCGATGATGCTCACCGGTCGTACCGCCTCTACCGTCATGTACTGGGGACTTCACCTGCCGACGATACGTTGATCTATGAAGAGACCGATGAACGGTTTAGTCTGAGCCTACGTCGTACCCGTTCGGGATCGTATCTCCTCCTTACGAGTTATAGTCACGGGGGAACTGAAGTACGCTATGTGTCAACTGCTACCCCATTTGCCGACTGGCAGGTGCTCTATCCGCGACGGCCCAAGGTTGACTACTTTGTCGATCATCATGGTGAATATTTCTACATCCGCACGAACGACGGCGCCGAGAATTTTCGCCTGATCCGCGCACCGATCACCGATCCGATGGCGATGATGGAAATCGTGCCCGGTCGTGTTGATGTGCTAATCGACCATTTTGATTGTTTCGCTGACTATTTGGTAGTCTATGAGCGGCGCGATGGGTTACGTCAGATTCGGATCAGCACCCCCGATGGTAATCAGGTGCGTTACGTTTCGTTCCCCGAACCGGTTTACACGTGTGGACCGCACGAAAACAAAGAGTTCGCAACTGACCGGTTACGCCTGAGCTACAGTTCACTAATCACACCGCTGTCGGTCGTCGAATACAATATGCGCACCGGCTCATGGCAGGTGGTGAAGCAGGAGGAGATTCCGTCCGGCTACGATCCATCGCACTACGTCAGCGAACGCCTCGCTGCGACGGCGCCAGATGGAGCACAGGTGCCGATCTCACTCGTTTACCGGCGTGACCGACCGCGTAACGGTGGACCTTGTCTTTTGGTTGGGTATGGCTCGTATGGCTACAGTTATGAGCCATCCTTTGATAGTAAGCGCCTCAGTCTTCTCGACCGGGGCTTTGTTGTGGCAATCGCCCACGTTCGCGGCGGTCAAGAACTAGGGCGACAGTGGTATGAGCAGGGGCGTATGCTTCATAAGCCCAATACGTTCAGTGACTTTATTGCCTGCGCCGAACATCTGATTGCTACCGGATACACCTCACCTTGTCAATTGGCGATTAGCGGGCGGAGTGCCGGTGGTTTGCTCATGGCTGCCGTCGTCAATGCTCGCCCCGATCTCTTTCAGGCGGTGGTCGCCGGAGTGCCGTTTACCAATGTGATTATCGCGATGCTCAAACCCGATCTACCACTCACCGTCACTGAATGGGAACAATGGGGTAATCCGGCCATCGAAGCCGAATATCGAGTGATGCGTTCATACGATCCCTATCTGAACTTGAAGCCGGGGCCGTATCCACACATTCTGGCGACTGCCGGTCTCCACGATTTGCAAGTGCCGTATTGGGATCCGGCCAAATGGGTGGCTAAGCTGCGTACTGTCAAAACCAATGATGCGATGGTACTGTTACGCACCAATATGCAGGCCGGTCATAGCGGCCATTCTGGGCGCTTTGCCCGTCTCACTGAGTTTGCATGGGAGTATGCGTTTATCTTAACTGCCTTGGGAATGGTGTCATCGTAGGTGTCGAGCGTTTCCCAAGAGGAATGTGCTATGCGCAACCTTAGTCAACGCAGCGAAACTGAGCTATGGCCCAAGGTGGTCGGGGCGAATGTCGCCCGTTATCTGCCGTGGATGGCCCAACACATACCAAAACAGACGGCGATTATCACCGGGGTGGGCCGTGATCGGTCTGGCAAGGTGATCTATCGCCGGCAAAGTTTCGCCGGTCTCAATACCGCTAGCGACCGGCTGGCGTGGGGGTTGACAGCCTACGGCTTTCGCCCAGGTATGCGGGTCTTGTTGATGGTTCCGGCAGGCGAACCACTGATCCGTCTGACCTTCGCTCTGCTGAAGGCTGGTTGTGTTCCTATCTTGATCGATCCTGCGATGGGGCGACGCAATTTGGCTCAGTGTATTGCCGAAGTTGCACCGGAGGCCCTAATCGGTGTGCCGCGTGCGCATCTCCTCCGACTCATCTTTCCGCGTGCCTGCTCGACGATCAAGCACGCGGTTTCAGTTGGTCCGGCGTTGCCCGGTACCGTGGCTTTGCACGAGCTAGAGGTGGCGGTGAATGCTCCCTTTGCGCTGGCCGAAGTCGCCCCTACCGATCCAGCAGCGATCGTCTTTACCAGTGGGAGCACCGGTACGCCGAAGGGGGTGCTGTATACCCACGGAATGTTTGAGGCCCAAATTCACGTATTGCGTGAATTGTTTGGTATTGAACCGGGTGAGATCGAGATGCCGGCTTTTCCGCTCTTTGCCCTCTTTAATGTTGCGCTCGGTGTCACTTCGGCTATCCCACCAATTGATCCGACGCGCCCTGCCCGGTGTGATCCGGCAGCAGTGGTCGAGTTTATCCGTGATCTCGGTGTTACCTCGACGTTTGGCTCACCGGCGATTTGGGAAAAGGTTACAGCCTACTGTCTTGAACACGGTATTCAACTTCCATCGTTGCGTCGGGTACTGATGGCCGGTGCGCCGGTACCGGCCTACTTACACGAGCGCCTCCACCAGATTTTGATACCGCCGGCCGATAGCTTCACGCCCTACGGTGCCACCGAAGCCCTCCCCGTCACCTCGATTAGTGGCCGTGAGGTGCTCGCGGCCCGCGCCGAGCAGCCATCGCCACTGGCCGGCACCTGTGTTGGCTGGCCGGCCTCCGGCGTAAAAGTGGCGATTATTCCGATCAGCGATCAGCCGATCCGGTCGTGGCAAGAAACCCAGTCTCTCCCGGCAGGCGTGATTGGCGAGATTTGCGTGAGCGGGCCGGCAGTGACCCGCGAATATGTGGGCCGACCCCAAGCAACGGCTCTAACTAAGATTGCCGACGGCGATCAGGTTTGGCACCGTATGGGTGATCTCGGCTATTTCGATGAGTATGGTCGGTTGTGGTTTTATGGGCGAAAAAGTCAGCGTGTGATCACGTCTTATGGGACGCTCTTCACTGAGCCGGTCGAGTTGCTCTTTAACCAGCACCCGGCGGTGGCGCGCTCGGCGCTGGTCGGTGTTGGGCCGAGCGGTGCGCAATTGCCGGTGGTCATTGTCGAGCGACGGCCACAGGTCACTATCGCGCCAACCCAACTTATCGCCGAATTGCGCCAACTCGCTGCGACGACAGAGATGACTGCATCGATCCATAATTTTTTGATCCATACGGCATTTCCGGTCGATATTCGCCACAATGCCAAAATCTTTCGCGAGCAATTGGCGGTTTGGGCGGCCAAGCAGTTGCGCGTACCAGGGTGAGCATGTGGCGCAAAAAACTGTGCTTCGATGTGTCACGTTTCATTGAATGTGATAGAATGCGGTAATCGTGCGGAATGCAACAGTTTCTCTGCCGCATACTCATCGATTGACTATCAGTCAGCCCATCACTATGCTCTCTCGCGGCATGCGTCTGCGAGTGCAAGCAGAATACGGGGCAAAGTGCATAGTCAGCCTGGTGTTATCCAATGATCGCTCTCGTTACCGGCGGCAACGGCTTTGTTGGCCGCTATCTGGTTGAACAACTCTTAACCCGCGGCGACCACGTGCGCGTGGTGGGGAGGGGTGAGTATCCTGAATTGCAGGCGCTCGGCGTTGAGACATTTCGCGCCGATCTCGCTACACCCGAAGCGGCGCCAGTGTTGGCCCGCGCTATGCGCGGCGTGACAACGGTCTTTCACGTCGCAGCTAAAGCCAGTTTGTGGGGCCGTTACGACGACTTCTATCAGGCCAATGTCAGCGCTACCCAGCGCGTGGTGAAGGCTGCTATCCGTGCCGGTGTGCCCAAGTTTGTCTACACATCCACACCGTCGGTTGTGATTGGGATGGAAGACTTGCACGGCGTCGATGAACAGACACCGTACCCAATCCGCTACCTGGCTCCTTATCCGCAGACGAAGGCCATCGCCGAACGCTACGTGCTTGCTCAGACCGGGATCGCCACCGTCGCGTTGCGGCCTCATCTTATCTGGGGCCCACACGATCCGCATATCTTGCCGCGACTCTTACAACGGGCACGTCGTCGGATGCTGTTTCAGATCGGGGATGGTACGAATCTGGTCGATGTCTGTTACATAGAAAATGTCGCCGAGGCTCACATTCTGGCGGCGGCGGCCCTCGACGAGCGCTCCCCGCTGCGTGGACGGGCTTACTTTATCGGCCAAGAGCACCCGGTCAATCTCTGGCAGTTTATTGGCGAGATTCTTACCCATGCCGGCTGCCCACCGGTACGTGGCAAACTACCGGCTACAGTCGCTTACCGACTCGCAACCGTCCTAGAATTTCTCTATGCCACGCTGCGGTTGCCCGGTGAACCACCGCTCACTCGATTGATGGTGCATGAGTTGAGCCATTCCCATTGGTTTAGCCATGCTGCTGCCGAACGCGATTTTGGTTATACGCCGCGGATTAGCATTGAAGAAGGACTTAGGCGAACGTTTGCTCAGCAAGCAACGTAACGCAGCGCTCTATAATGCAGCAGTTTCTCTACCGCAAAGATATGTTCACCTGCCGCACGGTCAATACAACACGGAGGCTTACGTGCTCTTCAAGCATGTCATGATCGAAGCAGTTAGTTATGTATTAGCTCCCCATCGTATTACATCGGCTTGGATCGAGGATCAGATCGCCGAAACAATGGAGCGTCTGCGTTTTCCGCGCGGTAAGCTTGAGGCACTTTCTGGTATCCGTGAGCGTCGGTTTTGGGATGAGGGAACCCTGCCCAGCACCGTGGCGACAATGGCTGCTGAGCAGCTCTTGAGCCGGGTCAACATTGATCGCGAGCGGATTGGTCTGTTGATCAACACCTCGGTGTGCCAAGACTATCTCGAACCATCAACCGCCTGTTTTGTTCATCGCAATCTCGGCCTGTCGCCGCGCGCGATCAACTACGATGTGCGGAATGCATGCCTTGGTTTCTTGAACGGAATGGCAATTGCCGGGATGATGATCGATGCCGGTACGATTGATTATGCGCTGATTGTCGATGGTGAGGGTTCGCAAGATGCGGTAATGGCGACAATCCGGCGTTTGCGTCGGCCAGAAACCACCAAGCAAGATCTCCGCGATAACATTGCCACGCTTACGCTCGGCTCAGGTGGCGCGGCGATGCTGCTGACCCACGAGCGCCTCTCGCGCAGTGGCCATCGCTTGAACGGTGTGGTTACACTGGCGGCGACCCAATACAATCACCTCTGTCTCGGCCAACCCGATTATATGAAGACCGATGCCACCGCATTAATGCATGCCGGTGTTGAGTTGGCCGTGGCGACGTGGCAATTAGCTCAAGAGACGTTGCCCAACTGGAGTGATCGCCAGATCGCGCTCTATGCACCCCATCAGGTCGGTGCGCGCCATATGGCCGCGGTAACCAAAGCGTTAGGGATTACGCCGGCCAAGCTCTTTCTTAACTTTCCGACCCTTGGCAACATCGGGCCGGCTGCCTTGCCGATCTCGTTGGCTCAAGCCGTCGAAGCCGGGTGTGTGCGTGCCGGTGATCATATCGGCCTGCTGGGAATTGGGTCTGGTCTCAACTGTGCGATGATGAGTGTGACGTGGTGAGTCGGCGATGGAGCGAGCACGGTCGCGCTTCGCTACGCGGCTGGGATGGTGAACCACACTAGTGTTCCTTGCTTAACCTCACTCTCGATCCCTATCGTGCCGCCATGGGCCTCAACTAAGCCTTTGGCAATCGAGAGCCCAAGACCGGCATTATTGGTGTTACTCGATCGGTTGCGAGCCTGATCAACGCGATAAAACCGCTCGAAGAGATACGGGAGATGCTGCGTCGGGATGCCACAGCCGGTATCTCGCACACCGATCCGTACTTGTTTACCAACCGGTTCGGCGGTGATCGTAATCGTTCCACCGGCCGGCGTATAGCGCAGCGCGTTGTCGATCAGGATCAGCAGAATTTGACGCAACCGGTCGGGATCGACTAATACTGTACCCTCGGCTCGCGCTAGTATGATGGTGATGCCATGCTCGTCACCGAGCCGACTGACGTGACGGTGGAGATCGGCCAGAAAATCGTTGAGTGCTATCGGTTGGCGTTGTAACGTCAACGATCCACTATCGAGCCGTGAGAGTGTCAGTAGATCATCGACTAGCCGGCGCATGTGGTCGCTTTCGGTGAGTACGTCGGTCAAAAGTTCACGCTGATCCTCATCTTCAGCATTCCGCAACGCCACTTCGGTGCTGGCCCGGATGAGCGTCAACGGCGCCCGCAGTTCATGGCTAGCGCTCGAGATGAAGCGCAATTGGCGCACCCATGCCTCCTCCGCCGGACGCAATGCTCGTCCGGCCAACCACCAGCTCGCAATGCCGATCATGACTGCGCCGAATGTCCCATACCCTACCAATCCCGTCAGTAACTGGCGCAGAACCAGGTCTTGATCGTTGAGCACCCGACCTAATTGCAGTGCTGCCGGTCCATCGGGCCGAGTAAGCCGGTAGGTTAATAACCGTACCCGTTCCCCGTTTATTGTCGTGATCGTGCGCAGGTCTGAGCCGTTCCACAGGGCAGCCGCTAACGCTTCTTGGTGCGCAGTCATTGGTAATGCTGCTGCGTTGGGATTAAACAAAATGCGGCCTTGGGCGTCGAGTGGCAGTACAAAGATCGAGGCTAGTTCAGCATCATAAGCTGCTGGCAGTAAGGTTGTTGTCGGTGGATTCAGGTGTTCACCCTTGATTTCGATCTCAAGAATCCTACCGCTATACGCATCGATGATCATTTCACTATCATCACGGAATTTTATTTCGTATTCATTGTTTTCTTTTTTCAATTTCACACTCTTAATCTCACCACTGCGCGCCGCACGTGCAATCCGGCTCGCTTCTTGCGGTGTTAACAGACGGCTGCGATTGCCCGTCCCCTCTGTTCGTAACACCGACCAGTCTACATCGGCTGTTGCCAATTCCGGTGGCAGTGGCGCATTGAGTGAATGAAACTCATGCACCATTTTGTGCTGTAAAGCAAGATCGGTAATCTGCTCGAAGTAGCGGTTAACAATCGTGTAGGCACCACCACTGACTAAAACAATGATCACGATAGCGGCAAGTGTATAGAGAAAAGTAAACTGCCAACGCAGTGGTTTGAGCACATTCTGCCTCCAATCGCCACCTGGCTTCACGCTTGAGGCCGATTGGGTCACACTCTTCATCAGTAGTTTAAGCACGTTCCGCCTCCAATCGATACCCAATTCCGCGTATTGTTAGAATTGGATCGGTTTCACCTGGCGCATTCAATTTGCGCCGTAAGTATGAAATATACACATCAACCATTTGCGGTTGTACGTCATGTTCAAACGACCAGACATAATCAAGGATTTGTTGACGGGTGAGAGTTTGCCCGGCGTTTCGCATCAGATATTCGAGTAGCCGCCATTCGGTTGGCGTCAGATCGAGTCGGCGTTCGCCACGACGGGCCGTGTAGTTACGCAAATCGAGAACGATAGCGCCGATCCGTAGCTCGTTATTACCAAGACTCGGGTTAAATCGCCGTCCCAATGCGCGCACACGGGCTAACAATTCCTCAAAAGCGAACGGTTTGACGAGATAATCGTCGGCGCCACTTTCAAATCCCAGTACTTTATCCTCGAGCTGTCCGCGTGCTGTGAGTAAGAGGAGCGCTGTTGGTAGCCGTGCTGCGCGGACGGCTCGGCATAGCGACGGCCCATCTCGCCCTGGTAGCATCCAGTCAATCACTGCTACGTCGTACACGCCCTGCAATAGCAGATCGAGCCCTCTCTCACCGTCGTGAGCAACATCGACAGTATAGCGTTCTTCGCGCAACACCCGCTCGATCAAGCGTGCCAGCCGTTTGTCGTCTTCTACGATTAAAATCCGCACGATTTGCTCCTCTATCGTATTCCGCTGTTATTGCGCGGGGAATCGCTCTCAATTCGAGCCAAATCATCTCTCTTTCCCAGCGGGAGAAGGCTGGGTTGAGGCACTCCCCCATTAAACCACGTTGCGCCCTCTGCGCGCTTCGCGTCTTTGCGTCTTTGCGTCTTTGCGTCTTCGCGTCTTCGCGTCTTCGCGTCTTCGCGTCTTCGCGTCTTTGCGTCTTTGCGTCTTTGCGTCTTTGCGTCTTTGCGTTTGAATCATCTGCGCCTATTCGTTCACCCTCCCCTAGCGGGGGAGGGTTGGGGTAGGGGCATCCTCTGTAGCTACCCCTGTTATACCCCGAAAACCTTGGAAAAAGATTGGAATATCCGTGTTTCATTTTAAGACTCTTTTGAGCAAGCGCCGATATGGTTATAGGCGGAACCTGAACAATGCAATGGAGATGACCTTATGTTGAAGCAACTATTCCGGCCTCGCAATGTAGCAATTGCCATCGTGATCTTCTTTGTCGCTATCCAAGCCGTACCGGTGTGGGCATGGCAAACCAATCCACCGGTAGTGACAGATGTGGCATGGACGACACCCGAAGCAGCAAGCATCGCCCGCCGCGCGTGCTACGACTGTCATAGCAACGAGACAGTCTGGCCGTGGTACAGCAAAATTGCACCGGTCTCGTGGCTGGTGACGTATGACGTGATCAAAGGGCGTAACGAGCTGAACTTCTCGCTGCCGCTGCGCGAACCGGCTGAATTAGCCCAAGAGATTGCCGAGGTGGTGCGTAACGGTGAGATGCCGCCGCGCGCCTATCTGCTGACCCATCCCGAGGCGAAGCTGACCCCGCCAGAGGTGCAAACGCTCATTGCCGGTACACCCGGTGCTACCGATGGTCTTACATCCGAACACGATGACGATTAAACCCATTCATTACAAATAAGGAGGAAATGAACCGTATGAATCGCACAATGTTTCTGATCTCGGCCGTATTGACTGCCTTCGTACTTGTCGTAATTGGTGGTGTTGCCGGCCAACTCAGCCTTACTATGGTTGCCGAACCGGTACCCACCGAGATTGTTGTTGAGTCTACTCCTGTCACCGTTCCGGCTATCGATCCGACAGCGGAAGCATTGATCCGTGAGCGCGAAGCAGCATATCAAGCTTCCCTTGCCGAAGCCAATCAGCGCTTGGCCGAAGCCAATCAGCGCCTTGTTATTGCTCAGCAGGAACTTTCAGCTCAGGCAGCAGCTTCTGCACCGGCAGCACCTCCAGCTCCGGTAGTAGCGGCTACCGCCCCGGCAGCAGCACCTCCCGCCCCGGCAGCAGCGGCTACCGCCCCGGCAGCAGCACCTCCGGCCCCGGCCTATGCAGTCACGCCTGAGCAAGCTCAAGCCATTGCTATCGCCAATGCCGGTGGCGCAACCTTGATGCGCTTCCCTGAGTTGGTCAGCTTACAAGGTACACCGGCGTATGAAGTTGTCTTTGATCGCGGTGCCATCTACATCGATGCCCAAACCGGTGCGATTTTAGCCAACACTATCGTTGAAGTTGCACAAGCTGCTAATCCGATCGGTGAAGACCAAGCTATTGCAGCGGCAACTGCCTACCTTGGCGGCGGTACCGTAGCAAAAGTGAAGCGTGAATATGAGCATGGCGTCGATGTCTATGAAGTCAAATTCACCGATGGCAGCGAAGTCTATGTTGATGCCTATAACGGTCAGGTCGTCTATGCTAAAGTCAAAAATGATGGCGATGGCGACAAGGACAAGGATAAGGACGACTAGTCGCTGCTTGACAATCCGGGTGGTGGACTACCCAATGCTAGTCCACCCACTGCCCGTGTAGTGATCCCAACGTTTATTGCAATCCACAAGAGGAGGATATACCATGCAACAACAGCGTAAATCTGCTCGTGCCGATGTCACCGGTCTCAAGTGGTTTATCAGCTCAGCGGCACTGGCCGCTACTATCGGTGGCTGGGGTTGGCTGACGACACAAAACCCACCCCTGATGGATATAGCCGCAACAACACCGAATATCGTGATTGAGGAGCCGTTGGTAGAACGTCAGCCTCTTCCGAATTGGCTGGTACAGGCACCTGGTATCCCGGTGTTGCCAACGGTGGCGCCGTTGAACATCCCTGAACGACCAGCAGCAGCCCCCGCTCCGGCCCCGGCAGCAGCCTCCGCTCCGGCGCCGGCAGCAGCCCCCGCTCCGGCGCCAGCTCTCCGTGAAGTCTCAGTACCGGCACCGGCACCCCGCCCCGCTCCGGCGGCTCGCACTCGCTCGTCACGGTAAGCGGAGGAATCATCATGCAGCGGCTACAGTTTCGCGCGATGGGTTCAACGATCACTATCGTGATCGATAGCGATGATCCGACAGCCCGCTCAGCCCTCAATATCGCCCGGCGAACCTTTCTGCGCTATGAGCAGATTCTGAGCCGCTTTCGTTCGCATAGCGAACTGTCGGCGCTTAACCGACGTGCCGGTCGTGGGCCGGTTCGCGTCGGATACACCCTATGGTGTGCCGTGCAGTATGCCTTGTGGGCTGCGTCTGCCAGCGATGGCATTGTGACACCGACTGTTGGTGCTGCACTGGTTGCTGCTGGCTATGATCGTGATTTTGCAACCCTCGCCGATGGGATTGTACGTCGGCCAGCCGCTGCCCATCCTGCTCCCGCTTGGCGACACCTTCAGCTCGATCCGAGTCGGCGTACTATCGCCCTCCCCGCCGGGGTACAGCTCGATCTAGGAGGGAGTGCCAAGGGTTGGACGGCGGCTATCGTTGCCCGTCGCTTGGGTCGTCGCTTTCCCACACTCGTCGACGCCGGTGGCGATATTGCCATTAGCGGTCCGCAGCGCAAAGGTGCGCCTTGGCCGGTTGAGGTGGCCGATCCACGTGATCCCGATCATGGTCTCGAACTTCTGTTACTCTGGCGTGGCGGTGTCGCTACCTCCGGCATCGATTATCGACGCTGGCAACAAGGTGATCGATGGCAGCACCATCTGATCGATCCGCGCACCGGTTCTCCTGCTGCTACCGATATCCTAGCCGCGACTGTTGTTGCATCCAGCCTTACTATCGCCGAAATGGCGGCCAAAACGGTCGTCATCCTCGGCTCTGAGGCAGGTTTGCCCTGGCTCGCGGCTCGTCCTCAACTTGCTGCTCTATTGATACGACTTGACGGTACGATCATTCGCACGCCGAATCTTGCCCGCTATTGCTGGCAACCAACGGCAATCCCAACTTCATGAGGAGACATCGATATGAGCACTGAACCACTCGCTAACGACCAATCAATCTCAGCCGAAGTCGCTCAGGCGGAACCGGTTGCACCGTCTCGTCCACCTCGACCGGCGCGTGCAGCAGCTCAGTCGGCGCAGCCGACAGCACGGCCACAACGCACGCTCACCGCCAATCCCGATCTGGTCGATCTACCACCGGCGATGTCGTTACCGGCGCTCTTTACTATTCTGCTCGGTGCTATTCTTGGTGCATTCGCGGCCGTGATCATCTTACCGGCTTGGTTACCAGGGCTGGGCTGGTCGTTGAGCGGTGATGAGCCGAAAGCCTATTGGTATCTCTCGCGCAGTAGTGCTGTTGTCGCGTATGCTCTCCTCTGGTTATCGATGGTCTTTGGCTTGCTCATGACCAACCGCATGGCACGGCTATGGCCGGGCGGTCCGGGCGCTTTCGATCTGCATCAGCATACAAGCCTGTTGGGGCTTGCCTTCGCCATCTTCCACGCCCTCATCTTGCTCGGCGACCGTTACATCAGTGCAACTCTGACAGAAGTTCTGACACCCTTCGGTTATATCGGTTATGAACCGTTTTGGGTTGGTTTAGGCCAGCTTGCACTGTACGGCATGGCGGTGGTTGGCCTCAGCTTCTACATCAAGCAGTGGATCGGGCGAGCGATGTGGCGGCTGATTCACCTCCTCAGCTTTGTCATCTGGATTCTGAGCCTCCTGCATGCCATTTACAGCGGTAGCGACCTCGATATTCTCACCGGATTGTACTGGCTGAGTGGCGGTAGTGTGCTGTTTTTGACCATCTATCGGATCCTGGTCTCGTTTCAGCCGACCAAGCCACGCCCGGCGCGTGCCACCGAGTAATGTCTCTCATTGAGAAATAAATCGCAACCCAATTTACCCGCTTTGCGCTTGTTTCACCAAGTTGCGGCGGGTAAACTGTTTTCATGGTTTTGCGAAGAGGCACCATCACCGCAAAGGAGTGGCCAATGACGACGCTCGAACACTTGCAAACCGGCATTGGCGTGCTTAGTCCGGCAGAGTTGTATGCCGAGCTGCTAGCCGAGCGCCCGTTGATGATTCTTGACGTTCGTAATGCGGTAGAATATGCACGCAATCGAGTGCGTGGCCGTCAACCTATTCCCACCCTAAATATCCCCTATTTTGAGTTTATCGAGGATGAAGAACAGACAATTGCTCGCATATCTACCGATAAGCCGGTAACGGTGATCTGTGCCAAAGAGGATTCATCGCAGTATGTAGCCGAATTGTTGTCGGCTCACGGTATTGCTGCACGCTATCTGCTGGGTGGATTCCGCGCCTGGCTTGATTTTCACGTTGTCAACGAAGTTGTCAATGCGCCATGGGGTCGTATCGTGCAAGTTTTCCGACCGTCTCGTGGTGATCTGAGCTACGTGATCATTAGTGCTGGCGAGGCCGCCGTGATCGATCCCGGTCGCCAGATCCACCTCTACCAGGAGATTGCTGCTGCGGCGCAAGCCGATGTTACCCGCGTGTTACTTACCCACCTCGCCGCCGGTCGTTTATCGGGTGGGCCATTACTTGCCGGTACACGCCATACCTTGCTTTATATCCATCCGTATGATGCCCTCCATCCGCGCACATTGTTGCCGGCCCGTCTTGCCTATATGCCGTTGCTTGGTGGCGAACGACTACCGCTCGGTCATTTGCTCATTGAAGCCCACTGGTTCCCCGGTCATACTCCCGGGCATCTCGTCTATCGGGTGATTTCGCCCAACGGTGAACGCTATTTGCTTACCGGCGATGCGTTATTGGTATCCGGCTGTGGCCGTACCGACCTCGCCGGGCATCCGGTTGCTTGGACTGAGCTACTCTTCCGTAGTTTACACACGACGCTCACCGAATTGGTCAACGATCAGACGCTGATTTTACCGTCGTCGAGTGTGAGTTTGGCTGAAGTCCAACCTAACGGGACGATTGCTGTGCCGTTTGCCGTCTTGCGCAATCAACATCCGGCTTTACGCACTTCAGATCCGACGGAGTTGTTGGTGATAGTGAATCCGCCAACGGCTGCGGTATCAACCACGGTCGATACCTTTTGGCAAGTCAATCTCGGCTTACGTCAGCTCAGATCCGAAGAAGTGGCTGAGCTTGAAGTGGAACCATCCCATTGTGTCTTAGCGAATTGAATGATAACGGTCAACACTTGTTTTACATCGGTCGAAGATCGGCTATACTGTATCTCATCAGAAGGACTCGCCGATAGATAACAGGTGGAGGTGTCATGAACCAGACATTGACCACAACCGAGACGCTGGCCCAAGCAGTTTTGCCGCGCCGTGGCTGGCTGGCTTACCCATTAGTGGCCGATGCACTGCTGGTGGTATTGGGTAGCCTATTCGTTGCGCTGACGGCACAAATCCGTATTTCACTTATGCCCTTCTCACCGGTACCGATTACCGGTCAGACGCTGGGGGTACTGGTAACAGGTAGTCTGTTAGGACCTCGACTTGGTGGGTTAGCACTTGTGCTCTA
Organism: Chloroflexus sp.; assembly: GCF_049970315.1. Classification (GTDB taxonomy): domain Bacteria; phylum Chloroflexota; class Chloroflexia; order Chloroflexales; family Chloroflexaceae; genus Chloroflexus. The sequence continues at coordinate 50,915 of NZ_JBMFNE010000019.1, forward strand.
TTTGCTCGAGGGTGCAATCGGGTTACCGTTCTTTGCCGGTGGCGCCGCAGGTTACACGTACATTTTTGGGGCAACCGGTGGCTATCTGATCTCATTTCCCATCGCTGCTGCTTTGACCGGTTGGCTGGCAACACGTGGTTGGGATCGTCGTTTTTTGACTGCTGTAGCGTCAATGGTGTTGTCCAACGTGGTTATTTATCTGATTGGGGCAACATGGTTGGCATTCTTTATCGGCGCCGAAAATGCCATCCTTAAGGGCGTGCTCCCCTTCCTGCTCGGCGATGCAATCAAGATCGTTCTTGCCGCTGTTGCTCTGCCGGGCGGTTGGCAATTCCTCAAGTGGTTGCGGGAGCGTCGGTAAGATACGGATGGACGGGGACACGGATACTATGAAAAGGGACACGGATCCTGACGGATGTGACGGAATGCACACGGATGAAATAGGACACGGATAATAACGGATGTGACGGATGCACACGGATTTGAGACAATAAGTATATGCCCGATCCGTGGTCATCCGTCTAATCCGAGTCCCCTGATCGACCCGTCTAATCCGTGTCCTCCTGGTACGGTACGCACGTTGTACACACCCGAAAAGGGATGCCATTTTCACTCATCACACGTACATTATCGCGCGTACCACAATACCGACACACCGACAGATTTGCGATCTCATCAGCGCGCCACAACTGGGGCGTCTGGCTTAACTCCATTGGTGCCTCGGTTGTCAGCACACCGATCCGAACACAAACGGCAGCGGGAAAAATATCGGCTACGCGGGCGGCTAGATGGTAGTGGTACGAATACACCTCGTCACCGATCAGCATGCCGTGCAAACGGGGATGCGGTTGAATTTTCATACCTGTGCTAACCGTTCCATTAATTGTCGTAGCTCACCTTCGGATAATACGAACGGCGCATCGTCGGCGAACATAAGATCGTCGAGAGCGTCGCGAATCACAGCTTCTTCTTCAGGAGGCACGATGATCTCACCCTGCTCTAACTCGTAAAACCGGTCAAATGCCCATGCAGCCAGTTGTTTGCGCGAGAGGCGACCGGCTAGATGTTCGGCAATCGCCGATACGAGATCATCGCACGAAAACTCCATTGCCATCCTCGCTTTCTCAGCAGCACGAGAAGATTGTCGTCAGCTAAGCGCCTCTTCACACTGACTGCGAAAACCGCAACCGCGGCAGCGTGCGATTTCATCGTGGTTACGAGCGACATCCGTGGCGGTGAGGAGATCACGCATCTCGGCCAACGTATTCAATACCTCGTTCCGTACCTCATCGGTATAGCGCAGTCGAAAGGTATCATTGGCGTATCGTAGGAGGCCGTAAGGTGGAGCACTACCGGTAGTCTCTTCCAACAACACGAGATACGCCGCTAATTGCATTAAATCCGACAGATAAGGCTGGTTAGCCTGTCGGTTTGGTTTCACCTCCACCGGGATCAGCGCCTGTCCTTGCTGCAACAAATAGTCAGGCTTACCGGTCAGGCCAAGTCGCGCGCTATATAGTGGCTTCGCCAATGTGCGGGTCGGGCCGGTATCCATGTCGATCACTCGTGCCCATGGTAAACCGCTGCGGCGTCGGAGCACAACCGCAAGGACAAGCATTACTACAGCGCAGAGGATGAGTACGAAACCTAGCCCTACCATGTGCCTGCCCAAACCACGAGTCCAATCCCACCGATCAGCAGCGCAACACCAAGCCAAAGCAGACGCTGGCTGAATACCACTAATCGCCCGTGACGAACATGGTTTATTGTCCCGAAGGCGCGTCGTTCGGCACCTTCAGGTTCGCGACCACCAACTCGACGTAACCACCACGAACGGGCACAGTAGTAGTACTCGCCCAATTCACTTGCCCGAATAATCTCCATCAGCGCCCAAAGATTGGTGTGCCTTGCACGGCATTGATCACGTCGTTTACCGTCAAGAGCAACATCAGGCCCATCAACGCCATAAAGCCAAATGTATGCACCAGCGCCTCTTTTTCAGGTGGTAGCTTCTTCCCTCGCACCCATTCAATCAATGCGAATATAATATGGCTACCATCGAGCGCCGGGATAGGTAGCAAATTGAGGATAAACAGGTTCAGACTTAACACTGCCGTGAGCGACCAGAATGAGATGAAACCGTCGGGCTGGCGAATCACTTCACCGGTCGCACGGGCAATTCCGACCGGACCCAGTGGCTCACCGGTAGGTGGCGGCGTTGGGCTAAATAGTCCGGCAATCGCTGCCGGTAGATCGGCCAGCATCATTACCATCCGCCCGGTCAGTTCAAAACTATGCATCAACCCGGCACCGATTGCAGCCAGCGGATGAATCGGCTGATTCACGACTTGTGGCCCGTAACTGAACCCAAACCCGGCACTAAACTCGCGCCCGTCGGGCGCTGTCCACGGTCCTGGGGTAACATTCAGCGTCAGTTCCGATCCGTTTCGCACCACCACCGCTTCAATCATTGATCCTAACCGTTTGCGGGCAACATCACGGATGACCTGCTCGCTCGTAACCGGTTGACCATCAAGCGACACCAACTCATCGCCGGGCTGAAAGCCGGCCATCGCCGCCGGAGTATTTGGAAAAACGTTACTGATCTCCATCCGTCCGGTCGGCGTTGGAATACCGGTAGTAGCAAAGAGGACGGCAAAGATCACCACTGCTAAGATAAAATTCATCAGTGGGCCGGCCAGCATCACCGGTATCTTACGCCACGGTGGCGCTGCGGCCAGACTACCACTACTGTATACCGCATCTTTTTCTCCGTCCATACCGGCAAAGCGGACAAAACCGCCTAGCGGTAGCCAATTGAGAGTGTATTTGATCCCGTTTCGTTCAAATAATACTAATGCGCGCGGCGGAAATCCGATGCCGAACTCTTCAACTTTAATCCCCATACGCAGCCCAACCCACAGGTGACCTAATTCATGGACAAACACCAGTAGGCTGAGCATTATCAGAAAGACCAGAGTTGTCAGCAATGGATCGAGAATCCCACTGATAAGTTGTGACCAAAGTGTGTTCAAAGTTGTAGTGAGCATACCATGCCCCAATCAGTAAGAGTAATAACGGCGACGAGCCAACCGCCCGCCGCCGCTCGTGTCTACAGATAGTGTACCGGATCGACTTGCTCAAGTCAAGGGATTCAAATATTGACCCGTCGGTAAGTTACGGTTGTCGTTTCAGATAAATGTTTTCAAACCCAACATTGAAGATTGCTGTTGAACCGCTGATAGTCGGAGTAATCGATGTGCCATCGCGCGTATAAGCGGCAATAACTGATGTGGCCGGTAACGTAATCTGGCGCGGTGTCCCATCAGTTGACCAGATCACATCAAGCACAAAGCCATTACCTCGGAAGCGATAGGCTTCGATGCCGGTACCATAGCCGGTAAACGCTTGTGGTGGCACGCGCACCTCGTTCAGCCGTTGAATAGCGAATTGCATCGCATTGTAGGCCGGTCGTGGCTGCTGACTGTCGTCCAGTAAGCTCGTATAGCTCCACCCAGGACCTTGCAAGGTATACCAGACATACGCTTCAACCCCTTCAGCCATTGCCCGTATCGATGTACGGATCAGATGGTTGGCTTTTGCCTGTTCAAATTGGGGTAGTATAGAATTACAATTGAAATATTCATTCATACATCGTAAACCGGTCTCATTCAGAAAGAGTGGTTTGTTAATGCCGTAGCGTTGCATCACGTCACGGAGGAAGCGAATTTTGCCGATTGTTGTCCCTCCTCGATCTTTCCAAGCACCGTTGAGACTCTGTTCATGGAGATCAAAATCGACATTGGGGACTCCTAGAACGTTGGCAATATAGCTCGGATAGCTATGAAACGCTAGAATGTCAAAATACGGGCCGGCACCGGCTCGTAGAGCACCCTCTAAGAAATTGAACGGTTTGCCGTCTGTATTCGTTGGCTGATTCTCAGGACGTGCTAGTAACAAACCGCCGAAAACAACTTTTGCACCCGGATCGGCAGCCCGAATTGCTGGGGTTACAACTTTTAGCATCCTGCCATACCGCTCACCACCGTAATATTCATCGGCGATGTTACCCCAACAGCCGAATTGAGAGTTAGTAGGAACAAGAATAGGATCAACATCTGGTTCGTTACCTAATTCCCAGTAACGGACCAAATATGGGGCTTGGCTGTATTTTGCAACAACTTCTCGTACAAACATGGCAAATTCATCATGGTATTCGTCAAGAATGGCCGCGCAGATATGGCTGCTCCCGGTCGCCCACGATGGGTGATCGTCAATGATGGCCATTACCTGCAGCCCTAACTCATTGGCCGTCAAGACCTCCTGCTCAAATATCTGGAAGCTGGGCGCATTCCAGTTAATCGGGCTGTTCTGGGTAGGTTGCGCTTCCCGCCAACTCAGCGTGTTGAGTCGTACCCAGTGCGCATTGAGGGCTTGGGCGCGTGGTTTAACTTGTGAACTGTACAGCCAACCTGGATTTGTCTCAAACCCGAGCGGTCGAATCGCGTGCGAAGCAACGATCGGTATGTAGAGATTGGTCGTTACCGGTGTCTGAGCTGCTGTTGGGAGGGCGGTCGTAAGCAGTGTAAGGATAAGGAAGGTTAGGATGAGACGGTGCATGACGGTTCTCCTCTAAAACACACCTGTTGTCGTTCACTGATGTTCTATTACCCACCGCTTAACGGTATCCGCATACGTCCATCGGCCATTTGGCTAATCGTAGCGTTGTGATAGTTTGGTGACCATACTTCTTCCCCGTTGTAGGTGATCACCGTTGAATCGGATGGGGGTGGGAGCAGCAAAGCTCCTTGTGTCCCTTCAGGTGCCTGAATCGTCACTCTGCCGGAGTTGCAATCGGTTCTTTCCCATGTTACAGTAAGCGAACCGCTTAGCAAGGGTATTATTCCCGTTGCATGATTCATACTCTCCCAAGCCGGGATAACCTCCCATGTCGTTGGACTGGTTTGGCGCGCTCCCACAATAGCGGTGGTCAGAAACCACGTCGGCGCTCCACTCCAGCTATGTGAACGGCTCGCGTACCAAAACCGATCGCTGTTCAGATGTTCCCACCACGTCGTAGCACCGTTAGCCAGTTGCCAACCGTAAAATGTTTTTATGAGATTGATAGCATCGTTGAATCTTCCCGCGCGGCGCAGACCTTCTAGTACCCAAAACATACCGTATAACTGTACATTGGCGCGGGCCGGATCACGTTCGGTCAAGTCGAGCAGTGCGGTAGCAACCAGTGGGATCTCCGCTTCCGGTACTATACCGTAGGCAAGCGGAAACGCTTGCGCGTGCGGGCCGGGGGCAATAATGTGCTCGTCAATAATGCTGGTAACGTAGCGGTGTTCAGATGAGTCGTATAGGTAACGGTTGATCCCTTCACGTACCCGTGTTGCTTCGTCTAGCCATTGCGTAGCCGTGTTGGTTTCACCGAGCGCCTGGGCAATCGTAGCCGCTGCTTGCAATGTGCCATAGTACATTGCATTGACCGGAGTAGATCTGCCGTAGCGAGCGGCTACGACGCTACTGTCAATATAGCTCGGTCGCCACGCCAGGTTTGTCGGTAGCTCAAGTAGTCCGGTGTCATTCTGGCGATAGACGGCGATGTAGTCCAAAAAACGAGTAATGGTAGGCCATAACTCGTGGGCAAGGGTTGCGTCACCGGTACGTTGGAGATCTGCGGCAATCGCTTGAACCCACAGCATGCCGTAATCAAGCATTCGTCCGGCAACATTCGGTGCCATTGCTGCCGGTGTCCCTTCAGGGGTGAAGGCGTCGGCAAGCTGCCGTAACCCGCGTCGGAGCAATAATTGGTCGCCGAAGGCAACTTGATTGATGTGATAGGATACAAATGCGTCGCCCCACCATTGCCCTCGTTCACGCCAGGGCGTATCGGTGTAGGCATCTGTCATATTTGGCAGTAAGCTATCGACGCCGACCTGCCAAATCTGGTTTAACAACGGATCGTCACTCGTAAATGACCCAATTTGAGTAACCGGATACCGTTCCTCACGCACCTGGAGATTGCGCAGCTCAACCGATTCATTACTCCAGACCGCAATGACAATGTACCGCCCGGCTCGGGTATCGATAGTGGTTAGACGCTGTTCGCGCCCATCAAGCCGCCACGAATCGATTTGGTTCCATTCTGGGTGTAACTCGCCGGGAAATGGGAGCGGAATAGTTTGTTGCCATAATCGTTCATCCCAACCAATGTCAACCGTGGCCCCGTCCGGTCCTGCTACCTCTGCGTATAACCTGCCATGCACGGTTCGCCCCAAGTCAAGAACGGCATAACTGGCCGGTGGTTGGAAGGATAGTGTCGGTGAGGGTGTCTCGGATACGGTGACTGCTTGTGGATCGGGTTGTGGCGGCGCCAGCAACACTCGCCGTCCGGCGTGGGCTGTAGCGTTCAATGTCGGTATGCTTGCTAACCCCTCTCGCGAGATGAATATCGTCCAGCCTTCTGGTCGCTCGCTGAGTCCGGTGACGTGCAGCGTATGCGTCCCAACATTTGCCAGATACGAAGCAGTGACAATGCCCGGTGGTCGTTCGGATGCGGGTCTCCAGATGAGTTGATTTCCGTTTATCGTTATATTTGTGGTAAGTTCGTCTTGTAAACTTACCAGTGTAAGCATTGTCTGGTGCTTTACTTGAATCTGGAAACGCGCCTGATCCTCGCTACTCAATAACTCAATCGGGACGAAATCTTTCCCCAGCCAACCGGTGCTAATACGCTGAATTGGTATATCAACTTCAACCGTTAAGGGTATCGAGCGGGCGGTAAACCGAGCGGGCGTCACCTCGACGGCAACGGCTGGTTGCCACGGTGACTCTGTGCCCATAAGTGACCAATCGGGTGGTAACAAACGCAAATCAACAATTTCGGTCGGCCCGATCAGTCCCCAACGATGAACAGGAGCCGCATCACTACGGTAGGCGAAGAGTGGTTGTGTTTGCCAATGCGGGCCACTGGTAGTGAGCGTTTGACCCGCACTCTGGAGAAGCGCCCATAAAAACGGGCGCTCCGATTCGCTCCGCCGAAAATTGGGTGCCCATTGGACACGGACGATTAACACGTGCCTGCCTGGCGTGAGATCACCAAGCGAGAGTTGATCGTATTCACGATGTTGACGCGAGAATCGTGCCGGACCACGCCCAACGAAATTGCCGTTGAGGTAGGCTTCGTAACGTGTATCGGCAAAGATAGAGAGGATTGCGTTCGGAGCGAGTGTATCGCGCTCGATGACAAGACGGAAGAGCGCAACTTCATGGGCTGCCGGTGTAGAGCTGTGCCACCAGATCGGAGTAGCAGCGCAAAAACAGAGATCGGCTGCCCGTGTTGGTTGTGGCCAGCAGAGGCAAAGTAAAGCCGTAATCAGCCAGAATGTGGTGAACGATCGCTGCATTGACTATTGTTTCTGACGCACTACCTCGTCCAACCACTCCATCATCTCGGCAAAGTAGCGTTCACGCACCGGCGCCGGTGATAACGCGAGATCATGTAAACCGTCCTCAATCGCGATCATCGTCACATCATCACCAAGCCGTGGGCCATCACGGCGCATATGCGCAACGTCAAGCACAATATCGGCCTTGGTAATCTCAGCACTACCGGGAATAGGCCATGCCGAGCGTGCCGAGTGGGTAATCAAAATCGGGCAGCGAATACCGAGTCCGCGTCGTAATCGACGTTGGGCCAGCAAGATAGCCCGCGCCGTACCGGCCCGCATCGGAATACCGTTGATCGGTTTCCAACGCTGGTCAAACTCCCATTCACCGTTCGCTCCTCGATAAATTGTCTCGCCGTATACCGATGAGAGCTTACCAACGATCCGCATAGGTTGCCAGCGCCCAAGCAGCATCACCAACGGGATTGAGGCTCGTGTGAGTGGATCGATAAAGAAATCGAAAAACGGACTGTTTAACACTAACGCACCAAGCCGATCACGGCGCTGCCCTTCTCCGGCGTACATTGCCGCAATCAATCCCCCTGCCGAATGGCCGTGCAACACGAGCCATGGCCGGTGTTGTTCTGCATCGATGATCTCAATCGCCGCATCGATGAACGGATAGAACTCGGCAATATCGCGGTAGAAGCAGGGGATTTGGTGAGGCTGCATCGCGCGTCCGTGGCCCGGCAGATCAATGGCGTAGAAGGCGTAGCTGTGAGCCTGAAACACTTCGGCAAGGTGCGTTTGAAAAAAGTAATCGGAGTAGCCATGCACATACAACACCGCCCGCGCTGCAGCATTCGGATGTGATCGGCGTACCAAGACGGCACGACCCCCCGCTACATCGATTTGGCGCATCTCGAATCCGGCTAAGGCTACGTCGGGCCTCCATTGTTGTTGAGTTGGTACCGCTGTAATCATTGGATCGCACCTTGTTCTACACCAACGAATCGGCGTTGTATCTCAACGGGTAAACAGTACGATGAAATAATAAACCACCGGCCCGGTAAACAAGATACTATCAATCCGATCAAGAATACCACCATGACCGGGGATAATAAAGCCTGAATCCTTCACCCCAACTTGTCGTTTGATCAACGACTCGGCAAGATCACCAAGCGGCCCAAAGATACCGGCAACGACACCGAGAATCGCTGCTTGCCAGAGTGTAATAGGCAGACCGAGTAGTGGCACGCAGAACAAGGCAGTCGCGATTGCCGCTGTCATACCACCAAAAAAACCTTCCCAGCTCTTTTTGGGGCTAAGGATAGGTGCCATTTGGGTACGACCCAACTTGCGACCGACAAAAAAAGCACCGGTATCTTGCAACCACGTAATCGCTAAGGTAAAAAAGACCCACGCTGCACCGGGAGGAATGCCGGCAAATGCCAACCAACCGTTCTGGAGTGGCATGTCAAGTTGACGTAATAGCAAATAACTACTCAGCAAACCACCGACATAGTACGCACCGGCAAAAGTCAACGCCCAACTGAGCAAACTGGTTTGGCGCTCATGACGCGCAATCTCAACGATCAGTGCCCCGATGATTGAGCCAAAAATCACCACCAACATCAGATCAATAGTGGTCAAAGGCTGAAAAAAGGTTGCCGCACAGATCGCTAACCCGATGGTAATCCCTTCCACCGTGCGTGGCGCATAGCCACCGTGGCGAAAGATGGCAAACAACTCACCGATCGACAGTGCGATTGCGAGACCGGCCAGTAAGGCAGTCGTTGGCGGCCACCACACGGCGGCGATAATCAGTGGGAGTAACACCACGACACTGGCGATCCTTGTCGCCAACGTATTAGCTCGACTCGGGGAGCCCGCCGAAGCGGCGTTCGCGCCGTCCATAGTCAAGAATTGCCTGATGCAGATGTTCGGGCCGAAAATCGGGCCAGAACACCGGCGTAAACCAGTATTCGCTGTAAGCCGACTGCCAGATTAAGAAATTCGAGAGGCGCCGCTCGCCACTAGTACGGATGATCATATCCGGGTCGGGTAGGCCATGGGTTGAGAGGTGCGCACTTATCACCTCGTCGGTAATTTGATCGGCAGGAATACCACTGGCGACAATGGCACGCACTGCGTCGACAATATCGGCTCTTCCGCCGTAGTTGAAGGCGATCGCCAAAATCAGCCCAGTATTGTTACGTGTCAGATCAATCGCGTATTTTACCTTTTCGCGCAAATGGGGGCTGAGACCGTCGAGCCGGCCAAGGTGTCGCAAATGCACATTCTGTGCATGCAGATTCCGGATTTCGCGGTCGATAAAGTCGCTCAGAATCTGCATTAACCCCTGTACTTCCACCGATGGCCGGTTCCAGTTCTCGGTTGAAAATGCGTATAAGGTTAATACACGCACTCCGAGCCGTGCGCATTCCGTGACGATTGGACGAATATTCTCGGTCCCAGCACGATGACCGGCCAGTCGTGGTAAGCCCCGTTGTTGGGCCCAGCGTCCGTTACCATCCATTATCACCGCGATATGTTGCGGAATTTTTGTGCCGGACGGTACACCATCCTGACTCATACGATAGCGCCTCTCAGCGACAGCGTTATATCGCCATCACTTCCGCTTCTTTTTCCGCACCGATTTGATCGAGTTCACGGTTGCAGCGGTCGGTCAGTTGCTGAATCCGTTCTTGACCACGATGTAACTCGTCTTCACTGATCAGTTTTTCTGCTTCCAATTTTTTCAGATCATCAATCGCATCACGGCGCTGGTTACGCACCGATACTTTCACCTCTTCTACCCGATGTCGCACCATTTTTACCAACTCACGACGACGCTCTTCGGTCAGTGGCGGTACCGGTAGACGAATGATCCGACCATCGTTACTCGGGTTAAGACCGAGATCTGATTGCTGTATCGCCTTTTCGATAGCCTTAATCATACCGGTATCGTAAGGTTGGATGATGATCATGCGGGGTTCGGGTACACTAATGTTCGCCAATTGGTTCAGCGGCATGGTCGTTCCATAGGCTTCTACGTGCAGATGTTCGACCAACGCCGCCGAGGCGCGTCCGGTCCGGATCGACGCCAGATGATGACGGAGCGCTTCGGTCGCCTTCTTCAGATGCGCCTCATATTCGTTAATGACATCGTTCAGCATCGCGCGCCTCCTCGCTGATTGCTTACAAGTGTCCCAACATGTTCTCCCATGACAATCCGTTCGATTGTCCCCGGTTCGAGCGCATTAAAGACGATAATTGGTAGATTATTATCCATGCAGAACGTCAGCGCTGTGCTATCCATCACGGTCAGACCGCGATTAATCGCTTCAAGATAGTGAATATGATCGAAGCGCGTTGCTGCCGGATTACGGCGTGGGTCATCGTCGTAGACACCGTCGACGCCATTTTTTGCCATCAAAATCACTTCGGCGTGAATTTCCGCAGCGCGTAGTGCGGCTGCCGAGTCGGTGGTGAAGTAGGGATTGCCGGTACCGGCGGCGAGAATGATGACGCGCCCTTTTTCGAGATGATGCGTTGCGCGACGTCGGATGTACGGCTCGGCCACTTCATCCATCTTAATGGCCGTCATGGCGCGTGTATCGAGACCATGTCGTTCGAGTGCATCTTGCATGGCGAGCGCATTAATAATGGTGGCCAGCATGCCCATGTAATGCGACTGCGCTGCATCCATACCACGTTCAATGGCCCGGTGACCGCGCCAGATATTACCGCCTCCAACGACGATCGCGATCTCTACACCGTGCCGATGAACACGACCGATCTCTTGGGCGAGAAAATCCAGCATGTCGTAACTGACGACCTCACCATCAGTCCCTTTGATTTGCTCACCACTCAATTTAATTAAGATCCGGCGGTATTTTGGTTGTTGCATGGAGTATCCCACCATGGTATCGTGAACAAGGCGGTTTGCACAATGGCAAACCGCCTGTTAAGTGTCTCGTTATGCACCAACTTCGTAGCGGACAAAACGCCGGACAACGATATTTTCGCCCAGTTTGGCGATAGCCTCTTTGATCTTCTCTTCGATAGTGCGGGCCGGGTCCTTAATAAACTTCTGCTCGAGCAGTACAGTCTCTTCGATGAACGCTTGACGCGATTGGCCGCTCTCGGCGATCATCTCGTCAGTGACTTCGTTGACGCTGATAAAGCGCGGGTTGAGCGCAACGATATGTTGGGCTAGATCGTTCGCCAACTGGCTGAACTCGGCCGTGCGTGCGACGAAGTCGGTCTCACAGCTCAGCTCAACCATTGCGGCAATTCGTGAACCGTAGTGGACATATACGCCAATGAGACCTTCATTGGCTTCGCGCGAGGCCTTCTTGGCTGCCGCCTCAATCCCACGCTCCCGTAAAATCTCGATAGCCTTGTTGATGTCACCACCGGTCTGCTCGAGAATATCCCGGCATTCTTTGATACCGGCCCCGGTGCGTTCGCGTAGTTCCTTAACTAATTCGATTGGTACCGCCACGGTTATACTCCCTCTGGATGAAGCTACTGTCTCCGCTATCGTTCATCTCCGGATCGTGCTACGGAGGGGCATGCGCCCCCCCGTGCTTCGTCGGTTTGCGCCGGTCTGTTACCCCATCTTGACAAACGAGCAACTCATCTATTGTTGTGAGTGATCGCTTGGGTAGGGGTTATTCTTGCGACGATTCGCGCCGCCGCATACCCTCAATGGCAGCATCGGCAATTTTGCTGGTCATCAGTCGGATACCGCGGATGGCATCGTCGTTGCACGGGATGACGTAATCGATTGGGTCGGGATCACAGTTGGTGTCAACCATTGCCACAATCGGGATCCCCTCTTTGTCTGCTTCCCGCACCGCTAACTCTTCCTTGCGTGGATCGACGATAAAGATCGCGCCAGGCAGCCGTTCCATACCCTTCAAGCCGGCAAAGACTCGATTGAGACGATCAATCTTCTCTTCGAGTTTTGCCGCTTCTGCTTTGGTGAGGCGAGCAAAATCCCCACGATCGCGCTGCTCTTCCAAATCGCTGAGCAGCTTGAGCCGACGCTTTATTGTCGCAAAGTTGGTTAACGTCCCGCCGAGCCATCGCCGATTAATATAGAACTGACCGGCGCGGATCGCCTCTTCCATCACTGCCTCTTGGGCCTGCTTTTTGGTGCCGACGAAGAGAATTTTCTCGCCGCGCGCTGTAACTTCAGTAATGAACTGATACGCTTGGCTCAACCCAGCAACCGTTTTCTGAAGGTCGATGATGTGAATGCCGTTGCGGGCGGTGAAGATGTACGGCTTCATCTTCGGATTCCAGCGATTCGTTGGGTGACCGAAGTGAGCGCCTGCTTCCAACAATTCTCGAATGGTTACGACGCGCGGTAATTGGTGTGTCATACCCTCTTTTGCTCCTTATCTGGTCAAGGCCGCCTCCACCCATCGTACCTCGCAGTCTAGACCGGTATCACCGGCAGGAGCGACTGCGCCATAGGGTGTGTGTATTTGGCATTCCACAATGCCGACGGGCAGTATAGCATAAGGGAGCGCTGGAGGCAAGCGCTCCCTGCGGTGTTCTTCCTTACAGAGATGTCGAGTAGTGAGGGAATGGTTGCCGTCGCTTACAGCAACGCTTTGAGCGCTGCCAGGGCTGCATCGTAATTCGGCTCTTGACCGGCCACCGGCACGTATTCGCTGTAGCGAATCACTCCGTCGCCGTCAACGACAAAGACGGCACGCTGTTCGATGCGGTAGGCTGGCACATAGGTACCGTAAGCCATGCCGAAGTTCATATCACGATGATCGGACAGCGTTTGAATGGCGTCGGCATGGTGATCGCCGCACCAGCGGGCCTGGGCAAACGGCAGATCGGCGCTGACGGTGATGAAGTTTGCTTGACCGGCTAGGCGTGCGGCCTCTTCGTTGAAGCGTGTGGTCTGCTTGCTGCACACGCCGGTGTCAAGCGAGGGAACGACGCTGATCAGCAGTGGTTTGCCGGCAAAGTCGGCCAGCGTTACCTCTTGCATTTTGTTGTTCACGAGTTTGAAGTCAGGTGCTTTGTCACCGGGCTTTAACTCCGGGCCGACAACTGTCTGTGGGCCGAAGAAGACGAACGCTTCTGGGCGCTCGATGGTCATAATGTGTTCCCTTTCTTCTCAGTATGTCCTCTACGTATGTAGTGTAGGATATGTAAGGTGGAACTGTCAATATTTTGTCTCTTTAATCTGCGGCTTCCTCAGGGGACACGGATAGGTACGGATGTGACGGATTGGCACGGATTTGCGATAATGGTTATCCGTCCGATCCGTGGTCATCCGTCCAATCCGTTTAATCCGTGTCCCCTTACCTACTCATCCGTGTCCCCTTGCATGTTATGAAGACGGTAATATAATGACACCATAGTCACATAAGCCGCCGGCGTTGTGTCGGCGGTTTTGTCTTATGTGAGGTTGCTATGTCCGAACCTACAATTATCGCCGAAGAGCTGACGTATCGCTACGGTGACCTGCTCGCCGTCGATCACATCAGCTTTACCGTCGCACGCGGTGAAATCCTCGGTTTTCTTGGCCCCAACGGTGCCGGTAAATCGACGACTGTCAAGATGCTGACCGGCCAACTTCGCCCTGCTAGCGGGCGTGCAGTGTTGTTAGGAATTGATGTGGCTCGCCACCCAAAACAGGTGCAAGCACGGATTGGGGTGTGCTTCGAGCAGCCTAATCTCTACGAAGAGCTGAGCGGGGTTGAGAATCTCCAGTTATTTGCCCGTCTCTTTGGCGTGCGTGATGTCGATATTCAGGGGTTACTGCGCCGAGTTGGTCTGGATGGTCGCGGTACCGATCTCGTTGGACGATATTCCAAAGGCATGAAACAGCGCCTCATGATCGCGCGCGCATTGGTAAATCGCCCCGATATTCTCTTTCTCGATGAACCAACCGAGGGCCTTGATCCAACCTCTGCTGAGGCAATTCGACGGGTGATCGTCGAAGAGCAGCAACGTGGTGCAACCATCTTTCTCACCACTCACGATATGTACGAGGCCGACCGTCTGTGTCATCGGGTTGCGTTTATCAATAGCGGTAAGATTGTCGCACTTGATACCCCGCATAATCTGAAGCAACAGTACGGTAAACGGATGGTGCGCGCCGAACTCGTTGGTCCCGATGGGACGTTACATACCCGTGAGATTGTTCTCGACCGCCCCGAGACGCCGACTGAGCTTGCCGATTTGCTGGCCCATGAGCATGTAGTGACGTTGCATAGCGAAGAGGCAACCCTCGAAGATATCTTTATTCGTTTAACCGGTCGCGGTTTGGCGTGAACCACCATTACCGATCACCGATATTGCCTGTGGAACTCCTATGAGTGCTGCTGCTGTTTGGGCATTGATCCGTAAGGACGCCCGGCTCTATTTTGCCAACCGGTTGTTTGCATTGGTGACGATATTAGGCTTGGTGGCCTACACTGTCATCTACTTTCTTCTGCCATCAACCGTTGATGAGACGCTTCCGATCGGTCTGGTCATTCCCGATCTGCCACCGGCAATGGCCGAAATACTAAACGATGAGGCCGTTGTGATCACCCAATTTGCGTCGGTCGAAGCATTGCGGGCGGCTGTTGCTGCCGGTGAGGTGACGGTTGGATTTGCCTTCCCTCCTGACCTGTACGATCAGCTCCGTCAAGATGCGCGGCCAACGGTTGAATTACTGTTGGCGCCAACAGTGACACCTGATATTGTCGGTGTCTATGAAGCGGCTGCTCGTGAGCTAAGTTTTAGTCTGATCGGGCAAGAGTTGCCGGTGATGATCAACGAGGTCATCCTCGGACCCGATCTGGCCGGGGCGCAAATCGCACCACGACAACGGATGTTGCCGCTCTTTGCCGTGTTAGTGTTAATGGTTGAGTGTCTAGGTTTGGCCAGTCTTATTGCGGCTGAGGTCGAACAAGGGACGATCCGGGCCTTGTTGGTCACTCCCTTAACGATGCGTGGTCTGTTTGTTGCCAAGAGCTTGTTTGGCTCGTTGTTTGCGTTTGTGCAGGCCGCGTTACTCTTGGCGATTACCGGCGGTTTGGTGAAAGCACCGCTCTTGAACCTGACTGCGCTGTTGATCGGTTCAGTGCTGATGACGGGAGTGGCGTTTTTCATTGCTGCCCTCAGTCGTGATCTGATGTCGGTTATGGGTTGGGGGATGTTGGCGCTGCTGATTATGACCTTACCGACCTTGACTATCCTGACGCCGGGTTTGGCCGCGACTTGGGTTCAGTTTATTCCAACCTATTATCTGGTCGATACGATCTATCGCTCGCTCAATTTCAACGCGGAATGGTCTGAGGTGGGTGCGAATCTGCTCCCCTTGGCTGGCTCAGCCCTGCTCTTGCTCGGCTTGGGTATGGGTATTCTCCAACGGAGGTTTGTATGAGTCTACGCCGCGTTCTGGCCTTACTCTCTCGTGAGATGGTGCAAGGGCCTAAGAATTTCATTTTCATCTTTACGATCGTCGTCCCATTAGGGTTGAGTCTGGCGCTTGGCCTGATCTTTGGCACATTTTTTAGCGGTAAGCCTCGCCTTGGGATCGTCGCTGCCGATCATTCGCGGTTGAGCCAACTCGCCGAAGCCGTACCGGGGTTGATCGTGCGACGCTATTCAACCGAAGCCGAATTGCGTGACGCGACCGCACGGGGAGCTGTGGATGTGGGAGTGGTCATACCCTCCGGTTTCGATCAGCAATTGGCGCGTGACGCAACAAGTGACTTGACCGTCTTTGTTTGGGGCGAGAGTTTACTCCGCGATCGCATATTGATCGGCACTGCCCTGGCCGATTGGTTGCGCACGTTGGCCGGCCATGAGCTACCGGTAACGATCAAGACAACGCTGCTTGGTGCAAACAATACACTGACATGGCAGCAGCGTTTGTTGCCGTTGTTGGTATTGATGACAGTGGTCTTTGGGTCATTGATGTTGCCGGCTTCTTCGTTGGTGAGTGAGAAGCAGCACTGTACTCTGACGGCGTTGTTAGTTACGCCGGCTACCCGTGGCGAGATTTATATTGCGAAGGGAATCCTCGGTGTTGGGTTGAGTGTAGTGATGGCGGTATTTGTACTGGCGTTGAATGGGGCATGGAGCGATCAGATAGGCTTAGTGCTGCTGGTGTTATTCCTCGGTGCGGTGTTGTCGGCGGAGGTTGGTATTCTGATTGGGGTACTGGTTTGTGACATTAATTCGCTCTTTGCTACTGTAAAAGCGCTCGGTTTGGTGCTCTATGCACCAGCCTTGATTGCCCTTTTCCCTGAGCTACCTCAGTGGATTGCCCAAATCTTCCCAACGTTTTATATGGTCGATCCGGTGATCGCGTTGGTACAGCGTGGTGCGATCTTCCAGGATATTGCCGGTCAGTTGGTTGTTTTAGTCGGTATGATAGTGGGGATTGCGGTGGCCTTGCGTTTTGTCCGCGAACGGAGTGCTTGAAAACGCAAAGCCCCGGCGGGAGTAAAAGGTATGCAAGGTGCTTGTGGCGGGCTAGGGTTTTGCCAATTGTCGGATCAAACTCGCGAAGTTCTCAAACGGTAAAGCACCTCGCACGATCTGACCGTTGATCAAGAAGTTCGGCGTCGAATTGACCCCCAGTTGCGTCGCCACCGCCACCTCATTCAGAACCGCAACTTCGGTGGCCGGATCATCGAGGCACGTCGTGAGTTGAGCAGTATCAACACCTAGCTTGCCGGCTAATTCTACCAAAACGGGTCGATCGCGCCGGGGGACACCGCCCCACTCAATGTTATGGGTCTGAAACAACATCTCATACACCGGCCAAAACCGATCTTGGGCCGCGGCGCAGTGTGCGATGCTGGCTGCCAGTACTGCCGAAGCGTGGATCGAGGTTAGTGGAAAGTCTCGCACGACTAGTCGGACTACACCGGCCTCGACAAACTCACTGATGAGGCGAGAGCGTGTCTCGCTCACAAACCGCGCGCAGAAGGGACATTCATAGTCGGTGAATTCGATCATCAACACCGGTGCGTTGGGGTCGCCTAATGCACGTGGATCATCAGGCGTGAGGTTTAGCAGCGCTACCACATCACGTGTCGGTTGGGGAGTTGAGGTGGGCAGTGTGAGTTCGGTGGGCGCCGGTGGAACGGTCGGTAACCCTTGCAGGGCTACTTGGGTTTGCCGAATTTCGATCGGTGAACGCGTGGGGGCTGGTGGTGCCGCACTACCGCAACCGACGAAGAGCACAACCAAGATGACAATCCATAATGACAATATACGCATCATAACATTTGTTTACCGGTGGCTGATGATGTGCTGCACACCGGCAATGATCAATCGGTGACTATATGCTCTCACTTACCCATCGGCTGCCGCGAGGGTGGCCGATGGGCCTAGCGGGCGACTTTCACCACGCACAAAGCCAGGCACATCCACCCGTTGCAAGATGGCAATGCACACAAACAGCCCTAGCGCTTCGAGTAAGAAGACGCTGGCATACGCTATAGTATACGATCCGCTGAAGAATAGCGCAATATCACGTATCGCACCACCGGCAAAAATACCTAAGCCGCGGAAGAGCAGTTGAGTCATCGACCACAAGCCGAGGTACGCCGCCGCATGCCGCTCGGTCGTCATTGCAGCCAGTAATGAGACGGCTCCCACCGTGTAGATACCGAACCCTAGCCCAAACAGAACCAACACCGGGATCAACAGTGCTTGCCATTCGGTCAGCGCAATGACACTCAGCAAAAACAACGGTATCCCCGTTAGCGCTAGACCGATCTTAGCTACGCTGGTCTGCTCGTGGGCTGCACGATGGCGAGTAACATAGACTGTGCCAAGGAGGCTCACCACTACTCCCGCCCCCCAATACGCATTGAAGCGGGTGGTCTGACCGTTATCGAGGCCAAATACATCACCGCCAAACGGTTCGAGCACTGCATCTTGGGCAAAGGCACTAACGGCGCCAAGAGCCAGAAACATGAAGAACCAGCGTGCTCGCGGGTCAGACCACATCTGCCGTAAGAGAGGCAAAAATGGCTCGGGCGGCGTCGGGTCGACCGCTGCCGTTGTTTCTGCCGGTCGTTCGGCGCCCCACAGTGCAAACGCGATAAACGCAAACGCGATGGTCATACCGATCAAAACCAGGCGCCAGAAACTGGCCTGATCGTAGACCGGCATCAATCGTCCGTAGATCACGCCGGCCAACGGGAAGCTAATGACGAGAAACACTTGCACAATCGCCAACGCTTGCCCACGTCGAGTCGGTGGCGCACTATCGCGTACCAGACTCAGGTACGTAGCCCCTGAGATCAAGGTACCGATACCGTAAATCAAGAAAGCGACAAAGGCGAGCGACCATCCCAAGACCGAGCCGGGATCTTCGGCCAGCAAAGCTGTGACGAAGGGCAAGATCGGCAGTGAGAGCAGCATTGGTAACCGTCCACCCCAAATAAAGGGTAAGCGGCGCAGAGTACCGGGTGGACGTAAATCCGATCGATAACCGGCCCAGACGCTCAACGGGGCTAGCAGATAGCGTAATGCCGATAGTAATGCCACCGGGGTCGCCGCCAGGGCGAGATCGGTAATGAGAATCCGATTAAGAACCCCAGAAGTCAACAGATCAATGAAAGATGAACCGATATGAAAGGTACCAAGTTTCAGTGTGCGTGGTAGGTTGAGGCGTTGCTCATTTGTTAGTTTCACAGTTTACTCCTCTGCTTCATAACCGGCAACGACTGACAGTTGCACCTCGTTAGCCACGCGACTAATCCGCCGTAAGAGGCGAGCGCTGTCGGCAGGACGCACATGTGCTTCTTCAGGTAGATCCATCGCTGCTTCGACCAACGAATCACGGAAGAATAGAGCAGCAGCAATGGCATCGCTAAGCGACAGCCCACTTGCACGGGCAAGCTGCGCATAGCTTCTCCCGATAGCGCGAGCTTCATCGAGCAGCGGGCTATGTTCATCATGTGAACTTACGTAGCGAAGCACTACTCCCATCAATTGTTGTCCAACCCGCCGCCACGCCAATCGCTCGTTGTCGCTCATCTTCTGCATCCACGCCGGTGTTACCGCCGGATTGGTCAGGTCGCTGCGGGTTTGGGCGAGTGCCTTGCTAGCGAGTACGCTACTAATCGATTGGGCCGGCATTGGTCGGCGAGCGGCCAACGCTAGAATGTCGGCACGGGCAAAACGACGGTGACCGCCGGGGGTGATGTAAACCGGTATGGCTCCTTCGTCAGCCCAGCGGCGTAGCGTTGAACTATGTACACCGAGTAATTGGCTGGCCGCTGATAGAGAAAGGTAAGCTGGTGGGTCTTTCTCACGCATAAGGTTGTAGTCATTGTCGGCCAAAAACGTTACTGAACGATACGTTGCTCCGGTTTGAACCGCGTGCGGTTTCGACACAAGAATCTTTATAAAGCTAACTAAATCTTAGTATAACATATCTCCCGCCACACGCAGCACATGGCGGCCTGAAAGGCTTTGCGGACCGGCGACACGTCGTGACGAATGATCTGCCCAATCGCCCTCCACGTTCATCTGTTGAGCGGTGTAGAATGCGTTCATTGTCGCATTGTAGCGCTCAACCGCCGGTGGTATCTGTTCTGGCTGGTACACTTCTCGATGCAAAACCGCTGCTTGCGGTAGTCGCGGTTTAATAGCTGCCGGACGAGCGGGATTGGGCCAGCCAACGCACATACCGAAGACCGGCATCACCATTGGCGGCAATTGGAGTTCGCCGGCGACTTCAAGCGGATGATTACGGATTGCGCCAATGTACACAATGCCAAGACCGAGTGCCTCGGCTGCAATCGCCGCATTCTGGGCAGCGAGAGCAGCATCGATAACGCCGACAAGCCACATTTCAAGATAATCGAGTCCCTCATGTGGCATTTGGCGCGTTTCGGCAGCATGGGCAAGCCGGGCGAGGTCGGCCAGCCAGACGAGGAAGAGCGGAGCACGTCGGATCTGGTTTTGATTGCCGGCCAAAGTTGCTAACCGATCTTTACGTTCAGGATCGGTCACTGCCACAACGCTCCACGTTTGCAAGTTCGATGAGGTAGAGGCTGACTGAGCAGCAGCAATCATTGTTTCGAGCACCCCTTCCGGCAACGGCTCATTGCTGTAGGAACGCACCGATCGGTGGCTTAACAGCAGATCGACGACGGGGTGGCTGATAATCGTGGCAGGTATATCTGCGCCGTATCGCTGATGCAGTAACTCTTGCGTGGTGAGTACAGAGTTGGTCATGTTACTCCTCAATACGGATCGGTCAATCCTACGTGCTGATTATACACGGTTTATCTAGCAAAGCGTGGCAGCATGCAGCTATGTCCGAGCGAAAACAAAGCCCCTTATGACCGTATGGTCAGGGGGCCGGTAACAACAAGCAGTGCAACAAACGCCTTACGAGCTATGCCTGAGTATTAGGATCAGGTTGGGGTCCGTTGGCGTCGCGCCGTTGCGCATCAATGATCGTAATTTCCGGTGCAGGCTGTTTGGGCGCCGGTAACACGACCTGCTCGCGCCGTCGGCGGACTAGTGTCGTATTCGATGGCGTTAATGCAGCCGCAAAGCCAAAGGCTGGTCGCTCAGGCTTCTCGTTCGGTGGTAAGTAGGGATGTTCGGCCTCAACGCGCGCCAAGATCTCTTTCACATCAATGTCGGTCAGCTCGTTGCGTAAGATCAGCGCTTCAGCAATTGCAATCACCGCCATTCGGTTCCGTTCAAGCATTTGCTTGACAATCCGGTACTGCTCTTGCAAGATTGCTTCAACCCGTGGCTTTACATCTGGCGCCGAAAGGCCCTGCATACCGAAAAGGAGGTACGAGAAGAAACTGTTATCCATGCCATACGCACCGACCATCATTGCGGCAATGCCGGTTGCGCTCTGCAAGTCACTGGTTACGCCACTCATTTGTGTGCCGAGGAACAGTTCTTCGGCAGCACGGCTCGCCAGTGCGATCTTGATCCGGTCAAGCAGTTCTTCACGGGTGCGGGTATGGATCTCCTCTTCTGGTTTCCAAGCCGCAAAACCTAGCGCATTGCCGTGGCGAACGATCGTCACTTTGGTGAGGCGTTCTTTCTTCAGCAGCTTAACTGCCGCGTAGGCGTGACCGGCCTCATGGTAGGCAATACGTCGGCGCTCTTCATACGACATACTACGGATCGGTTGCTTCAATCCCCATTCATGGATCTCGCGAGCCTGCGTGAAGTCCCAATAGTTAATCGCCGAGCGGCCATCGAAGTGAGCATGGATCGTCGCTTCGTTTATCACATACTTGATCGCCACCGGTGTATAACCGATTGTATCGGCAACCATACGGTCAATCGGCATCGGTTCGTGCTTGACCTTACTCAGGTAGTATTCGATCACCTCGCGACGCCCATCGGCATCAGGTGGTTCGACGGCGATCTTGCGGTCGAAGCGACCGGGACGCAACAGCGCAGCATCAAGCGTCTCGGCGAGGTTAGTCGCAGCCATTGTTAGCACGGGAGGCATATCGGCTTTTCCGCGGCGGAGGCCGACGAGGCGCAGGAGCTTGCCCCACCACGTCTGCTCTTGCGGCGGTGGGTCCATCTGAAGCAATAGCTCGTTCAGTAAGCTGCTTCCACCACCCATCATCCCGCCAACACCCATCACCACATTCTCCCGGTTATTCATACCGGCGCCGGCTGCGCCTGTGCCCATCAGATTTGGGCTACGGGCGGCTCCAATCGCATCAATTTCGTCAATGAACAAGATGCAGGCACCGTACTCTCGGGCCAGACGGCGAGCTTTGCGGTAAAGGTTCATGACCTTGATATTGCCCATGCCCATCCATGCCGAGAGGAGTGAAGGTGCGCTCAGATAGCCGAACGGTACACCGGCTTCCGTTGAGATAGCTTGGGCAAGGTAGCTTTTACCGGTACCGGGCGGGCCAATCAATAAAATGCCGCGGGTGACTTCACCACCCATCTGCTTGAACTCTTTCGCACCCTTGAGTAGGGTAACGACCCGGCGTGCAGCTTCGAGTACTTCAGGGTTACCGCGATAGTCTTTAAAGCTGACGCCTGTTTCACCCGGCTTGACCCAGTAGATGCGGGTGCGGGCCATGAAAAAGTACATCAGCCAGAACTGGAATCCGATGAAGAAGAAGAGGTAGACGGCAACCGGAATGATTTGCAGAATCAGGTTGCCGATTTCACCGGTAACAATGATCTCGAAAATGCCAGGTAGCAGATTAACCGCCAGCCAAATACCAATACTGAGGAAGAGCATAAATCGGAGAAACCGGAATAGCTTCCAATTCCACCGCTCGAAAAGTTTGCTAATTTTCTTCTCAAGCTCTTGCTCTCGTTGGTTGGAGGGTGGTTGAGGGGTTGGACGGTAAGGCTCAATTGCCATGCGCGACTCCCGTTTGTGAATTGAGATACGGCTGCGCAATTTGCGCTAACAGAGGGAAATGGCTTTGTGCTATGATGTCTGCTTACTATTTCAAGTATACCGATGGATAAACGAGCGGTCAAGGCGCGAAAATGAGAAAGCTCTAAGGAAGCTTACGTGAGTAGTGCGGTTAGGCTGTATCTTATAGGGGTGACAAATGAACGTCGGTCAATGGCAACGCTGGCTGGATGGGTGCGCGATTGTGGTGGTGCTTGCTTACGCTTGGCTTGCGTGGAATGTGAATCAGGCCGTGACACCGATCGATCCGGTGTATGCCGGTATTCGCGCGCGCGGTGTCTTGCGTGTTGCCGTCGATGTCGGTTATCGCCCATTTGCCGAAGAGCGTGCTGGCGAATTGGTGGGATTTGATATCGATCTGGTGCGTGCAATCGGACGTGAGCTTGGGGTCGACGTGGTTTTTATCCGTAGTGGTTTCGATGCGCTGTACGATCAGTTAACCGGTCAACAGGCCGATCTGATCGCAGCAGCGTTACCGTATGCCCCTGAACAGGGCTATCGTGCCCGCTTTTCGCGCCCCTATTTTGATGGCGGGTTAATGTTAGTGACGCAGGTCGATAGTACAATTAGGCAGCTTGCCGATCTGCAAGATCGACGTTTGGGGGTTGTACTGGGCAGCGAAGGTGATTCATTAGCTCGCCGTTTTGCATTGCAGACACCGGTGACGCTCATTGAAACCGATGAGATTGCGCCATTGGTGCAAGGGTTGCGTGCCGGTACGATTGATGCTGCTATTCTCGATCGCGTGGTGGCGTTGGGAGCAATAGCTGCCGGCGATCTGCGGATCGCGGCTGCATTGAGCTACGAACCGTATGTGTTAGCGATGCCGGCGGCGGCGTTTCAACTTGAGTCTGAAATCAACCGGGTTTTGGCCCGCCTGGAAGAACGCGGTGAGCTACAAGCATTGCAGCTTTTGTGTCGAAATAAAATGCTAATTATCGAGCATCCGCCTGGAAGAACGCGGTGAGCTACAAGCATTGCAGCAGCGGTGGATGGGTAGTCATGATCCGGTTCGTGAATAGATGCAATAACCTGCCGACCATCCACGTTGTGAGCGGCAAGCTATTGTTCGGTTGTTAACCAGTTGGTATCGGCCAGGCGTGCTACCCACGGTTCCAGCAATGGTTGCCACAACGGTTGCGTGTCGCTGAGGCGGTGTAACTCCGCAAGCTCGGTGGCGAACAGCTCACGTAGCATGTCGATCAATTCACCGACCTGATCGAATTGACCGGCGGTTTCAAACAAGGTACGTGCCATCGTAAATCGGTCAGCGATGGGAATGCTAAAACCGAGCCGACGGGCGAGCATCGAACAATCTGCGCGACTGAGAAAAATACCCGATTTAGTCGGGGTAATCAAATAGCGGATAAGCGCACTCAGATCGGTCTCGTCGGCGGCGGGATTCGCCGGTTGTAAAGGGATGTAGGTCGTATGCGATACCTGCTCACCTGCCAGCCGTTCGAGTTCACTACCGAGCAGTTCCAGCAGGAATGTGGTAAGTGTTTGGTAAAAGGGGTGAGCCGGAATGCGTTGAACGGCACGTACCCAGATTGGCGCCCAGGCGGCGATATGACAGTGGAGAAATGTAGCCGTGCGTTGGCGCGCCCAGCGCACTAGCGCATGATCATGTTGCGCCAACGCGGCGTGCTCGGTAGCAATGAGGCGTGCCAGCAGAATCAGTTCTAGCCCGATATGATCGGGGGCACCGATGTTATATTCAGGAGTAAATCCACACTCAGCATAAAAATGAGCAACCTGTTCAGCCACAGCCGTATTGAGCATTAACTCCTCATCGCGATAGATCGATTCATAAGGATAGACATTGCGACCGAACAGATATTCGTAAGCAATCGCCAACGCTTCTGGCCCGTCAGCCATCACAGCCGCCAATTCCGGCAACGACGCCGCCTCCGCCACATCAGCGGCGGTCGGCGGCGCCAACAACTGGCGGCCGATCAGGTCTGCCAACGCATAGCGGGCTACCAGATCGGCGTCCGTGTTCACGATTTTTTCTCCACTACCTTAGCACCCTTCCATTGTGGCAGTACGTATGCTTCGCGATCCGGGCGGAAGGGCCGCAACAACCAGTGTGGTCGGCGTAAACCATTCGGTGACACCTGCGATGCCGGTCGGGTCATTGCCAACCATTCACGGTAAATTTCATGCGCACGCTTGGTATCAACGTAAATATCACCGTAGCGGTCATTCGGCCCAGCCCGCTCAAGGCGCACTTTCTGGTGCCAGCAGTGCATACCACTGATCGGGTCAGGATGCACAGGGAAGGTGAGGTTCTGGTGAACGCCGGCATCTTCCCACCAGATCCGTGACGTGTCGGGGTCCTCACTCTTGTAAGGTTGAATGCCGTGGATCTGCCGCATCTTCCATTGACCATCACCTTCTTGCTTCAGCTCAACAAGCGCTGTAGACAGCCGGCCACCGCCATCTTCTTGGAGGCGCCAGCGCCCCAGATGGTGCGAACATGCGATGACACCAGGGCGAATACCCTCGGTGACCCACACCCGATCAACGAAATACCCGATTTCGGTAACAACCTTAATCAGATCACCGGTACGCACCCCCAACCGTTCGGCATCGCTGGTATGGATCCAGACCGGGTTCTTGTGACTGATCTCGTACAACCACTTCGCGTTGCCACTGCGCGTATGGATCAGCGTTGGAAGCCGGAACGTTGAGAGAAGCACCGCCTCATTCTTGCTACGGTCGATCTTACTGGGATGGACGTGGCTATGGATGTAGGTCGGGATTGCGTACTCCGGCCAACCCCAATCGCGCAGCGTTGTCGAATAGAATTCGAGTTTACGCGACGGCGTAGGAAAACCGGTAACTAAGGAACCATCCTCAAGTTTGATTCCAATCGGACGCCCACGTTCTGGGTCAGGCTCGAAGTAGGGAACCGGGGTAATGTTTGACGACGGTGGAGCTGGTGTCTTAGTGTAGACGATACCGGTCTCCGGGTCGACAGTCGCATTCGCCAGTTCATTTGCAGCAAGTGGTTTATCGAACGTTGGCATCACGCCTTTGCGCAGCTCAAATGCACCATACTTCCGCATATATTCAAGTGGCGTAAGGCCCTCTTTCGCCGCTGCTTCTGGCAGACCGGGGACGTGATTCTCGAACATCCAGCCGTACAGCTCATCGACGGTAATCTTCTGACCTGGCCGATAAGGACTCTCGAATGTCTTGCGGATACCAAGCTTACCGTCGGGATCAATCCGCCACGACAACTCGATCCAGAACTCGGTCTCCTCCCACACTTCGCCAGGATTCGCCTCGCGCGTATCCTTCACCGGCTTGCCCAAGCGACGCATCGCCTCACGCAACACAGGCTGGCGGAATGCGATCCAGCAGCCGGCGTGGGTTTCTTGACTCATGAGGTCGTGACGTTCGGCACCTACTCCCATCGGCAAGATATAGTCGGCGAACCAACCTGTTTCGCTCCAGGTTGGTGAGAGGTGAACGTGCAGGCCGATCTTACTCTCGTCAGTCAGCACTTCGAGCCAGCTCATACCGTCGGGATTGGTCCACAGTGGGTTGTAAACACGGGTGAAATAGGTGTCAACCTTCCCCCGACCTTCTTTGAGGAAGTGTGGCAGGAGAATGCTAAGCTCGTAGAACGTCAGCGGATACTCTTGCGGCCATGTCAATTCATTCCACACCTTTACGTGTGGCGCCATATTGGGATGGCGGGGGACCCACTTATCCCAGACATTCGCCGAGGTACCACCCTCAACGCCAATCGAACCGGTCAACACGTTGAGGAACCAGAGGCAGCGTGCGATCATCCAGCCACCAAGGTTAGCGCTGGTTGCGCTACGCCAGCTATGCGTCGCCAGTTTCCCATCGCAACGAGCGATCATTTTGGCGACTCGCTCGATCTGTTCAGCGCTCACGCCACTCTCTTGGGCAGCAAACTCGAACGTATACTGGGCGTACAGCTCTTGGAGTTTCATCTCAAAATGTTCAAAGCTGACCGGGACATCAGGGTGCTCGGCGCGGAGATAATCGGCCCAGTTCGTCCAGCGTCGCACGAAGTCGCGATTATACTGACCGGTACGGATAAGATAATTGGCAATCGCTAACAGAATTGCCGCTTCGCTGCCCGGCCACGGTGAAAGCCACTCATCGGCCATCGACGCTGTGTTCGAGAGGCGAGTATCGAGCACGATCAACTTTGCACCGGCCATTTTACCCTCCATAATGCGCTGAGCATGGGGGTTGAAGTAGTGGCCGGTTTCGAGGTGCGAGCTGATCAGGAGAATAACACGTGCATTCGCATGATCGGGCGATGGTCGGTCGTAGCCCATCCACATCGCCTGGCCGCAGCGCGCACCCGACGAACAGACATTGGTATGCGAATTGTGAGCGTCGACGCCCCAGGCGGGCAGCACCCACTCCATAATACCATCGTGGCCGGGACGGCCCACGTGGTAGATAATCTCTGTCTGACGTTTCTCAATAATTGCCTTCCGAATGCGCGCAGCAATCTGGTTGAGGGCTTCGTCCCATGAAACGCGCACCCATTTCCCTTCGCCACGCTTACCGGCGCGCTTCAGCGGGTAGAGAATCCGATCTGGATCGTAGACCTGATTAAGGGTGGCCGGCCCCTTCGCGCAATTGCGACCGCGGCTACCGGGATGGAGCGGGTTTCCCTCAAACTTCTTGATCTTCAGCGTTTCAACATCGACATACGCGAGTAACCCACAAGCGCTCTCACAGTTGAAGCAGACGGTCGGCACAAGGGTATAATGGCGGGGCACCTTGCGCGGCCAGTGCTTCGGATCGTACTCCGTCCAATCGTTCCAACGTTCGACCGGTGGATAATCACGGAGTTCGCTCCTTACCGGATTAGTCGTCGGTGCAGCGTTCGTGACATAGCGCTCGACCGGTGGTGCAAGCGGTTCGACCCGCTTTGCTGTCTGTTGTCCGAGTGTTCCTAACAAGCGGTTGAGGAATGACGTCGCCATGACTACACCTTTCTTAACTGTTCGGCACGTGTTGCGGCGCCATGACGAAAGCGTATTCGAAGGCGTACAACCCGGCGATGGTTGCTATCCCGGCCACGGCCAACAGTGGCACGGCCAATGCTGGAGCAAGGAGGACTAGTCCGAGCAAGATCACCGGCACAATGTGACCAAGGCCAATCGCACCTTGCCAGAAGTGGTTGCGATAGCGACCGTGGCTAATATCGTGCTTGGCGCGTGCAGCGACTTCGCTAGCGTGCGGAATGCCGAATTCACCGACCAGGATCATAAAGAGGTCAAGTACTAAGCTACCGGCAAAGAGCCACACGAGCAGGTTCGCAAATTCCGTTGGCATTGACATAAATGGCACAAAGAGCAACAAGGTTCCAGAACCGACCATAAGTGCCTGTACCAGCAAGTGGGCAGGCAAGAGCGGGCTTTGCCAGAGGTCGCGCCCTTCGGCTTGCGCAAAGAGGAATGCTGTGTAAATAGCGGCCAAGACGGCCAACGGCATCCCAAGCCAAGCAAGTACCGGTCGCAAGCCGGCAATCGTCGCTTCTGACCAGAAATTGAGCGCTGCACCGGCCTCAGCCAGGAACCAAAGCCCACCAATAGCCGAGAAGCCGATCAACACAAACGCACCGCGGGTAAGCCAACTGCGCCACTGTGGGCGAGTGAGGATGGTGTAGAACATCAACGGCTTATCAAGATCGAAGACCAGCAAACCAGTTGTAATTGCAATAAAGAGTAGGCTGACGAAGAGAGCGGTTGCCAGTAGTGGGGCGGACAACTGGGCTAAACCGAGACCAACAGCGGCAGCAATTGCCATAAAGATGCCACTGCCGATCCCTTTCGTGACCAGATAGGCCGGTACCGGCCAGTGCCACGGAATCTTATGCTGGGCATTATAACCGGTCTGTACCATATGGCCGGCGACTCGTCCACCTAACATCAATGCACTACTGCCGCTACCCATCCCTTGCTCGCGCGGTACACGAATAGTAGCGCCCGAAGCGGCGGTGAGCGGGATCACTTCGCGTGTTACTTTAGGCTTGCCGTTCCCGTTGTGGTGACCAACCAACTGCTCGCTGACAACATCGGCCCACATGAAAGTGGAGGCCACCGGGGCAGCGGTGGGAGTAAGTGTTGTTTGGTCGGCATCGATGTAGAACAACTTAGGCGCAGTGCCTTGCTCGGGTTTGCGCACCGATACCGGTTCACGGGCGATTAATTGACTGATCAAGCTATTGGGATCATCGAGGTCGCCAGAAATGATTGCCTGTTCGGGACAAACAATCTCGCAAGCCGGTTTGAGACCTTGATCGATCCGGTGGACGCAGAAGTGGCACTTTGCGGCGTTGTGTGTTTCAGGATCGATGTAGATTGCATCGTAGGGACAGGCTTGCATACAGGCCTTGCATCCGATACACACCTTCGGATCGAACTCGACAATTCCGTCGGTGCGCTGATACATGGCCGTAACCGGACAGATGCGGACACAAGGTGGGTTGGCGCAATGGTTGCAGCGGGTAACTTGGAAGTGTCGGCGTGTGTTAGGGAAAGTTCCAGTTTCAACGTACTTAACCCATGTGCGGTACACCCCAAGTGGTACTTCATTTTCCGACTTGCAGGCGGTACTGCATGCATGGCAGCCAATACACTTCCGCTGATCGATGAGGAAGCCGTAGTTTGTCATGACCAGCTCTTTCTGGCTATGTATACTGATGATCTTAGTCTTATGACATACTAGCATAGAACCAATTATCGAACAAGTAGATATTTTCGATAAATAGCATCAGTTTTATGCATAGAAAACTCATACTAGCCGAGACGGAATGCAACAGATCGGCGAGGTATATCCATTACAGCATATTGTAGTTAGTATTGGTACATGTTTCAGGGGTGATACGCATAGCTGGTTGGGTTTGGAATAGCGCTATTGTCTAGAAGATGTCTCGCTTCGCTCGACATGACAGGTGAGTGGATGGCGCGGAACGAGATATGACCGGGAAGGGGATGGTGCGTAGTACTTGCTATGACCAGGCCCGGCGGCCCCCTCTTTGCACCTCCACCATTGTCATTTCGAGCGCAGCGAGCAATCTTTACGTCTTTGCACCTCCACCATTGTCATTTCGAGCGCAGCGAGCAATCTTACCATCCGTCTCACGACGCTTGAGATGATGTTGTTGAAGATGTCTCGCTTCGCTCGACATGACAGGTGAGTGGATGGCGCGGAACGAGATATGACCGGTCGCTCGACATG
>NZ_JBMFNE010000020.1:0-78593 GCF_049970315.1 Chloroflexus sp.
GAGGATGACGCGCGCCGCTCACCGTGACCAAGTTAAAGATGTCTCGCTTCGCTCGACATGACACAGGGAGGATGACGCGCGGCGCTCACCGTGACCAGGTTAAAGATGTCTCGCTTCGCTCGACATGACACGGGGAGGATGACGCGCGGCGCTCACCGTGACCGGGTTAAAGATGTCTCGCTTCGCTCGACATGACACAGGGAGGATGACGCGCGGCGCTCACCATCCTACGCCCCAACAGCCCCCTTGTCCTTTCGAGCGGAGCGAGAAATCTTGCCATCCGATGCACTCCGATGCTCCCCTTTTGTCCTTTCGAGCGGAGCGAGAAATCTTGCCATCCGATGCACTCCGATGCTCCCCTTTTGTCATTTCGAGCGCAGCGAGAAATCTGCCAATCCGGTGCACTCCGCTCACCGTGACCGGCTCTAAAGATGTCTCGCTTCGCTCGACATGACACGGGGAGGATGACGCGCGGCGCTCACCATCCCACGGCCCGGTAGCCACCTTTTGTCATTTGTCACTCACCTTTTGTCCTTTCGAGCGGAGCGAGAAATCTTGCCATCCGATACACTCCGATGCTCCCCTTTTGTCATTTCGAGCGGAGCGAGCAATCTTGCCATCCGATGCACTCCGACGCCACCCTTTTGTCATTTCGAGCGCAGCGAGAAATCTGCCAATCCAGTGCACTCCGCTCACCGTGACCGGCTCTAAAGATGTCTCGCTTCCCGAATGCTGAGCATCCAAAGGTGTCCTTACCAAAGCGGCGGTTCAAAAATCTTGAGCGCCAGAATAATGATGACCAGTAAGCCTATGGTGACGCCAACCTGATTGGAACGGCGCGCTAGCGTCTGATACTCCGGGTTGCCGCTCCCTTTGGCATCAAGCGTCTTGATTTGCCGGCTCAGCAAGGGAGTGTAGACCCCATATGCTAACGCCATTGCTACGAGATAAACCGCGATTGCCACCCACAAAAACGGTGCAACGTTTTTACCCATGGCAATCATAAGTACGCCGGTGATGCCTCCGATGAGATAGCACGGATTGGCAACGTAGTCGTCGATGAACTTGACGCCGCGCAGCGCAAACGGCAAGTTAGCAGAATCGTGCGTGCCGCGGGCGATTCAGATAGCGTAACTGGCGTTCAAACCAACTGCGGTCGTTGTAGTGACGATATGTAGAAAGACCAGCAGTGTGTAGATGAGAGGATTTGCTCCTTCCGGTGGTGGATGCATAGGCGTTTCTCCGTTTGACGGACAGGTTATGCCGAAACTATAATGGAACAATCCTGGATGATCTATGTTGATCTATCCAAATTCCTTTGCCAATCGTCTATTCGTTGTGGATGCATTAACCCAAATCCTTGATACGTTACGCCTTAGGAGCAGTGTCCACTGCCGTTCCGAACTTGGATCGCCGTGGGGGCTGCATGTTGCGCCGCGTGCGTGCGCGGTCTTTCACGTACTACATCGTGGCAACGGCTATGTGCGGTTAGCAAGCGACGATACTCTGCTGTCGTTATGCGAAGGAGATGTGCTGCTCTTACCGTATGGCGATGAGCATATCCTCTGCGAAACACCTACCGCACCGCTCTTCCACAATCTTGAGCTGGATTAGTGGGGAGAATGTGCTTTGATGCGCTGGAGTGATCGCCCAACCGCGATCGTGTTGTGTGGAACATTCGATGTTGAGCAACGCGAGCTACTGCCAATCTTGCAACAAATGCCCCGTCTCATTCATATTCTGCGCAGTGAAGCCGGTGCGCTTGCCGGTGTGCTGGCGCTGATGGCCGCAGAAGCCGAAGCGGCGCGGCCTGGCAAAGAGGCTGTTTTGCGCCGGTTGACCAATATTTTGTTCATTCAGATCATCCAGCGCTGGGTTGAGTTGCAAGGTGTGGAGCGTTGCGGCTGGCTTGGCGCGCTGCACGATCCGCTGATCGGCAAGGTGCTCAGCCTCATCCACAGCCAGCCCCAGCAGCCGTGGACAGTCGCCGCGTTAGCGCGGTCAGTGGCTTGCTCGCGATCGGCCTTTGCTGCTCGTTTCTCTGCCCTGACTGGCGAAGGGCCAATCGTCTATCTCACCCGTTGGCGCATGCAACTGGCTGCTCGGTTACTGGCCGAACATCCCCATGCGCGGGTAAACGAGGTTGTCGAACAGGTTGGCTACCATTCGGAAGCGGCTTTTAGCAAAGCGTTCAAACGTGCAATGGGAGTCGCGCCGCGTAAGTATCGGCAATAAAGGCTGCGAATAGCCACCAAACGCCACAAACGACGCAAGATATAGCGTGTATATTGTGCCGCTTGGGCCTTGTTGCGGCGACGCCACTTGTGACTCTTTTGTCGTTTTGTGTCTATTCCAACCCATTCCGCGCAGCAAGCTTCGTCATCCTAGCCCGGTCTCCGCCGGGCCGGCAGTTCCTGCTCACCATTTTTGTTACTTGTGGTACTATACAAAAATTAAGGCAGTGATGCCCGTCGCCGTGACGGGCATTTTTGTATCTTTGAGCCAGAAAACGAGGTGAAGGGTATGTCCGTTGGGGTGGCTTATACGCTGACCTTGCGCTGCCAAATCGAAAATCGGCCCGGTATGTTGGGCCGGCTCACGACCCTGATCGGCGAGGTTGGCGGCGACATCGGCGCAATCGATATTGTTCGCGCTGAACGTAACTTTCTTGTGCGCGATATTACTGTGCGCGTACAAGATGAACAGCACGGCGAGCAACTGGTAGCCGCAATCAATACGCTGCAAAACATTAAAGTGCTTCAGGTGAGCGACCGTGTCCTCCTTACCCACCTCGGCGGTAAGCTTACTACCCAGAGCCGGGTTCCGCTAAAAACTCGTGATGATCTCTCCCTGGCCTACACGCCCGGCGTGGCTCGTGTCTGCCGTGCAATCGCCGACGATCCTGAAAAGGTCTATTCACTCACGTGGAAAGGGAATAGTGTTGCCGTGGTCAGCGATGGTTCGGCGATCCTCGGTTTGGGCAATCTTGGCCCCGAAGCGGCGATGCCGGTGATGGAAGGCAAGGCGATTCTGTTTAAAGAGCTGGCCAATATCGATGCGGTACCGATTTGTCTCCGCTCACAAGACCCCGACATTATCGTACAGACGGTTGAACAGATTGCACCGAGCTTTGGTGGCATCAATCTCGAAGATATTGCTGCCCCCAATTGCTTTATCGTCGAGGGCCGACTGGAAGAGAGCCTTGATCTGCCGGTGATGCACGACGATCAGCACGGTACTGCGGTGGTAGTGCTGGCTGCCCTCCGCAATGCCTTGCGTCTTGTGGGCAAAACGCTGGCCGATGTGCGGGTAGTGGTGAATGGCGTCGGCGCTGCCGGCACCGCCATTATTCGCACACTGCTCGAAGCCGGCGTCGGTGAGATTACGGCAGTGGATCGGTTCGGGATTTTAGCTGAGGGTGACTACGCCCGTCAGACGCCAATGCAACGCATTATCGCTTCCCTCACCAACCGTGAGCGTCGGCGGGGCGATTTGACCGTCGCTCTCCACGGCGCCGATGTGTTCATCGGAGTGTCGAGAGGGAATATTCTCACCCCCGACCACATGCGCTCGATGAGTGCTGACCCAATCGTGTTTGCATTGGCCAATCCCATTCCTGAGGGTGATCCCGACATGCTGCGCCAGTACGCGCGTGTGGTTGCAACCGGACGGAGCGATCAGCCGAATCAGATCAATAATGTGCTCAGTTTTCCCGGCATCTTTCGTGGTGCGCTTGATGTCAACGCCCGCCGTATCACCTCGGCGATGCGTCTCGCTGCTGCTGAGGCGTTAGCAAATGCGGTTTCCATTGAGGAGATGAACGAAGACTATATCGTGCCGAGCGTCTTTAATCGCCAGATTGTACCGGCCATTGCAAGTGCGGTGGCACAGGCTGCCATCGCCGATGGGGTGGCGCGTCGCAATCATTTGCCAGGCGATTAGCGGGTGATAATGCTTCACCACGGGGACCATGGGGCGCATACCGCGCCCCGTGCCTATCTCCTAATCGTCTTGCAACCAAGTGCGCCACGCCGCTTCGAGTGTTGCCAGATCGACACCGTAGACACCGTGATAGTCGGCACTTCCAACTACACCGTTACCACTGCGGTAAACAACTTCGAAGGTGTCATGCCCGTATGTAACGAGTAAGTACTCGACAAAACTAGCCCATTGGTAGTAGAGCATGTTCATCTCGGCAGCCGGCTTACCTAGATGAGTAGCGATCAGTGGTAGAGGTGCTTGCCCGCCGAGAAAAGTGCGAAAATCCTGCGCTCCACTGAGCCAATACCGACCTGCATCCCACGTTGCCCACCCTTCGAGTAGGATCGGGTCGCTACGCAGATGAGCTTCGCCAAAGTGATCGTGAGCGAGCTGATGCACAAACTCGTGGGCAAGAATGTTGACGGCGCGGTCCGGTGGGATGGCGGCGCACGTAGTGACGTGTACTTCGCGGGTTTGGGTATAGGCGGCGCCGTGCAAGGCGCATTGCGGGTCTGCAAGGATCTGCACCGTGATCGGCCCCACCGGCGCTGTGCCGGTGCGTGCGCTAACGTACTCCAGTGCCGTGACCAGCTCCGCCGTAATCGCGTCGAGGCTGGCATCGCTTGGCAGTGCCTGTGGCGCAACGCTGATCCGCAGAGTGTCAGCCTGTACCGGCAGCATTGACCAGCCGATCGCCGGCGCAGCCCCGCCCCCGCTGAAATCAGCGACCAGCGGGGCGAGGCGGCGCGGCTGATGGGCGCGACTAATGGTGATCACCGCCGCCGCAACGATCACGACGATGGCGATGATCAGCCAGCGTGTTCTTAGCGTAAGTGTCACTGGTAGCCTTTCGTAGGCGATACTGTGCTCGTGCGTCGCTACTCGCTGATCACCTCGTATTGCGCCCGTTCACTGGTGTGCGGCGTGACCGCAATCACCACCAATACCCCGTGCTCGCCGTTGTTTAAGGTTGCCGTCGCAACGCCATCGGCATTGACCGTCAGCGGCTCCACCGTGATCTGGCCATCGGTCGCCGTGCGCACCAGCCGTAATTCCCATTGCTGCGGTAGATCGCCATCGACGCGCACAAACCCTGCTGCCTCCCAGCCATTATCACCCTCTTCGACGGTATCACGAAAACCGATTTCGGGGATGGTAATGTTGTCAATCAAGATACCAGGTGCATGCACCCCTTGATCGTTGATCGACCAAAAGCGCAGCAACACCTCTTGCCCGGCAAACGGCGTCAGATCCATCTGCTCGCTCACCCAGCGCCCGCGCAAGCCGTCTTCAACATTGGCCTCCGGTCTCCCCGAAACACCGGTCAGACCGTGACCATAATTCACCCCCTGCGGATCGTAGTCGGTCGTCCACTTGCCGGGTAGGGTCTCCCATGTCCGCCCGCCGTCAGTCGAAACAGTGACGAAGGCGTAGTCATAGTCGTCTTCGATCTCGAACCACGTGTCGAAGGTGAGTATCGCTGAACTGACCCCACGTAGATCGATCTTGCGCGTGAGCGTCGCAATACTATCATCACTGCGGTTACTCCACCATGCGTATCGTCCCCGTGGCATCTGTCCGGCGATGCGCACGGTAGTGTCGCCACGGAAGGTTACTGAGCGCGTATTCGATGGTAATGCAAGGTAATCCACGCCGAACTGCACAATATCGTCTTGGTATCGCCGATTGATCGGTGTTGGGCGTACTGTATGCGGCAGGAGATTCCTCAATTCGGTACCGGTGTCGTAGGTGTAACGACCATCGCCTACCCGCGGGTCGTTGAGTAAGTTGGCAACGGCCCAGTCAGTCATGATCTGCCGAAAGTGCGTAATATCGGGTCGGACACGTGTGGCTAACTCGACGAACGCTTCGAGATTGTTACCGGCGTTGGCCCGAATCAACGGGCGTAACTGGTCTTGACCGGTGTATTGGGCATAGATGTAGCGCATAAAGAGATGAGCAGCGCCGTAATGCACGCCTGACTGGCCGGGCGCAAAGCCCCACCCGGTCAATTGAATGTCGGTATTGCTTAGGTAGAGCGGAATGAAGCCTTCGCTCTGAAAGCCGTTGAGGTCTTCGGCCAATTGTGACATTCCCTCATTGAGCCACAAGGCACTACCCGGCTGTTCGTTCTGATGGATCATGTGTTGAAATTCGTGGGCCAGCACGTCGAGATAGGTATCGCTATCGAACGGCATCAGCTCGATGTTCATAAAGAACATCTCACGCTCATTGCTGTAGCGGTTGACCTGTTTCGGTAATGAGTCGCTCGACGAATAATAACCGAGGATCTGACGACTGCGCTCTACCGCGTTCAGAATGGTAATCCGGTTGTCACCGTCAACCCCGGGTTGCACCTCACTGCCGAAGATCTCGCGGGTACGCGGGTAAATCTCTTGTTCAAAGGTACGTGCAGCACGTTCCAGTGCATCCTGATCGAAAGGCACGCCGGTTTCGACGTACATCAACACCACCGGCCCAATGTAGCGTAGCTCAGCAGTGATTTCGTATTGGCTATCGTTACTAAAATCGGTTACAAAAAAAGATCGGCGTTCGCCAAGCTGTACGTCAAGAGGTGTAGTACGCGCTACATGGGGGCAATCCTCTGATGCCAGCCGACACGTGCCGAGTTGGCGGGCTAGCTCAACTTGATCGCGCGGCAGACGAGCAGCCGCATCGATCAGTGCGATTTCATTTACGTCGTTGTTCGGTGTGGGAGTAACCATCGCTACCGGCGTCGGTGGTGGTGGCGGAGCATGGATGGTACCGGTAGCAGATCGAGGTGTCGCCGTAGGTCGGTAGTCTTCCGATGGTCTCTCGACCGATGGCATACAGCCGGTGATTAGGGTGAGTGCAATAATAAGAAGGAATCGTCTCATAATGAAGCCGTTAGGATACAGATCGGTAGGTCGGAATGGGCCACATCCCGTGTTAGCAGGTTCTGCGGCTCATACTACCTGCATTGTACTGTAAAATGGGCGCCACTCGCCATTGAGTGACGCCCACTGAAGGGGGAAGGATGGAATCTATGTCAACGCGCTGTGTGAGTGTTAGGCAACGATGGCGGTGTTCCCGCTACGGTTAGCCATTGCCCGCAACCGCGAGATACGCTTGTGCGTCTCTGGGTGCGTGCGGAACAGGTTTGCCAATCCACCCAACATTGGGTTAACGATGTAGAGATGCGCTGTTGCCGGACGTGCTTCTTCCATTGGCATACGACCGGCGGCCCACTCGAGCTTCTCAAGTGCGCTGGCAAGCGGCAACGGATTGCCAAGAATTTGTGCGCCACCGGCATCAGCCATGTACTCACGCGAGCGCGAAATCGCCATCTGGATAATCAGTGCCATAATCGGGGCTAACATAGCGGTCAGGATGCCACCGACCAGCCCGGCGATACCGCCATCTTCCTCCTCATCACTGCCGCCCAATCCGGCAAATATCATTCCCCACATCACCATATCGGCCAGCATCCCAATGGCGCCGGCAATCGTCGCGGCAATTGACGAGATCAGTGTATCGCGGTGCTTGATGTGGGCCAGCTCGTGTGCAATCACGCCGGCTAGCTCCTCACGTGTCAGCAAGCGAGCAATCCCGGTCGTTACTGCTACGGCACCGTGCGCCGGATCTCGTCCGGTCGCAAAAGCGTTGGGTGCATCAGTATCGATAATATAGACGCGCGGCTTGGGTATCCCGGCTCGCCGTGACAGCTCCTCGACCATTGCGTGCAATTCAGGTGCTTCGTCTGGGCTGACTTCTTGCGCCCCACTCATCTTGAGGGCAAGCGTGTCGGAAAACCACCAAGCTCCCATATTCATCACGACGGCCAGCACAAACGCAATAATCATACCGATCTGTCCACCGACCGCGCCACCAATTGCGATGAACAACCCGGTCAATAGACCGAGCAGGCCAACAGTCTTTAAACTATTTACCAACATTGTCATAACGCTGCCTCCACAGCCGTTCTATATT
This sequence comes from Chloroflexus sp., assembly GCF_049970315.1. Taxonomy (GTDB): domain Bacteria; phylum Chloroflexota; class Chloroflexia; order Chloroflexales; family Chloroflexaceae; genus Chloroflexus. The sequence continues at coordinate 7,954 of NZ_JBMFNE010000020.1, forward strand.
CAGCACAATATCGCACAGTTGCAGAGCTAGTATAGCGAGCCAAGCTGTGAAGGCCAAGGGGGGGCTTTCCTCTGCGAATGGGGAGAAGTTCCCAATGTTCGTATGGAACGCGCTCTTTCAGTTAACACCGCGGGGCAGCCCTCCAACGTGGGGTGGGAATGGCCCCCTCTGCGACCTCTGCGCGCTCTGCACCTTTGCGTTTCTTGCTGATGATTTATCACAGCCTAACCCTAGTACGGGATGGACTCCTCTGCGACCTCTGCGCGCTCTGCACCTTTGCGTTTCTTGCTGATGATTTATCACAGCCTAACCCTAGTACGGGATGGACTCCTCTGCGACCTCTGCGCGCTCTGCACCTTTGCGTTTGGGTGGGGCACACTGCCGTGGGGCACACTGCCGTGGGGCACACTGCCGTGGGGCACACTGCCGTGGGGTACACTGCCGTGGGGCACACTGCCGTGTGCCCCTACTGCGTCTTTGCGATTACCGCAATTCTGGTGGTGGTACCAATCCGCGTTGGACGGCTACAATGGCCGCCTGAGTACGATTACTCACCCCAAGCTTCTGAAAAATCTCGCTCAAGCGGTTACCGACCGTCTTTTCGGCAAGGCTCAGCTTCAGCGCAATCGCTCGGTTATCGTCACCTTGGGCAACGAGCGCCAGAATATCCCGTTCACGCGGGGTCAGCACCTCATGCAGCGCCGGTGCGTTATCGTTGCGTCGCAGCAGATCGAGCACGCGCGCCGCAGCACTGCTGGCCAACGCCGCCTCACCGCGATACACAACGTGAATCGCCTCGATCAGCTCTGACGCATCTGCATCTTTCAGCAGATAAGCATTGGCACCTGCCCGTAACGCTTCGAGCACGGTCTGCTCGTCGCGGTGCATCGTTAGCACGACGCAGCGGGTGTGGGGACTGACATGCCCGATCTGGCGCGCCGCCTCAATGCCGGTCATGACCGGCATTGAAACATCGAGGAGCGCAACATCGGGTTTTGTCGTTTTCGCCGCTTCGACTGCTGCTGCACCATCACGCACTTCGGCGACAACCTGGAACCCACCTTTGCGCTCAAGGATCTCACGCAGGCCTTGCCGGAACATGGTATGGTCATCAGCAATCAGAATCGTGATCGGATTACTCATAGCTTCCCCGTTGGTGTTGGTTATTGACTATGAGCATCTTACCACGAGTGCCGTTGATAGGGCAGGGGAATATGCCCGCTTCTTCTATCTTGCATTATGTCTCTTCACTCTCCAAAATCCCTTCGAGTCGTGAGGGTTGTGGTGCTGCTTGTCCTTGCCGGCCAAAATCGCCGCGACGGAACACAATCTTGCCGCCAGCCATCGTCAACATCACCTGTCCCTTCAACCGTTGGCCGCGTAGCGGCGTGTTACGCCCACGTGACCGGAAGTGATCGGGGTCTACCACCCAGCTCCGCTCAGGATCGAAGATCACGATATCGGCGGTTGCCCCGGGCCGCAAGTTCGCCGGCGACCGGTTGAGTACCTGCGCCGGCCCCTCGGTGAGTTTCGCAATCAGGTTGACAATATCCATCTCACCGCGATGAACGAGAGTCAGCGTAAGGGCCAGTGCCGTCTCCAGACCGCTGATGCCGGGTGGGGCAATCCCATACTCGCACTCACGGTCAACACGTGCGAGCGGCGCGTGATCAACTGCAATCGCATCGATCACGCCATCACGCAAGCCGGCCACCAACGCTTCCACATGTTCAATGCTGCGTAAGGGCGGTTCAACCCGCGTTGAACTGTCGTATGGCGGTAATAGGCTTGGCTCAAGCCACGATGGTAAGCTCAGATCGGGATGGGCGCCGGCGCGGCTGGTTTCGATCTCGTTTCGCTCTTCCAACCAGCCCAGCAGCCAGCGGTCGGTCAGCGTCAGGTGGTGCGGCGTCACTTCTGCCGTCACCCGCACTCCACGCGCGCGTGCAGCTCGGATCAGTGCGACGCTGCCGGCTGTGCTCACTCGGCTGATGTGCAAATGAGCGCCGGTCGCTTCGGCGAGAGCAATATCGCGGGCTACAATGGCCTCTTCGGCGGCCGCAGGGATGCCCGGTAGACCTAAACGTACACTCACTGCCCCTTCATGGGCGACGCCACCGGCAGCCAACGACGGGTCTTGACACGTCACCATCACCGGCAAATTGAGCGCTGCCGCATACGATAACGCATGCCGCATAAGCGCTGCGTCGGCGATGGTCCGTCCACCGTCACTAAACGCAATACAGCCAGCTTCGGCCAGTTCGCGCATCTCGCTCAACATACGCCCTTCGTTTCCCAACGTCAACGCGCCGATCACATCGATCCGCACACTCCCAAAGTGCGCGACCAATTCACGCAACTGCCGAATCGCCGCCGCGTTATCCGGGGTGGGGTGCGTTGTGGGACGGGCGCACAGCGTGGTAAAGCCGCCAACGGCTGCTGCCGCGCTCACACTGCTAATCGTCTCTCGATGTTCTTCGCCCGGCTGTCGCAGGTGGGTGTGGAGATCGGTAAAACCCGGTGCGACGACACAGCCACGAGCGTTAATTACTTCCACGTCCGGCCCGATGGGTTCGCGATCGCTGTGGAGATCGGCCAGATCGTACAATCGTTCAACTTTGCCGTCGGCGACCAAAATATCACCGATAGTTGCCACTCGGTTGGCCGGATCGATAATTGTGCCGTTTTTTATGAGATACCGCATCGTTTTCACCTCTCAACCGGCCATTCGGTACAGTAACGCCATTCGCACGGCGACACCGTTGGTTACCTGTTCCTCGATGACTGCCGTTGCAGATGTAGCGACTTCAGGAAAGATTTCGATCCCTTCATTCATCGGCCCAGGATGCATCACAATTGCATGTGCTGGTAGGCGCGCAAGGCGTTCGGCAGTGAGACCGTATATGCGGGTATATTCGCGTAACGCCGGCAACAAGCCGTGTTGCATACGCTCTTTCTGCAACCGGAGCGCCATTACCACATCGGCCTCGGCCAAGAGCGGATCGAGGTTGTAGGCAATGCGCACTGTCGGCCATGTGGCCGTCCAAAATGCCGACGGCCCGATCAGTGTCGGTGGCCCACAGAGGGTTACGCGCGCACCAAGCTGGGTAAGCCCCCACAGGTTTGAACGCACGACCCGACTGTGCAGAATATCACCCACGATCACCACATTCAGATCGCGGATCTGACCATGGTGCCTGCGCATCGTGTAGAGGTCGAGCAGTGCTTGGGTAGGATGGGCATGGCGACCATCCCCCGCATTGATCAACGCACCACGAAAATGACGAGCAACCAGGTATGGTGCTCCCGACTGACTGTGCCGCATCACAATGATGTCGGCTCCTAATGCTTGGAGGGTGCGCACCGTATCAACCAGTGACTCACCCTTTTCTACGCTACTGCCACGTGCCGTAAAGGCGACGACGTTGGCCGACAACGCACGCGCTGCTAGCTCAAACGAGATCCGGGTGCGCGTGCTCTCTTCAAAGAACATATTGACTACCGTCTTGCCACGTAAGGCCGGTACCTGCTTGATCTCGCGGCTAAGCACCTCACGCATGCTTTCAGCAGTCTCTAAAATCTCCTCGATCTCGGTGGCAGTAAAGTCGTCGAGATCGATGGCGTGGCGGCGTCGTTCAGTCATTGTTCGTACCTCGCAGAATGACAACTTCATCAACCCCGTCGGTTTCGCGCAGGCGAACCTTGACCCGCTCCGACAGCGAGGTTGGCACGTTTTTACCGACATAATCGGCCCGAATCGGTAATTCACGATGACCACGGTCGATGAGGACGGCCAGTTGAATGCGGGCCGGACGACCCAGATCGGCAATCGCGTCGAGGGCTGCCCGTACCGTCCGCCCGGTGAACAGTACATCATCGACCAGCACGACCGTTTTGCCGGTTATATCCGTCGGGACATCCGTTTTGTACACGCGCGCCGCCGGCCCACGTAGCTTTAGATCATCACGGTAGAGCGTAATATCGAGTTGACCGACCGGCACCCGTGTTCCCTCAAAGTCGGCAATCGCAGCAGCGATCCGTTCGGCCAGTGGTACTCCCCGACTGCGAATCCCGACGAGGACGACATGCTGCAAACCACCGTTACGTTCATCAATTTCGTGGGCAATGCGTACCAGTGCTCTGCGTATTTCGTCGGCTGATAATATCTGTTTCTCGTTGCTCATGCCTTCCTCCGCAATGCCACATCCGGCAGATTTTGCCAACAAAAAACCCCTTGCCCGCCGGAACGGGGCAAAGGGAGCACGGCAGTTGGGGCCGGTTCAAACGCTGGTTCATACTCAGTTCACTCCTTCACAGCCTCACGGGGCTGTATTAAAGGTTGCATTATCGTACCACGGGCCGCCACGTGCGTCAATGGTTATCGGGAAAACTTCCCGCTATCGTTGAGGGAGAAACATGGTACCATAGCGATAGGTAAATGTTTAGGGTAGAACATTCGTGCGCCTCTGTGGCGCCTCGCCGGAGATAATCGTATGCCGCGAGTGCTGATTTTACACGCGTCAGTAGGAACCGGTCATAAACGTGCTGCCGAAGCGCTGGCCGCCGCCTTTAGCCGTCGTCAGCCTGGTGAAGTGCGTGTCGAGGATGTCCTCGATCACACCTCCCGTCTCTTTCGCTTCGCATATGCTCGTTCCTATCTTGAATTGACCGATCGCGCGCCGTTGGTATGGGGCTATTTTTACACACAAACGAACGCCGACCCCAATCTAGCCGAGATCACCAACAATATTCGCAAGTTGGTTGAAAGTATCGGGACGAACGGCCTGAAAGAGGTCTTACGCGCCTTTCAGCCCGATGTTATTATTTGTACCCATTTCTTGCCGATGGAGCTGCTGGTCAGCTATAAACGTAGTGCGCGCCTGACCGAACCGGTCTACTGCGTTATTACCGATTACGCCGCCCATACCTTCTGGACGTACACCGAAATCGATGGCTATTTCGTCGGTGATGAACAGACACGCGCACAGCTCATCGAGCGTGGTGTTAGCCCACAGCAAGTGGTTGTGAGCGGTATTCCGATCGATCCATGCTTCGCCCAACCGAACGATAGCCGTGAAGCCCGGATACGTCGTAACCTGCCGCCAGAGGCGACGGTGGTGACGCTGTTTGGTGGTGGGGTTGACGATGATCACGTGCGGCTGATCGTTAGCCAACTTCTGCAAAGTCCACTAAAGGCGACGCTGGTGGTGGTCGCCGGGCGTAATACGACCCTGGTCGAGTCGTTAAGCGATTTTATTTCAACCCCGAATATCGATCTGCGGGTCTTGGGATTTATCGATTATGTCGATGATCTGATTACAGCGAGCGATTTGGTGATTACGAAAGCGGGTGGGCTGATCGTGAGCGAGATTCTCGCCCGGGGTACACCGATGATTATCATTGATCCTATTCTCGGCCAAGAGGAGTGGAACGCCGATTACGTCGTTAGTACCGGTAGCGGGATCCAATTGCGCATGTGCGAATCGACCGCACGGGCTGTGCTCAATCTGCTGAATCACCCTACAATGCTGGCTGAAATGCGACGGTGTGCAAAGGCAGCGTCGCATCCCAATGCAGCTCTCGATATTGCCGAAAAGGTGATCGCCGATCTTGAGAGTTATCGTCACGCCTAAGCGTATGAATCGTCAACCAATTGATGTGTTATTTGCTATTTCAGATACCGGCGGCGGTCATCGCAGTGCTGCGGTGGCGATTAGTGCCGCGCTTGAACAGTTGTCGGGTGGTGAGATTACATGGGCCATCGAAGATCTCTTGCAGGCGACCAATGTGCCCGGTATTCGGAGTGCACCCGGTATCTACGACCAGCTTTCCACCCGTTGGCTGAAGTTGTACAATGTTTCGTTTCAGTTGACCAACTCGCGTTCGACGGTAGGGTTTTTGTCGCGGATCGTGTATCTGATTGCCCGCCAAAATCTCGAACGCCTGCTCGTCGAACGCCACCCACGCTTGGTGATCGTCACCCATCCCCTTGTCCATCGTCTTGTCTGTGCCGCTCGCCGTCGCCACAATGCGTTTCGCGTAGTAACTGTCGTGACCGATTTGGTCACGCTCCACGCCGCCTGGAGTTATCCCAGCGTGGATTTGGCGTTGACCCCCACCGATGAAGCATATCACCTGATGCGCAAGCGTGGCATGAAGCCGAGTCAGTTGCAGCGCTGCGGCTTCCCGGTCCATCCGAAGTTTGCCGCCGAAAATCGTGATGCTCCCACTGCTCGCCGCGATTTGGGGTTCGATCCCGATCGCTTTACTGTCTTGCTAACCGCCGGTGGTGTCGGCGCCGGTCGTCTTGGTCAATTGGTTCATTCCCTTGAACAACAGCTCCCTGATAAGCAGCTCCTCGTTGTGACCGGTAAAAATCGCGCGCTCTACGAGGATTTGCGGCGTGGGCCACGTTTGCCGCATACCCATGTGTTCGGTTTCGTTAATAACATGGAAGAATTGATGGCCGCAAGTGATGTGGTGGTGACGAAGGCCGGCCCTGGTACGCTGATGGAGGCGTTGGTGATGCGTAAGCCGGTGATTGTCACTGAAGCGGTTGGGATTCAAGAACACGGTAATATTGATTTTGTGCTGAACTACGAGCTTGGGTTCTTCTGTCCGACGACCGAGCGGATCGTCGCCGCTATTACTAGTCTCGAAGACCCAGCCCGCTATGCTGCGACGGTCGAACGGCTCAAGCATGCCGTCCCTCGTGACGGAGCGATGCAGATTGCACGGGTTATTCATCAGCAGTTAAGCTTGCGACCGGTACGGTAACGGTATATGTCATCCGCGTTGCAACAAGCGGGTTAGGAGTTCGTGAACCAGAGGTTGCCCGCGTAACTGCTGCCGCCAATTGGTGGGAATGCCTTCGATCCCGTAACGGATCCCGGCAATCCCGCCGGCAACGCACGCCGTCGTGTCGGTGTCGTAGCCAAGGGCGATAGCGAGCCGAACAACGTGAGCGTAGTCGCTGCCTTGCGCTACGACCCACCGCGCCGAACGGAGTGTGTCGACGACATACCCCTTGCTCTCCCCTGGTACGAGTTTGTCGGGTTCGATATGGGTTTCTAGTTCGATCCGCGCTTGCCCGTTACCGTAGATGTCGCGCAGCCGCTTGGTAGCGGTGTTCCACGCATCACCGTCGCCCGCTAATTCGTAGCGCGCCCATAGGCAGTAGAGGGCGCAACAGATTTGTGACCGGAGATGACCATGGGTGGGCAGTGATTGCAGATGCGCATCGGCGACCAACTCGCGGTCATGACCACGATGCCATAACGCCAGCGGCAAGACTCGCATCAGCGCGCCATTGCCGTTGTCAAACTCGCCCGCCGGCCCGGCGCGGTATGGCGATACACCGTTCTGCAACGTCCGTATCGCGCGCCGCGTTTGCGAACCTACGTCAAAGACGATTCCGTCAGGTGTGTAGGCTCCCTGCTCGTACCACGCCTGTATCTTGCGGGCAAAATCGTTCAGATCAAGCCGGTCGCACGTCAGTAACGAATCGAGGAGGGCCAACGCCAGCGCTCCATCGTCCGACCACGTTCCCACCGGGATCGTTGGATGACTGCGTGCAAATCCATCCGGCGGCTGTAGATCGATCGCTGTGATCGGTGGCAATGCTTCCGGTGGATGAAATTCGTATGGCACACCTATGGCATCGCCGATGAGCAGACCGAATAACCCACCTGCAATCCGATCATGCCGATTCATTGCGGTTGCATCCTTACATCACCGGCCATCCCCCGCCCACCTGGTACGGGCGACTCGGTGGGTCGCCCCAAGCCGTCGCGTGTTCTCACACGATGCCAACTGCCCGCTCCTGCTTACCCGCGTGCCTGTTCCAGCGTATCGGTAGTCGTGCCTTGCGCGTCGAGCGCTGCTGCAATCCGTTCGCCCGCTCCAACACCGCTAGCCCACGTCTTCGGGACACCGATCCCACCGCGGTAACTACCGGTCAGTTGCAATGTTGGACGCCGCTGTTCGAGCCGTTCGAGGGTTGCGATCCGCTCACGATGACCGATCGTGTATTGTGCAATTGCGTGGCGCCAGCGCGTGACGTGGGTCAGCAGTGGTTGGCCCCGAATACCCAACACTTCTTGATTGTCACGGATGGCCGATTCGATCAGCGCCTCTTCGCTCTGTTCAGCAACTTCTGGCCGGATCGCACCACCCGACAACGTGATCGTTAAGACACGGTCAGGCGGGGCCACGTGTGGGAAGAGGCTAGACGCCCATAAAATCCCCAAAAACTGCCGACGTTCGCTTGAAGGAGCCAAAACCCCAAATCCGTTCAGTTCGTGCGAGAGCTGATCGCGGCGAAAACCGAGGTGAACGACGGATACCGGTGCATATGGGATGCTGCGGAGCGCGCTCGCTGCCGCCGGATCAAGCGCTTCAACGAGTTCGGCGGCGACGTAGGCCGGTGTTGCGATGATCACACTGCGCGTCGTGATCGTCTCAAGACGGCCTGTTCCATCAACCGTCACTTCCCAATACGTGCCGAGATCACGCAGGCCGACAGCCCTACGCCCTGTCCAGACATTGCCGGCGCCAAGGGCGCGGGCGATAGCTCGCGGCCAATCGGCTAATCCGCCTTGAAAACTGAAGGTTCGACTCCGCATCTTGGGTTCGCTGATGAGTGTTTTTTGCTTCGGACGCTTGAGCATCCCGCGCACGATACTCCCGCCGCGCTGCGCCGCTTCCCAGAGCGAGGGGAAGACTGCCGCCGCCGACAGTTGATTGGGATCGCCGGCGTAGACTCCGGCCACAAACGGATCGAGCAAGTGAGCAACTGCTTCATGGCCGATCCGTCGGCTGAAGAAAGCGGCAACACTCTCTTCACCGGTAGGTGTACCGATATTGACAAATGGTTCGCCCAGCACACGCAATTTACCGCGCCACGAGAGCAAACGGGTCGTGATCAGTCCTACCGGCGACGACGGAATCTCTATCGGCGTGCCGTTGATCAAAATGTATCGTCGTCTGCCACACCGTGCTGCCGGTCTGATCCGATCATGCAGACCGAGATCGATCAACTCCTGCCACAGACGCACGTCATTCGTCCCAATCGTATTTGGCCCGCAGTCGAGTGTGAAACCTTCGGGCGTGGTAATGCTGTGGATCACGCCGCCGACCCGATTGGCAGCTTCGATCACCAACACGCGGTACCCTCGTTTATAGAGGGTATAGGCTGCCGCCAACCCGCCAATACCACCCCCGATCACGACACTGTCGTAGTTTGCCATCATCGTCGTGACTCCTCATACTGTGCTCGAAAAGAGTGGCCGTGTCGTTGTCTGCTGGAGATAGCGATCCAACTCCATTGCCAAATTACGGACAAAAAACCGTCCACGTTCGGTTACCCGCAAGCGGTGTGATTCAACCTCGATCAAGCCATCATCGGCGTATGCAGCGATTCGCTCGATTTCGGCAGGAAAAACATCACCAAGACGTTGACCTGTTGGAGGTAGTTTCAGATCAAACGGTACTTCGAGGTTGCACATCAGATGCATGATCGCCTTCCGCCGCATCAGATCATCATCGCTCAGCCGCATACCGCGCGTGATCGGTAACCGTCCGGCGTCAATTGCGCGCTGGTAATGGCCGAGGTGCGCATCATTTTGGGCATACCGACCGGCCAAATCACCGATAGCACTCATACCGAACCCGATCTGGTGTGGCGCAGGTAAAACGGTATACCCCATAAAATTGCGTTGCAACCGTCGCTCGCGGGCTGCGATTGCCAGTTCATCATCGGCCAACGCAAAGTGATCCATACCGATCCAGTCGTATCCAACTGCGGTAAGCGTATCAATTGCTTGCCGGAAAAGCTGGAACTTCTCGTAACCGGTCGGCAGTTGACGAGCATCGACCCGTTTCTGATTCGGGCGCGCTTGCGGTAAGTGCGCATAGCTAAAACAGGCAATGCGGTCGGGGCGTAAATCAATGATCGCCTGTAATGTCGTGGCAAAGCTTGTTGGTGTCTGATACGGTAGCCCGTACACGAGGTCGATGTTGATACTGGTGAATCCGGCATCTCGGGCAGCATAGACGACCGTTTGGGTCTGGTTGAGTGGTTGGATGCGCCCGATAGCCACTTGCACGTTGTGCGCAATGTCTTGTACCCCAAAACTGATCCGGTTAAACCCTAATTCGCGGAAGAGAAAGATTTGCTCGCGACTGCCGATGCGCGGATCAACTTCTAACGCTACCTCTGCCGCCGGATCAATGGTAAAGACGGTGTGCAAGAGTTTCATCAGGCGTCGACTCTGCGCTTCGTTCAAGAAATTGGGCGTGCCACCACCCCAGTGCAATTGTACCACCTGCCGCCCTGTACCTAACGTCGCCGTGACCAATTCGAGTTCGCGCTCTAGCCGGTCGAGGTAGTGATCGACGACATCTGTCCGTTTGGTTGCAGTGGCATTGCATCCGCAATAGGCGCATCGTTCGGCACAGAAGGGTAGATGGACATAGACGCTGATGGGGTCGGTCGTGGTGGCGACTTCGCAGAGGGCTGCTAGGTAATCCTCGGCGGTAAAATCGCTCTGCCAATGGGGAACGGTCGGGTAGCTGGTGTAGCGCGGGCCGGGACGGTTGTAGCGGTCGATCGTTGCGCGGGTGATCTCGACAGTCATAACAGCCCCTTTTGCCTATGGATCGGTGTAGTTCTGTTTGCAAACTACGCGAACATGAAAAGACTTTGCTCGTGAACTCTAGAGTAAAAGCGCATGATCGACTCTGATTGTAGCATGATAGTCAATCATTTGATGATTTGAGTAAATAGTTGCTGCTACCTGTTAAAAGTCAGTTTAGCTCGTACCAATGCGATCTACGATGGTTTGTCTTGTTGCAAGAGTTGCGAAAGCGTAACCATCAATGACTAATTTTTTTCGTTGTCTGCTATCGGTCTGCATTTTACCGTAATTCTCATGCTATACTGAGACGCCGCATCTGGCGGTATCGTGGATGAAGTGGTATTGGGTATGAACCGTTCGCAACATCGACCGATTAGGCTGAGCGCATTGCGCTGTATTGCTTACGAAGTAGCGCTCAACGGTTGGCGAATTCTGCGCCGGACCGTTAACGATTTTAGCCTCTGGCGATTGATCGAATATCCGTGGGCGACCAAGGCACTCGATGTTCGTCGTGGTGACTTGGTCGTTGATATTGGATCGGGTACCTCCTCGTTTCCCCATATGTTGGCCAAAGAAGGGGTAGATGTGGTGGTGCTTGAGCTTGATCCGGATCGGGTGCGGTGGCAGCAGGCCAAACGTGCGGCAACGGCGCGCCCCGGCGATGGCCGGTTTTTTCCGATTGTTGCCAGCGCTGCGGCGATGCCGTTTCGATCCGATTCGGTGGCCCGGATCGCTGCCGTCTCGACTCTCGAACATATCCCTGATGATGAGGCGGTTGGTCGTGAAATTGGCCGGGTGTTAGCCCCAAATGGTATTGCCGTGATTACTATTCCGTATACCAGCGGTGAGCGTACCGGCTTCTTCGAGGGGATTCGACGCTTCAAGCGGGTGGCCCGCAACGCTTTCGTCCAAGAGGGAAAGCCTGGTTCGTTTTTTCGCTTCTACAACGATGCGGATATTCAACGGGTGTATGTCCAACCCGCTGGATTGCAGATCAGTCCGTTGTGTGGGTTTGGTCGCTCAATCCTCAATTGGCGTTATCACGAGACGAAGTTAACCCGCTTTTGGCGCACGTTTATCCTGAAAGATTTGTTGTTGGCCTGGATTGTTCATCCGCTTGAAGAGCGGTTTGATCGTACCGATCCGCTCTATGTTATGTTTACCCTACGCAAGCCTGCCTCAACTACGCCCGTTTCCTGATGAGGGGTGAGCATGGTAGCATGCGCCAATCAGATTTGCGTGCAATCGGGAACAAAATGATGCCGATCAGCGTCTTCATCATGGCACGGTATATTCAATCATGGGATCTAGCATGCGCCTTCTATATATTTTGCCGCGCTATGATCAGGCGGCAATGGGTAACCGTATTCATACCGAGATTATTCTTGCGTGGCGCTCGATGGGGATTGATGCGGAGGTGCTGAGTTTCACCACCGATCGGCGTTCCCCCTCTCGTACTGTCGAAGACGGGATCGTCGTTCATCGGTTGCCATCGGGTGGTACCTTACCGATACGGTTCGCGAACCGCGCGTTAGCTACGATCTTTCCCTATCCCTATCTCGCAGCCGCTATCGCTGGGTTACGGCAGTTCTTTGCTACCGCTCCCCCGTTTGATCTCTGCCACATCGAGACAGCTTTCCCCCTAGGTTTTGCTGCGGTAGTGGCCCCTCGCCACTCCCCTCCATTAGCGGTTACCCTGCCCGGTGCCGATGTGATGGCCGAGCCAGAGTACGATTACGGCTATGCCCGTTTTCCGGCCGTGCGCGCGATCTTGCCCCTCGTTTTTCGCCGTGCGTTGGTGATCCGTGCTGATGCGCCTCAGATTCGGGAATTGGCGATTGCGCGGGGTGCGTCACCAACGAAGGTAACCGCGATCCCGTATAACATTACGGTTGATAGCTTTCCACCGCCCGATGTATCGCTTGCTGAATTTCGGAGTCGTAGTCGGGCGGCGGTGGTCGCTCGTCATCAGCTCGATCCGCACCGCCCGATTATTCTGAGCCTCAATCGGTTGCATCCGTTCAAGGGCATCGCCTTTCTGGTTGAGGCAATCCCGACCCTGCGTGCGGCAGGGTTGGCCCCTCAGATTGTGATCGTTGGCCCGAACCGTTCGACACCACGCTTCGGTGATTATGGTGCATTGTTGTGTCGTCGCGCTGCCGAATTGGGAGCGGCAGCCGACGTGGTGTTGACCGGGGCTATTCCCCACCACGAAGCGCTGACCTATTTGGCTGCCGCTGATGTGGCGGTGGTGCCCTCGGTGGCCGAGTCGTTCAGTCGGGTTGTGATTGAAGCCTGTGCCGCCGGAACACCGCCGGTCGTTACCCGCACGACCGGCGCGAGTGCGTATGTGGCGGCAGCCCAAGCCGGTATGGTGGTCGAACCGCGTTCTGGTCCGGCAATTGGTACGGCCATCGCCGCCTTGCTTCACGACCCGACAACGTGGCGTGCGTATAGTGCGCGAGCGGTTGCTTTGTCCCGTCAATTCACGTCACAGCGGATTGCTGCCGATCTTGCGCAGACTTACCACGCCGCGCTGCGTGGTGGACCACTGCCGGCACCGATAGCAATCGGCCAATGATCGCCTATGTTGGATAGTGATGTAAGGAGGAATGTGTATGGCCCGACATATGAAACTTACGCCTCTCATCGCAATTGCTGCAGTCACGATTGCCGTGGCGGTTGCCTTGCTCATGACCCTCCGTCCCGGTCAAGCCGAAGAAGGTGGCCCGATTTTGCAGTATCCACCCGAACCACCGGCGCCGACCGTCGGCCCGAACCCGACCGTTCCCGCCGGCTTGGCCGCCGGCCCACGGTTTGTCGCCGATTTCGCGACCACCGATAGTCTGGCGGCGTGGACGTTGGTCGACCTCGATTTCGTTATCGCCGGCGATGAAGGCAACTGGCTGATCGACAACGGGCGGTTGCGCCAGAACTTTGCCGGTGAACTGCGCAACAGTGCCCTCACCCAAGTTGCGGCCCTCGCGCCCGTCACGGTCGGCGATGGGGTTGTGCGGGTGAGCTTCTACGATGAGTTCAACGGGATTGCCGGGCTGGTGGCGCGCTATCAGGGGGAGGTGGGCTACGAAGCGAGCTACTACCGGGTCCGCCTGCTCAAGAACGAGTACGCAGCGACGCCGAAGTACGCGCTGGAGAAGGTGGTCGAAGGCGTGGTCACGCCATTAGCGACGGTGGAGGGGCCGGGGTTTGCGCCACGGCAGTGGCATGTGGTTGAGTTCGAGCTGCGCGGGGGCGCGCTGACGGTGCGGTTCAACGGCAAGGTGCTGCTGCAGGCGGAGGACGCCCAGCCGCTGCCGGCCGGTCGGGTGGGGGTCTATACCCGTGCCCTCGGTGGGATCATGTTTGATGACGTTATCGTTGCTCCCTAAGTTGGCAGGAGGAAAGAGATCCATGTCACCAATCATACGCACCACGGTTGTGCTGATGATGCTCTTCGCAGTGGGTATCACGACGGCACCGGCGGCGATACCGCTTGCCGCCCAATCCGGTCCGCAGTTGATGGTCGAGACGGTGCTCCCCAACAGTTTCAATACCAAATTGCCACAGGCAGCAATAGCCGGTGATCAAGTCTATCTGTTCGGCATCCCCGAATCGAGTGTTGCCTCGGAAGGCAAAGCCCGGGTCTGGGGGAAAAACGAAAGGGACTCCAGCTTTAGCCTACCGGCGACGCTGGGGACAACGACGCGCACGAAGATTAATTCCGAATATGTGAACGGAGCGATTGCTACCGCTCCGAACGGTGAGGTGTATGCACTCTGGATCGATCAGGAGGCAAAGATTGTACGAGTGCGCAAGCGAGATACCGCCGGCAATTGGGGGCCGGTCTTTGAAGTGAACCGTACTGTCGTTTTCCCGGTCCGTCCGGCGTTGGCCGTCGTCAACGGCGGACCGCAGAACGGTCGTTTGATCGCCGTCTGGCGTGATGATTCGGCACCGAATGCCAACAATGAGGGTATCTACTACACCTATTCCGATACCGGTGGTGCAACATGGGCGCCGGTAACCCGTGCCTTTGGTCAGAAATCCTATAAGGCCGTGGTCCAATTGGCCACCGGTACAAACGGTGAAGTGGTCCTCACCTTTACGCGTGATGCCCCGCGTCCGATGCATATCTCGGTGGCGTTGTGGATGGGGAGCGGGTTTAGTGCGCCGGTCGATGTGAATGTTGGTGACGGCGAGCAGTATGTCGATAGCAGTGTGGCTATCGCCAATGGCCGGATATACGTCGGCTATCGCCATGTGGATAACGGTATTTTTTATGCCGAAAAACCGCTTGCCAATCTGTTCGATAATCAACCGTGGCCACGATCACGCCTCCTCGGTGAGAAGGGCGATGGACAAGTATCAGTCAGTGCCGATCCGTATGGCAACCTCCATTTTTCGTGGATCCGTACGCCTGCGGGAGGACGCTCTCAGAACCGGCTCGGCTATGCGGTACGGTTGGCCAATGGAACCTTCCTTGGCCCGATCGAGTCGGCCACCAGCGGATCGTTGTTTAATACATGGGGCGTCAGTAGTGCGAACAGCGGGTTCTATATGCATGTCGCGCACGAGATGTTCGATGGTGGTTTTCCATACTTGCGCTATGCTCTCTTCAAAGCTCCCGGCTCGCCGTTTGGGTCACCACCACTCATCGAAGGTGGTGCGAGTCGGGTTGGTGGCGATGGTCGCACGTCGATCAGGGTAACCTTCCCCGGTTTAGAAGCGACACCACAGAATGTCAGTGTCCGCTGGCGCTGGGGTGCGCCACCCACCGATACGGAGAATGATTCGGGCGGCTGGGTCGTGCTGGCTCCCAATGCCACAGCGAGTACCGAGCTAACCGTCCCGATTCCGGCGGCATTCCTGAATAGCAACGACTGTACCCCCCGCACCCTCTATACGCAATTGCGGCGTAATCCGGATAACATCATCGAAAGCCGAGAGCAGAGTGCATCGGTTATTATCGATACCTCTGTTGCTGCGCGGGTCGAGGTCCAGAATCCGCTTCTGTACGATACCTCTAGTTGGTATGCAAGCAACTTCACCGTGCGTGATCTTGATCCCGGTAGTACGCCCCTGCCCCAAGTGATGCTGCGAGTGATCGATGATAGGGATTGTTCGCAGATCACGCGCGTTCGGGTGGCAAATTCGTCTGCGGCATTAGCGGTCAACACCGATCTCGATGTCGATGACGAGTTGACGGCAATTGTGCCGCTGCCCGGCTTCACCTTCATCCCACCGTCACCCGATGGTTACTATCCGGTTGTGGTGCGGGTCTACGATGCGCTGGGCAATTCCAAGACTATCACCAAGACGATCCGATTAGATCGCGTATCACCGCAGCTTTCGTTGAGTGGGAGCGAGGTCATTACCGTCACCGACTCGCCAATGGGTGATATACTTCAAGACATTACGTTCGATCTCTCAACGGCGACCCTCGTTGAAGCGAACGGTATCATCGGCGTCCTCATTGCGGTCAGTCCGAATGCCGTGACCAACCCGGCTACGGCATCAACCTTACAATGGATTGCCGTACCGGTGGATTACAACGGTGGCCAATTTACCGTGTCATCGTGGAGTGTGGCCAATGCTCCTGGCGTCACGATGGCGACGACGAGTGTGGCCGAGCAGACGTTCTATCTCTACATCCGGCTCATCGACCGGGCGGGGAATATTGGCGATACCATTCTCGAAACGACGGCGACCAGCACCCTCTCACCGGTGCGTACCTTCCTCCCCCTCACCCTAAAGTGATCGGACTGAACAGTCCTTCTCTGCTCACCACTGCTTCGGTACGACCGGAGTAGTGGTGAGTCAGAACCACACCTCTCTCCTCCACCCCCTTACCACACCGTTCTTATATATGCGTCAAACCCGACCATAGGTTCGCAAAAGTTTTGCAAAAATGGTACCGTTTTTAGGACTTTTTACCTGTATCCTAAGACTACCAAGGTAGCCGGCGACGTTGTACAATCGGTAAGCAAGTATGAGAGAAAGGAATCGGCAATGCAGCCTCGACGACCACAGTTGCTTGGTTTTGCTCTATTCTGCATACTCTTGGGCTTGGGCGGCGCTATCTGGCTTTCGCTGCGACCGAGTCAAGCTGAAGAAGGTGGCCCGATTTTGCAGTATCCACCCGAACCACCGGCGCCGACCGTCGGCCCGAACCCGACCGTTCCCGCCGGCTTGGCCGCCGGCCCACGGTTTGTCGCCGATTTCGCGACCGCCGATAGTCTGGCGGCGTGGACGTTGGTCGACCTCGATTTCGTTATCGCCGGCGATGAAGGCAACTGGCTGATCGACAACGGGCGGTTGCGCCAGAACTTTGCCGGTGAACTGCGCAACAGTGCCCTCACCCAAGTTGCGGCCCTCGCGCCCGTCACGGTCGGCGATGGGGTTGTGCGGGTGAGCTTCTACGATGAGTTCAACGGGATTGCCGGGCTGGTGGCGCGCTATCAGGGGGAGGTGGGCTACGAAGCGAGCTACTACCGGGTCCGCCTGCTCAAGAACGAGTACGCAGCGACGCCGAAGTACGCGCTGGAGAAGGTGGTCGAAGGCGTGGTCACGCCATTAGCGACGGTGGAGGGGCCGGGGTTTGCGCCACGGCAGTGGCATGTGGTTGAGTTCGAGCTGCGCGGGGGCGCGCTGACGGTGCGGTTCAACGGCAAGGTGCTGCTGCAGGCGGAGGACGCCCAGCCGCTGCCGGCCGGTCGGGTGGGGGTCTATACCCGTGCCCTCGGTGGGATCATGTTTGATGACGTTATCGTTGCTCCTTAGATACGAGCATTGTCTATCGTCTCCGCATCCTAGTCACTGAACGAATAAGGAGAAGACCGTATGGCGCGCAGTATCTCCGTGAGTACCGCCATTATGCTACTGATCATAACCCTCCTGGTGAGCCTCTTTCCCCATCATTCCCAAGCTCAAGAAGGTGCTGCCTTCGTGCGTGAAATCGATCTGGTTGCCAGTAATACGAAATACCCGCAACTCGCGGTGAACGCCAACGGAGTCTACGTGAGTGCAACCGACGGTATCTCTGCGACCGAGCGAGGTATGGTGAAGCTGTGGGTGAAGGGTGAAGAAGATGCTGCTTTTCCCGCCCCGCTCCAGCTTGGCACCGTTGAAGCCGGTATTGCCCAAGATTGGGTGCAAACCGCCGTTGCAACCGCACCGACGGGTGAGGTGTACGTGTTGTGGATTGATCAAAAGGCCAAGAGAATTCATCTGCGCCGACGCGAGCCGGGTGGCAACTGGCATCCGGCTACGTTTGAAGTGATACGGATGAGTAGTGATAGCTTTGCCGTCGAGCCGGCCCTGGCCGTGCGCAGCAACGGTCAGCTCATTGCCGCATGGCGTGACGGTAAGAACATCAATTTCGCCTTTTCCAATGACCGTGGCGCAACATGGTCACCGGTAGGAATGATTACCGCGGTCGCTGCCTACAAGTCGCAAACGGCATTAGCTGCCGGTCCCAACGGCGAGGTGGCCATTACCTTTACCCGCGACACCCCGCGTCCCCTCCACGTGATGGTCGCTCTCTGGAACGGTACGTCGTTCAATACCCCGATTGATGTCAACGGCAGCACATCGGCCGTCTTTGCCGATGCCAGTGTTTCCTTCAGTCCAGATCCCGCTCCGAATACCCGCATTGTCGTGGCATTTCGTGGCGCCGATGATGGCATCTTTATCGCCGAAAAGCCGGTAACCGCCATAGGCAGTCCGTGGTCGGCGGTGCAAATCATCGGTGGCAAAGGTGATGGTCGGGTATCCGTCGACTACGATCGGCTTGGTAATCTGCACCTTACATGGATTAGACAAGGGGCGCGCGACAATCGCAATGCCAATCAATTGTTTTACACCGCTCGCCCAGTGGGGCAAGGGTTCTTGCCGGTGGTTAGTGCACCAACCGTTGCCCCAGTGTTTAACGCTTGGGGGAAAGCCCGCGCCGGCAGTCGCGCATATATGCATGTCGCACACGAGATCTTTCAGGGTACCCTACCGAAGCCGCGCTACGTCCTTTTCCGCGCGCCAGGTGGTTTGCCTGATTCGCCACCACTCATCGAAAATGGAGCTCCCATCGTTGGTGGCGTGGGCAGAAATACCGTGAATATCACCTTCCCCAATCTCTCGACGACGAACCTTCCCGATCAGGTGCGCTGGCGGTGGGGTGCACCGCCGACCGATACCGAGAACGACTCGGGTGGTTGGCAACCGTTTACCCCGACCGGCCCAACCAGCGTCTTGACGGTTCCGATCCCGGCGACATTGCAGACCGACATCGGCTGTGTGGAACGTGTCTTGTACACACAGCTCCGTCGCTCGACCGACGGTTTGGTCGGTCAGGTTGAGGCTGATGGTGTGATCATCGATACATCCGTATTGGGTGGTATCTTGATTGCCAATCCCTTCTCCCGCTGGAAGACTTCACCGTTTACCTCGGTGACGCTTGCCGATCTGATCGGTGAGGGCGGCGCGAGCGATGGTCACTCCAATTATACCCGCGTGCCGGCGCTCTTCGTCGAAGCACGTAGTCTCGGTGATTGTAGCGGGTTACAACGTTTTGCCCTTGCTCCCAACACGGCAACGTTGAACAGCGTGAATAATCTGGCGATTAGCAATGGTCGGTTTGCCAACGTGTTACCCTATCCCGGTACCATCGGTGAAGGCCCAATGCCGGTGGTCGTGCAAATGCGAGATGCCCTTGGCAATACGATGCAGGTCGTTCGCACCTTGACCTACGATGTCACACCGCCGGTGCTGAACGGTGGTACGCTTCAAGCACTCGCCATCCCTGCTGCGCCAACGATCTTGGTCGAGCTCCAATTTAGCAGCCTCAGTGTGACCGATAACCTTTATCCTGGTCGTGGGTTTTGGGGAGTCTGGTTAGCCAATAGTCGAACAACCGTGGCCGATCCGGCGAACGATCCCAATCTCGTGTGGATACCGGTCGAAGCACCGGGAGATACCGGTACTTTTCGTATCGTCTGGAGTCTGGCAAGTGGGTTGCCGGAAGCGCAACTCACACCGGGAGACTATTACGTCTATGCCCGGGTGCTTGATGGAGCCGGTAATCCGAGTGCAGCGGTGTTACCGGTGGCCTCGATCACGTTAGAGCAAGTTACTCTACCGACGGTGTTTCTACCGCTACTGAACCGGTAGTGCTATATTCGGTGCCGGCGGTGGCGTAAGGCGGTTTAGAGCAGTAGGTATCATACAGTAGCTTCCGGTCGGGATAGCACACGTGGTATTCCAACCGGAAGCGAATAACTTATGCCGATGGATCACCATGCCACACGACCTTGCCCGTTAGTGATCGGCGTTGAGCCTGTGGCCAATCATTGCGGGCTGAGCGACCGACGTAGAAAAAGCCAAGCAGGCGGGTTGGCGGGGTAAAACCGACGACTTCGGCAACATGAGGGTGAATCGCACAGGCACCGCTCGTCCATTTACCCGCCAATCGAAATGCACTCGCCATGAGATGCATGTTGTGTACAGCACAACCGACGGCGATCAATTCTTCCCACTCTGGCCGTTTGGGGTTTGGGTGCATCCCGATAGCAATCCAAACCGGTGCTTTCCAGACTCGTCGGCGTTGAACTTCTTCCCCGGCGCTATTAGCAGGTTGGTCTGGATTCAGTAATCGGTATGCGGTGGCAAAAGCCTCACCGAGGGTTTGCCGCGCTGAACCGCTGTATACGCTAAAACGCCACGGTTCGGTTTGACCGTGGCTGGGTGCCCAATTAGCCGCTTCGAGCAAGGTTGTTACGGTCTGAAAATCGAGTGGATCGGGTGCGATGTCGGTCAAGGCAAAACTTCGGCGTGTGGCAATGAGATTATACAGGTGTTGAGGATCGACTGGATCATCAATAGGGGGTGGTGAAACGATCATGGTTTCGGCGTCCAATCGGTCGCTAGCTTGCTGCATCAATTCAATCAATCGCGATCGTAGTTGTTCGGCTTGGCGAAGCGGTGGATGGAATGGAATCCACACCGATGCTGTTTGGCCGTGTCCACTAACGTGGAGTTCCATCCCGTCGGCTTGGAGCACGGTCAAGCAGGCCGTCTGCGCCCAAGATATACCTGCTAATCCGCGGGCATACATCAGCACTACGTCGGCGTGGTCACTATTCATGTGTTCAATGGCCTTTGCTGCCAAGGCAGCAATTGGATCTTGATCGGTGATCATAGTAGTTCCTCGGGTAATTCATTGACTTACGTATCGTTTCATTTCTCGATGTAGCAAACGCGGTAACCTACCTCGCCGCTGTGTATCGATATTGTTCGCGCCGCTGCATATATTCGGCGAGATAGTAACTGCCGATAACAAAAACGGCCGCTGCTAGTTGTAGACCGATCCCTTCCCACGTTGGGTAGAGGCCAAACCAGAAACCGCTCCAGTACGGTAGTTCGAGCTGGCGAATTGGGTGGATCGGTAGCCAACCAATGACTTGTAAGATATTGACGGTATGCCCGACCATTTGCAGGAGAACCGCTCCGATCAGAATACCGGTCACGATCAACATCTTTTTGTGTGGCAATTTAGCTTGCATCACAAAGACGGCCACTCCGACTAAGCTAGTTAATGCTAGCCCTAAACCGACACCGAGCAAGACAATGGTGACGGTTCCTTCAAGTGTAAGTGCCTGTAAGAATAGTACCGTCTCAAACCCCTCACGGTAAATACTGGCAAATCCAAGGGCAATGAGACCAAACCATTGTCCAGTTTGCTGGCCCAAAATCTGCTTTTTCTGCTGATGGAATGATGACATCCAATCCTTCCAATAGATATCGTGGAAAAACCAATTGGTAATCAGAAGAAGGACGGCAATTGCGATCAATGATACAATGGCTTCCAGCGTTTCACCGAAACGGGCCATTGCCATTAATGCACCTTGGGCAAGGAACCATGTTAACATTGTCGCGAAGAGCGCCAATCCGGCGCCAATCCAGAGCGGTCGCCGCAATCGGCGTTGAGCCGCCGTTTTGAAACTACCCATTAGTGAAGCTAAGATCAGTACAGCTTCGAGCCCTTCACGAAAGACAATTACGGCCGCATTGGTAATAATAGCCGGTGGCGCATTGCTGCCGGCTAAGGCTTGTTCGGCCTCGCTAAGTACTTGATCCAGTGCCTCCCTCGTGGCGGCAATCTCAGTTGACGATGCGCGCTGTTCGATCAGATAGGCCAATCCTTTGTGATCGTGTTGTCCGTACCAGAAATAGTTCTCAATGATCGGTTTGTATTGGGGAGCAAACGCGATCAGCTTGGCCTCAGGTCCGATCTCCATCATCGCATAAGCCTCAAGACGGGCCGATTCGGCTAGTTCGTATTCACCGGCACGAACGGCATGCTCCATCTGATCGAGGATCGAGCGGATTACATCAAAATCGGCGCTATTATCTTGCTTCTGCCATTCCGGTGGTAAGAGAGTGTAGAGATCGGTGATGAGGTTCTCGGTAGCCGCACGAATCATTGCCGGATCGGCCACAGTTTGCCGATTACCGGTTTGTGCTAATACGGTGCCTAATTCAGTAAACTGGGTCATCACCTTGGCGGTGAGTGTTGGATTGCGCTGCTCCAGGAGATCGTGCAAGTCGGTAAAGGCGGCTAATGCCCCAGCGTGAAAGGTTATGGCTTCACGAATTTCCAGATCAACGGTGACTTGCCCGTTGCGTACTCCTCGTTCGTATTCAATCGGGACGAGTTTCAAGAATCGCAATAACTGGCTGCTGCGCCGAACTCTTTCAGTAGCGCTGAGCGGGGCAGCACGAAACCCGCTCAACATCGCGTGGGCCTGTATTAGCCAATAATCGATTGGCCGACCGGTGAGGGCAGCACGTTCGAGTTCGCTAAACACGTGTTGTGTAGTAGTAGCGGCCTCATTTCCACGTTGGGTAGCGTAAGCAGGGGTGATAATCGCAAAGTAGCCGGTTGCTAGACTGGCTGCTTCAGCCCGTCGGATGGCAAAACCCTGTTCGTCGACTGCTGCCAAGGTCGTTAACGCTTCATACAGGCGTGCTTGATAGGTATCGAGTAGGTCGGCCTCTACCGCAGCGAGTGCTTCTACGGGTGCTATCATACCGGCTGTTGCGGCGAGTACTGCTTTGGTTGCATCGGCATTTGGACGGGTAAAGCGATTAGCATGGCGGAATTCGCGCACGGCTAGCCATTGTTGGGCAGTAGCGGGATCACCAGCTCGTAGTGATTCGGTGACGATAGTATAACTGCCTTTCAGCAGTGCAGTCCAAATTCGAGTCCGGGCAGCTGCAAACAGTAGTTGGTCAGACGTTACCGATGCTTGCCGGGCCAGCGCGAAGCCGTCTTTGATCGCAGAGTCGATGTCTGGTGCGTATCGGATAATCGATGGCGCCAGCATGCTGTATTCTTGCTGCAGGTAATCGATAGTCTGCTGGGTTGTTGTTGGATCGGACAGACCGGCGATTTGCAGCGTAACCAATGTAGCTCGAATGTGTTCAGCGAGTTGACCCGGTGCAACAGTCTGAGCAGAGCTATCGGTTGCACTGAGGTGGCATCCAATGGTGATGAGAAGCAGGGTAATCAAACCGGATCGCACAATACGATGATGGATACAGCGATTCATATGCTACTCCCTAGTAGAGAGACGAGTTAGTCATCAATTGCCTTACTCGGTGATAGGTATACCGAGTGCTCCCGCCACCTGACTAATTTGACCGGTAATCGCAGTAGCACGGTTCTGTGCTTCAGCCCCAAGGATGTCAGCCTCTTCAGGTGTAAAGCGCCGGCCATTACGTTCCTGGGTATAAATATCGGCGACAAATGCCTTTAGGTCCCTTAGACCGATAGCGATTTGCTCAGCTTGTACCGGATCGACCATTGCTACCCGTGGTCGGATTTGGGTATAGACAATCTCTAGACCACTGAGAATATCCTGGATGTCGGCCAAGCGCGAAATGACATTAAAGTCGCGTTGCGTTGTGGCCTCGCCGAGTACAAAGCGTGAATCGCGCCACGAAGCGAAGTATTCGCTCATCGTTGGTACCATGACAACGAGGGCTGTGAAGGCGTCTCTTTCGGTCGGTACCCACGATTGCGCTGCAGCATTAAGTTCACTGGCCATGACTGCTAATTGGTCGGTGCTAGCCTTTAAAACCTGAGCATCGGGCAATATTTCGCCAAATTCGATTACGCCGTTACCGTTCCAATCGGTGGGTACGGCTGTCGTGAAGGCCGGTTCTGTTCCCCATAGCGTACTTTCCGTTACGCCAAAGAGATTACCCGGTTTCGATAAGACACGACCGTCGGGAAGAATGAGATCAAAAGAGACAGCATTAGCAGGGTCTTCGTCACCAGCAGTACCGGCATCGAGGTCAACATCAAATTGAGCTAATACTGGCGTACCGGCAACAATGCCTTCCATCTTTTCATAGATAGGACTGGCCGTTATCCAAGCCTCGCGAGCGGTCGTAATTACATTCATGGCTGCTTGCGTTTGCTGTTGCCAGAGTGTCGCATAATCGAACCCGAAAGTTTGGGCGAGGTCGTAGTAACGATTAGCGGCAGTTTGTAATTGGGCAGTAGTGATTACAAGTGCGTTGGTCTGTTCCAACAAATAGGTTTTGATCCCGGTTAAGTCAGTGGTCATTGTCACGACAGTTGGGGTTGGTGTACTTGCTTGACTGCATGCACCCACACTGAAACTGAATAGGGTAAGCAAACCAACGACAAGATTAAGACGAAGCAAGCGGATCATAGTTTGTTTCCTCTGTCACGTAATGTACACCCCATGTAGATACTTATTGGTTCCGGCAAAAGATAGCAACCTCGTTATTTAGAATATGCTAATAAATCAAGTTTGTCAAACAAAAACTTCTAAAAATAACGACACCTGCTGTGGCCGACAGTGACGATTCGTTGTACGATGGAGCCGGTAATCCGAGTGCAACGGCCTTACCGGTAGCAACCATCTCGATTGAACAGGTGACGTTGCCGCAGGTGATGCTCCCGATGGTGCTGCGGTAGCCTGGCATACAATCTTCCTTGACCAACAGATGGACGCCATCATCGTGTCCATCTGTTGAATTTGTGCTGCTGAGCAGTGCAGCGTTGGTGATGATTCGTCGTACAATAGCAAACGAGTTGCTAGTGCTGTATTACCGGCATCGCAAAGCTGTGTGTTTATCAGATTGCACCTATTCGTTTTTGTTTTGTTCTTGTTGAAGGACTATATGCCAACCTTCGTTCATACTCGGCTCATGAGATGGATGGAACCGATACGCACGTTCTTGGCGCGGCGTGAGTTTGGGCCATTCGTGATCGTGTTGGTCTTTGTTGTGCTCTTGCCCATCAGCCTACCTCGGATTGCGCTGAGCGATGAGGTACAGTATTACGCCTATCTGCGCTCGCTCTACTTTGATCACGATCTCGATTTTTACAATGAGTATCAACACTTCGCTACAATCGGGCTGCAACGGAATGACCTGGCAGTATTCAATGCCTTGCTGCGCCCCGATGATAACAATCCCAACCCAGTGACCGGCAAACTACGCAATGTTGCCCCCGTTGGTTCGGCAATTCTTTGGTTTCCCGGTTTTTTCCTGGCCGATGTGTGGGTGCAAGTGGCGAACACGTTCGGTGCAGAGATCGCACGCGATGGTTTCAGTCCGCCCTACATTACTGCTGTTTGCTTCATGTCGGCGCTGTATAGCTTAGCCGGTTTATTACTGACCTACCGGCTGGCACGTATCTATGCCGGTCAGTTACCGGCTTTGCTGTCTACACTCACTATCTTTCTCGCTACTCCACTGGTTTTCTATACCTACCTCGCCATGGCGTGGTCGCATGCCAATGGATTTTTTTTATTTGCCCTCTTTCTCACGATCTGGCTCCGTGGGCGTGAGGGGAACATCGGCCAAAGCGATGGGCGACGGCATTGGAGTGTCTGGCTTGCGTTGGGTGTTGTTGCCGGATTAATGGTTATGACCCGTGAGCAGTTGGGGCTGCTCTTAATCATTCCGGCATTTGAGGCGCTGGCGGCGTATGTTGGGGCACTCCGGCGACGGCAATGGGCGGTGATGCGCGAGCTGATCATAGGCCATGCCGTGTTTCTTGGCGTTTTTATCTTGGCACTCACGCCACAACTGGCCGCCTATTGGGTGCTCAATGGGCGGATCGGTCCCTCGACGACGGTGGAAAGTAAATTAGGGGTGGTGCATCTTGGCCCGTTTCCATTACTTGTTAGCCCTCACTTTTTCGGTACGCTCCTCGATCCCGCTCATGGCGCGTTCCTGTGGAGTCCGATCCTCGTTGTCGCGCTCATCGGCCTACCCTGGCTCTTTTGGCGTGATGGACCGTTGGCATTACTCCTTTTGATCGGTTTTCTGGCTCAAGTCTACATTAACGGTGCCTTCGGTACTACGTGGCATCTGAGTGGCTCGTTCGGGTTTCGGCGTCTCATTGAGTGTACGCCGATCTTTACCCTCGGACTGGCAGCATTGATCGCTTGGCTTCAGTCGCGGGTGGGTTGGAAGCCATTACTGATCGGTTCACTTGTTTTCGTCGCGTGGAATGTGGGATTAATTGCTCAGTGGACATTTCTTCGCACCGAGTTACGGAAGGGGCTGATCTGGGATGGAATGTTGTATTATCAATTACAAGTTCCGCTCCAGATTCTTATGCGGCTCTCTGATATTTTGTTCAATCGCTGTAGCTTGATCATCAATTGCTGATCGTCGGTGCAGATCGGAGCAACCACCGATTGCTCCGATCTGCTGCCCGCTGTCACAACGCATGCTGCTGTTCGCGCGTTGTTGCCAAATGACCAAGGTGGCATGCCTCGCTGAGACTAATCAGATAGGGGAGATCGTCGCCGTATTCGATCACGCTAATACTGGCATTCGTTACCCAAATCCGATTAATTCGATCCATATTCATCCCCAGTGCGTCGGCGACCAAAATCTTGACGATCACATCATGGGTACTGATTAAGACGGTTTGGTGCGCATGCTCAACACAGATCCGCTCACGAAAATCGAGGACACGCTTTAGTACATTCGAGAAACTCTCGCCGCCCGGCATCTGTGAGCGGGTAGGGTGTTGTCGCCACTCACGCAATCCATCGGCGTATTTCTCCATGATCTCGTGGATATACTTCCCTTCCCACTCGCCGTGGTTGATCTCAAGTAAGGCGTCATCGTAAATGATGTTGAGGCCGGGGTGATGGGCAACGATGGCTTGCGCAGTATGAGCTGCTCGTTGGAGCCGGCTGCTGTATACCACATCGATCTTTTCGTGGCGAAGGCGCTCGCCCAATGCCAGTGCCTGTTGCCGGCCTAATTCAGAGAGCGGTGCGTCTTGTTGACCTTGATATCGATTAATCCGGTTCCATTCGCTCTCGCCATGGCGTACAATAATCAGTCGCATATATACCGTGCCCTTGATGTAGTGAAGCTGTCGATCACGCAGGGCTATTATAGCTGAAGGTGGTATCTCTCGTATGTTCATGTACGAGTGTTGGGAGACAGAGCGCATAGAGTGAGTAGTGGCATCGTTTCTAGCCGTATTTGGTATCATTGACACGATGCTATCGTCATTGCTAAGAGAGGAATGATCTGTATGGCTGCGCCGATCGATCGCAGCACACGTCGTTTATTAGCCGCATTCCGCTACGCCTTTACCGGTATTGGCTATCTGGCGCGTACTCAACGTAACTTTCAGATCCATCTCCTCATCGGATCAATCGCGATTGCCCTGGGGATTGTCCTCCGCATCACGCACGCGGAATGGATGATCTTAAGCCTGACGATTGGGATGGTTTTGGCGGCAGAGGGTTTTAATACCGCAATCGAAGCGGTTGTCGATTTAGCGACCCGCGAACGTCATCCCCTGGCCCAGATCGCCAAAGACGTAGCTGCCGGCACCGTCTTAATCTGTGCCTGTATCGCCGTTGTTATCGGTATCCTCATGTTTGGGCCACGTTTGTGGATGCTGTGGCTTGGGCTAACGTCGTGAAGCCAACATCAACCGCATAGCGCGATAACATCACCACTTCCGGCCAAAATTAGAGTATACTACCCGTGCAGATGTACGTACCCCGCTAATCGAACGTGAAGCCATCGGCGTCGCTTTGGTATGACTGTGGTTTTAGCGTTATTGGGCTATTAGGTAAAACAACGTATGTGGCCACTGGTTCGGCAGGCCCGCCATCTTGGCCGTTACCGTGAAATCGTGCAAGTCTTAGTTCATCACGGTTTTGGCTATCTGGTCGATCAGCTTGGATTAACCTCTCTTTTGTCGCTGCCACGTCGCGTGATCCTTCGCGCACCGACACCGTCTCCGCTCAATAATGCCGAGCGCCTCCGTGAAGCCTTGATCGAACTTGGACCGACGTTTGTCAAATTAGGGCAGGCCTTGAGTACTCGTCCCGATCTGCTTCCTGCCGATTTGATCGCCGAGTTGAGCAAACTGCAAGATACAGTGCCTCCGTTTCCCGGCCAACAGGCGATTAATCTGATCGAAACTACGTTCGGTCGGCCAATCGAACAACTCTTTCAAACCTTTGATCCGCAGCCCCTCGCAGCCGCTTCGTTGGGGCAAGTTCATGCTGCCACTCTGCCCAACGGTACAGCGGTGGTGGTAAAGGTGCAGCGGCCCGATATTGCGGCGCGTATTCAGACCGATTTGGCGATTCTGGCTGATTTGGCTGCCTTGGCCCAAGAACGACTCGCGTTCGCCGCTCAGTACAATCTGAGCGAGATCATTTGGGAGTTCAGTGCTACTCTACGCGCCGAACTTGATTATGTGCGCGAAGCTCGCAACACCGATCGCTTTCGCCAGATGTTTTGCGCCAATCCGCATATCTTCATTCCGTGTGTCTACTGGGAGTATACTGACACGCGCATCTTGACGACCGAGCGGGTGTTCGGCATTAAACTGAACGATATGGCTACCCTCCGCGCTGCCGGTGTTGATTTGGCCCGGTTGGCCCGGGCTAGTGTTAACATTACGTTGACCGAGATCTTCGAATATGGCTTCTTTCATAGCGATCCCCATCCGGGCAACTTTTTTGTGATCGATGGCGAGGTACTCGGAGTGGTCGATTTTGGTCAGGTTGGCACGCTGGATCAGACCACGGTGCAGGGCTTGTTGTGGATGATGGGCGCGTTAGTTAACCACGATAGTCAAGCGCTTCTCCGCGCTCTTGAACGGCTTGGCGTCATCCAACGTCGTGCAGCCACGGCAGCACTGCGGCGCGATTTGGAACGCTTCGTGGAGGGATTTGTCGACCGCCCGCTCGGTATGATATCGGCACGTGAAACGTTTGATGGTCTTACTACGCTGCTCCGTCGGCACCGACTGGTCATTCCCGGCCCCCTGGCAACACTCCTGAAGACGGTGGTGATGATGGAAGGATTAGGCATGCAGCTCGATCCGACCTTGAACGTGTTCGAGGCTGCCCGTCCCTACATTCAGCAAGCGCTGCGTGAACAGGTCTCTCCGGCTGTTTTGGGGGCGCAGGCTCTGGCGAGTGGGCGTGAACTCGGTGAGTTGGCATTTGAAATACCTGAGCAGATTAGCCAAAGTCTCCACCGCCTCAACGAGGGTGAGCTGCGTCTGCAAACCCGCGAATTGGAGTTACGCCGGGTGGCCGGTGCACTGATCGGTGCAGCCAACCGCCTGGCGCTCGCGATCGTGGTGTCGGCGTTTATTATCGGAGTGGCCGTCGTGGCGGTAGCAATGCGTATGCTCGATTGGTACGGTATTTTACCGTGGACACTCCTGTTTGTTGGGATTGGTGGAGTGGTGACCGGCGGGATCATGTTGACATTAGCATTGTTGCGCCGTGAATAAGCGTAGCGGTTTGTTACCCTAATAATCGATTTACCGTCTCTACAATCAACCGTCGTTCCACTGTTTTGATCCGCTCGTGGAGCGACTCAACAGTGTCATCAGGTAGGACCGGCACTTCAGCTCTTGCCAAGACGGGGCCATCGTCAACCCGCGGTGTCACCCGATGAATCGTGCAACCGGTTACCGGCAACTTAAGGCGGATAGCGTCGGCGACGACGTGGGCACCACGTAGAGCCGGAATCACGATTCCATTGCTAGTTGTGACTGTATCACCGCCGTCGGTGGGCAACAGAGCCGGATGTTGATTGATGACCTTATCCGGAAACCGTTCGAGAAATACCGGCGAAAGCACGCGCATAAAACCGGCCAATACAATGAGATCTGGTTCAAAACAGGCGATAACACCGGCCAACCGTTGTTCCCACTGTTGCCGGAGTGGACCACGTGATGCGGTGAGAGGGATGTGGGCAGCGGCAATACCGGCCTTAAGCGCACGTTGTAGGCCATACGATTGTGCCCGATCGCTGACGACCAATGTCACCTCGCCGGCCAATGCACCGGCAGCTTGGGCATCAAGGAGCGCTTGCAGATTACTGCCACTGCCGCTCAGCAGGACCGCGATGCCAGGCACAATCTACTCCTGTCCAATATCGCGGCGGAAATGCTTACCCTCGAAGCGGATCTGCTCGACAGTCGTGTAGGCTCGTTCGCGCGCTTGTTTCAGCGTTGAGCCAAGGCCGGTTACGCCGAGCACACGTCCGCCGGCGGTGCATAGACCGTTCGGGCCAACCGCAGTTCCTGCGTGGAAGACCAATACCTGATCCTCGTCGAGTGCCTCAACTCCGCGGATCAGATCACCCTTTCGCGGACGACTGGGGTAACCGGCGGCACACAACACGACACAGACGGCATACCGTTTGCGCCAGCGGAGCATATCCGGCTGCAATTGGTCGGTAGCACAAGCGTACAAAGCACCGAGAAAATCGCCTTCGAGCAGCGGCAACACCGTCTGTGCTTCCGGATCACCAAACCGTGCATTGAACTCCAGTACTTTTGGGCCGTCGGCGGTGAGGATAATGCCGGCGTATAACAGGCCACGGAACGGCGTCCCCCGTCGGGCTAGCTCATTGACGACCGGCTGCATACAGCGATTGACGATTTCATCGAGCAGCGCCGGTGTCACCTCATTAACCGGAGCGATCACTCCCATTCCACCGGTGTTGGGTCCGCGGTCGCCCTCTTCTAGCCGCTTGTGATCGCGAGCCGGTGGTAATGGCCACAACCGTGTACCATCGCAAAGCGCCTGCACCGACACTTCCCGTCCGTACAAACGCTCCTCGAGCAAGAGATGATGCCCTGCGGGAATGGTACTCAGTTTGGCAATTGCTTCTATCGTCTCGTCAAGTGTCTCAGCTACGATCACGCCTTTGCCGAGCGCCAGGCCATCGGCTTTGACGACCCAAGCCTTGCCGCTGGCGCGGGCAAACTCGGCAGCTTCGGTAGCCGAAGCAAAGACATGGCTTTGTGCAGTTGGTACGCCGGTCGCCGCCATGATCTCTTTAGCGAACGATTTACTACTTTCAATCCGGGCCGCGGCGGCTGTTGGGCCGAATGCCGGGATACCGGCAGCTTGAAATGCATCGACAATCCCATCGGCGAGCGGGTTATCGGGGCCAACTACCACCAGATCGATCTTTTCTTGCTGAGCGAGGTCGATCAGTGCGGGGTGATCGTCAAGCGGAAAAGGAACATTCCGGCCATACCGTCCGGTACCGGGATTGCCAGGGATGGTGAGAAGTTTGGTAAAGTTAGGTGAGTTGGCAATTTTCCACGCCAATGCGTGCTCGCGTCCGCCGGAACCAATAAGTAGTACGTTCATAAGCTTTTCAATCACGTTGAACGGCCGGTTGCCATACCATCGCCGTAAGTATAGCATGGGTCTGGCGATTATTCGACAATCGATGTGACTGGAGTAGCGACTACATGGAAGTCTTTGCCGTAGCGCCGGGTATGTTGAGCAAACTGCCGTACCTACGCACGTCAGGTACATATCTCTTACATCTACGCTTAACCCAACCGCTCAACCAGCTTGCAATCGGGCGACTGGGCAGGTTTGATCTGGCTGCCGGTCACTATTACTATGTCGGCAGTGCGTTTGGGGCAGGTGGCCTGGCGGCGCGGCTCCGGCGACATTGTCTCGTGAACAAACGTCCGCATTGGCACATCGATTACCTACGCCCCTATCTCGAACTCGAAATGATATGGGTAGCGACGGGGAAAGAGCGGTTGGAGTGCCGTTGGTGTACTGCTTTAGCAACGGTACCTGGGTTAGTGCGTCCTATTCCACACTTCGGAGCATCTGATACGGGTTGTGGTGGGCACCTGTTTTACGCTACGATGGCTGTACCGAACATTGCTACGTGGCTGGTCGGTAATTGACAATAACACAGGAGTGAGTTCACAACCCACTCCTGCACCTATCTGAAACAGATTCACGCTCTGATCGTGTTGCCCGTGACCGTCCTCCATTGTCACCCCGCGCGGAGCGCGGGGTCGTACCCAACCCGCTCAGATTCCTCGCTCCGCTCGGAATGACAAAAGGGTGGTATCAGGCGCGGAATGACAAAAAGGTGGCATCACGCGCGGAATGGCACGAAGGCGGTAGCGTGTTGCCGTGACCGTCCGGTCTTGTCACCCCGAGCGGAGCGCGGGGTCTTGTTACCCCCGATCAGATCTTCGTCCTACTCACGTACCGGCAAGCCGCGTTCAACGATCAGATCCATCGCCCGGTCGATTGGGATATGTACCTTACCCTCCATCGTATAGCCATAGCTATTGAGGAGTGTCCGCGCCTCGGAGACATAACTGCGATAGGTATTCCCTGTCACCGGCGCCGGTTGTGGGGTGAAGGGTACACGCCCTGCTAACAACACCACTAGGCTTAACATAATAAACACCATTAAACCGGCAATCATCAGGCGGCTCAGAGGTGGTTCAGCCATCGTGCGGGTCTGCTGAGCCGGTCGTGGCGCATACCGTGGTGCAGAATAGGTTGGGCGATAGCTCATAGTCGTCTCTCCTCAGCATTAGGTTAGTGATGACCGCTATTCTGCAACTGCTCCATATTGGGATCACGCAGCGGCAACAGCGGTGCTTGTTGCACATTAGCAGCAAAGAGGGCAACTACCAGGCCGATCAAACCAATCGGTGCGGCAATATCGGTCAAGGTAATATCCCACACATGCTCGCGGAACTCCGGAAGCACGATCCACGCCATGTCAACGAAGCGCATAAAGACAATCCAACCGGCAATTGTCGCAAGGGTTGTCAGATTGCGCTTGGTACCACGGAACAGTAAGACGAAGAAGGGCAACGCGAACGCAAATAGCATCAGGGCCAACGCCACAAAGACCCAACCGTGCTGCGTGCGATGTATGTACCATGGCGTAAATTCGGCCACATCACCCGACCAGATAATCACCAACTGACCGTAGGACATATATGTCCACAGGACGGTGAAGGCAAACATGAGCTTGCCAATATCGTGGATCGGCTTCACCGACACGTATTCACGGAAGAGGCTCGCATCGCGCACGCGGTTCATCATCAGCGCAAGGAATGCCAGCGTCATGAGGCCGGAGTTAGCAATATAGTGCGCACCGTAAATCGTCGAGAACCAGTGTGGGTCGAGCGACATCGTCACATCGAACGAGAAGAAGGTTACGGTGATTACAAACAGAGCCACGCCGATACCGCTCAGTCGGCGCATACGGGTCGCCAACTTCTTCGGATCACCGCCGGCGTCCTGCTGGCGTGACCAGCTTCGCAGCGTATAGGCGAGCAGCGTCCAGATCGCGAAGAAAATGGCAATACGAGCGGTGACCCAGATTGGGCTAAGCCATGGCACCTTGTGCGCGATAATCGGGTCGTACTCAGTACCACCAGGGGTCACGATTTCGGGGTTAGCCCACTCGTACAGTGGGTGTTCAAGCCCAAGCGCCTTGTACGTATCGAAATAGCCGAGCGCAATTGGAATGAAGAGCAGCCCCATGATCGGCAGCGTTGCTGCACCGGCTTCGAGCATTCGCCGCACGGTGACGCCCCATGCGCCGCCCGTAAGGTGCTGCACCATCAGAAAACCGAGGCAGCCGAGCGGGATAGTCATTGCTACATAGTAGCCATAGATATACGACTCGAAGAACGAGGTTGGGTTGAGAAAATATCCGGCAACCAAAACACCGATTCCTATCACGGCAGCGGTCAGGCCGAGCATCTGAACCTGCCCAAGCTGGGGAATGCGGGTCTGCGAGATACTTGTCGTAGCCATGGATCCTAACCTTCCAGCCTAATTGCCGAGCTTTGCGCGCTCAGCGGGAGGCACGTCATCGATAGTTGCATTCTGGCTCAGTTGCAAAGCCCGGATGTATGCGGCAATAGCCCAGCGATCTTCGGGTGTAATCCGCGAAGCGTAGCTATACATTGACTGATAGCCGCCGTTGTTCGGATCGCCGCGATACACACCGTTCGTTATAATCACGAAGAAATGGCTGAGCGGTGCTTCACGCAAGCGCTGTTGGTGAAAATTCGCCGGTACGATACCACCCCGCTCAGCGACCATACTTGCTCCGTACCCTGCCTCGCCGTGGCACACCGCACAATAAATGTTGTACTTCAGTTGCCCGCGCAGCAGCAGGTCTTTGGTCACCGGGAAGGGCATCGCGTCCACTTCCTTGCCATCGACGAGACCGGTGTAGAGAAACTCATCGGTCTTAATCACCTCATACGGGATTGCCCCCGGTACATTTGGCCGCGACGAACGGCCATCGGTAAAAAAGCTGCTCGGTTCGTAGGTTGTGTACTTCTGCTGGTCGTACATGTCTTGGTGACATGCAGTTAACAAGAACACCAACAGGCCAATCCAACCAAAGCGAATAATGCGCGATGTGAGGCGAGGCGTCTGCATGGGTTTCCCTCAGTATGGCACTTCTGAAACCTGCATCGGGTTAAGCGAGCGCAGGAATTGCGAAGTGCGCGAGCGATCAAACAGCGGATCCGTCGACTCAATGCACAAGAAGAAGGCGTCTTGCGACGCATGCTGAAACCGTGGCACGTTGAAGACCGGGTGGTACGGAGCCGGCAGGCCATTGAGCACCACCATTCCAATGGCCGAGGCAAATGAAGCGAGCAGAATCCCGCTCTCGAAGGTGATCGGGATCATTGCCGGCCAGTTGGTAATATCGAGGGGACGACCACCGATATTCAGCGGGTAATTAACCAGA
Organism: Chloroflexus sp.; assembly: GCF_049970315.1. Classification (GTDB taxonomy): domain Bacteria; phylum Chloroflexota; class Chloroflexia; order Chloroflexales; family Chloroflexaceae; genus Chloroflexus. The sequence goes on from NZ_JBMFNE010000020.1 coordinate 42,699, forward strand.
TTACCAATATACTGCAGAATAAACCCGGTAGCGGCACCGATCAGGCCGAATAGCAGCACTAAGCGTGGCACACCGGTATCGCCGTGGGCAATCTCTTCAATCACCTCTTCGATTGGGAAAGGTGAGAAGGCGTCCATCTTTGTGTAGCCTGCTGCTTTGGCTTTCCGGGTTGCTTCGATCAACGCTTCTGGCGTAGGGAATTCTGCCATCACGCCGTAGACATCGTTACGCATCGTTCTCCTCCTCTAGTCTGCCGAGGCTGCGCCGTGGGCCGCGCCGTGATCGCTGTGCCCGTGCCCATGCTCGTGCGCGCCATGCTCTGCCCGCCGCTTCGCCTTCTCTGTCTCTTGATGGAGGAACAGCCGCATCTCAAAGATGTTGATCATCGGTAAGACGCGGATGAAGAGGAAGAGCAAGGTAAAGAAGAGACCAAAGGTACCAAGGTAGAGCGACCAATCCCAAATCGTCGGGATGTAGATGTCCCACGACGAGGGCAAGAAATCGCGTTCGAGCGAGATCACGATGATTACGTAGCGTTCAAGCCACATACCCACACTGACGATCAGCGAGATGATCAACAGGGCTGGGATGTTCTGGCGCACCTTCTTAAACCACAAGGGTTGAATGGCTATCGCGTTGCAGAAGAGCAGGCCCCAGTAGGCCCACGAGCTTGGCCCGAAGAGGCGGTTATAGAGGAGGTATTCCTCGAATTCATTGCCGCTATAAAGCGAGGCGAAAACTTCCATGAAGTAGCCGTAGACGACGATCATACCGGTAGCGAGCATCACTTTCGCCATCACATCGAGGTGGTGGATGGTGATGTAGCTCTCAAAGCCGTAGAAGGTGCGTACCGGGATCATCAGGAGGAGCACCATCGCAAATCCGGCAAACACGGCGCCGGCCACGAAGTAGGGCGGGAAGACCGTGACTTGCCAGCCGGGGACTTGCGAAATGGCGAAGTCGAGCGAAATGATCGAGTGAACCGAGACTACCAGCGGGGTCGAGAGACCGGCCAGCAGGATCGAGGCTATCTCGTAGCGGTGCCAGTGGCGGGCCGAGCCGCGCCAGCCAAGCGCTGCAATACCATAGAGGCGCTTGACCCAGATGTTCTTGGCCCGATCACGGAGCGTGGCAAAGTCGGGAATCAGACCGACCAGCCAGAACACCAGTGACACGGTGGCATAGGTCGAGATCGCGAACACGTCCCACGCCAGTGCGCTGCGGAACTGTGGCCACATGCCGTGCGTGTTCGGGTACGGGATCAGCCAGTAAAATAGCCATGGCCGGCCGAGGTGCAGGATCGGGTAAAGACCGGCGCATGCCACAGCAAACAACGTCATTGCCTCGGCAAACCGGTTGATCGAGTTGCGCCACCCCTGATTGAGCAGCAACAAGATTGCTGAGATCAGTGTACCGGCGTGACCGATACCGATCCACCACACGAAGTTGATGATGTCCATACCCCAGCCGACCGGGATATTAATACCCCAGATACCGACGCCGCGGATGAACAGCCACGTCACCGACACGAAGAAGATCATTAACAAGAAGAACGCCACGCTAAAGCCGGCCAGCCAGCCCTTTGGGGTCTTCAGCGGCGGCGTTAACGGGACATCGCCGATCTTTTGCGTGATCGACGTGTAGGTTTCCCCCGGCAGCAAGTACGCTTCACCGTCATCGATGGGCCGGGTTCGGAGTGGTTGCGCCTGTGCCATCGCTAGCCTTCCACCTTTTCTAGATCCTCAGACGGGTTGCGGACACGAGCCAGATATGTCGTGCGCGGTAAGGTGTTGAGGAAGCCGAGGAGGCTGTAGTTGTGACCTTCCGCCTTCCACTTCGCGACACGGCTGTTCGGATCGTTGATGTCGCCAAACACGATTGCACCGGTCGGACATGCCTGTTCACAAGCGGTTTGAATGGCGCCATCGCTAATGACATACGACGATTGTCCAGCCTGTACTGCGGCGCGTTTAGCAGCAATGCGTGCGCCGCTAATGCGTTGCACACAATAGGTACACTTCTCCATCACACCTCGAACGCGCACCGTCACATCTGGATTGAACGCGAGCTTGAAGGTCTCGGTTGTCGTATCGCTGTATTGCAAGAAGTTGAACCGCCGTACTTTATATGGGCAGTTGTTCGAGCAATACTTCGTGCCGACACAGCGATTATACACCATGTTGTTCAGACCTTCGTAATCATGCACGGTGGCAGCAACCGGGCAAACGACCTCACACGGCGCCTTTTCACACTGCATACAGTTGACAGGCATCATGTAGATGACCGGGTTGTCGAGATCTTCACCCGCGAAGTACCGGTCGATGCGGATCCAGTGCATTTCGCGACCGCGTGAGACTTGATCTTTACCAACAACCGCGATATTATTTTCAGCTTGGCAAGCGACAACGCAGGCATTGCAGCCGATACACGCATTGAGGTTGATGGTCATGCCCCAGGCGTTACGTCCGGCGTAGTTATCGCCGGGTTGTAACGAGAGATAGTTAGGCGCTTCGCGACCATACTCCTCTTTGTACACCTCTTTGGCGATATATTTGGGGTCTTCCTTAAACTTCTTGAACTCGCCAATGCGATAGATATCGCGTCCTTCGAGTGTCCAGTGATCTTGGGTGCTGACTAGCAAGTAGGTGCGGCCGGTATTAGTGACACGCGCACCAGCTCCAAACCACGGGCTATCGCTAGTCCGAATCGGATAAACGTCGATACCGACGCCATTGCCAACCCGTCCGGCATTGGTACGACCGTAGCCAAGGTTGAGGGTAATGGAATCTTCGGCGTGACCAGGGAGGAGCCAGATGGGCAGTTCAACAACTCCGCCACGGTACTCGATCCGCGCAATCGTACCGTTGACTTTCGAGAGTTGTTCGAGGTAGCGTTGGCGCTCGCGATCATCGACTTCGTTACCTACCAGTCGGTCGGCACTGAAGGGTAGACCGAGGAGTTTGATCGCAGTCCGTGGACTCATCAACGCGGCGTTATCCCAAACCAGCTTGGTGAGTGGGCGTGGTAGCTCTTGCAGCCAACCGTTATTTGCATAGAAACCATCGAAAACTGACGGGTCTGGCCGGAAGACAATTTCAACACCATCACCAGGTTGGGGTATCGCGGTGGCGCGAATCGCTTCTTCGTTGAGCGTGGGATTGATCACCGGAGCGGCCGTATCGGCGATCACGCCGGTGGCGAGTGCTACATTCCAATTGGTATTGCCGATTCGTTCCTCCCAGTAACCGCGCACTAGATCGTAACTTTCCGCATCGGGTTGACCGAGCATTGCCGCCAGCAACTCGTTGGCCGTTTTACCACCGTAGAGTGGCTCGATCAGTGGTTGCACGATACTGGCAGTCCCGTCAAAGGCGCGCGCATCACCCCAGCTCTCCAGTGGGTGGGCCTGCGGAATATGCCATGTCGCCTGTACCGATGTTTCGTCGACGAACTGGCTTAAATGAACGGTCAGCGGAACCGTGGTCATCCGTTCGGCAAAACGCAGATCGCCAGGAGCATTGTAGACCGGGTTGCCGCCGATCATAACTAACAGCTCTACTCGACCGGCAGCCATCTCGCTGACCAGCGTTACCAGCTCGTTTGTTTGATTGGTCGGGCGCGCTTCTACCGGTTCGTGATAGAAGACCGTCTTACCGACATTGCCTAGCTCAGCGTTGATCAGGTGGGCAAGGGCATGCACGATAGGTGGCTGCTGGTCGCCGGCAATGACCACCGAGCGCCCGCGATGCTCTTCAAGGTCTTTGGCAATCGCCTTCAAGAACTCTTCAGCCTTCGCTGCAAGGGTTGCCGGTGCTCCACCAATACCAAGTTCGTGGGCCAAAGCGCCGGCAAACGCAGCAATCGTATCGGCCCGTAATGCCAGTCGGTGATCGGCTGCCGTGCCGGTTGTTGAGGGACTTGCCTCAATCACGTACAGCCGGTTCATACCGGTGCTATCTTTGCGCACCTTACGGCCATCGGCGAAGGCACGGGCATATGCGATGAAGCCGGGACCGGGCGCGAGGAAGTCGGCGTCGAGGCTGACAATTACCTGGGCGGCTGCCAGATCGTAGCGCGTGGTAACATCACGGCCAAAAGCAAGGCGCGCGCCTTCCACAACATTATCGCGATTTACCGGCTCGTATTGGTACCAGCGTGCCTGTGGATAGGCCCGCAAGAACTGCTCAATTTGGGCAGCCAGCGATGGCGACGTCACTGTCGTGGTCAAGAGACGGACGCCGGCGCCTTGGGTTGCCTGCGCTGCCGTCAATGCATTCGCGAGGGTCGTGGTAAATTCGGCCCACGTACTGGGTGCCCCTTGGCGCAGCACCCTCGTTGAGCGATCAGGGTCATACATCGTCAGAATCTCGGCCTGAGCAAACAGATCGGTGCTACCGAGACTGGCCGGATGGCGAGGGTTTCCCTCGACCTTCGTCGGGCGGCCCTCATTCGCACGTACCAGTACGCCGGTACCGTACCCACCGAGCGTCAGTGTCGACGCGAAGAATTGTGGTACTCCAGGAATACGCCCTTCGGGTTGGCGATCAAATGGCGCGATATACTGGCGTGGCTGATAGGTACAAGCCGTTACACCGGCTAGGGCGAGTGAGGCACCCATCAGCTTGAGGAACGTGCGCCGGTTCATTCCATCGCTCATCTCGCTCGCACCACGCGGAAATTCGCGCTCCACCAATTCACGGAACGCCGGCGAATCGGCCAATTGGTCGAGCGAACGCCAGAACTGTGGTCCGCGCGCGTCGCGCAACTGAGCGCGAATGGCCTCAAGATCAGATTGCTGCTGTGTCATGGTTGTTTACCACCACCGTTGCTAATGAATTCAGCGGGCACTTCGGCACATTTCACTTTGGAATGTGCAAGCGGGCGATCTAGCGATGGCACACATAGCAGTTGGTCAACTGCTCCGGTGGCATAATTCCATATTCGGCCACCAGTCGGCGCCCAATCTCTACCTGATTCGCCGGCGGGACGTAGTCCATGTTGTAGACCTCCTCCCGTGGCCGAACGTAGAGTTCTGGGTTGCGATGGCAGTTTAAGCACCAGCCCATATAGAGCGCTTGCTGCTGCCAGACCACCGGCATATTGTTCACCTGGCCATGGCACGTTGAACAGCCAATACCTTTGTTCACGTGGATCGAGTGGTTGAAGTAAACGAAGTTGGGTAGATCGTACACCTTTACCCACTCAATCGGTTTACCGGTGGCATAGCTCTCGCGCACCTTCTCCAACAGAGGACTGTAAGTCTTGATCTGCGAGTGGCAGGTCATGCAGGTTTCGGTGGCCGGAATGTTGGCAAAATAGGATTGATCGACCGAGACGTGACAGTAGCGACAATCTATACCGACCACGTTGACATGCAGTTGGTGGCTGAACGCCACCGGCTGCTCAATGGCCACATTGACCTGCCGGAAGTAGTTGGAGCGAAAATAGACGCCGAGTATCAAGATACCTTCGACGACGAGCAAGACCAGTGCGAAGATGCTGAGACGGGCTAGAAGATTGGCGTTGCGGGGAAAGATCTGTGCCATGCTGCGTACCCTATCCAGGAAGCGAATTGCACGGTGTCGGCCTGCCAGTATTATAGAACTGTTTTGCTTTTGCGTCAAATACTTGGACGCGAACTTATCATTTTTTACCTAGTCTGATGCTGGAAATACGAAACAGACAGCGTGGTTTAAGTTGCAGGTTTTTTGCATATTTTGCATTGACTGTCGGTGACTTGTCATACGTGTACCCTCGTTGTGCTTCATAACGATGACCAACTTCTGTTCCTATAGTACCACAATTTTGTGTGCAAAATGTCGGCAATTCTGTGACAAGTGTCGCAAATTTGACGAGCCGGTCGCACCGGAATTGGGCTGAAAGTTATGGTATAGTGGTGCAGCGATGAACCGCAGTCCACAAGGAATGTCCGATGAAAATTGCGATTATTGGCTTAGCGAACAGTGGTAAAACGACCGTCTTTAACGCTCTTACCCGCGGTCATGCCGAGACGGCGGCGTATTCGTCAGGGCAATTAGAACCGAATTTGGCGACGGTCAAAGTGCCCGATCCACGTCTTGAGGTGTTGGTGCAGATGTTTAAACCGCGTAAAGTGACTTATGCCGATGTGCAGTATGTCGATATTGGCGGTCTGAGCGGTAGTGGACGCAGCGGTAGTGGTTTGCCACCGGTATTGCTCAATTACATTGCTTCCGCCGATGCATTGCTGCATGTGGTGCGTGCATTTGATGATCCTACCGTTCCCCATCCGAACGGTTCGATTGATCCGCAACGTGATATTGCCGCTGTTGATCTAGAATTGGCGTTTTCTGATTTGAGTATTATTGAGCGCCGACTCAACCGACTGAACGCTGAGATTCCGAAATTGCCGGCTAAAGAGAAGGAACAGCGGATCGCCGAACGTGATCTCTTGCAGCGATTGCGAGAGGTGCTCGAAGGTGAGGTTCCGATCCGTACCCTTGAGTTGACCGACGACGAAGCGCGGATGATTCGCGGTTATCAGTTCTTGACGGCCAAGCCCTTGCTGATCGTGCCGAATATTGGCGAAGCGGAGATTGCCAATCCGCCGTCCATTGCCTATCCGCACCGCAATAGTGCCGTCGAGCCGATCTGTGGCAAGATCGAGGCTGAGTTGGCGCAGCTCGACGATGCCGAGGCCCGAGTATTTATGGATGATCTGGGTATTACGGCGCCTGCCCGTGACCGGGTGATTGCTGCTAGTTATCAGTTGCTCGGCCTGATCAGCTTCCTTACCGCCGGCCCCGACGAGGTGCGCGCATGGCCAATCCCTCGCGGTACTCCGGCTGTGGAAGCAGCAGGTGTGATCCATTCGGATATTCAGCGTGGGTTTATCCGAGCCGAAATTGTTGCGTACCACGACCTCGTTGCTGCCGGTAGTATGCACGAGGCGAAAAAGGCGGGCCACGTGCGCATGGAAGGTAAACAATACATTATCCAAGATGGAGACATCTGCCACTTTCTCTTCAATGTCTGAACGTTTATTGACGACGTCCCTGCGCTCCGTGCCGTGGGGCTATGCAGTGGCCCAGGTGATGGCGGCTGCATTGGCCGCCATCGAACCGGCGCGGGCGACTGCCGCTGCGTTGCGACGTGATGGTGACCGATTGTTGGTTGGTACGCGGGAGTACGATCTGACTGCGTATGACCACGTGTGGTTGGTTGGGGCCGGTAAAGCCGGTGCAGCGATGGCCCAAGCGGCGATGACGGTATTAGGTGATCGCTTGAGTGGCGGGATTATTGTGGTGAAAGATGATGGCGCACCGTTGCCCGTATTGGTCGGTGTAGACATGGTGCGCGCTGCCCATCCTACCCCTGATGAGCGAAGCGTACATGCCGGACAGCAAATCGCGACCCTGTTGACGCAGGCTGGTGAGCGCGATTTGGTGCTGGCGCTGATTTCGGGTGGTGGTTCTGCCTTGCTTAATCTACCGGTCGCCGGTGTCTCGCTCGCCGATATTCAGGGTCTGACCCATAAATTGCTTGCCTGTGGTGCGCCGATCGGTGCGATTAATACGCTGCGTAAACATCTCGATCAGATTAAAGGTGGTGGGTTTGTCCGTTTGGCTGCGCCCGCTACTGTTGTCGCCCTGATCCTCTCTGATGTGGTTGGTAGTCCGCTCGATGTGATCGCGTCTGGGCCGACGGTAGCCGATCCAACGACGTTTGCCGAGGCGTTGGCGTTGCTCGATCGGTACGACCTGCGTGCCGACTGCCCGCCGGCCATTATCAATTATCTGAGCGCCGGTGTACGGGGTGAGCGCCCGGAAACCCTCAAGCCAGATGATCCGCGTTTGGCATCAGTGCAGAATGTGCTGATCGGCAGTAATGCGCAGGCGGCAGAGGCAGCATTGGTGGCTGCACGGGCGGTCGGGTTTAACGCTATGCTGCTGACCACCTATCTCGAAGGTGAGGCGCGCGACGTTGGTCAGGTGCTGGCCGCGATTGCACGCGAGATTGCGACCCATCATCGTCCATTGTCCCGACCGGCGCTGATGATTGCCGGCGGTGAAACGACCGTGACGCTCCGTGGGAGCGGACGTGGCGGCCGAAACCAGGAGTTGGCGCTCAGTGCAGCAATTGCGTTGGAAGGGTTGACCGATGTGGCGGTAGTCGCATTGGCAACCGATGGCGGTGATGGGCCAACCGATGCTGCCGGTGCGGTTGCGACCGGTGATACGGTGTTGCGGGCGCGTATCCTGGGTCTTGATCCAGTGGCTCATCTGCGTAATAACGATGCGTATCCCTTCTTTGCCACGCTGGGTGATTTGCTCCTTCCCGGTCCTACGGGGACAAATGTGAACGATCTGCTCTTTGTCGTAGCCGGCTAAAGATGACGAAGGGACGCCTGTGTTGCGCCCCTTCGTCATATGAAATGCTTACGATTGCAGCTCGCTGAGCGCCTCTTCGACCGGGATGAGATGGGCCGGGCCACCGATCGGTGCTATGACTGTCTCCACATTCAACCCCGAATGGTGAATCGCATCCGTCACAATCGGGGCGAAATCGCGACGGGTGATGAACACTACCGTCGGGCCGGTATCGGTGCTGGCATAGACCGGCACGCCACGGGCGCGCAGATCGTTACAAAGGCGGAACAGGGTGATATTTTCCGGTTCCCACCCGATAATCTTCTGTTCACGCGAACCGGACATCGTGACACCGTGGAGACGTATACTGTCGAGTTCGGCCAATTGACCGATCGTTTGCCAATCGCCACGCCGGGCAGCGGCGATACATTCGCGAACTTCGTCACCGCGAGCGAGCATCCAGGCGCGGAAGAAAATACTCTGCGGCGCGTCGTGGTGCGCCTGTTCGGTCTTCAGCCCGATCCGCGAATCGATAGGGACCGTAATTAAGGCGAGATCGTCGAGTTCGTGATCTTGGTCGAGACGAACGGCAAAACTTTCGTCGGGTGGAATACCGGGATAGCTTAGCCAAAGGGCAAGGCCACCGGCAGCACTTCGGCAGCCAGAACCGGCCAGCCGACGGGCGAGGATTGACAGAAAGCGGGTGTGACCGGCGAGTTCGGGGCCAAAGATCGCCCCAACCGCTGCACAGGCAAGGGCAGCAGCAGCAGAGGCACTTGTCCCCAACCCCTTGCCGGTCGTGCGAGTACGCACGATATTGCGTGACACAACGCGCGCGTGGCTGGTGATACCGCCCAATGATCGTATCGTATCGAGTACGTGTACGATCCGCTCAAGTTCACGCCCGTGGGCAGGGACACCACCGATAACCGCACTATCGGCGGGAAGCGCCGGATCAAACTCGACCAGGGTCGTGGTGTGGGCAGCAGCGTTGTTGATCGAGATCGATGGCAAAAACGCAATGCGTTGTACCCAGTCGCTGAGACCGTGATACTTCAGCACTCCCTGCATTGGAAAGGCGCGCGCGGCAGCAATACCCTGCCTGCGAGCAGGTGGGAGGTGCGGTGGTGACGGCAACTCAATGTGGTGACGACGCAGATCGGCTATGATCCGTTCGTGTGCCGTCCGCATCGGGACCACTAGATCGGCAAAACCTTGCGGGATTGACGACTCATTCACGGTGCGTTCCTCATCTTACTGGCGACCACTATAATTAGGGGCTTGCTTCGTGATAACTACATCGTGCGGATGGCTCTCGATCTGGCCGGCGGTGGTAATGCGGATGAAACGCGCATCGCGGCGGAGGGCCTCGATATTGGCAGCTCCAACGTACCCCATTCCGGCGCGCAACCCACCTACTAGCTGATACACTGTGTCGCTCAGTGGACCTTTAAACGGAACCATACCCTCGATGCCTTCAGCTACTAGTTTACGTGCTTCAGTAACGTTGGTCTGGAAGTACCTATCGCCACCACCGCGCTGCATAGCCCCAATACTGCCCATACCGCGATAGCTCTTGTAGCTGCGGCCTTCATAGAGGATCAGTTCGCCCGGACTCTCTTCAGTTCCGGCAAAAATCGAACCGATCATCACGCTATGGGCACCGGCAGCGATTGCTTTCGGAATATCACCGGAATACTTGATCCCACCATCAGCGATAATGGGAATGCCATACGGCTCAGCAGCACGTGCGCAGTCGAAAATCGCCGTGATCTGTGGCATCCCGGCGCCGGTGACGACACGGGTCGTGCAGATCGAACCCGGCCCTTGACCGACTTTCACGCCATCGACACCACGTTCGATGAGCGCGATGGTCGCGACTGCGGTAGAAACATTGCCGCCGATGAGTTGAACACGCGGAAAGAGTTCGCGTAACTTGACGACGGCATCGAGCACACCGCGCGAATGGCCGTGGGCCGTATCAATCACCAACACATCAACACCGGCTCGCACGAGTTCAGTGGCCCGCTCGATATAATCGCCGCTAACACCAACGGCTGCGCCGACGCGCAGCCGTCCTTTCTCGTCTTTGCAAGCGTTCGGGTATTCGATCCGTTTCATAATGTCTTTCACGGTAATCATCCCGCTCAGCTTGCCACGTTCGTCCACGACGAGCACTTTCTCGATCCGATGACGGTGCAAGACCTCTTTCGCTTCTTCGAGAGTTGTTCCTTCCGGTACTGTGACCAAATTGCGCGATGTCATCAGTTCGCGGATGGGGCGAGTGCGGTCGGTCTCGAAGCGGAGATCGCGGTTAGTGATGATACCGATCAGATCACCATCGGCAGTGGTGACGGGTACACCGGAGATTTTGTATTCGGCCATCAAGTCGAGTGCATCGCCGACGGTACGGTCGGGTGGTAACGTGATGGGATCGGTGATCATCCCACTTTCCGAACGTTTGACTTTACGCACCATCTCGGCCTGCTGTGCAATCGGCATGTTTTTATGAATGATGCCAATCCCACCTTCACGGGCCAGTGCGATTGCCAAGCGATGTTCGGTCACAGTATCCATCGCGGCGCTAACGATGGGAATGTTCAGACGGATAGTGCGGGTGAGCCAAGTTGAAACGTCAACAGTAGAGGGTAAGACGTTCGATTCGGCCGGGATGAGGAGCACATCATCAAACGTGAGTCCTTCGCGGGCGAACTTTTCTTCCCATGCGATACCCATGATTGCCTCCGTAGAACGAAGATGTACAAAAAACCCCCGCGGCCAGCGCAGGGGAATGAACGACTGCTGACACAGAACGGCACCGTATAGATACGTGCCGATTGATCTTAACTATACTCCGACCGCGCCGCCTCGTCAAACAAAGGAGTGTACGTTAGCATGAAAACTTGCTACTACTCTGTCATGACGGGTATTCTCTTATGAGAAAAGAGATGCTATGATAAAGCATAACACAATGCAGCATGGGTAAGGAGTAGTGATTATGGGTAAGCGAATTCTCCGTGGGCTGGCCTTCGTCGTCGCCAATGTGATCGTCATGATCATCTTGCATGGCAACTCACGCCAATTTTGGCCGAAGATTCCCTATCTGAGTTTACGTAACGAAAGTACATTGGAGCACTCGCGCCTGCTGTTCAACACTCTGCTGGTGGTTACGGCTGGACAAGCCCTTATCGGTAAGTTGCCACGAGAGCGTTGGTTGCCGCGCGGGATCGTCATGGCTGTATTACCAGGCTTACTTCCGGCACTGATCTTTTTCGGTCAGCGGGTATTGCGGCTTCAGGGTGAAACCGGTGAACGGTATAATCTGAGTCTGGTGCCAATCTTGCCCATTGTTGCTGTAGTTCTGGAAGAGGTACTGGTTGACAAACTCAACCCCTCGACGCCTGAACCACACGCTGATTACAGTCATTTGGTGTAGAACGGCGACACCTGTGAGGCGGAGGCGGAACCTATCCGCCTCTATCGACATCTTCATCGCCACTCGGCGAACATCACATCGCCACCGCGGGTCGGTACCCCAACCCCACCACGTACAGCCACACCCTGTTCATCACGGACGGTAAACGTTACTTCTTGGCGGACACGCAGGCCACAGACGCGCGCGTTGCCATTGCTATCGAAAGCGCTGCGTAACTGTAATCCATCAATACTTATGCCCCATCCGAACGTACTGATACCGGTAATTTGAACTAAAATGCAGCGCGTATCTTCATTTTCGCTCAATTTGACGAAGCGCAGACGAGGCAGCTCAGATGGCACGGTCGGCGTTGGGGTTGGTGGCGTCGGTACATCAGTATTGTCGACCAGCCAGCGTTCAAGGTAACCGATCTGCCCGATCAAGTTCTGATCGCCGCTGGTGCGGATGCGTAACTGATACCAGCCTTCAGGTTGGGTACTCAAGACTTCAACCTCATCACCATTACGCACCGGATAGGTTAATGCGCTTTCCGGTGATGGTTCTTCGTGCATGAGGGTAAATGCCCCGTTTGCATCCACGGTAATCCGCTCTGTGTAGACGTATTCAGGTCGGACACCGGCGATTACCCGCACACTGCTGTAGTCGCGTAACGTAATGGCAGCGCCGGGTACCGGTGTACCATTCAGTTCGAGGGTAAATGGAATCGCACCGACGATATCAATATTCAGATTGTTGATCTGCAAGCGCAATTCTCGGTTGCTGCTGCCGGCCACAATGGTGAGAGCGATCGGCTCATAGCCGGCGGCACGCAAGATAGCGGTCTTCACCGTGCTTAAACCGTCTCCCTGTACGGTAAGTTCAAGCGGACTCGTCCCGATATAAAGTTCAGCCGGAGTGATCCTATCGACCGTGAGCGACAGACGCGGGCTGGTGGGAGATGGTAAAACCGATGTTAGCGATGGCTCCGGTGTCGGTAACGAGTTGGCAGTTGGTTCAGCGGTTGGTAGGTTTGTTATCGTCGAAAGCGTCGTGCGATTCAGGCCAATTGCCGCAAGGATCATCAATATCACAATCGTCATGATGCCAATTGCCAGGGGGAGCGACCAGCTCAATGTGGCTTGTTGCTCAGGCAATGCGCTCGTTTGGGCGATTTCGCGTTCGAGCGAGTCGATGGTGCGCATCACCTCACTCGTGCGCGGATCGCCGGTGGGCAGTCGATCAAGTGCGTCGCGGTAGATACTGAGGGCTTGGGCAGGTTGCCCTTGAGAGCGCAACGTATCGGCGTTGTCGATCAACGCAATCACCGGATCGGGAAAGGACGGCATTGTGGACTCAGGACTCAGCGGTTCATCTATTGCCAGCGACGATGATGGCAAGATAGCTTGCCACTCTTTGAGCAGCGGGCAGGCCATTGGGGTTTGGCATTGCCAGAGACGTTCAAGCATTTGAGCCGGACCGAGTCCCCAGCGTTGCGCCAGCGCATCGCGCAGAATGTGGAAGCGTTCGGTAGGCCGCAGCAAATCTTCTGGCGCAAAGAAGCTTTCATCAGCCGATGCCGCACGTACCTGTTCATCACACCAACCGAGTAGTTCAAGTATAAGTAATGCACCGCCGAAGCGATCCACGGCCAAACCCGTTGTGGCAACTGGGTGTTGGTATGGCCCCTCTGGTGTTGATAACGGTAAATGTCGGATCCCAACGCCGTGCATAGTTTCAAGGTCGACGAGGGCGATGGGAGCAGTGGCCGCCGGATCGATCAGGCCGGGGAGCATTATGTTCGCCGGTTGCAAATCACCGTGGGCGAGACCACGCTGCTCAATCTCGGTGAGCAGATTGGCAAGAGCGCGGGCAAGGCTCAAACTTTGGGTAGGGCTGAGCGGACGACGGTGCCGGATCAACTCTTGCCAGGTTGGTCCGTGTAACCAGGGCATCAGAATGGCATAGTCGAGTTCAGGCCATGCTGCTACCAGTGACGGTTGATTCGCTGCGGTAATGACCAGGCGGCGTGCTGCCTGGAGACCGGGAATGGTGCTCAGACTTTGCAATTGTTGCGCGTGGTTTACAAGAGCCGGATCGCGCAATTGCGATTGCACCTTGAGCGCGACAAACCCACCTGCGGTTCGCAATTGAACAACATGACTATGGGAGCCTGCTTGGACGAACGGTCGACCGGGAATGGCCGGGTGGGCGCAAACCTGATAGGTAATCCCATCGATGATTAATTGGTCGTCGATCACTGGTTGAAAGAACATGGATTGTAAAGATGTATAAACTCAGCGCTACGTTAGCCTGGGTGTGTGGCCGGTTGGTAGAGCATCGTTGCCCATGTGTACGGTGTACAGTGCCGAGTTGAAGGGTGAGATGGAGTATGATTGTTTGTAACTGCACTGTATATTATAGAGTATACCACCTAAGCCGGTAAGTCTGAACTTGTGACGGAGTACCGTAACGGGAACTTCCTAGGTTGTTTTCATGATGCGAATAAGCGTTTTGAAAGAGCAATGCATGACGTGCATACCGCTATTCTCGATTTGATCTACCGTGATTGAGCCTAGATCACGGTTTTGTTCGCTCATTCTGGGCAAATAGTGAACAATTCTCAATTATTGAGGGCTTGACGAAGTGCGTTATCGAGAGTAGTCTATAGTATGCACCCCTTGTTATATCTATCACAACCGGTACAGATCATGACTTGCATGGAGGAGGACTGTCGATGATCGACACTGCGCCCCCTGCCCCCTCACGGGCGCCCCGTTCCAACCCAATACGGGATCGTGTTGATTGGGAAACCCAGCGCGCAGTAGCGCTTGCTAATCCCGGCGCGTTTCACGGTGCCATTGCCCGCACGGTAATCCATTGGTACGATCCGAAGCACAATTGCTGGATTCGCTTCGATGAGAGTAGCCAGCGTTGGGAAGGTCTCGATGCTGCTACCGGTACACCGGTCACGGTCGATTATCCCGCCGACTATCAGCCGTGGCAGCAGGCTTTTGACGATAGTGAAGCACCGTTCTACCGCTGGTTTTATGGTGGTCTGACGAACGCCTGCTTCAACGAGGTTGATCGGCACGTTATGATGGGTTACGGCGATGAGGTCGCTTACTATTTTGAAGGCGACCGTTGGGATAACTCGCTCAACAACGGGCGTGGTGGGCCGGTTGTACAAGAGACGATTACCCGGCGACGCTTGCTAGTTGAGGTGGTGAAGGCTGCGCAGGTGTTGCGCGATCTTGGTCTCAAAAAGGGCGACCGGATTGCGCTGAATATGCCCAATATTATGCCGCAAATTTACTATACCGAAGCGGCGAAGCGTTTGGGCATTATTTACACACCGGTCTTTGGTGGATTCTCCGATAAAACCCTCTCAGATCGTATCCACAATGCCGGTGCGCGGGTGGTGATTACCTCTGACGGTGCGTACCGCAATGCACAAGTTGTTCCGTATAAAGAGGCGTATACCGATCAGGCTCTTGATAAATATGTGCCGGTTGAGACAGTTCGCCGCATTGTTACCGAAACACTGACGACCCTACCGTTGAGTGCTGACCAACGCCAGAAGATTATTGATGAAGTTGAGTCGGTTCTTTCCGGTGAAATTACCATCGAGCGTTCCGATGTGATGCGTGGCGTTGGTGCGGCACTGGCCCAGATCCGTGATCTTGATGCGGCAACACAGGCCAATGTGCGTACTGTGTTGGCGCAGGCGTTGGTCGCTTCGCCACCCCGCGTCGAAACGGTAGTTGTGGCACGTCATACCGGCCAAGATATTCTGTGGAATGCCAATCGTGATCGCTGGAGCCACGAGCTGTTAGAAGCGGCACTTGCGAAAATCTTGGCAAACGCACGTGCTATCGGGATCGATGTGCATAGCGAAGCCGATCTACTGAAGTTGCCGGACGATCAGCTCATCCGTGCGCTGTATGCGAGTGTGCCCTGTGAGCCGGTTGATGCCGAGTACCCGATGTTTATCATCTATACCTCGGGGAGTACCGGTAAACCCAAGGGAGTCATCCACGTTCACGGCGGGTATGTGGCCGGTGTGGTGCATACGTTGCGGATAAGCTTTGACGCTGAGCCGGGTGACACGATCTACGTCATCGCCGATCCGGGCTGGATCACCGGTCAGAGTTATATGCTTACGGCGACGATGGCCGGTCGTTTGACCGGGATCATCGCTGAAGGTTCGCCGCTCTTCCCATCGTCAGGGCGGTATGCCAGCATTATTGAACGGTACGGGGTGCAGATCTTCAAAGCCGGCGTCACTTTCCTCAAGACGGTGATGTCGAACCCCCAAAATACCGAGGACGTTCGCCTCTACGATATGTCGTCGCTGCGGGTTGCTACCTTCTGTGCTGAGCCGGTGAGTCCGGCTGTGCAGCAGTTTGGTATGCAGATTATGACCCCTCAGTATATCAATTCATACTGGGCGACCGAGCATGGTGGGATTGTGTGGACCCACTTCTATGGGAATAACGACTTCCCGCTCCGCCCCGATGCACATACGTACCCGCTGCCGTGGGTGGCCGGTGATGTATGGGTAGCCGAGACCGACGAGAGCGGGAATGTGCGGTATCGGGTGGCCGATTATGAGGAGAAGGGTGAAATTGTCATCACTGCACCGTATCCCTACCTCACGCGCACAATTTGGGGCGATGTCCCCGGCTTTGAGGCGTATTTGCGCGGTGAAATTCCGCTGAAGGCGTGGAAAGGTGATGCTGAGCGGTTTATCAAGACGTACTGGCGGCGTGGGCCGCACGGTGAGTGGGGCTACATTCAGGGCGATTTTGCCATGAAGTACCCGGATGGCAGCTTCACCCTGCATGGCCGCTCAGACGATGTGATCAATGTGTCGGGCCACCGAATGGGTACCGAAGAGATCGAGGGCGCGATCTTACGTGATCGCCAGATTACGCCCGATTCGCCGGTTGGGAATTGTATCGTTGTCGGTGCTCCCCATCGTGAAAAGGGTCTGACGCCGGTTGCTTTCATCCAGCCCGCACCGGGGCGACGGTTGACGGCTGCTGATCGCCGACGACTCGATGAGTTGGTGCGCACCGAGAAGGGTGCGGTGAGTGTGCCCGAAGATTATATCGAGGTCAGTGCGTTTCCCGAGACGCGCAGCGGTAAGTATATGCGCCGCTTCTTGCGCAATATGATGCTCGATGAGCCACTCGGTGATACGACGACGCTGCGTAACCCTGAGGTGCTTGAAGAGATTGCAGCTAAGATCGCTGAGTGGAAGCGCAAGCAGCGTCTGGCCGAAGAACAGCAGATTATCGAGCGCTACCGCTACTTCCGCATTGAGTACCATCCACCTACCGTAAGTGCCGGCAAACTGGCGGTGGTGACGGTGACAAATCCGCCGGTTAATGCATTGAATGAGCGCGCACTCGATGAATTGAATACGATTGTTGATCACCTGAGCCGGCGGAATGATGTTGCGGCGATTGTGTTTACCGGCCAAGGTGCCAAGAGCTTCGTGGCCGGCGCTGATATTCGCCAGTTGCTCGAAGAGATCCACACGGTCGAAGAGGCAATGGCGCTCCCCAATAATGCGCACCTCGCCTTCCGCAAGATCGAGCGTATGAACAAGCCTTGCATTGCCGCGATTAACGGTGTAGCGCTCGGTGGTGGTCTGGAGTTTGCAATGGCTTGTCACTACCGTGTGGCCGATGTGTACGCCGAATTCGGTCAGCCTGAAATCAATCTGCGCTTGCTACCCGGTTACGGCGGTACCCAACGCTTGCCACGCTTGCTCCACCGGCGGAGCAACGGTACCGGTTTGCTCCGCGCGCTTGAGATGATTCTGGGCGGCCGCAGTGTTCCGGCGGATGAGGCGCTTGAGCTGGGCTTGATCGACTCTATCGCCACCGGTGATGCCGATGCATTGACGCTGGCCTGCTCGTTGGCCCGCGAGGCAATTGCTTCTGATGGTACGTTACGTGAAGATGCCGCTGTGACCAAGGCTTTCCGACAGCGCCACGCGCAACTCGAAGAGTGGCGCAAGCCCGATCCGCATTTTGCCGATGACCAATTGCGCTCGATCATTGCCCATCCGCGTATCGAGCGGATTATTAAGCAGGCTCATACGGTTGGGCGTGATGTGGCGGTGCATCGTGCGCTTGATGCGATCCGCTACGGTTTCATTCACGGCTTTGAGGCTGGCCTTGAGCACGAAGCAAAGTTGTTTGCCGAAGCAGTGGTCGATCCGAATGGCGGTAAGCGTGGTATCCGCGAGTTCCTCGATCGCCATAGCGCGCCATTGCCGACGCGCCGGCCATTGATTAGCCGTGAACAGGAGCAACTGTTGCTGGAGCAGAAAGAGCTGTTGCCGATTGGATCGCCCTTCTTCCCCGGTGTGGACCGGATTCCGAAGTGGCAGTACGCGCAGGCCTTTATCCGCGATCCGGAGACCGGTGCTGCGATGCACGGCGATCCGATTGTCGCCGAGAAGCAGATTATCATTCCAGTCGAGCGACCACGTGCAAATCAGGCCCTGATCTATGTGCTGGCCTCTGAGGTCAACTTCAACGATATCTGGGCGATTACCGGTATTCCGGTTTCGCGCTTCGATGAGCACGACCGCGATTGGCACGTGACTGGGTCGGGTGGAATTGGTTTGGTGGTGGCTCTTGGCGAAGAGGCACGTCGTCAAGGCCGTTTGAAGATCGGTGATCTGGTGGCAATTTATTCGGGCCAGACTGATTTGCTCTCACCGCTCGTGGGTCTCGATCCAATGGCGGCCGATTTCGTCATTCAAGGGAACGATACACCCGACGGTTCGCACCAGCAGTTTATGATTGCCCAAGCGCCGCAATGTATGCCGGTGCTGCCGGACATGACGCTGGAGGCTGCCGGTAGCTACATCCTGAACCTCGGTACCATCTATCGTGCGCTCTTTACCACACTGCGAGTACAACCCGGTCGCACGATCTTTATCGAGGGTGCCGCAACTGGTACCGGTCTCGATGCGGTGCGGACCGCAGCCCGCAATGGCTTGAACGTGATCGGTATGGTCAGTTCGCCGAGTCGTGCGGCGACGGTATTGTCAGCCGGTGGTAAAGGGGCTATTAACCGAAAGGATCCGGCAATCGCCAACTGCTTTACCCGTGTCCCCGAAGACCCGTCGGAATGGGCTGCATGGGAAGCCGCCGGTCATCCGCTCCTTGAGATGTTCCGTGCCCAGAATGGTGGTCGCCTGGCCGATTATGTGGTCTCGCACGCCGGCGAGACGGCGTTCCCGCGCAGCTTCCAGTTGCTCGGCGAGCCACACGACGGTCATATCCCGACGCTGACCTTCTACGGTGCGAGTAGTGGGTATCACTTTACCTTTATCGGCAAGCCCGGTGCTGCTTCGCCGACCGAAATGCTGCGGCGGGCCGGGTTGCGGGCCGGTGAAGGTGTGTTGATCTACTACGGTGTCGGAAGCACCGAATTGATCGACGGCGCCGGTCTTGAGGCAATCGAGGCTGCCCGTCTCATGGGCGCTCGGATTGTGGTGGTGACGGTCAGTGACGCACAGCGCGAGTTCCTTCTTTCACTGGGCTTTGGTGCTGCCTTGCGCGGTGTGATCAGCATTACCGAGCTAAAGCGACGCTTCGGTGATGAGTTCGATTGGCCAAAGACGATGCCACCCTTGCCCGACTCACGGAAGGACCCGCAGGGCTTGAAAGAAGCGGTGCGGCGCTTTAACGATCTCACGTTCAAGCCGATCGGTAGCGCTGTCGGCGGTTTCTTGCGCACACCCGATAACCCGCGCGGGTATCCCGATTTGATCATCGAACGTGCCGGGCACGACGCGCTGGCGGTGAGCGCTATGCTGATCAAGCCGTTCACGGGTCGGATCGTCTACTTCGAGGATATCGGTGGTCGTCGCTACTCTTTCTTCGCGCCTCAGATTTGGGTACGTCAACGCCGTATCTACATGCCGACTGCCCAGATTTTCGGTACGCACCTCTCGAACGCTTATGAGATTGTGCGGATGAATGAGGAGATTAGCGCCGGTCTGATTACGATCACCGAACCGGCAGTGGTACCGTGGGATCAGTTGCCGGAAGCTCATCAGGCGATGTGGGAAAACCGCCATACCGCGGCTACCTACGTGGTCAACCATGCCTTGCCACGGCTTGGGATTAAGACGAAAGACGAGCTGTACGAGGCATGGACGGCAGCCGATCGTGAATAGGTACGGTACGCTTACCAAACTTGTTGTCAGGCGAGAGGGGCGGATCAAGTAGCCGCCCCTCTCACCATTTGCGCTGGTTGCAGTTACGTTCGCCGTGGCTGTCCTGCCGGACAAATGCGTTCTAGCCAGATAATTCCACTCACAGCGATGGTAAGTAAACCGGCGAAGACGACGTATGCTTCGGAGGGGCGCGCTTGGGTTACGTAGATTCCAGTTAGCCCACTTGCACCGGCCAGTAAGTAGCAGGTGAGCACTGCTTCGCGCTTGGTTAGGCCAAGTGCATGGAGCCGGTGCGAAAGGTGATCTTTGCCGGCGGTGGTAAATGGATTCACCCGCCGACGTACTCGCGAGACGAACACTAACGCGAGATCAAAGAGCGGCAAACCGAGTACGCAGACCGGCACGAGCCACGTTACCAATGGTGTGTTGGCAAGAAAACGTAACTTGATCGCTAACGCAGCGAGAACAAAGCCGATGAAGAGACTGCCTGTATCACCCATGAAAATGCTGGCCGGATTGAAATTGTAGCGGAGAAAGCCGAGACACGCCCCGATCAGTGCAGCGGCCATTGCTCCAACTAGCACTTGGCGCGGTTCGTTCATTGCGGCCAGCAGGAGAAAAAAGGCGGCAGCAATTGTCGCTATGCCACCCGATAATCCATCCATGTTGTCGAGAAAGTTGATCGCGTTGGTAATGACTACAACCCAACCCAGAGTGATGATCCAGTTGATCACCGGCCAAGGGAAGAGCTGCACCTGTGTCCCGCCGAGGAGAAGGACCGTCGCGGCTAGTATTTGCCCGGCCAATTTGAGAACTGCCGACATACCCCAGCGGTCGTCGGCCAACCCAAACAGTGAGATGATCGTAGCCCCGAGAAGGATTCCGATTAATTCTCGGATGTAGTTCAGATTACCGAACAATAATAGTGCTACGACAAAGGCCGTGTAGATCGCGGCTCCTCCTAACAGTGGAATCGGTGTCGTGTGGATGTCGCGGGTACGGGGGACGGCGATCACACCACTCCGCAAGGCGGCTCGCCGTGCGATAGGTGTAGCGACGATTGAAAAGGTTAGTGCGGTGATGAAGATGAGTGCAATATTAACCATACTAATACCCTAACGCAAAGCCGCGAGTGTAAGCTACTTAGCGCTCCGCATGCCAATTACCTTGGATGCGGCGCGGTAGCGGCTGTTGTTAGCACTTAATTTCAGCTCTCTCTCTTTTGCTCGTCAGTGCCCAACTCACAATTACTTCGCGATCTTTGCGTTCTTCGCGATCTTTGCGTTACCGCAGTTGCTCAATCTGCTTAATCAGTTGCTCAACTCGGGATAACTCACCGGTACGACCGCTACGCTGCAAAACCGCCAACATACGGCGTGCCTCGGTCAATGCTGCATCATATTGAAGTGTCTCACTCAATACCAACGTATACTGCTCGCTCAACGCAGTATTTGTCGGTTGGATCGACACTGCACGTGCATATGGCTCAACGGCGCCGGCAAAATCGTTTGTCTGCACCACGAGGCGGGCGACGGCTGCATACAGGTTTGCAGCTTGTGCTTCAAGGGTGGGTAGTTCGAACGCCCGTTCCGGTTTTTCCCGCGTTTCGGCTAACACCCGCTCTGCGCGCGCCGCCTGTACGGCGAAAGCGTCACGCAGTTGGTTAAGCAGATCGGGGCGACTGTTCAATGCGGGAGCAATCCGATCAAGGTTCTCAACCATCTGCTGAGGTGCTTGCTCGATGGCGCGGAGGTAGTATATCGTGGCTGTATCGAGATCACCGCTGCGAATACGGATCAGCTCACCGCGTCGGAGAGACGTGTCACCGAAGTTCGGATCGAGTCGAGCCGAAGTGTGCAACAACTCATCGGCCTGTTGGAAGAATGTGCCGGCTTGTGCAGCATCACCGCTAACAGTGGCATATTCGGCCAGTTGTATCAGGACACCGGCCCGCTCGTTCATCAGTGCAACATCTTGAGGGGCAATCTCGGCGACGCGCTCATACCACTTGAGCGCCGTATACAACCGTTGCACATCGTTCGTCCAACTATACCAAAATAGATTGATTCTGCCGAGATTTGCGTAATGGTCTTTGTTGAGTGGGCTAAGTTGATGGGCATGCAATAATGCCGCCTCTGCGTGGGCAAGTAAACTTAACGGCGAAGAACGCTGGACGAATCCGGTCACCGCCTCTATCCCGTCGAGACGTAACAGTGCGTCAAGACGAGGTTGACCGGCCTCACCAAGATTGACACCTTGGAGACGGAGTGTTTCGGCAAGTGACATTAAGCTACGGGCAAGGTGCAAGTAGTAAAAGTCCTCACCCGGATTAGCCCGGATGGTGGCGATATATTCATTGAGGGTAGCGAGCTGGGTGCGGATCGAAACTTGACCCTGGTCGCTATAGCTTTGACCTTGCTGAAAGCGCATGTCGGCGTAAATGGGCTGTATGTTCAACCACCAGATCAGGCCGGCAGTAATCAGACCTATCAGAGCGACGGTGCCTATCGTACCGGCAATCGGACGGCGAGCGGACGGACGGCGTACCGGCGGGCGCGGTTGGTTTCGGCGCGTAGATTGGCGTTCGGCCCGCTGCGCCACGACCGGTTCAGGGGTTGTGGTTGGTCGTTGGGCATGCCCGTGCTCGATGCGCTCTGCTGCGATAGCCAACCCTATCAACAACCAAAACATCATCAGGGTTGCCACAATGGGGATACCGGTTAGTCCTTCGACCACATGGGCAGTGATTGCGCTCAAAATACCGATGATGAACAGTTGATACTGCCAACTCGTCGGTCGACGCAATTGACGAAAGCAAAACCAGACCAGGCTACCGATCAACCAGAGATAGGTTCCTAAGCCAAACAAGCCTTTTGTCACAAGCTCATCGAGCAATGCCTGATGTGAACGATCGGGGGAAGCGCCACGCGCTTCAACATTTGCCAGCGACGGTGGATAGAAACGATTGAAAGCGACGAACATACTCTCCGGCCCCCACCCGATGAGGAGGCGCAGTGGATCACTCGTGATCAGACCGATAGTTCCGCTCCCGTGCTCATCTCCCACCCAAATCAACCGCCGTACTAAACCGGTACCGCTATCCACTTCCAGCAGTCGCCCCATACGACCAAGGTACGGAATTTCGCGCATTTGGGTAAAGATGGGAGCATCAGATAGATTAAACACGATCAGAAACCCACTGACCGAGACGGTCAACGCTATCCAGCCAGCCAATGCCTGCGTCAGCAAGCGACTACCGCTAAGATTGCCATTTGCCCGTAACCGTTGTCGCCCGTACCACAGCATCAACGAGATGAATACGAATAGTCCAGCTCCGAGTCCGATCCATGGACCGCGACTCTGGCTGAAAAAGATGGTTAACAAGACAAGGATCAATACAACCGCGTGGGCGATAACACTAAGCTGCCACGTCAAACGTGACGGTTCGGGCGGTGGATTACCGACAAGGGTGAGGCCATAGCCGATAACTAAGACAGCTATCGCTAATCCGAGCCATACGCCCCAATCAAGCGCATTTGCTGCGATGTCGGGTGATGCAAATTGCTGTACGCCGGCAGATGCGTTCATAACGAACGCTAATGCAAAGCCTAGCAGATACAGGAGGGTAAGTATCAGTGGCCAGCGTGGGAGTGCTTGGTTACGATGAACTGTTAGTAGCCACCAGAGTGCAGTCGCACAGATGATTGCTCCTGGGAAGAGCCACCAATAACGAAAGTCAATTGTCTGAATTGCTACACTAAACTTCAAGATAGCGATAATCAGGAGGGTGCCACTCAACCAGAGTGAGACACGTGACAGCGCCCAGCGCCATTCGGCGGCCGGTCTATCGCTTGTTGGGGCGACTCGTGCAGCGGCAAGAGTCGCACCCAGTCGGTAGAACGCTAGCGGTACGATCATAATTAAGTAGGCTGCCACGAAAATCGAATTCCCCAGCGTTGAGGCGACGCGGGCAATCACATCACCGCGCCACGGCAACGGATCAAGCTGATAATGCTGCATGATTCCGTACATCGATACGACAGTGGCGGCAGACAGACTTAGTGTGACAAAGCGCTCTCGTTGGGCTGGTGTACGTAAGGCGACGGCGACTAACACACCTAACATCACGTAGGAAAGGTAGGTGTACAACCCCTGCATGCGTTGGTATGACCCCCATAGGCTAGCTGTGGGCGTGATGGACGTTATGGCTGTCAAAGCAAATACCGCTGTATAGGCCACGATTGACCAGAGGAGCGGCGAGGCACGCACGGTTTGCCACCATGACGTCGGTTGGGTATCGGAAGGACGCTGACTGAGCCAATCAAGCAACCAAGCCAACCCGGCGGTGAGACCGATCAACGCGAGCGAACGCAACACAGCCGCCTTGTCAGGTTCAAAATGGCGGGCCGAATAGAGGTTAAAATAAATTGGCACGAGTGTCAGGGCCAATAACCAGCTAGCCTCAATCACCCGTACACTCCAGCGACCAATCGTACTCTGCGAGGACATGATGAATTCGAAGCCTCTCTGCATGTCTTGATACTAGGATTTTGTCATCAGTTCGGCTTGGCGGTGCGATTTCCAAGTCTGTGCTCGTTCGAGAATCTGACGAGCATTAGCCCGACTATGGTCGTTGGGAACACCATCGAGCATTGCCGCAAGCTCATCGATCCGTTGTTCGGCGGACAACACCTCAACGCTGGTGCGTGTGCGCCCGGCATGAACCTCTTTACGGATATGGTAATGCGCGTTAGCGAACGCTGCCACTTGCGGCAAGTGGGTAATACACAGTACCTGATGACGTTGACTAATCGCCCAAAGCTTCTGTCCAACCACGTGACCTGCTCGGCCACCGACACCGGTATCGATCTCGTCGAAGATCAGGGTTGGCACCTCATCTACCCGTGAAAGAATCGACTTCAGAGCCAGTAGCAAACGAGCACTCTCGCCACCTGAGGCGATACGGGCCAGCGGTTTCAGTGGCTCACCGGGGTTAGGGGCGATCAAAAACTCCACCCGATCGATGCCGGTCCGATCGCAAGCAACCCGGCGTCCGTTTACCGGTAGCCCCTGTGGATCATCGTCGTATGTTATCTGAACGGCGAAATGGACGTTAGGCATCGCCAAATCTTGCATTGCCTGGATAATCTGGTGACTCAATTCATCACCAACTTGACGCCGGCGCTGCGATAATTCAATGGCAAGACGGGCCAATTCAGCCTGTAAAGCCTGCTCTTGCTTCTCAAGATCGGCAATATGGCTCGTGCGATTACGCAGATTCTCAAGCTCTGCTTCAGCTTGCGTAGCCCGCTCGATGAGCGTAGCCAAATCAACCCCATACTTGCGCTGTAAATCCCGCAGTACTGTTAGCCGCTCTTCGATCATGTCGAGGCGACGCGGATCGATATCGAGATCAGCACGATAGCTGCGCAATGCCGCTACCAAGTCTTCCAGTTGATAATGGATATCGGTAGCTTGCTGCGCCAACGGAATTGCGCGCGGATCAAAGCGGGATAATTCGTTCAAGGCGTCAACCGCAAGAGCCATAGCGTCAATCGCTGATCGTCCACTTCGTCCCTCACTACCGGCATACAGTACACGGTACGCATCATCGGTTAAGCTGGCAATCCGAGCTGCATTCTGAGCAATAGTCCGTTCCCGTAACAATGCTTCCTCTTCGCCGGGTTTAAGCTTCGCTGCCATGACATCGTCACGCAGCATCTCCAGCTCTTCGATCCGCTCTTGTCGATGAGCTTCTCCGGTGCGGAGTTCGGCTAATTGGGCTTGTACCGTTCGCAATGCCGTCAACTGATCAGCAACCCGCTGCCGTATCGGTAACAAATCACCAAACCGGTCGAGCAGTTCAAGATGGGTACGGGGGTTAAACAGTGACTGACCTTCGTGCTGACCATGAATATCGATCAGCCGGCTCCCAATCTCGCGTAAAGTGGCGCTATTGACTGCACGCCCATTGATCCGAGCGATGCTACGCCCCGACTCGGCAGAGATCTCACGAACCAGAATGACTTGATCGTCGTCTTCGGTCAGTAAACCGAGTTCGGTCAGTAGCGGGAGTATATGCGGACAATCATCAAGGCTGAAGACACCTTCAACCCTTGCTCGTGGACATCCGGCGCGGACAAAGGTAGGATCAACTCGCTCACCGCGCAAGGTACTGAGAGCGTCAATAATAATCGACTTACCGGCACCAGTTTCACCGGTAAGCACAGTAAAGCCCTGCTCAAAGCGCAGATGCAGACGATCAATAATAGCGAAATCCTGAATCTGCAACTCGATCAACATATCGCAGGTGCCACGAATGTCTCAGCAGTGTCAGCGGTATCATCCTGCGAGCATTGTACCATAACCGGTTTGCCATTATTTGGCTGTCGGTCTATACGCAAACATAGCACAAAGGTTCTTGACAGTCAATCTGTGCTCTGGTATAATCCCGAACAAGTGAGCTAAGAACTTTTGTTCTAATTACTAGCGGAGGAGGACTGCCATGGCAGTAACAAGTCGTGAAATCCGCTCGACACGCCGGATGCCATCAGTTCCTGTACCGGTCTCTTCATTCGGCAATACCGCGTACATCGTGACCGGTTTACTGGCCATTTTAGCGCTCTACGTCCTTGTCAGCGGCCTGATCGGTTGGGGGCAGGTTGTCGTTGATGACTGGAGGTATGGGCGACCGCGTACCTTTCATCTCACTGCCGACGTTGGTCGCGCAGAGGAGACGATGGGGCCGACACGCTTGATCGCCATGAATCTCGATCGGCAGGTGCTCATTTTGGAAATTCCCGGCGGTGATGTTTCCAAAACCCGCACCATTATCGGACCGTACCTTGTTGGCGCCAACGAGGACTTGACCCCGATCACGATGCGGTTAGCCGATTTGAACAACGATGCGCTACCCGATCTCGTTGTAGGGATCAAGAACGAGGAGATTGTCTATCTCAATCGCGGTGATGGTTTTGGGCTGGTAACGGCGGAAGAGCGGCAGAACATTTTGCGCCAGATGTCTGTTCGTTAGGAATGTTGTGGATGAGTTAGCCATACACGTTTAGTCTAGTCATCGTACACCAATGGTGACTGCTGTCGGTTAGCTATCGAGCAATGCGAGTTGGTCACGAGTGGCTTAACTATGGCGTAGATTGCAACGTCTCGTTTTTGCAGCGTATGAAGTCTGTACCGCGAAGAATGAGGTGACAACTGTTGAAGGATAACGGTACGGAAGAGTATCAAGAAGATGTAACAATGCGTGTAGCGAGCATCAGTCTCTCACGGGTGATAGAATGGCGTACTCGCTGTGACATGGCGAGTACGCCATTATCATAGCAACAGTAGCGGTGGGGCAGGTTGCCGGGCAACGTGTCGCAGTGGTTGTGGGGCAGGTTGTCGTGGGCGTCGCGGCGGGGCTGGTTGTCGCGTGTTGTGAATGGAGGGGCTAGTCGTCGCGCGTCGTAGCGGGGCAGGTTGCCGGGCAATGTTTCGCGGTTGGATGTGGGGCTGGTCGCCGGGCAACGTATCTCAGTGGTGTGTGGGGCCGGTCGCTGGGCAATGTGTCGTGGTGGCGTGTGGGGCAGGTTGCCGTGGGCGTCGCGGCGGGGCTGGTCGTTGAGTGTCGTGGCGGGGCTGACCACCGCGCGTCGTGACGGAGTTGGTCGTCGCCGTGTGTTGTGACGGGGCTGGTCGTCGCTTGTTGTGGCGCGATAATGGGTGGAGCTAGTCAGTCACAACGCTGCTACTTTGTTTAATTTTATTTAATCACCCATGTCACGTATAACCACATCTGGTATCTCGGTGATCAAGTTAGACCCATACAAACCGGCGGGAGTATGGAATCCTGGTGTCACATTCCCATTCAATACTTTCTGTACAATCAACAACGCAGTCTGTACCGTGAGTGTGTATCCTTCTGGACCGTCTAATCGGCTTATCACACGCCGTCCACTAAGCTCGGAGGCTTCACCAACAATCGTACTTCGCCCGTGGGTACGGCTCGTTAGGTCAGGACCGTAGAGAGTACGGGCCAGCAACCAACGCAATCCCTGACGTATCACCGGTAACTTTATCATCGGTAATAGCCGTCGTCCTAATCCAAGCCAGTACCGTGCTCGTCGTGGAATTGCAACAAACACTTTAATGTTGGGAATACCGGTTGTGTAGTAAGCTGTCGCAACATCACCCCATGGAATACTGACACAGGGTTGTGGTCCGCGTCCAAAATCGAACGTGCGAACTTCCGATAGTGGTGGTGTTCGGATTAATCTGCCGTTACGTCGTTCACAGCCAGTGGCTGCCATAGTTAACATAGTAATCGCAGTTCCGCGTGAAATGCTGCCGAGCGCACGAAACGCCAGTATCAATGTCGTTGCTGTCGGCAAGCGACGGGCGAGATGGGCGGCTAGACAGTCTGACGGTACGATGTCGAAGCCCACACCGGGCATCAGCATGATACCGGTCTGTTTGGCAACTCCGTCATAGGCCGCTGCTGCCTCAAAGACACTAATCTCGCCGGTGATATCGAGATAATGCACACCGGTAGATAGACACGTATCGATCATCGGTGAACTTGTCTCTTGGAACGGTCCGGCGCAGTGCAACACTAATTGCGCCCCACGTAGTGTGTTGCGCAGTCCATCTCGATCATCGAGGCGGCAAATCGTAAACGGTACGTTCAGTTCTTGTGCCAATGCTGCAATCACCTCTGCGTTGCGCCCGGCTAAGCGTGGCCGGAGTCCGGCAGCCACCGCAGCACGAGCGATAAGTGTTCCGGTGTAACCATTCGCACCGTAGATGATCCAATCGTTCATACTCACCTTTCGCGTAAGCGAGGAATCGTTTCGTATCTTCACAATGATACATCACGGTTTTGATACAATAACAGCGCGTGCCGATATGTATTTCAATGAGTGCCATCTATGGATACAGAACTTTGTTTGCAACCGGCCACCGTTATTGCTCGTCTGATCCGCCAACGCGCCGTTTCTGCCAGCGAAGTGCTCGCTGCACACTTGTCACGGATCGAGGCGATCAATCCTCGCGTAAACGCGATCGTAACGCTTGATGTTGAGGGTGCCCAGAGGCGGGCCAACGCCATCGATGCTGCTCTAGCTCGTGGCGAAGACCCCGGACCACTAGCCGGTTTACCGGTTGCCCACAAAGATCTGGCCGAAACTAAAGGTCTACGCACGACGTATGGTTCTCCGATCTTTGCCGATTTTGTCCCCGATTTTGATGCACTGATCGTCGCCCGTCTAAAAGCTGCCGGTGCAGTGACGATTGGGAAGACGAATACGCCTGAGTTTGGGGCCGGTTCGCAGACGTTCAACCCGATCTTTGGCCCGACTCGTAACCCCTACGATCTGAGCAAAACGTGTGGAGGTAGTAGCGGTGGTGCGGCGGTAGCTCTTACTTGTGGCCTCATCCCAATTGCCGATGGTAGTGATTTTGGCGGATCACTGCGCAATCCGGCAGGGTATTGTAATGTGGTTGGTTTTCGTCCCTCTCCCGGTCGGGTGCCGGTTTGGCCCGATCCCACGCCGTATTTGCCGTTTGTAGTCGATGGCCCAATGGCACGTACCGTGGCCGATATTGCTCTTGTGTTACAGGCAATTGCCGGTCCTGATCCGCGTGCGCCGCTCTCGATCAGCGAGCCGGCCGGTATCTTTGCTCAATCACTCGAACGTGACCTGCGTGGCGTGCGGGTTGCATGGAGTCCTGATCTAGGTGGTTTGCCTGTCGATCCGCGCGTTACTGAAGTAATCATGGGTCAGCGTGCAGTGTTCGAGCAACTTGGCTGTATCGTTGAAGAAGCCACCCCCGATTTGCGTGATGCCGATGAGATCTTTCAGGTCATGCGCGCCTTTCGCTACGAACTCACCCTTGGTGAGTTGCTCGATCACGAGCGTGCGCGAATCAAAGATACTGTTGTATGGAATATTGAAACTGGGCGTGCGTTAAGTGGCCCACAAGTTGGGCGTGCGATGCGATTGCACGCGGCGCTATTGGCTCGCCTGTACGAGTTTATGCAGACGTATGAATTTATCATTGCACCGGTGAGCCAGGTGCCCCCATTTCCGGTTGAGCAGCCGTACATTACCGAGATCAATGGTGTACCAATGCAGAATTATATTGAGTGGATGCGCTCATGCTATTACATTTCGGTCTGTAACGTACCGGCGATCTCGGTACCGGCCGGTTTTACCCGCGATGGTCTACCGGTTGGGATCCAAATTATCGGGCGACCAAGAGCTGATCTGAGCGTTCTCCAGCTAGCCTATGCCTACGAGCAGGCCACGCAATATTGGCGACGCCATCCGTCCCTCGCAACGAAATCAAATTGATAGTGCTATAATGCATACGTGCAAACTGTATCATCACCGGTTAGAATACCATCTATGTTGGGACGGCCACAGATCATCTTCTTCTGTGAGCTAGAAGGGCCGCCCCTCCTTGAGTTGCTCACGCAGCCGGGAGTGCTCTCGTTCCTGGCAAATGGCGAGTATGGTATTGCTGTTGCACTGCACAACCTGTCGCTTGAAACAGCGCAAGCGGTTGCATTGCTCAACCAACATCACATTCCGGTGATCGCTTGGCTGCTGTTGCCTGCTGAAGAAGGTTTCTGGTTCAATCTCCAGAACTATCCGCAGGCGATTGAGCGGTATCGGGCGGTGCGTCAGTGGGCATCGACACACTCGCTACATTTTCAAGCTATTGGGATCGATATTGAGCCGCCTTTAGGTGAGGTCATTGCCAGTCGGCGACGTGGTATGCGCGATATTGCCCGTCGCATTTGGCTTGCTCACGAAAATGTCCTGTACGAGAGTGCGCGAGCGGCCTATCTCGATTTAATCGCCGAAATTCATCACGATGGCTATGAAGTGCATACCTATCAATTACCGGTTATCGTTGATGATCGGCGAGCCGCAACAACGACGATCCAGCGCGCACTCGATATTATTGACTTGCCTGCCGATGTTGAAGTTCTGCTCTGCTTCAGCAGTATTCCGCTCGAACAATTGGGCAACGACCTTGGTGGTGCTCTAATCGATAGCTACGGTCCGTCGGCTGATGCAGTTGCCGTCGGTTGTATCGTCGGCAGTGCTGTACGTTCTAGTAGCGCCGAGGATTTACCGCCACTGACATGGGATGCGCTCGAACGGGATCTACTGCTCGCCGCTCAATATACCGATACCATCTATCTCTTTTCGCTCGAAGGATGTGTTGAGCGGGGATTACTGCCGCGTCTCGCGCAGATCGATTGGGGTTCCCCGTCTCGTCCAGAACTTGCGAAGCGTCTGATCGTGCAGATGCTTCGCCTCTTGCTCTTCATTGTTGTGCTGGCGATGCGGTTTAGCCGTCCATTGCTGGCATGGTCGGGTTGGATTGTAGCAGCGATACTCCTATTCCGTCTTCGCCAACAAAAACGTTATGACCACCACCTCACTCACCGAGATTGAAAGGGCGCTACGCGCCGAAATGGTATTGTGCGGTCGCCTGCTCTATGAGCGGGGGTTGATCGTAGCCGGTGATGGTAATCTCTCGGCCCGGCTTCCTGATGGTACGATTTTGATG
Source organism: Chloroflexus sp. (assembly GCF_049970315.1). Taxonomy (GTDB): domain Bacteria; phylum Chloroflexota; class Chloroflexia; order Chloroflexales; family Chloroflexaceae; genus Chloroflexus. The sequence continues at coordinate 74,248 of NZ_JBMFNE010000020.1, forward strand.
ACTCCGGCCGGTTTGGCCAAAGGGATGCTGACCGCCGATGATCTGGTCGTCGTCGATCTCGACGGACGGTTAATTCGGGGAGAACCCAATCGCCAGCCGTCCTCAGAACGCTATTTGCATCTCTTTGTCTACCAACATCGGCCCGATATTATGGCTTGTGTTCATGCTCATCCACCTACGGCGGTTGGGGCTACTCTTGCCGGCGTTAGTTTAGCTGAGCCGTTGCTGCCTGAAGCGCAGATCGCCCTCGGTCCGATACCAACTGCACCGTATGCTCTCACCGGTACCACCGAGATGGGAGCGGCAATTGCCCCATTTGTCGCCGATCACGAGGTTATCCTATTAGCGTATCACGGTGCATTAACTTACGGTGCAACGCTGATGCAGGCCTTCCACCGAATGGAACAAGTTGAACACTGTGCGCGTATCCTGCTAGCGGCCCATCTGTTTGGTGGTGCGCGGCCCTTACCGCCCGAGCGTCTCGCCGAATTGGCCGAAGTACGGCGGGCATTTCGGCTGGCCGGGCGTGTGTGATGAAAGGAGAAAACGATGAAACTTTCTCCGGCTAAAGTTGATCAACTGGCAACAATGCTAGTTGATGTGTTAGCTGAAACCGATGGCGTGCTGTTTCAGACGAGCGATCCCGAATTGCGGGCCGCAATTCGCGAGATTATGATCGACGAGCTAGAAGTTGAAGATCGCTTGAACGCCGAGGTTCATCAGATGTTGCAAGCGTACAAGTATGAGATTACCCACGGGCGTCTCGATTATGATACGCTCTTCCGACGCTTACGCCAGCGCCTGATTGCCGAACGTAAGATCGTTCTCTAATCAATGAAATGACCAGGACAATAAGTTGAAGACGTGGCTAACCGACAACCTGATTGATGATCCACGCGAACAGACAACCGCTGCTACCGATCTGTTGTTGGCAGTGGGAGCTTATATCGCAATATGGCGTCTGCACGGTGAACCAAGCTGGCGTCGGCAAGTCTGGCAGAGTGCATTTGGGATCCTGGTTGGGAGTAGCGTGCTCGGCACGATTGTTCATGGTTTGCGTCTATCTGAGGCCAGCCGTGAACGCCTCTGGCAGCCCCTCAATTTGTTGCTCGGTTTGGTGCTTGCTCTGTTCGCCACCGGCGCAATCAGTGATCGTTGGGGAAAACGGGCCGGTCAATGGGTGTTGCCGCTGTTGGTCATTGCGGCCCGTGGTTTTGTGTGGCTGAGCCGTCGTGTACAACGCGGGTTCCTCCCTTTCATTCTTTACGAAATTACAGTGATGCTCACTGCATTGGTGATCTACATCGATCTTGATCGCCACCGGTATCCTGGTGCCAGAAACATCACTATTGGTATTCTTATCACGATGCTCGCCGCCGGTATACAAACTAGTTCCTTAGAATTGAGGATCGGCAAGCTCCCGTTTGACCATAATGGTCTGTTTCATCTGGTGCAATTGACAGCTTTTCCCTTCCTTGTTGAGGGTGTTCGGGTTACATTAGCGGCAAATCCTGAAAGTTGAAATTAGGTAGATGGGTGATGGTAGCTTGGACACAGTGCTTTTGGCTCATTGTAGTGGTCGTCGCATTGGTGGCGTGTAGCAGTGGTGTTGTCCCACTCCGTGAAACACAGATTGTCGATGATCTCGAGATAACACTCGATACACCAAACCGACCACGGATGAATACCGCCGTCGATTTTATCGTCTTGCTCCACGATGCCCAAGGCAACCCGGTCGATGATGCCAATGTATACCTCGATCTTGACATGCCGGCGATGCCAATGGGCGTCACCAGGCCGGTTGCACTACCCGATGGGCCGGGTCGCTATTGGGCACGCACGGCGTATACTATGGAGGGATTATGGGAAATTACCGTTGTGGTGGAACGTTATTCAATGACCTATCGGGCAACGTTCCACCGCGATGTGCTGCAATAACGGAGAACATCATGCTACGATTACGATTAATCCTGCTCTTCACCTTGAGTATAGTCGTCTTCATAACCGGATGTGCATCGCAAACTGCGACTCCGACACCGGCGGCTACACCAATAGCCCCGGTTATCGCAGCCTCGGAGTTGGTCGTGGGTCCCAACCGACTACCGTTTGGTCTGTTACAGGGTGGGGTACCGCTCAACGATCCAAATCTTTCGCTCAATGTTACCTTCTACTATGTTGGTCCCGGTGGCGATCGAACGAAACCGGTGATGACGGCCCAAGCGGTGTACCGTGGTCAAGGGTTACCGGTCGGTTTATACGTCGCTTATGCTACCTTTGATCGAGCAGGTGGTTGGGAAGCCGAGATCGACATCCCTCAAGCGACCGGATCGCAACGGAGCCGAATCAGACTTGACGTGAGTGAACGGGCTTTTGCCCCGATGGTAGGGGATAAGGCTATTCCGGTACGCAATCTCACTGCTGCCGATGTACCGTCCCTCGATCGTTTAACTTCAGATCCTCGTCCCGATCCTGACTTTTATCGCCTGACCGTTGCAGAGGCGCTAGCGAGTGGTAAGCCTTTTGTCGTTTCCTTTGCCACTCCCGGCTACTGCCAAACTGCCGTATGCGCACCGAATATAGCCGTGTTGAAGCAGCTAAAAAACGAATTCGGGGATCGCGTCAACTTTATCCATATCGAAGTGTACCCCTATCCATTCGGCGAGTCATTTCAACAGGCCAAGACGGTTGATGCTATGCACGAGTGGAATCTACGTACCGAGCCATGGACATTCTTAGTTGACGCGAATGGTATCATTCAAGCCCGTTACGAAGGTGGGATCACCTTTGACGAGTTGCGTCCGGCGATTGCGCAACTAGCCGCCGGACAGCCCGTCAATCCCTAGGCAACGTCTCAACAGCCAAGGTTACGCTTAATCCACCCTCTTGCCCGGCTTCCGCCGGTGTCAAGACGGGTGAAATGCATGCGTCGAGGTTGGCAAACGTATCCATCCATGCAGCCAACGAACGCTGACGGAATGTAGCTGCAAGGGTTTCGATGAGCATGCGTTGAGCCGGACGATTGTACTGTAACGGAATAAGATCGGGCCGATCAATAGCGGCACACATCCGCTCCCAGAAATGCGTTTCCAGCGCAGCTACTGCCAGCCAGCGCCCATCGGCAGTCTGGTACAAACGGTAGCACGCGAGACTACCGTTTAGTGTATCAAGCGCAGCTAAGCCGGCGTATGCCAACGCCAACGCCGGTGTATTAAGCCAACGTGCGGCAGCGAGCATCGAAGTCTCGATACGTCCACCTCGTCCTGAGTGTTGGCGAGCTAATAAACCTGCCAATACGGCACTTGCTGCCATAAGACCACTCACCATATCGGCTGCATGCACACCGAGCACACGTGGTGGTTGTTCGCCTACTGTCAGCATGCCACTCAATGCTTGTGCATTCAAGTCGTGTAACGCTGCCGCACGGTGTGTGTGACCAATTGGCGCGCCTCTGATCGACACGATCAGCAAGCTTGGGTTAAGCTGTAACAAAACCTCGTCTGACAGCCCAAGTCGATCAAGTGCTCCCGGACGTAGACCATCGATCAAGATGTCGGCTACTCGCACGAGATCGTGCAATACTGCTAGTGCATCAGGTTGGCGCAAATCGAGTGTTTGACAGTGCTTGGCTCCATTCAGGAGAGCAAACAGTGGATGTTCGCCGGTCTGATCAACTGGAGGCAACGTTCGCATAGGGTCGCCACCGGGCCGTTCGATCTTGACGACCCTTGCGCCTAATCCGGCCAATAAAGCACCACACAACGGCCCCGGAATATAGTTCGCGATCTCAATCACCGATATGCCATGCAATGTCTGTGAAAGGTCAAGCATAGGTATGCACCACTCACCAGAGCGACTGCCAATGGTGTTATCGTAACACAACCGCCACACGAGCCTGTTTGAACAAGAATCCATACAGATAACCGAAATCGAAAAACGTTGTTTAGAGCACTATGAAGCGAAAAATCGAGAAAATAGAAACCTCTTGACAACTTAGAAGCAGAGTGATATACTATCGGAGCTGGAACGAACGAGGTCTCACTCGCGAGTAGCGAGGCAGACTAAACAAGTGGAGAGCAAACCGAGCGAAACGCGCTGAAGACAATTCAGAGACGTCGCCAGGAAACTTCAGTAATGCTGAACTTTCCTGGTTTTGTTTTCTCCCTCGTTCCGCAGCGCACCTTCACAACTGAATGACGAGTAAGCCAGAAATAGATGCCACGTCAATTCGGTGAAGGGAACAGCGTAAGCTGTAACTCGACACCATCTATGCTATGTAGAGTTTGATCCTGGCTCAGGACGAACGCTGGCGGCGTGCCTAATGCATGCAAGTCGAACGCAGCGGCCGT